>JAFWQJ010000061.1 GCA_017545185.1 Oscillospiraceae bacterium | reverse complement strand
TGACAGTTTTCGATGCATCGACCGCACCGTCCACGGTATCGAACGGCACCTCCTCCATATCCACATTGAAGGTGGAGCGCTGATTGACGGCAACACTGACCGGAATATATGCCGCTGCGAGCACCTCAAATTCAAGCGTCACGACGATGCCGTTTCCGGTGTTGTTTTCGTCGGAAAGATCGTCCCAGTTCATGGTATATGGAACCGCGGTCAGATCCCGGCCGGAGATGAAGTTCGACCCGCCGAGGATTTTGCCGTCCGTGACGGAAAGAAGCTTCAGCTTTGAGGTATCATAGGAAATGCTCAGGCTCAGTGCCGCGACGCCCGGATTCTTCTGCAGGCGGATCGGCACACTGACGGTATCACCGGCATTGGCGCTGATGGTATCAACGATGACCGCGGCGCCTTCCGGCATTATCTTTGCCGTGGTTGTGGTGACCGGTGCTGCAGTCGTGACCGGCTTCGCGGTCGTGGTCGTCGGCTTTGCACTCGTGGTGACCGGCTGCGCGGTCGTGGTGACCGAAGAAGGCTCTCCGGCGAAGAAGCGGCCGTCCTTATAGTTCAGGATCATCGCGATGACATTCGGCGTATCCTCACCGAGCACCAGACGGATATCACTCATTGTGACCGTGACCGCATCGACACGGATGCCGTTCACAGTCGCTTTGATCGACGGGATCACCGCCGATGCACCCGCCGCATAGGGGAATACATAGCCCTCATTCGGCGCCAGCCGGACAACAACGCGGTATTCCTTGCCAGCTTCAAAGACATCATCCGCTTTCATGGATTTCTCGTCCGTGCGGTTATACCAGAACACGCCGTTCTCCCACTGCCTGAGTCCGATATCCGCAGTGAACAGATGATAGCGGCTTTCGTCGCCGACGGTGAGACCGGTATACTGCGGCATTTCGCCGGCGACCGGCAGCGAGATGCCGTCAACCGAGACTTCCTCGATCCTGACAGTCGTCATCACAGGCTTTGTCGTGGTAACGATCTGTGCCGTGGTAACCGGCTTCGTGGTGGTGGTCACTGGCTTCGTGGTGGTGGTCACCGGCTTCGCGGTGGTCGTGACCGGCTTTGCGGTCGTGGTGACCGGCTTTGCGGTCGTGGTGACCGGCTTTGCGGTCGTGGTGGCCGGCTTTGCGGTCGTGGTGACCGGCTTTGCGGTGGTCGTAACCGACTTTGCAGTCGTCGTAACAGGTTTTGCAGTCGTGGTGACCGGCATTGCAGTCGTGACAGTTTTCGATGCATCGACCGCACCGTCCACGGTATCGAACGGCACCTCCTCCATATCCACATTGAAGGTGGAGCGCTGATTGACGGCAACACTGACCGGAATATATGCCTTCGCGAGCACCTCAAATTCCAGCGTCGCAACGATGCCGTTTCCGGTGTTGTTGTCGTCGGCCAGATCATCCCAGTTCATCGTATACGGAACCGCGGTCAGATCTCTGCCGGAAATGAAGTTCGACCCGCCGAGGATTTTGCCGTCCGTGACGGAAAGGAGCTTCAGCTTCGAGGTATCATAGGAAATGCTCAGGCTCAGTGCCGCGACACCCGGGTTATTCTTCAGGCGGATCGGCACACTGACGGTATCGCCTGCATTGGCGCTGACGGTATCAACGATGACCGCGGCGCCTGCCGCAGGGCGTACTGCTGTTGTGGTGACCGGTTTCGCGGTGGTCGTGACCGGCTTCGCGGTGGTCATGACCGGCTTTGCGGTTGTGGTGACCGGCTTTGCGGTCGTCGTGACCGGCTTCGTGGTCGTCGTAACAGGCTTCGCGGTGGTCGTGACCGGCTTCGCAGTCGTGGTGACCGGCATTGCAGTCGTGACAGTTTTCGATGCATCGACCGCACCGTCCACGGTATTGAACGGCACCTCCTCCATATCCACATTGAAGGTGGAGCGCTGATTGACGGCAACACTGACCGGAATATATGCCTTCGCGAGCACCTCAAATTCCAGCGTCGCGACGATGCCGTTTCCGGTGTTGTTGTCGTCGGCCAGATCATCCCAGTTCATGGTATACGGAACAGCGGTCAGATCCCGGCCGGAGATGAAGTTCGAGCCGCCGAGGATTTTGCCGTCCGTAACGGAAAGAAGCTTCAGCTTCGAGGTATCATAGGAAATGCTCAGGCTCAGTGCCGCGACACCCGGGTTATTCTTCAGGCGGATCGGCACACTGACGGTATCGCCGGCATTGGCGCTGACGGTATCAACGATGACCGCGGCGCCTGCCGCAGGGCGTACTGCTGTTGTGGTGACCGGCTTTGCGGTGGTCGTGACCGGCGGAAGCGTCACGGCGGCAGCACTTGCATTGACGCCGCCGGGCACTGCCGTAAAAACGACATTCTCCATATCCACATTGAAGGTGGAGCCCTGATGTACCGCGGCCTCAACCGGAAGCATTCCCGCTTTGAGCACCTCAAATTCCAGCGTCACGACAACGCCGTTTCCGGTATTGTTTTCCGCCGCACAGTCATCCCAGTTTACCGTATACGGCACCGCAGTCAGGTCATTCCCGGCGAGAAACACCGATTTGCCGAGGATCATGCCGTCCTCCGCGCCGAGGAGCTTCAGCTGCGTCCTGTCATAGGAGATCTGCAGGCTCAGTGCCGCAACGCCCGGATTCTTCTGCAGTCTGACCGGGACCCTGACGGTCTCACCCGGCACGGCATTCACCGTATCAACGATGACCGCAGCACCGTCCGGCTCTGCAGGCGCAGTCGTAACTGCCGGTTCCGTTCCGGCAGCAGCGATCACTGCGCCGCTCACGGTCCGGAATGCGACCTCCTCCATGTCCATGTTGAACGTCGATTTCTGATTGACGCTGACCCTGACAGGAAGCGTTCCGGCGGCTTCTGCCGGAGCTCTGAACCGAAGGAGCACAACGGTTCCGCTGCCGGTGTTGTTCTTGTCGCCGAGGCTGTCCCAGTTCACCATATACGGATTGGCGGACAGGTCATTGCCCGCCGTAAAGCTTGAATCACCGAGGATCCCGCCGTCCTCCGCGCCCAGAAGCGTGAGCTGTGCATCATAAGCAATGCTCAGGCTCAGCGCCGCGATGCCGGGATTGTTCTCGAGATAAACCGGAACAGCGGCCGTTCCGTCGGCACTTGCCTGCACGGTGCCAGCCCTGACCGTCGGAGCCTGTGCCGTATCACCGACAAAAGTGACCCTGCCGCTGAACGTATCAAACGGCACCTCCGTCATATTCGTGTTGAACGTCGATTTCTGGTTGACGGCGACCGAAACATCCGTGCTGCCGGACGCGCCGTCCCTGACCTTAAAGGACAGCAGCACAGCCGTACCGGTGCCGGTGTTGTCCGTCTCACCCACATCGTCCCAGCTCATCGTATACGGAACAGCCGTCAGATCGTTGCCGCTGAGATACTCCGATTGTCCGAGAATCCCGCCGTCCGCCGTACCGAGCAGTTCAAGCATGGACGCGTCATAGGTCAGATCCAGACTGAGCGCCGTGATCCCGGGGTTTTCCGTGATCTCGACCGGCAGCGAGACGGTATCGCCTGGCGCAGCCGCACAGGAACCGACCGTGATCCGTCCGCGCTCCCCTGCAAAGGCGCCCATGCTCAGCCCCTGAACTGCCAGCAGTCCTGCCGTCAGACAGGATAACAGTTTTTTCATGATGAAAATCGTACCTCCTTTATTCCGCCCGGCGCGAGCACCGGGGGCGTTATCCGTTTGCTGCTGCGATGATTATTCCAGCGTGATGCCCCAGCCGCCTGCAAGGAATCTGCGCAGGATCACCACATCCTTGAGATCAATGCTGCCGTCCTTGTTGACATCGGCATTGACCTTGTTGACGGTGACATTCCAGCCGCCCGTCAGATACCGGCGCAGCACGGTCACATCCTTGAGATCAATGCTGCCGTCCTCATTGGCATCACCGATCTTCACCTTCGCCTCCGGCGCCGTCGTTACAGAAACAGTCGTCACCGGAACGGTCGTTGTTACCGGAACGGTCGTTGTTGCCGGAACGGTCGTTGTTGTGACCGGGACGGTCGTTGTTGTGACCGGAGCGGTCGTCGTCTGTACAGGCGCAGTCGTTGTCACAGGCTCTTTCTCCGGCACATCCTTGCTGAATACGAACTTATCCAGATTCATGACGCATCTGTCCGTATCATTTCTGAACACGATGTACAGGTCATGAATGCCCTTTGTCTCCGTGATCTCGCCCGAGAACGGATAATAAACCAGCCAGTCCTCCTCGGTCTCGCCGGTCAGCGGCACATCAATGCTGCCGATCTTCTTGCCGTCCGCGCTGTCGAGATGCAGCTCCGCAGTACCGCCGGATGCGGTAACAGCAGACGAACTGGCCTGCATCCGGAAGCCCTTTGCACCGGAACCGAAATCCAGATTCTGATAAACGGCGTAGTCTCCGTTTTCGATATAGCCGAGCACGGTGAGGTCTTCCCTCTGCTCCGCGACCCGGATCCCGGAAAGCTCTTCCGCAGTCTCCGCTTCGATCATCTCAAAGGCGGTATGCGGTTTCGTCTTGGAGGAGACTGTCAGCGTGCAGAACGCGACCTCTCTGGCCATGTTCGCATCGTCGCCGTCATACATCCGGACATCATAGAGCCCCTCTGTACCCGGCGTGCGCAGGGTGATGACGCCGTCAGCGGCATCCCCGACCCATTTCCAGGAAACATCGTTTTTGTCGCTTTCTTCTTCCGTGTGCTCGGTATCATGCGGGACAAGTCCGACCCACGCATTGCTCTGAAATCTGCCGGAGGTGCTCAGATGCACCGTAAGTTCGGAATACGGCTTGACCCATGTTTCATCCGTGGAAACCGTACCGCGCATCGTGCTGTAAAGAACCTTGAACGGTTCATTCGCGATTTCCTTTGCGCCGTCACCGTCGCCGTCAAACACGCGGATCTCGTAATCGCCGGGTGCCGCATTTGCATTCAGGGTCGTCTCTCCGTTTTCGATACTATTGACCCATTTCCATGCAAGATCGTATTTGTCGCTTTCATCCTCCGTATGCTCCACATTTGCCGGAACGATTCCGATCCATGCACGGTTCGGGACCGTACCGGTCACGCTGACCTTGACCTGTACAGCATCGCCGCGCAGAACAGGACTGCCGACCTCCAGATCACAGATCATGCCGTCCGGCTCCTCGCTTTCCGTGAGATAGATCGGAAGATGCGCGACCTCATAAGCCGTTCCGTAATCGCCGTCAAACACGCGGATATCGTAATTGCCCTCTGCATTCGGCGTCACGATCTCATAGCCGCCGTCCTCGATCTCCTTCAGACGTTTATAATTGCCGTTGTAGCGGTCGCTGTCCGGCTCGGTATGCGCCACATTCGACGGCACATACGAGATCCATGCGTCATCCGGGATCTCACCGGAAAGCTCCGCATAGATCTTCAGATTCGTTTTCGGCTTCACATAGCGGTTATCCACGCGAAGCTTAACGCCCAGATTGCCGCTGTATGTTGTCTCGATCGGGAAGCACGCGATCTCCTTTGCCGTGTTTGCATTATCGCCGTCATAGGCACGGATCTCAAAGCTGCCGAGCTCATCCGGAGCTTTCAGCGTGCAGACGCCGTCCTCAATGTTCCGCAGCCAGACCGACGGTCCGTTGTGCTGGTCGCCGTCCTTTTCCGTATGCGGGACCCATGCGGGGACAACGGCCATCCACGCATCGGACGGAATGTCTCCGGTGATCTCCGTGTGTACGGTGATCTGGGTGCCGTGCGGTACGATTTTGTCAGCTTCGATCTTTACAGTCAGGGGCTGCGCTTCTGTCTCTGCCGCTCCGGCAATGATCCCTGCCGGTACCGTATCCGGCAGGATCCGGACGCATGCCGCAGCCATCGCCGCAGACAAAATTGCTGCGGACAGGCGGATCCCTGTCTTTTTCATGAGAATACCTCCTTTTCTTCACGGCCTTTGCGGCCTTCATCCTGCACCCTGCAGGAACATACTGCTATCATATCACAAAAGCGTCATAATCTCAATATTCAGCCGGAATCTTTTACAGAAAATTAACATTGTCCGCGATTCGGAGCACATACGGATAAAGCGGCATAATATGCGTATATACGTTGTTTTCAACGCGTATAAAAAGAGGAACGCTCCCGTTTTTTCGCGGGAGCGTTTCGGATAATATTGCTGCTTGTTTCCGCCGTACAGCGGTCACAGATTGACAGGAAATTCCTTGATGCGCTTTGCGATATACTGCAGGATCAGGACAATGTCCTCGGAGCCTGCATTGCCGTTGCCGTCAACATCCGCATTCAGAATGCCGATCGCGCTGATCTTCGCAGACGCATCCTCCGCGACGAAGCGCGCCAGCAGAACGGCATCGCTGACGTCAATGTGACCGTCGCCGTTCAGATCGCCGGGGTGATAGCCCGCGGGCTTGTCGCCGGCATCGCCCTTCACGGTCAGCGTGACCTCGTCGGAAATGACACGGTGCTGCTTCACATCCTCAACGACGCAGCGGTACTTTCTGCCGTTCACAGCCTTGTCCGCCGTGACGGTCAGCTTGTACTCGGAGCTGCCCGCATCGTTCCATGTGGTGCCGTTGTCATCGGTATACTGCCAGTGATAGTGCAGCTCATACTTGCCGGCCGCCATGCAGTAGAAGGTCGTCTTGGTACCGGTATAGACCGCAGCATCATCCGGCTGTGCCAGGATCTGCAGCGGGTCATAGCTGCCGCCCGCTCTGTCCTCACCGAGAAGTGTCAGCAGTGCACTGTTTCCGCCGTCACGGATCGTGACCTCGTTCCAGTCGCCGGCCTCACCGATCAGGTTCAGGTTTTTCATGGCTGTGCAGTTCTGGAATGCATAGTTGTCAACCGTCTCCGGCACAAGCGGGAGAATGAAGGTCTCAATGCCCTTCATGCCGTCGAACTTGTAGCCCGCAATATTGCCGCCGCGTGCAACAGCAATGGTCTTCATGGACTTCGGAACAAAGGCGCTCTCCGTATGGCCGAACATATTGGTGAAGCTGTATGCCATATACATGTCGTCCGGATAGTCATTGGACCTGTTGAAGAAATCATATGCGGTGCCGAACTGATCGTAGCTGCCGACGACGAGCTCCTCCATGGAGAGGCAGTTCGCAAAGATGCAGCCGCTGACGGTCTTGACGCCGTCCCAGATCACAGCCTTTTTCAGATTGGTGCAGCCGGAGAACGCACTGCCGCTGAGCACCGTTTCCCCGTTGCCCGGAACGAGCAGCGAGGTAATGCCTGCGCAGCCGTTGAACGCGCTGTCGCCGACGGACACAAGCGTTTCCGGAATGGCCAGATCGCCGAACTTTGCAGCCTTGCAGCCGCGGAATGCGCCTTCTCCGACCGCCGTCAGGGAATCCGGCAGCAGGATGTATTCCGGACTGCCGTGCTCGCCGAGGCGGATCATTTCCAGCGATTCGCAGCCGTTGAAGGCATCCTGCTCGATCGTCTCAATGTCGCCGCGGCATTCGATCGTCTCGACCGATTTCAGATAACGGAAATAATCTCTCGGGATCACCGTTCCGCCGGTCACAACGATCTTTTTCAGGGTCTTGGGGATAAATGCGCAGTCGGAACCGCCCATCATTCTCGGATAGGAATAGCCCAGATACAGCTCCTCCGGATAGTTATAATCGGAATCGCTGAACCAGTCGCAGACCGCGCCGGCCAGATCAAAGCGCGGAATCTGCAGCTCACTCACGGAGATGCAGTCATTGAACAAATCGCCGCCGAGGCTCTTGACACCGTCACCGAGCTGGATCTTTTTCAGGCTCTTGCAGGTGTTGAACGCATAGCTGCCGATCGTCGTGACAGGTGCCTTTTCGGCATCGGTCATGCCCGGAACATACAACGAGGTAATGCCGCAGCAGCCGCTGAAAGCAGAATCCTCGATCGCGGTCACGCCGGACGGGATCGTCAGATCTGCAAAATTCAGGTTCGTGCAGCCGCAGAAGGTACGCGGATTGATGACGGTAATGCCCTGCGGCAGTGCGGTCACCTTGTTGTTGACGCCCTTGGTGCCGAAGTACAGCTCCTTCAGGTTTGCACAGTCCGTAAACGCAGATTCGCCGATCTCCTTGACTTCACCGCAGATCGTGACCGTTTCCAGATACTTGAAATTGTTGAAGAAGTATGCCGGAACGGTATCACCCGTCAGGATCGTCACATGCTTCAGAGAGGAAGGCGCATACAGGTCAACATGGTAGCTGATGCTTCTCCAGTTGGTGTAAACGAGGTAGAAGCCTTCCGGTGCGCCGTGCGGATTGAACAGGTTGACAAGGCGTCCCGGATCCTCTGCCGGGTCAATGTCAAAGAACGGGAGCGTCAGGTCTTCCAGCGCACCGCAGCCCTGCAGGCAGTATGCGGCGATCTGCTTGACGCCCTTGTTGAACACGGCCTTTTTCAGATTGCTGCAGCCTGCGAATGCCTCCGTGCCGATCGTTGCTTCGCTGTCGCCCGGCACATCAACCGAGGTGATGCCGAGGCAGCCCTCGAATGCCTGATAGCCGATCGAGGAGACGCTCTTTGCAAACTTGATGTCGCCGAACGGTGCGGACTTGCATCCCTTGAATGCGAAATCGCCGACCGTTCTCAGGACAGACGGGATCACGAAGGTCGTGGTCGTGTCCTTCTCGCCGCCGTAGCGGAGATACTTGAGGTTTTCGTCGCCTTCAAATGCATGTGCGCCGATCTTCGTGATGCGGTGCGGCATATAGACGACTTCCAGATTCGGCATGGACGAGAAAACCTTTGCAGCAAGGCTGTTGATAAACAGATTCTTCTCCGGGTTCAGATCCTCCATGATGACCGTGTGCGTGCCCTGACGAATGTCGTAAGAAAGATTCACTTCGTCATACATATCGCCGTATCCGCAGATCGACAGCGTACCGTCATTGGAGTACAGGCCCGTGATACTGTCGCCGAACCAGATGTAATCCTGACCCTTGGTGATCATGTACTTCGGCGGGATATGATCGGAATAATCCGGGTTATACGGGATCGTTTCGGGCGGAGTCGTTACCACAGGCTCCGGCGCATGCTCGTCAGACGGCTGCACATCGGCACCGGTATAATTTCCGTCCTCATCCCACACGATCGTATTTTCAAAAACACGGGGCGCATTGTCGATATAGAAGGTGCCGGATGCTCTTCTGACATTGTCCACCATGATTGCATACGAATAGCTGCCGTTATTCCTGCGCGGGATCGCATAAAGCTTCAGCACGCTGTTCGGGATCGGGCTCAGCGGATAGCTGTGTCCGTCCACGATCAGCTCTGCAGACGTACCGGCAGGCACATTATAGAAATGCGTATTGAAATCAACTCTGTATGCCTGATGCGGGCACTCCGTATCGCCGCCGTCCGGAACACGGAGATAATTGAACGTGAAGCCCTTATAATCGCCAGCGGAATTATAGGAGCAGTACAGATTATATTTCGGCAGTTTAAAGCCGGCGATCTCATCTGTCTCATATTCATAAGAGAACGATTTTTCCAGTTCAAAGCCGTTCAGCACTTTCAGTGCGCCCTGGACATCTTCGATCTTAAAGCCGATCTTGAAGTTCAGCTCGATCGAAACCTTGAACCCGATCTCGATTTTCATACAGGTGTCATCGAAATGGATCTTGTCGGGTCCGGAACCGGACAGCGGTTTGAAAATGTTTGAGCCGTCTTTTTCGCAGTGCTCATTATTTTCGGTGTCGAGAGAGGCTTCCACGCTCACGCCGCCGCCGAGCGACGCTTCCACCAAACCGCCGAGTGCCTCGACTTCAAAACCGACCGTAAGCTTTGCAGTGACCGAGCCCTTGAATTGTACGGTCGGCAGAAGCGGCTCACTGTCATAGTTGATCTTGAATATGCCTTCCCTGGAATCAAAGGCGAAGCCCTTTGTAAACTTCTTTTCAAGCCCCAGTTCAAGCTCTGCGTTGATGTACAGATTGAAATCAACGAACGCATTGATCGTGACCGCACCGACACTGTAGACCGGGATTTCGATCAGATGATCATCTTCCGAGAACAGCGCGCCTTCGCCGCCGAACTGCATTCCCCCCTCGCTGCTGTCGCCTGAGCTGCTGCTGTCAGAGCTGCTGCCGGAACTGCTGTCGCCGGAACTGCTGCTGCCGGAACTGCTGTCGCCGGAACTGCTGTCGCCGGAACTGCTGCTGCCGGAACTGCTGCTGCCGGAACTGCTGCTGCCGGAACTGCTGCTGCCGGAACTGCTGCTGTCATTGGAGCTGCCGGAATTATTGTTTTCATCGTCATCGTCGTCATCATTGACAGCTGTCGAGACTTTTCCGGATACGCTGAGTTTCACGGAAGTTTCCGCCACAAAAAACACATTGAAATGGCTGAAATGCTTGTACGCATTCCATTTCACCGTCGATTCGATCGAAAAGCCCGGTGTGACGCTGAAATGCCCGCCCAGCGGAAACTCTTTGGAGAAGGATTTGCTGAGCGTAAATTCAGAGGGCTCGATATCCGGATCAATCAGATCATCGGCAGAAACCATCTGCACATTCCCGTCACGGTACTGCTGTTCGCTGAGCTGCGTCTCATACACGTTCGTTGTCTCGACTTCCATTTTGATAAAATCAAACATATCGTCGATCTCACCGGAGCCGGTCACGGTCGCGGTATCGCCGTCCACCGTCACATCCTGCACGCTGACCGCAATGATATCATCCTCGGTCGGCTGGATGTAGAGATACTGACCCTCGTTGAGCGAACGGAAGCTGTTGTCAATGTTGCCGAACACAAACACATTCTGATCGTAGTCCGCAGAAATGAGCGTGTTGGTATCGTCATCCGTTTCGGGCTGCACGGTGTCCTCGGAGAGCACGATGAAGTTCGTGCTTTCGTCCTCGTCAAGGTTGACGACCTGCTCCGGCGCAAAGTCGAAAGCCGTCATGTCAAGAATCTCCTGCATCTCCCGCGTTTGCGTCGTCAGACGGAACGCCTCGGAGAGCGGATTGCCGATCCGGTCAACAAGCTGTGCGGAGAGCGTATAATACGCAGGAACACACGAAAGCTCCGCACTGCCCTCCGTCGTCACATATTCACCCGCGCTGACGCTGAATGTAACCTTGTAGAGATTCGCCGGCGCATCCTCATCGGCAAATGTCACGAGCAGCCTGCAGTCCTCGCTCTGGGAGGTGACCGCACGGATCAGACCCGTTTCGGCATCGTAATCCAGATCGGTCACTGCAAAGAATCCTTCCGCCGCAGAAGCCTTCAGCGGCTGTGCAGCGGTCTGATTATCCGCCGGATGCTGCGCGAAATACCGGGAAAGGGAATTTGTGCCCTGAAAGCTCCCGTCTGCCGGTTCCTGCACGGCGGAACCTGCCGGCTCCGATGCTGTCTCTCTGCTGACGGGAACGCCCCCGGACAGCAGTGCCGATGCACAGAGCACCGCGCTCAATACACCGGCAATCGCTTTTTTGAACATGTAACCACTCCTTTTCTGAAACCCTTTGTTGTCCTGTAATATCAGCTGAAAATATCACAGTATGTAAATTATATCATTTTTCAGAGTCGTTTGTCAATCATTCAGGCAGTTTTTTTCGCAAAATCGGCATCTTTTTCGGCTGTATGCAAACACTAATCATATTTTTTGTTAAAAACAGAAAAGGATCCGTCAATCCGCTGAAAGCATATTATATTTCGTTATGCAGGATGTGCAGGATCTTACGAAGCAGGCTTGGCAGCAGCGATCCGGCTGCTCCGGGACACGCGGAAAGCGCCGCGCATCCCCCGCACGCAGAAAAAAAAGTGCTGACTGCTTCACTGACAGTCAGCACCTTTTTCGTATTGTTTTCCGCCGTACAGCTTAGAGCTCAATGTTCCAGCCGCCTGCGAGATACCGGCGCAGGATCACAAGATCCTTGAGGTCAACGGAGCCGTCCCTGTTGACGTCTGCCGCCGCCTCAATGATTGTGTCCTCCCAGCCGACGAGCGCACGCCGCATGTACGTGACGTCCTTGAGATCAACGGAACCGTCGCCGTTGACGTCGCCCTTTGCGGTGCCGAGCGGCTTGAACGAATAGCCGTTCTCCTTCGCGTAGCTTTCTGCGGTTGAGCCGGCATAGCCGTGAATCGTACCGTAGAAACCTGGTTTCCAGTGCACCTCACCATCTGTGCCGTCAAACGGTTCCGCGCTGTTGCAGATTGTCATGCCCGGCTCGGAGCTGACGATCGTGCACTGCGGATTCAGGATCGTGATATCCTTAAGGTTTTTGCATTGGGTAAATGCTTCGTCCGCGATGACAGACACAGATTCCGGAACCGTGACCTTCGTCACGGTTTCATTGTTCAAGAAGGTTTCCTCTGCGATTTTCGTCACGCCGTCCGGAAGCGTCAGCTTTCCTTCGGCATCGGCAGTTCCGCGGATCAGGATCCCGTTCACAGTGACAAACGCATCGCTGTCCTCACGGTTCTGGATCCATTTTGTACCGATGAACGAGTTATATCTGAGCGACTGCACACTGTCCGGGATCAGGATATCTTCGAGATTCGGGCTTCCGGCAAACGCATACTGTTCAATCACGGTCACGCTGTCCGGGATCGTGACCGAACGCAGTCTGTGGCAGCACATGAAAGAGGAATTGCTGATCTTTTCGAGATTCTTCGGCAGCCGCAGTTCAGAGAGCTCCGAGCAGTACGCAAATGCATACGGTTCAATGCTTGTAACGCTGTCGGGAATCATGAGGCTCCTGATATTGGTGCCCTCAAAGGCATGTTCCCCGATCACCGTCACACTGTCCGGAACGGTGATCTCCTGCAGCTCATAGCCTTTGTTCTGAAACGCATTTGCGGCGATCGCCGTGACGGGCACGCCTTCGACCGCCGAAAGAACGGTGACCGGCAGAGCGGAATTGAAATCAGCCAGCCTGCAGGCCTCCGCATGATCAGCATACACCCGGTATGTGACCTGCCCGGTCTCATCCTGAACTTCTTTGTACTCCGCATCCGCAGCCTGTGCCGTGATGCTGCTCTGCGGCGCTGTCATTGGCACGGCCGCTGCTCCTGCAAATGTCAGGCAGACGGCACATGCGATCGCAATTTGTCTTGATAACATCATTGTCAACACCTTTCCTTACCCATAAAAAATAGTCCCCGGCTACTCTCAGTATAATACAATTTCGCCGAAAAAGCAAGTTTTCGGCCGATTCTCGGCATACTTCACAAAAAAGAATACTCCCCTCTGTAAAATCCGATGAATACAACTTTACAGAAAAAACACCGCAGGGTCTGCTGCCCTGCGGTGCTGTTATCATGTCTGAATCAGCCGAGAACGATGTCATAACCGCCTGCGAGATATTTGCGCAGGATCACAACGTCCTTTAAGTCGAAGGAGCCGTCCTTGTTGACATCGACCGCCGCCGGATCATAGGTCACATCCCAGCCGGCGAGTGCGCGCCGCATGACCGTGACATCCTTCAGGTCGATCGAGTGATCGCCGTTTGCATCACCGGGCTCCGGCGCTTCGGCCGCGGCTTCGGTCGTTGTCGTGACGGTCTCCGGCTCTGTTCCGGGAGACGCAGTCACGGGCTCCGTTTCCGCTGCGGGCGCGGTTGTCGTCACGGCTTCCGGCGCCGCAGTCGTTGTGACAGTTGTCGTCGTTGTCGTCGTTGTTGTGGTGACAGTCGCTGCCGTCGTCCGGATCATGACCGGATTGACCGTGACACGGATCTGCACGGGATTGTGTTCCGAATCCAGTACGGTGATGACCGCCTGACCGACACCGAGCGCTGTGATCACGCCGCTTGCAGAAACGATCGCGACCTTGTCATTGTTGGAGGTGAATGTCACATCCGGCCGGTTGGTGATGATCGTGTGCTTGCCGCCGTTTTCCAGTGTAAGGCTTGTGCAGTCAACAGTGAGCGCGGGCTTTGCTTCCGCCGCTGCGGTTGTTGTCACCGGCACTGTTGTTGTCACGGTCGTGACCGGCGGATCATCGGCCTCAACATGCACCTGAACCTGCACCCAGTTGTAGTTGGCATCATAGACCGTAATGACCGCATCACCGACACCGATCGCGGTCAGCTTGCCGTCCGGCGAAACGATCGCAACATCCGTATTGCTGCTCCTGTAGGTCACATTGGTTCTGTTCGGCTTGAGCTGATACCATCCGCCGAGAATGATTGCAAGGCCGGTCGGTTCAACGCTAAACGGCGGCTCTGTGACCGGCACTGCGGTAGTGGTTGTGGTCGTGGTTGTGGTTGTGGTCGTGGTTGTCGGGGCGGGCGGAGCTGCAGTGACCGGCGCAGCGGTCCGCGGCGGATTCACACAAATATTCACCCGCAGGGATGTGCCGTCGGTATCCTTCACAATGATCGCCGTATCTCCGACACCGACCGCGGTGATCAGGCCGCCTGCCGTGACTGACGCGACATTCGGATTCTCGGAGGTGAAGGTCACATCATCTCTGTTGACAATGAGCTGGAAGGTTTCGCCCGGTTCCGTTCCGATCGCGGACGGGCTGACGGTCAGCCGCGGTCTGGAGACGGTCGTCTGCCCCGGATCCGGTGTGCCGGACGTCCAGTTCGGATATTTCTTCAGGAACTCGTCGATCATTCCCTGCTTCGTGGCCGGGCCGGGCTTTGCATCCTGCGTCAGACTGTGTGCTGCCTGAAACGCTTTGACGGCCTTCTGCGAATCCGGGCCGTAGATGCCGTCGGCACTGATGTCGCTGCCGAGTGCCCGCAGGATCGTCTGCATCCACAGGACGCCGTAGCTCTTGGCGTAGGGCGACTTATCATACGGCGGAATGATCACATTCAGCGGTTCGGCATAAAGCTCAAATGTCCACTCCGAAACCTGATTGCCGAGGCGGTTCCAGTGCGCCAGCGCATAATTTTCGCGCTTCATCCACGAATCCGCTTTGCATCCCTCATAGAAGTATTCAAAGAGCTCTGCTGCCTTGATGACATTGCTCTGGGTATTGGAAAGCTGCTGCAGCTCGCTGAGCTTGTATCCGGAATTGCTCCGCATCTCCGATTCAAAGAATGCAAGCTGGTTGTCCAGCACCTTCCAGTTATCACCGTATGCGGCATAGAGCGCCTGATAGCGCTTGCTCGCACCGTCATTCCACTGGAACAGGCCGTAGCTGTGCGTGCCGCCGGTGTCATCCGCAGCAAGCGTATATCTGAAATTGCATTCCGCCTCAATGTTGCCGAGAATGCCGCAGGCCGCTGCGGGGCTCAGACTGAGCCTGGTTGTCAGATAGGCATAGACCGTGTCCACGACGCTGCTTTTTGTGATATCCGGCAGCGTGATCGCGGAAGAACCCGGCGTGTATGAGGACGAACCGCCGGAGGGCTGGGTCGTCACCGGCGCGGACGACGGATAGTAGAGCGCCTTGATCTTGCCGATCGTTTCCTTTCCGGCAATGCCGTCCACCTTGAGGCTGTATTTCTTCTGGAACGCGGTGACGGCATCGCTTGTCTTGCCGCCGTAGTCACCGTCCACGCCGTCGCCGTTCGTGCCGTAGGTGCCGAGATCGTAGCCGCAGTGATATTTCAGTTCCCACTGCAGCCATTTGACCTTCCCCGCATCCGAACCCTTCTGCAGCGTATCGCTGTCGCCCGGCTCGGTGTAGGGATTCTTCCCGGATGTAACCGGCGGTGTGACCGTGCCGCCGCCGGGCGTTAAACGCTCGACGATCGCCTTGACCGTATCCGGGCCGACAATGCCGTCTTCGCGAAGTCCTTTGCTTCTCTGGAACGTCATGACAGCATTTCTGGTATCATTGCCGAAGATGCCGTCACAGCCCAGATTGATGCCGGTATTGGCCAGCGCCTGCTGCACCCAGCACACAGAAACACCTCTCATGCCGTAGGAGACGATCTCGTTATCGAACGGGCGCGGGTAATCGGAGATGCTGCCGTCGCCGACCGACTTATTATTGAACATCGGCGTGATGATGTACTTGACCTGACTGTCGTAATCGCGGGTTCTGCGCAGGACCTTTGTCTCTTTCACGCCGCCGGAACCGGAGTTTCCGGAGATCGTATGCAGCTGCTTCCTGTTTGCATCATAGTATTCGACGATATCCACATGATTCAGTGCGTTCGTATTTTCAATGCCGGTGAGGTGATAGAACACAATGTCGCCCGGCTGCGGGATATAGCTTTTACTGGCGGTGAGGTCACGCTTTGTTCCCCCGGATTTATTGTACATTTCCACGCAGGTCGTTGTCTGATAGATTTCGCTCAGTCCGGCCTTTTTTGCACAGTAGGAGACGAAGGCCGCGCACCAGCGGACAGCCCCATGCCCCATGACCTGTGTGTATTTTGTATAGTCGTTGTTGATCTCGGCTGCAGCGATGTCCACAAATGCTGCTGCCGAGGATGCGTCCGCTGTGAGTGAGAGTCCGGGGAATGTCGTTACCATTGTGATGAGCATAACAAAGGATGTCAGGATGCTGAATAAACGCGGTTTCTTCATTTGATTTCCTCCTCTTTGTTTGATGTATTCGGATTCGGTGTGCCGGAATGCACACAGCTATCCAAATTATAACACAGAATGCCGAAAAAACAAGGATCCCCTTTGAAAACAGGCAGATTCCACAAAACCGGCTGCCGGAATCTGGTGATTCTGCCGATTGACAAACCGGTACAAATGGTGTAAAATTACACTAGATGGCGCAAATAACACGAAAGGGGCTGATACAGCATGACACGCGATACCTTTGTACAGAAGGTCGATGCGCTGGTGAAGCTAGTGCGCACGGAATACGGCCTGACGCAGGAGCAGATGGCACAGTGCCTCGGCATCTCGAAGAAAACGCTGGTCGGCATTGAAAAGGGGCGCGGCTCGCTCGGCTGGACGGGCACCGCAGCGATGTGCTCGCTGTTCTCGGAGAGCACCGTCCTGCAAAACACCTTCGGCGGAGAGATGTCCGACATTCTGAAGGCCTACGCATTCGAGCAGGCCGCGCCGCATTATCCGCGCACGATGGGCGGGCGCATCTGGTGGGAGGTAACAAAGCAGGGGGAGGGCTGGAAGATCCAGCAGAATTACATCTCCCGGCATTACCGCCTGCTGACCGCCGACAATAAGCACATCTGCTCGTCCTTTGACGCAGAAAAGCTCGAACGCCTTGCAAACGAACTGGAACAGGAGGGAACATTATGAAGCTTTCCGCACTGTACAAACCGAAGAACAACGAAGTCCGCCTTTACAATATCATTTTGCCGATCTGGATGCTGGTGATCTTTCCGGGCTCATGGATCCCGGTGCTGGCGGCGAATTTCGCGATCGACAGCGGCCTGCTGCTGCTGTTCCTGAAGCTCCGGAAGCATGACAATATCAAGCAGAAATGGAAAAAGAGCATCGTCAAGGTGTGGCTGTTCGGCATGATCGCCGATATCGTCGGCGGCGGCATCATTTTCGCAGCCGGCATGATCTCCTCGGAGCTGCTTGATGACCGCAGCGGTTTTTCACAGGCGATCTTCGGGAACATCTGGCACAATGCGGGCGCGGCGGCACTCTGCGTTTTCTGTATGCTGCTGTCCTCGCTGCTGATCTATATTTTCGACAGTAAGATCTCATTCAAAAAGGCCATTGACGACGAACGCGAGCGCAAGATCCTTGCGCTGCTCTTTGCGATCGTGACCATGCCGTGGCTGTTCGCGACCGGCATCACGGTCGGCGGCTGAACCGGTAACGGACACAGCGAACGGATACAGGAGGTGTGCTGCAATGATAAAGCTGATCATAAAAATGGCTGTCATCTTCGCAGAATTTGCTGGTTTTGTTCTTATGCTCGGCTATTACTTTGCGCTTGCCGGCGCAGAAGGGATCATACCGTGGTGGGCGGCACTCGCATTGTCGGTCGCTTTGATGTATCTGACAGGGGTATTGGGCGAAGCATTGTTTCCGCAGCGTACCGTGGCACAGAAAAAGTTTATCCTCACGTTCAGCAGAGTCATGTACTGTGCAGAGTTCTGCGTTTGGTTCTTTGGTCTCATTTTTATCCCCGTGATCGCGATCACCGTCATGATCATTGTTTTTGAAAAGAAAAAGAAGGCCATTCGGGTTCGGTTTGATGAGTACCTGCAAAAGCAGGGTATCCCGAAGGAGTCTGTTCTTGATACGCTCATCCGGTATTCGCCCTGGCAGCTTCTGCGGGATAAGCCCGCGTGGATCATTGAAGCGGATTTTTCCGATACGCCGGGCATCCGCAGATTCTTCAGCGAAGACGGCGTCATCCTTCCGGAAAGCTGACGATTCCGTATGACCGGACAATTATCTGACGTACCAGACAGGAGGTGCTTTACTATGAAAAGACTGGTCTGCAAGATGATTTTCATAACCGCCGTGTTTATCGGCGTGAACTGCGGGCTCGGCGGGTATGCCGCGCTGTGCGGTGCAGAGCCGTATGTGCCGTGGAACATCGGACTGCCGGTTCTGCTGATCCTGCTGCTGCTCGCCGGTGACCTGAGCGACGTTCTGTTCCCGCAGGATACGGTCAGGCACCAAAAGATTTTCCGCCTGTGCAAAAACGTGCTGTTCTGGCTTACCGCCGTATTCTGGCTCATTCTTCTGGTGCCGGGTGCCCTCTCTGTGGCCATACGGATCGCGGTTATCGCGGCTGCGGTGCTTCTCAGGAGCATCGTGCAGCTGATAAAAAAGCCGGGGATCCGGAAGCAGTTTCTCGCATATCTGCAAGGTCAGGGCATCCCTGCGGAGAACCTCTGCAATGACAATATCCGCCTGTCGCTTGTGCGGCTGCTGCGCGGCAAGCCCGGATGGGTCATTGAGGCGGAGTTCAAGGATGCACCGAACGGCATCAGGCGGTACGGCTATCGGAAAAATGTTTTTTATCCGGAAAACTGAGTCAAACAGCAGAGTGTGCTCCGCGCTTTTGTGCTCCGCAATTTAGGGCTTGCAGCCCTAAGACCCGCGAACGTGCAGAAAGCTGACGGCTGACTGTCGTCAGCCTGACGCTGTCTGCACACTGCAGATCGCTTCGCAATCCGCCTAGGGACGCCCTCTCTTACAGGGCTTCCCTCTCATAAAAACGCTCCCCTGGAGCGTTTTTATGATTCACCCTTGCGGTGCGCCTGAAGATAGGGGAGTTTCGCACTCTGCGGAGTGCGACGGGGGCTCCGCCCCTCGACCCTGCAAGCCTTTGAAAAGGCTTGACCGAAACTTTAGATATGGCTGCAAGCGGTAAACTTCACATTCGACCGACAGCCAAATGAAAAAGAGCGCCGACTGGTTTTCAGTCAGCGCCCTTTTACTTACCGCGCACATCCGGCGTGCTTCAGCATTGGGAGCAGTAAAGCCGCAGAAGCCGCGATCAGCGGCGTGCACAGGCAAAAAATGGGAGAGCTCCGCTCACTTTCTCCGGAGAGAAACGCCCGCAGGGGCTCCCTGCCGCGGCTGCGGGCGGACGGGCATCGGGTCGAAGGAAGTGTTGAACGCGTAGGGGTTCTCGGGATCGGGCGCATACTTTGCAAGCTGCTCCTGAATGAGCCGCAGACCCTCACCGAACCGCTGATAGTGCACGATCTCGCGCTCGCGCAGGAAGCGGATGACGTCGCGGACATCGGGGTCATCGGCGAGACGGAGAATATTGTCGTAGGTCGTGCGCGCCTTCTGCTCGGCGGCAAGATCCTCGTTGAGGTCGGTGATCGCATCGCCGGTGGACTGGAACGTCGCGGCATTGAACGGCACGCCGGCCGCAGAGACCGGATAGATGCCCGCGGTGTGATCGACGAAATAATCGGCAAAGCCCTGCGCCTCGAGCTGCTCCGGGGTGAGCCCCTTTGTCAGCTGACAGATCACCGCGGAGACCATTTCCATATGACTGAGTTCTTCCGTGCCGATATCGGTGAGCAGCCCCTGCAGCTCGCGGAGCGGCATGGTATAACGCTGATTGAGATAGCGCATGGACGCGCCGAGTTCGCCGTTCGGGCCGCCCAGCTGGCTCATGATCATCTTTGCGAGTTTTGCATTCGGCCGGGCGATCTTCACAGGATACTGCAAAGCCTTTTCATACTGGAACATTCAGTTCGCCTCCTTTTCCCACGGCCACGGCGTATTGCTCCACGCGACCCAGCCGTCCTCATCATTGACGTGCATGACGGTGAGCGCGCCGAAGCGTTTTGCGTAGGCGTCCGCGGCATCGGCATAGTCCTGTCTGCGGAGCATGAGCGCGGAGAGCGCATTGGCATCGGTGGGGTGCGTATCGAGATAGAGCATCAGGTCGCGGACGGCGAACTGATTGGCCTGCACGGCGCGCAGGAGCTCATCCTTTCCCATCGCGTCCCATGACTTCGACGGCTTCTTCATCATAGCTGCGGCCTCCTTTCCCCATCATGAACGGCTTTGCGAGCGACGCGAACACAGTGCCCTGACAGAGGGCTTTGTATTCGGGGAGCGGCTCCTCCCAGCACTGGAACGGGACATACGCCATTGCAAGGCTCATGCGCGGCGGGAACGTCCCCTCCGGAACGACCGGAATTGTCTGATCCTGAAGCATGCATTTGCTCCTTTCGGATAGATTTGCAGCGGCTGCTGCATGGTTCAGTATATGCAGCCCGCTCAGGATTCGACACGATCCTGCAAAAAACAACAGGCAGCCCGTTACGGACTGCCTGTTTTCGTATATGCTGTAATATGTCCTCCGGGCGTAACCGGCGCGCTTCAGCATTGGGAGAAGCTGCGCCAAAGAAGCCGCCCCGCGGCGTGTACTGCGCATCATGGAAGCACTTCGCTCACCGTACCCGGAGGGAAATGCCCGCGCGGGCTCCGCGCTTATCCTAACGGTTCGGTCTGCGGATCGTCGATCAGGCTTGCCGTGATGACGTCCTCTGCCGCAAAGCTGATGATCTCCATTTCCGGAGCGGTATAAATTTCTTTCATGGTATGTTCTCCTTTCCTCAGTCTGCAAGGCTCTGCTGATATGCCCATGCCGCCTCGGAATACGCATACAGCGCGTTCACAAGGTTGATGAGCTCCGGCTTGTCAGCAGCCATATCATGCGCAAGATAACCGTAGGACAGCGGGCAGAACGCCAGCGTCTTTGTGCCGATCTTCATGCCGCAGAAATGATCCAGCTCATGTGCCGCGATGTTCTCGATCTCAAAATACTTGCTGCCGTTCTTTTCCTGAATGTAAAGCGGGAAGCTGCGGCCTTCCAGCTGTGCGGTCGTTTCCGTGCCGTCATAGAAGATTCTGATCGCGGTTCCGGCATCGAGCACCAGTGCCATTTTGGTTCCGGCAAGGTCCGGCACGAACAGGTCAAAGTCATCCGCGGAAACAGAGCCTGCGGTCTCAACGGCAAGGTCGGAACCCGTGAAGTAATTGGTCGCTGCCTTGCAGTAGCTGTCCAGTGCCTTGACCAGTGCCTTGACATTTTCATCATCCGCATACTGCGCGGAATCCGCAATGTATTCGTTGACGGAATAGGAAACGGTCCCGTTGTCCAGCTTCTCGAAATTGCTCTTGTAGAGATCAAGCTGTTCACCGTCCTCGTCAAGGATTTTCAGCGTGACGGCTTCACCCGCCTGCGTTGCGTTGACATAGACCGGGATCTTGTAGCTGCCGTCATCCTGCTTGTACATGCCGATCTGGCTGACGGGGTATTCGATCGTTGTTCCTGGGCCGTTCACAACAACGGTGAAAGCCTTGCTGTTCAGCGAAACATGGAAGTTGACGCCGATCTTGCCGTCAAGGGAAAGGCTTGCGCCCTTGACATAGTTTTCGCTGTATGTGAAATAGCCGGGCTTGCCGTCCTTGCCGTCAATGCGGGCGTATTCCTTATCTGTATGGTTTTCATCATACGCAGTACCGTTTCCGCCGACAAGTTTACGACAATACTTAAACATAACTGTATCAATGGCATCAGCATTCAGATTCCATTTATCGGAAACATAAATACTCTGTAATTCGTAACAGGAATGAAACATATCCTGAGCATCTTGAACACTGCTCATATCAAATCCGCTCAAGTCAAGTTCAACTAAATCATCACAGGTGTTAAACATATATGATGTATTTTCGACTTTGGATATATTAAAACTGCTCAGGTCAACACTTTCCAGCGCTGTGCAGTTGCTGAACATATTATTCATATTATTCACATTTTCAGTACGAAAGCTGCTCAGATCAAGTCTTTTCAGACTTTTACAAGCTGTGAACATTCCTTGCATATCCGTGACATTACTGGTATTGAAGCTGCTGATATTGACTGACTTCAATGCATAGCACCCATTAAACATATCGCTCATGTTTGTAACCTGTGATGTGTCTGCATTTGAAAGGTCGATGCTTTCTACAGAATCGAAATGCTGGAAAAACCACGACGAATTTTTCGGAAAAACCGTTCCCGGTTCGCAGACAACCTTTTTCACAGCTTCCTTATTTGCATAAGCCTGAACCTCATCCACTGTCACATTTCCGCTCAGTATCAGCGTATCGCCGTCCGGTGTCACATCCGCACTGGCAGAAAGCGAACCCGCCGCCGTACAGATCGCCGCGCCGATGAACGCCGCCGCAGCCGTTTTCATCCACTTTTTCATACACAAAACTCCTTTTCTCGTCAGAAAATAAAAAAGGCGCAGAAGCCCCTTGTCAGGACTTATGCGCCTTGTTTCCGGATATTGCAGGTGCAGCGTGATGCCGCTGTCTGTCATGTGTCTTGCGTGTATCAGACCGCAGCATTCCTGTCAACCCCTTTTGAAAATATTTATTTGCGAACAAATCGTGTTATTAGTATAACACAGATGCAGGGGCTTGTCAAGGGGGCAGCAGTATTTTTAAGGTTCCCGGCAAACCTTAAGGGCTGGTTACAGAATTACAGAACGGGTCATAATAGAACGTGTCCTCTGTTTCGATGCCGCTGCTGTTTCCGGAGACAGCGACCTTTCCGACGCGCCCGCTGAAATCACCGCAGCGCACAAGATCCCCGAGATCCTCGCCGCAGTACCCGGCATAGCGGATGCTCCTGCTGCTGAGCCGCCTGTTGCTGACGGCGATCCGGAACCGGAGCGCATCGTTCGGGTCATAGGCATACTGCTTGTCGAACAGGATCTGCCGCACGCGCACGATGCCGCGGGCAGCGGCCTCGGGGTTATCCATTGTGAACGCGCCGTATTCGCCGACCGCATTGGCCATGTCAACCCGGCTGATGATGCCGCTGTCCTCGCCCCCGGAAGCGACCCGCAGCAGCCGGTTTTCGGGCAGCACGACGGCATCCGTTCCGGTCTGCGGCAGCATACAGAGCAGATTCGGCACGCGGATATACGGATACCCGTGACAGAGCTTATAGTTATACGCGACGATCGTGTCCCACATATTCGCGTTTTCCTTCACGTAGACATAGCGGACGCTCGGCACATCCTGATAGGTGATGTGCGGCAGCCCGTAGGTCTCCATGAGCTGCTGCAGCGTCACCTGCGTATAGAGCCCCGGCACAAGCTGATTCTGCGTCAGTGCTGCGGTGTAGCTCTCCGCCCGGATCTGCATGACAAGCTGCTTCTTTTCGCGCACGCAGGCACATTTCCGGACGCAGCCGTCATGCAGCAGCACCCCGCCGAGGAAAAAACGCACGCGCACCGGCGGCGTCAGCGGGTTTGCTGTCAGCATCCGCACGGAGAGGGAAGCGCACGGCTGATAGCGGTCGCGCACCAACAGAAACTGCAGGCAGTCGGTGAGCGCCACGGAGCTGCCGTCCGCATAGCAGCATTCAAGGGTGATCTGCATCCCGCATCCCCCCGATCATCGTCAGCGCAAACTCCGCCGTCTGCGCATTGCCCGTGCATTTGAAGCGGAGCGCGGTCAGCTTCATGTCATCAAACTGCATATTGTCGAGCGCAAAGTCAAATGCTTCATGTGTATCCATTGCTGCATGGAGCGCGCCCGCGATCCCGGGAACATCGCTTCTGCGGAGCGTGCCGGTCAGCGTGACGGTGCACGGGATCTCGTCCAGCAGCACGGTATGCGGTTCCCCGCTGATGCAGGTTTTCCGCACGACCGGTACGCTGCATTCGGTCTCATAGCCGCCGACCGGCAGAACAGTCTCCCCGAGCGTGACGCGTGTTTCACGCTTCTGCATATCAGTCTGCACCGTCATCCTCCTCTCCGTAAAGCATCCCGTGGATCATGACCATGATCTCCTGTTCGAGCCGGTCAAGCGCCTTCTGATAGGTGATCTCGCCGCGCACCGTCCGCCGCACATCAAGGTGCATATCCCCGAACACCGCCTGCATACAGTGTTCCGCCTTCTCCGTGACCGCCCGGATGCTGTCCCATGTGCATGCATGACTGCGCACCCGGAGCCGGATCACGACCGGGATCATCTCCCCGGACTGCGGCAGCGGGACGGGCTCGCCGGTCTCTGCCTGCTCCGCGCTGACCGTGACAAAGCAGCGGTTTTCGGGGATCGGCAGGAGCCGTTCGGGGAATTCAAGGAATGCCCGGATGCCCTGCGCTTCGATCGCCGCGATCAGTCTTGTGCAAATGCTTTCCGTCATGGCCGCCGTCCTTTCACACCCGCCGAAAGACGAACGCATCGTCACGGAGCAGGTCAGCGGCATCCTTCCGGTAAGCTTCTGCAAACCGCTCCGCGAGTGAACATTCGCCTTCAGCGCATTTCTGCGACGCAGCCGTTCCCGCGTAGGTCGGCGTGGCCGCCTTTGCCGCAAGCATCCTGCGGTACTGCAGATTCGCCAGTGCCGCCGCATACCAGCACAGCCGGACGTCCTCTGTATCTGCGTCGGGTTTCAGCTGCTGCTCAACGGCACGGATCGCCGCATCCGCGAGATCCTGCCACGGCCGGATATCCTCGGTGCAGGCGAACAGCCGGAACAGCTGCATGACCTTTGCCTTCTGCATGTTACACCTCCGTTTTCCCGCCGACGCGGTATTCGGTCAGCGATTTCGGCTGATCCTGCTCCGGCATGAGCTGCGGCGCAGTCCGGCCGCCCTCCGCCGCCTGAATGCCGGTCAGCAGAGAATGCTTTAATCTGCTGAGCGCGCCCGCATCCATGTGGATCGTCGAATCGGCGAGCACCTTTGCGTAGACGCTCTCGCCGTTGCGGTAGCACAGCCGGATGACGTCCTTTCTGAGGTCGTCGGTCAGCTGATCGAGCAGCTGATTCGCCTTCTCGCAGGCATCGCGGAGCATCTCCTTTTCGGGGTCTGTCTGCTTTCCGCCGAGCGTCTTGGTCACGCCCGCGCCGCGCTGTGCCGGGACGGCCACAAAGCTCCATTCGTAGACGTCATTGACGCAGTCCAGCGTCGTATAGCAGAGCTTTCCGCCGTAGGTCCTGCCCTTGATGTGACTGCACGGGGCTTTCAGCCTGTCCGCGCCGCAGACCGAGCAGATCTGCTTTCCGACCGCGCAGGAAATGCTGACCTCCTTCTTGATGCCCGCGTCGATCTCGCGGATGAGGTCAGCGTTCCCGTCGGTGCGCACCATATAGGCATTTGCTTTCAGGCAGCGGTAGGGCTGACCGGTCTTGGTCTTGCGTTCGGGGTCTGTGACGATCTCCGTCCGGAAGATGCGCGCATTCTGATTGCCGGAGCGCGGGTCGTGGTCGAAGATGCCGGTCACGCCGACAAAGCGTTTCTGCAGCTCCGCGAGCGCGCTGTCAGAGAAGCAGTCGCCGTCGCGGTCGATCTCGTTGTCGCAGAGAATGACGTCGAAAAGGTAAACCTCATCGAGCGTGTGTGCGCGTCTGGTAAACGCGTTAAGCTGACTGAGCAGCTTGTTCTGATCCATTGCAAACCTCCTTGCGGGGAGCCCCCGCCGTCATGGATCCGAAGCCCGCCGGAGACTTCCTGCATCGTCAAAACAGCATTCCGTACTCCGGCGGCTTCGGTTCAAATCATCTCACATATCGGGATTCCAAAGGGGCGGAGCCCATTTCAAATCATCGCGAAGCGATACCGCATTACGATGTTCTGATGTTGAGCACGGCGGCAGCGCCGGACATGAGCGGCTGGAATCCGAGGCGGACGGAGACTGCAATGCGGTCGAGCTGGCAGTCGATGAGGCGGTCGGATTCGAGCACGACGTCGGTACCCTTGAAGCAGGCGAGCGCGAAGTCTTTGGAGATACCGATGATCGTCTGATCGTTGAGGGACGCGTCCTTGAACAGCTTTGCGCCGAACGGGAGCTGCACCTGACCGTCGGAGCCGAGGGAGCGGTCGCGCATTTCGGTCATGGCGAGGATCTTGGCGACATTGGCCGGCGACGCGATCACGGTCGTGAGGTCGTAGTCGGAGAACTTGCCGTAAAGTGTCGCGAGATCGGCGTAAGCGACGGTCGTGCCCGCGGAGTTGAACGCCGTGACGGAGTTCTTGATGACTGTGAGTGCCGCACCGGCAGCCGCGCCCGCAAGCTTGTGGCCGACCGCGCGGAGCATCACGGCAAAGACGTCGATGCGCTGCTGCCGCACAGTCTCGTAGGACGCGGAGATCAGTCTTGCGTATTTCGGCAGGGAGACCGCGTCGGATTCGGTGATCACGGTCTTTTTCATGACCGCGCCCTCTGCCGTCGTGACGGTATATGCGCCGTCGGTCTCGTCAACGGAGAAGCCCTTGCAGGATGTCGCGTTGACATTGGAAGAAGCGGCGGTCAGCTCGGGGAGAATGGACTCCTCCATGCCGCGCATGATCGCTCTGCGGACGAATTCGGGGAACAGCACGGCGCTTTCGGTCGTGGTGAAGAACTTTTCGACCTTATCGCAGTGCTCACCGGAGACATGGATGTCGAAGCGCTTGAGCTGACGCTCGAAGGCGTCGAGTGCGGCGAGGTCGGTGCCTGCGTACTGCGCCGAGGGGTCAGCGGCCTCAAGCGCCTGCGTAAAGCTGCGGTTTGCGAGATGATACATCCCTTTTTCGAGTTTGATCTGATCGTACATAAAAACCTTCCTTCCTGCGGGCAGTGCCCGCATCCGATTCCCTCCGGGAGCATTTTCCTGAACGCTCCCATTTTTTCATTGTACACGCCGCTGTTCGCGGCTTCTGCGGGGAGCCCCCGCGGGCGATTTCCTTCGGGTGCGGTCTGCGAACCGCTCCCATTTTTCGTAGTACACGCCGCGAAGCGGCTTCTGCGGGGAGCCCCCGCGGGCGATTTCCTTCGGGGGCGGTCAGCGAACCTCCCCCATTTTTCTCAGTACACGCCGCGGGGCGGCTTCTTTTGCTTTACCGCTCCCAATTGCTGAAGTCCGCCGCAAGCTTACCGTACAAATTGTCCCGTTTTATGCGTATCTGCATCATTTATATACACAAATCGGGATTCCAAAGGGACAGTGTCCCTTTGGCGGGTTTGGGCGGAGCCCATTACGAATCCGTCGCGTCAGCGACACCTTGTTCAATCGCCGAAGCCTGCGCGTTATGCAGCCTTGCCTCGGCGAGTTCGGTCTCATCCTGCAGGTTGATCGTATCCCAGACGACCTCCGGCACGCAGTCGAGCCCTGCGCCGCGGAGGACTGCCGCCCCGATGCGTTTGAGCAGCGGCGTAAGGATCCTGCGGAAATATTCGAGCTCCGAGGTCAGGATATCGGCCTGCTGCGAGGACATCCGCTCGGTCGTCGCCCATGAAAAGCCGAGCAGGAACGGCGGGATCGAGAGCTTGGAAACGATCTGTTCGAGCAGCTGCCGGACGGGCACATTCGTGTCAAACAGCTGATTCTCCGCGCCGATGACCTTGATATCGACATTGCCGACCGCGACGAAATCCTGCACCTCGCCGTATTCGGCGGCGCGGATGCCGCTCTGCCACGCCTCCGCGATCTCCTTTGCATGATCCTTCGCAAAGGCCGCGGACGCGCTGTCCGGCTGATAGGTCACGGCGTAGCGGACATTGCCGGCGCGCGTGTAGTTCTTGCCGATGCAGTCATAGATGCGCAGCAGAATATCCGCGACCGCGGGCAGACCGCGCAGCACCGACACGCCGCAGACCGCACCGGCCGGCGGGTCGAGTGCCGCAAAGAGGATGCGTTCGGGCGCGGGCAGCAGCTTTTCCGCCCCGTCCTTCTGATGCCGGAACAGCCTGCATGAGCCGTCCTTTTCCTGCCGGATGCGCAGGACGCCGGGGTGCGCGGTCAGCAGTCCTGCGGGGATGCCGTTTTCGTCGGTGAGCAGCTCGCCGACCGCGTTGCCGTAGGTCAGCAGGCTGTCGAGCATCTGATCCGCAAAGAGCTGCATGGAAACGCCCGCCCCGTTGACCGGCACGGTTTCGGCAAAGCGGTTCAGCATATCCTGTGCATCGGGGTCACCGGTCTCAAAATGAAACCCGCCCGTCAGCCGGACGATCTTGCGGATCGCCGCATCGACGACCGGCACGGTATAGCGCAGCGCATCGTAGAGCGGCCACTCACAGCGCGCATCGGGCGGCGTCTGCATGAGCAGCTGACCGTCAGCGCCGCGCCGAGCGGGTGCAGGCAGCATCGGAGAGCGCGCAGCCTGTTTCTGTTTCTGCGAAAACAGTCTGAATGCCATGTTATCACCTCCTGTTGAGAGAATCGCCGCGCCGGAGCGACACCGCAAAGAACGCATCTTCGGGCGGCGTGTCGAGGACGGTCGCCACAAAGTAGCGGATATCGTCCATTGCGTGGTCGGATTCCTTGACGGGCGCGTCCTTTGCGGCGTGCTCGTCCCAGACGTAGAGCGAAAACTCCCGGAGCGCATCCCTGCAGGTGCTGCTGAACCGGAGCTCGCCGTTCCGGAGCGCGTCAGCGGTCCTGCGGATGCCGGTCAGCACATCGTTCTTCGCCGGAACGACCGGGAACCGTCCGTGTCTGCGGATGCAGGCGATGAAGCTTGCCGCGGAGGGATCGACGATGACCTGCGCGATGTCCCTGTCACCGGCAAGCTGTTCGAGCGCCGCGTAGTGCTCCTCGTCGGTGCGGGTCAGACCCGTTTTGCGGGAATCGTAGTAGCTTTCGCGGATGCGGTACCAGACCCCGCGGCACAGACCCCAGAGCCCGAAGGACGCTGGGTTGACCGTGCCGTAATCGCAGGAAATGACGTACCGTTCCGCCGGTGCGGGGATCTCCGCGATGTGAACGCCTGCATCGAACATCGGATAGACAAGCCCCTGCGCGGAGACCCACTCGCCCTTGATGTACCGCTGATAGAACGCGCCCTGATAGAAGCGTTCGTAGCGTTTGCGGATCGTCGGGGTCAGCGAGCGGTTGTCGTCCATGGTGAAGTGGAGATACAGCGCATGTTTCTCGCGCCTCCGGAGGATCCATTCGCGGTAGAACCAGTGCGAGGGCTTATCGGGATTGCAGGAGAACCAGATCTTCGAGCCGGGTACGGAGCATCTTGCAAGTGCCTGATCGACGAAGGAGCGCGGCATGAGCGCGACCTCATCCAGCAGGACACCCGCAAGCGTGATTCCCTGGATCAGCGAAGCAGAGGCCTCATCCTTGCCGCCGAAGCAGTAGAAGCGGTTGGTGTGTCCGGAAAAGGTGACGTCAGCGTAGCCGCAGCTCGGTTTGTCATTGATCCGGAACCCGAGTGCTTTCAGGTGCGGCATGACCGGCAGCAGGAGATTTCTCCGGAGTGCGCTGCGCGTTTTGCCGCAGAGGGCGAAGCTCTGCTGATGAAAGCAGGAGCAGGCCCAGAAGAAAAACCCGATCGCGAGTGCAGTCGTTTTGCCGGAGCGCACCGCGCCGTCGCAGATGATTGCGTCATAATGCTTTGTGTCAGGATTCTTCCACCACGCCATCGCAAGGCGCTGCTTCCGGGAAAAGGGAGCCGTCAGCTTCACAGTCGTTCACCTCCCCCTGCAGGGCAGCGAGCAGGGATTCGGCCGCCTGTTCGGATTCGGCTTCCGCCGCGCATTCGAGCAGCTTTTCCATCGCGCGCTGGCGGTCAGCGAGCTTGACCTCAAAGCCGTTGCGGTCATGCTTGATCGAGACGACATGAAAGAGGTCGAGCGCACGGAGGGCATCATCGGAGATCTCCTCCGTAAATGCGAGCTTTGCGGCATCGTTCGCGGCGCCGAAGGCGAGCCTTGCGAGCCCGGCGATGACGAGGCTGCGGAGAGGGAGCGCGGGTTCCGCGGCAAGCTTTCTGAGATAGCTGCGGCAGTAGGCGGAGTGGAGGAGCTCGAGCCCGTCCTGTTCCGCGGTATCGGGCGGACAGCCGGCACGGACCGCGGCCTCGGCGGGATTGCCGAGCGCGAGGTACCAGCGGCAGAAGGGAATGCGTTTGCCTTTGTAGGGGTCATTTTTACTGCGCAAGAGTTGACCGTCTCCTTTCCGGATTGGATTGATGACTGACTGCGGGGGAACAGCATGTCATCTGTAAGGGGTGCAGAAAACGCAAAAAGTTGCACGTTTCGGTACAACTTTTCGAGAAATAATTTATATTTAACATTTATGTCGGCAGATTTCCGCACATTTTAAGCGCAACATTTTTAGCCGTATGTATGCATGATCGTGCCAGATGATACCGTTCAGCATCCCGCAGTCAATGGGCATCTCCCGTCAGCCGTTATTCACTCGTCACTTCTCCCCGCACTGAAGCCCGCCAGCGGGGAGCCCCCGCGGGCGTTTTCCTCCGGGTCGGCAGGGCCGACAGCCGTTTCCCTCCGGGGGCGGTTAGCGAACCGTTCCCATTTTAACACGGTACACGCCGCTAAAGCGGCTTCTTTGGCATTACTGCTCCCAGTACTTTATTTTAGTGAATAGTGAATGACGAAAAGTGAAGAGTGAATAGTAATTCCGGGAGATGCCCCCATTCACAGCGTTGAAACGAAACGATACGCAAGACTGAAAGCAGCCAAACAGACAAAGGTATGCGGTGCGCCCCAAAGGGGGTCAAGAGTCAGGAAAGTGGGGGTTTGGGGGCGAAAACCTAAGGGGATAGGGGGAATAAGCCGCTTGCGGCGTTTTCCCCCTGTCTCCTTGGGTTGTCGCCCCCGGCCTCGCGCCCCGCGCCCAACGAAATCAACATCCGGATAAAGGATAAAGCGAGGATGCCCATGCGACATAAGAGTGAATAGTGAATGGTGAATAATGAAAAGTGAACAGTGCAGATTGACGGCACATAATGACAGGATTCGACATACAATATACCACACCCCGCGATTAAACCGCCTCATTTCCGGACAGACTAACCGCAGGCACCCCCGTGCCAAGCGAAACGAAAGGAAGCATCCAGATATGCAGACAGTCAGACGCGGCGAGATCTACTACGCCGATCTAAGCCCGGTCGTCGGCTCGGAGCAGGGCGGCATCCGTCCCGTGCTCATCATCCAGAACGACGTCGGCAACCGATTCAGCCCAACCGTCATCGCAGCGGCGATCACGAGCCGCCGGGACAAAGCCCGCCTCCCGACCCATATCCCGCTCTGCGCCGCCGGCTGCGGCCTCACAAAGGACAGCGTTATCCTCCTTGAGCAGATCCGCACGATCGACAAGCAGCGCCTGCGCGAATGCATGGGCGGCATCCCGCATGAGGTGATGAAGCAGGTCGATAATGCGCTGGAGATCAGCTTCGGCCTGATCCCCCGCCCGCGCAGAGCAGCCCAGCCGAGAGCCGCCGAGCCTGCGCAGTAAGCCCCGCCGCAAAAAATG
>JAFWQJ010000060.1 GCA_017545185.1 Oscillospiraceae bacterium | reverse complement strand
TATCTGGCAGTCATGTGAGTGCCGGAAAGCCCAGCCTGTTCCGGTCGCCTGTGGCTCCCTCCATAGGCTGGGCTTTCCAATTCTGGTGCTTCGTATTTTTTTGGAAGGAATCTGTCACCTATCATTGACATTCCTACAGTGAACGCATCGCTTTTTCCCCGCGAGGGTTGAAATTCAGGCGGTAATGTGCTATAATATATAAAGTATGCCGTGAGCCGGTTTTCTGCCGGATCACAAAGAATAAAAAAATATTCGGAAAAGACTGTAACCTTTTCCGACGCTTCGGGTCTATATGAGTGAAGGCACGAAGCGCGAAGGGCGGTGAATGCCACGGAAGACGAGAGAATCCTATTGCTTTTTGAAAATCGGAATGAGCAGGCTTTGGCCGAGACTGTCAGTCAGTACGGCATGCGATGCAAAAATGTTGCGCGCAATATCCTCGGCAGCGAGGAGGATGCAGAGGAATGTTTGAATGATGCCCTGCTCAGTGCATGGAATGCGATCCCGCCCGCACGCCCGCGGCATTACGGAGCGTATTTCCTCACGCTCGTCCGGAATTTTGCCCTGAAGCGGTATGCAGCCGGCCACGCCGAAAAGCGCGGCGGCGGCCAGATGCCGCTTGCCCTCGCGGAGCTTTCCGATTGTCTGTCCTCCGGCGAAAATATCGAACGTGAGATCGACCGGCGCGTTATGCTCGAAGCGGTCAAGCAGTTCCTCGGCGAGCTTCCTGAACGCCAGCGGAATCTGTTTGTCCGGCGCTATTGGTATGCCGCCCCGATCTCGGAGATCGCGGCTGATTTTGAAATGACTGATATCAATGTCAAGGTGACGCTCTCACGGATTCGGAACCGGCTGCAAAAGTACCTGCGGAAGGAGGGATTGCTGTGAAAGAGCTTGAATTTATGGAGCTTCTAAGCGAACTCCCCCCTGAATATATCGAAGCGGCTGCGGGACCGCAGAAGCCGCGCAGAACGATCTTCCGGAAGGTTTACGGGATTCCGGCGATCGCCGCGTGCCTCGTGGTCATCATCGCTGCAGCGATCTATCCGCGGCTCCGTGTGGAGAAGCCGGAGCAGGTCCCGGAACCGGACCAGACGACCTATACGACGACTGTTGCCGAAACCGCCCCCTATGAGGCGGAGGGTACGGCATCTGCCGTGACAGCACTGACGGACAGAGATGTCGCCGCTGAACAGACCGTGACTGCAGCGCAGACAGCTGCCACGGAGCGGACTGCGGCAGGCGGCACGCGGGATTCCGAACCCGCACAGACGGCGGCATCCGTCCGGCAGACAGAACAGAATCATGCTGCTCCGGCGCATTCCGGAGCGAATGCCGGAACGACAGCACGCATGACAGCACCCGATAAGGCGACAACGCGAACGACAGTCAGGACGACATCTCCTGCAAGGACAACCGCGAGAACGACAGCACCTCCGAAGACGACAACGAAAATGACAGCGAGGGCCACGGTTCCGCCGATAACGACAGCCAGAGTGACAGCAGGAACATCGGCACCCCGGGCAGTGACAACCAGAGTGACAGCGAGAACGACGGCACCCCGGGCAGTAACAACCAGAGTGACAGCGAGAACGACGGCATATCCTGTATTGACGACAGCAGTGATGGCGACAGGTTCAGAATATTATTTTGTAACATCCGCGACGATGCGGACAAACGTACCGGCCGGGACAACCATGATGACAGCAGCTGAGGGCACGACCACGCGTGACGGTTCCAGCGGCGGCGAACACTGGCATCCGGGCTCGCCCAGCAGTGATCCCGGCTCCGGCTGGCATCATCACGGAGTTGGCGGCGATCAGGATCCCCCGGACGAACACGGTTCGGTTCCGGTGTTCTTCCTGCAGGCGATCGTGCCGTATGAGGCAGACGATTCCCTTGACGGCCAGGTGTTCTTCCCGGCTATTGAGGACGGAGCTGATTATATCCTGCCGGATGAATTTGCAGGATTTGCGCTCCCGGACGGAATGGATCCCGCGGAATACAATGTGCTGCGCATGGATTACTACGGATATTTCACCGATGCGGTCGTGACCGGGGCGGAGAAGCCCGGTTCTGACGCGGTCGTTCCTTCGATCTGCGTGCTGGAAAAGGGCAGTACCTTCCGGCAGTTTACCGCGCTGTTCTGGATCCCGAAGTATCTTGACGCAGATGCGCTGTTCTGCAGTGCAAATGTATCCGTTGAATGGGACTCTGACAGTTTTTACAGCAACCTGCCGGATATCGGCGATGTGCTGATACTTGCGTGCAGAACCTGACGGCGGCTCCGGAGAGGGGGAGCGCCGGTCTGCGCGGAATGACATTGCTTTTCTGTAACATCCTTCACATAAAGAGCCCCGCCTGCGGACGCCTTTTGTCCGCGGGCGGGGTTCGTCTTATCCCTGTGCATCAAAGAAATCCAGGATCAGTTCGTTTGCAATCACACCGTTGTAATCGCCGTTCGGCCACGAGTGCCGTCCGTTCGGGATGGACACATCCCAGACCTGCTTTGCCGTTCCGCTGCCAGTGTATTTTGTCAGCACTGATCTGTCCCCGACCGTTTCAGATGCGGATTCAGTCAGTCCGTTTGAGGCTGCCCAGTATGAGACGACATCCTCGATTGCGGGGACGTCGTAATGCTCCGCGCTGCCGTCGCTGTGCTTCGGGATAAGTTCGTCCTTTTCGCCGGTGATTTGCAGAAAGCCGACGCTGTTTGCTTCGTTACGGTTTTCCCAGATGCCCGTGGACAGCATCCCGGCCACACTGACAAACGCGGTGAAGGTATCACCCGCCTCCATCGCAAGGCTGTGCACCATGGCTGCGCCGTTGCTGAATCCCGCGGCATAGGTACGGGCGCTGTCAAAGCCGTAGGTTTCCTGCATGGAGCCTGCAAGCGCTTTCAGAAAGGCGAGATCCGGATTGCCATCCGCTGCCAGCTCGGAATTCCAGCTGTAGGAGGAGTTCGGTTTGTTCGGCTGCGGGGCACCGGTGACATACAGCACCGCGTAACCGTGCGGATTGGCCGTTTCCTCCAGATGCACACTGCTGCGGAAGTTCTCGGCCGTGGCGCCGTATCCGGGCAGCATGATGATCAGCGGTGCGCCGTCGGGTGTTTCCGGAAGATCGAGGATCATGTCGTGCTTGATCCCGGCATAGGTGCAGGAGAGCCAGCCTTCCTTTTCCCCGTCGGTGATCTCCGGCTTTTCCGGCGGCTCCGTGACGGCGGGCTCGGTCGCGGTGGGCTCAGTCGCGGCAGGTTCGGCTGCAGAGGGCTCTGTTTCAACAGACAGTTCAGCGGCAGACTCCGGCTCGGGGATGGTGCTCTCACCTCCGGCACAGCCGGTCAAAAATGTGGTGCAGAGAAGCAGTGCGCAGAGACTTGTAATCCGTTTCATAATAATCCTCCCGGTTATGATAAAATTGCGGATGAACCGCGCTGCTTACAGTTTAGCATATTTCGCAGAAAAAAGCAAGCGGTCCGCGGCAAATGTGCCATGATAAAAAGGCACCGGCACTGCAAAAACCGCTTGCATTTTCCGTCGGAATATGGTATACTGATAGGGCAAATCTATAACTGAGCGAATCATGTATCGGAGGACTATATGAATACCGTACAGGACAATACCGTAGCGGAACAGTTTGCGCGCCTTGACGCGCTGATCGGGGAGACGCCGCTGCTCGCGATCTCAATGCGCTACCGCGGGGAGCTGCGCACGGTCTATGCGAAGGCGGAGGCCTTCAATCTGAGCGGCAGCATCAAGGACCGCGTGGCGTACCATATTCTGAAAAAAGCCTATGCCGCCGGAACGATCAGACCCGGCGACATCATTGCGGAGGCGACCAGCGGCAATACCGGCATCGCGTTTTCGGCAGTCGGTGCAGCGCTGGGGCATCCCGTTGTGATCTACATGCCGGACTGGATGAGCGTGGAGCGCATCAATCTTATGCGCAGCTACGGCGCAGAGGTCCGTCTTGTTTCCGCGGAGCAGGGCGGCTTTCAGGGCTCGATCCGGCTGACGGAGGAGCTCGCGAAGCAGGGAAATGTATTCCTGCCGTGCCAGTTCTCCAATGAGGATAACGCGGAGGCACATGAGCTGCTGACCGGTCCGGAGATCGTCCGGCAGCTCCGTTCGCTCGGCAAAACTGCGGATGCGGTCGTCGCGGGCGTCGGTACGGGCGGAACGGTCATGGGCATCGGCAGAGCGCTGCGGCGGGTCAATCCGGACTGCGCCGTGTTCCCGCTGGAGCCGATCAATTCACCGACCCTCTCGACCGGCTACAAGACCGGTAAGCATCGGATCCAGGGCATTTCCGATGAGTTTATCCCGCCGATCTGCCACATGGACGAGGCGACCGGCGTAGTCTCTGTTGATGACATTGATTCGATCCGCATGGCGCAGATGCTGGCGCGGAAGCTCGGCATCGGCGTCGGCATCAGCTCGGGTGCGAACCTGCTCGGCTGCCTGATCGCCGGCGACCGCATCGGCGCGGACAAGACGGTCGTCACGGTGCTGGCGGATGACAACAAGAAGTATCTTTCGACGGATTACTGCGAGGAGTTCCCCGCGGACGACAGCTGCATGACTGCGCATATCGAACTGCTCGGCGTGCAGTCGGTGCGGTGAGTGCGCTGTCTGAAACGGCTTCCGCTTCTGATTTTGCTGTATCAAACCACAGGACGCTGATATTACGGTCAGCGTTCTTTTGTTTTTCAGCGGCGATTCAGCGGAATGCCCGTGCAGGTTCCGCATTCCAAACGCCATAATCAACAGAGTAAACAGAGAAAAACAGCCTGCCGGGCAATGTAAACAGTACCATTTTTGGAGCGATCCTGCCGCCGTGCGCGTGCCTGTCAGTTATTTTTTTGCCGCACGATGATCGGAATCCGCAGAAATCTCCATAGTGAAAAACAGGTGAACAGCCGCTCTGATACCGCATTTTGCAGTCAGAATTTGCTGCTTTGAAGCGAAATTACAGTAACAGCGTGAAATTTGCAGTCATTTTCAACAGGACGCACGAAAAAAAGCTGTCGCGTTTCCGACACAGGCACAATCGTTCTAATTTCTGCATTTTTTATCCCCTTCTTTTTATCAAAAAAGCAAAATAATAGTATTACTTATGGTCGATGTTGCAGGGATAATAACGCAGAGGAAAACGGAACCGGCATTTCAATTTTGTGTAATACGTCAAAATCTTTTTACCAAGAGTATAAAATATGGCAATTTACCTACAAAATGCACAAAAGAAACAGGCAAGATTCTACAATGAGGCATCTTGCATTTAGAGCAAAAATGTTGTATAATAAAGTTGAGGAAAGTGACTAAATCACTGATTCCGGTGAAATCTATTATTTCAGAGGAGGATTTCTTATGCCGCAGCAGAATTTTGCACAAGCCCCGAATCCGCTCGACAGCCGGATCATGAAGACACCAAGTGCCGTTGCAAGGCGCGCGTTCTTCTATCTCCAGGAGTGCGGACATCTCAAAGCGGGCGATAATCATCACACGAGCCGTCAGAACCTGCAGTCGTTCCTGTTTGCAGTCGTCCTGAACGGCAAGGGCAGCCTGAACTATGAAGGCAGACAGTTCCAGCTGGAGGGCGGTGACTGCTTCTTCATCGACTGCCGCGCCGCGCATTCGTATCAGAGCGATGCGCAGGATCCGTGGGAGCTGCTCTGGGTGCACTTTAACGGATGTACCTCAGAGGAATACTACAAGTTGTTCACGGCGCAGCTTCAGCCTGTGTTCCACCCGGTCTCCACAGTGAAATTCGTTTCACTGCTGCAGGAGATCATGCGCCTGAACGCCGAAACCTATGCCGATACCGAGGTGCTGACCTCCGGCCTGATCGTCGATCTTCTGACGATGCTGCTGACTGTCAACAGCATTTCCGAGGAGAACGACACAGCGCTGCAGGCCAAGCTCAAGACCGTGCTCGCGCACATCGACGCGAACTTCACCGGTGATATCCGGCTGGATGATCTGGCACGGCGGTTCGATATCAGCAAATACTACCTGACGCGGGAATTCAAACGCGCCTACGGGGAGACGATCTTCCAGCACATCATCGCGCTGCGCATCAACTATGCAAAGCGCCTGCTCCGCTTCACGGACAAGTCTGTGGAGGAGATCTCGTCCCTGTGCGGGTTTAATGACCAAAGCTACTTCTCCAAGCAATTCAAGAAAGCGGAGAATGTCACCTGTCTGGCTTTCCGCCGCCGCTGGCGCGATTGAACGCTCCTCGGAAAAACGGCGGATGACCTGCGGGAAATCTGCTTGGTGTTTTGGGAGTACCCTGCTGCAAGATATTTACGGGTGTTTTGCAGCAGGCCGGACGCCGATACTATTATATAGTAGAAGCGGAAGGATCCGGCTTCCGGACGGCAAGCGGTTTCCCTTTTTCACCTGACGCGGAGCGAGGGCGAAGGCAGCCGCACCGTGCAGCTCAGCAGGCTGCGGGAGGTGCTCGGCAGTTATCCGCTGGTTATCAATACGGTCCCGGCTATGCTGCTGGACCGCGATATGCTCCGCATTGTCCGGAAGGACGCGCTCATTCTCGATCTGGCTTCAAAGCCGGGCGGGGATGACGTTCAGGATCATACGGGATCGGCTTCGCCGGTCGGGACGGAAGGATGTGGCGCAATGCCCGAAAAACAGGAACGGTTCATTGCTGCCGGACTTGCGGCGCTGCTTGTCACGGTGCTGGTCACAGTGCTGATGCAGAAGCCTTCGCAGCCGGTCGTTGTCAGTGTGCAGACGAAAACCCCGCCTGTTGCCGAGATCGGCACAGTGCCGTCAGCCGCTGCAACCGAAAAACAGCCTGTTGCTGCGCCTTCTGTCACCGCATCCCGAAGCGATCAAAGCAAAGATGAAGTATTACAACGCACAACGCCGGACTACAACCTCAATACTGCGGACGAGGCAGCATTGCAGGAAGTGTCCGGCGTCGGTGCATTTTTAGCGGCGGAGATCATCGCTTACCGGGATTCCGCCGGCGGATTCACAAGGCGGTCGCAGCTGCTGGAGATCCCCGGCATCGGGGAAACACTGGCGGCGCGCATTATGGAGCGGTTTTATATTCCGGATGAGCAGCCTGATCCGGCGCCCGAAGTGCCGCAGGATGCAGAGCCGCAGAAAACAGAACCTGCTCCCGCAGAAGCGCAGGAGCAGGAACAAGGACAGATAATGCTGGATCTGAATGCGGCGGAACGGGACGATCTGCTGCAGCTGCCCGGCATGACAGGGGAGCTGGCCGATGCGATCCTCTCGCTGCGGGAGCAGCTCGGCGGTTATCAGGATATTCATGAGCTGCTGTTCGCTGAGGGGCTCAGCCCGGAATATTTCGAGCACACGCTCAGGGAACACCTTTATATAGTGAATAGCGGATCGTGAAGGCGATACCTGTACGATCCGCTGTCAGCTTTACGGCATTCTGGTGTCGGCGGCGGGGTAGTAGTCCTCGCCGCCGATTCTGCCGAACTGCCATGCGTGCGCACGGCTCTTTCTGGTCGCGGCGGCGCCGACCGGCAGGTCGCAGACGAGATGCAGCGAGGGGTCGCTCTCGCAGAGCTCACCGATGCTCATGACGATCGCTTCTTCCTCGGTGTGCTGACCGTCACAGACAAATTCCCATGTGTTGTCATTGAAATGGTGACAGACCGTTGTGATATCCGCACCCTCCAGAACATGCGTGCAGGTCAGTACGAGCAGCCCGGGACGGTCGGTAAAAGGATAATGTGCCATAGAAATACCTCCGGAATTGTATTGGTTATTATTACTATAACGGAAAACGTAATAAAATGCAAGGGGTATTTCGCAATTTCTGTGATAAAGCCGCAAAAAATGTGAAAGCATGGTGAAAATGACGGAAATCGGGGCCATTTTTGCACGGATTCGTGAAATGGCATCGGTTTTTGAACGCCGTTTTGTAAATTATCGGGCGAAAACTGTAACCGAAATGTAACAAAATCGCAAAAAATCGTGAAATACAGGTATCAAATCGCAAATTGTGCACAAGACAGCAAGATTTGGGTTGAGTAGAATGCACAAAACAACCAAATCAGATGACAAAGTGATGTAATGCATTGACTTTTCGGCCTTTTTCGTGTATATTACAAGTATGAAAACGAGGGACGCGGGATACGGGCTCCGACGGAAGCCTGACACCGGAAGAACCCCGCTCCGGCAGACCTTGTTTGCAAGGGAAGCAAACCTGTAGGAAGGATGCAGGCCGCGCTTCCGGCTGCGCTCAACGCAGCGAAAATTCCACCCGAACGATCGGGTCCACATTTTCACAGCTGCGAACGCAGCAAAATTTCGCAGCAATTTGAAGGAGGAAATTCCAAATGAACGCACTGAAGAAGTCTCTTGCTCTGATTGCAACTCTGGCAATCGCATCTACCGCATTCTATGCTTGCGGTACCGACACCCCGGCTAACACCGACAGCACCACCGAGGATTCCACCGTTGAGGATTCCACCGTTGAGGATTCCACCGTTGAGGATTCCACCCCGACTGATGACAACGGCGAAGACAACAGCAGCACTGACACTGTTGCGATCGACGTTCCTGAGACCGGCGACAAGCTCTCCGTTCTCTGCTGGACCGGCGACGACGTCGAGAAGATGATCGAGAACTTCACCAAGAATAAGCCTGAGTACGCCGGCAAGGTCGAGTATGTCAACGTCGGCTCCAAGGGCCAGGAAGCTCGCGAGCAGTATGCTACCTACTTCGCAGGCGGCGAGGATGCTGACCTGTTCGTTCTCGAGGCAGACTGGATCCTTGAGTACATCAACAACGATGACTACACCGCTCCGCTGAGCAAGCTCGGCTTCACCGATGCTGACTTCTCCGGCTGCTATCCGTACACCGTTTCCATCGGTACCGATAACAACGGCGTCCTGAAGGCAGCTTCCTGGCAGGCAACTCCGGGTGCATACGTCTACAGAGCAGACCTCGCAGAGGAGTACCTCGGCGTTAAGACTCCGGAAGAGATGCAGCCGTTCGTTGACAGCTGGGATAAGTTCACCGAGACCGCAAAGACCGTTAAGGAAAAGTCCGGCGGCAAGTGCGCAATGGCTGATACCCTCGGCGGTATGTGGCAGGTCTGGCAGTACAACCGCAAGAACGCATGGGCAAAGGACGACAAGCTGGTCATCGACGACTACTGCAAGGAGTATGCAGACCTCGCAAAGGATTACTGGGATAACGGCTATGTGACCAAGGAGTCCCAGTGGGATGACAAGGGCTGGTATCCGATCGGCCAGGACGGCTCCACCATGGGTTACTTCTTCTGCACATGGTGCCTCGGTAAGGGCTCTATGCTGAGCAACGCTGAGGGCGGCATGGAAGATGACGGCGAGACCCCGAAGAATGCTGATATCTACGGCAAGTACAGAATCACCGCTGGCCCGTCTGAGTGGGCATGGGGCGGTTCTTGGCTGGCTCTGTCCCCGAACTGCGACAACGGCGAGATCGCTCGTGACTTCGTCAAGTACTTCACGGTTGATGAGGACACCATGGAAGAGTACGCTCTGTTCAAGGGCGAGTTCGTCAACAACCCGACCGTTATGAAGAAGATCGTTGATGACGGCTCCAACAAGAACGCTCTGCTCGGCGGCCAGGATCAGTTCTCTGTTCTGTACGAGTCTGCTTCCAAGATCGACATGGACGGCAAGATCACTGCATACGATGCACAGATCAAGGACGCATTCAACAACGCTGTTACCAAGTATGTTAAGGGCGAAGTTGCTTCCTACGATGACATGATCACTGAGTTCAAGAAGAACGCTGCTACGATCGAGGGTCTGACCGTCGAGTAATTCTTACTCCCGACAGACATTCAGACATTTCGCAAACAAACAGAATGCCTGAAAAATAGCATAACCGAATATTTGCCTATTGGGCCTCCGTGCCCAATAGGCGAATATTTTATCTTGATTCGTAATTTTCACTAATTTCTTCTTGAAAGGGTGTGCTGAATGGCTACAGCTGCACAAAAGCGGATCAAATCCGTCAGCTACGCAAAGTACGGCTACATCTTCATCCTGCCGTTCTTTGTCGTGTACTTTATTTTCAGCCTTTATCCGCTGCTTCAGACCTTCATCCTGGCATTCCATGCCAACGGCGGCAGAACGAACCTCGCTTTTGTCGGTCTGGACAACTTTAAGACGATTCTCGCGACGCCGGCTGAAAATGACTTCAAGGCCATGGGTATCCACGATACCTTCTGGCGCTACATGAAGAATACCGTCATCATCTGGGTCGGCAACTTCATTCCGCAGATCGCACTCTCGCTGCTGCTCGCAGTGTGGTTCACCGACCTGCGCGTCAAGATGCCCGGCAAGGGCTTTTTCAAGGTCGTGATGTATATGCCGAATATCATCACCGCTGCCTCTGTTGCCGGTCTGTACCTCTCCCTGTTCGGCGATTCTTCCTACAGTGTGATCAACATGCTGCGCGGATGCAACAACCCGGAGCTCGGCGTCGAACCGCTGAAGATCATTACCGGTGTGTGGAGTGCCCGCGTCCTTGTCATGTTTATTCAGGTCTGGATGTGGTTCGGCAATACCATGATCATGCTGATGTCCGGTATCCAGGGCATCAACGAGTCGCTCTTTGAGGCGGCTGAGATCGACGGCGCAAACTCCCGTCAGACCTTCTGGAAGATCACCTTCCCGCTTCTGAAAACGATCATGGTCTACACGCTGCTGACCTCTATGATCGGCGGTCTGCAGATGTTCGATATCCCGTTCATGCTCCATACGGGCAACGTCATCAACGAGAATATCGCAACGGTTGCTGTGTTTGTTTATCAGATGTTCCACAAGAATTTTGCGAAGCCTTCCTTCGGCTATTCCGCTGCTGCTTCTGTGATTCTGTTCGTCATTACGTCGATCCTCGGCGCACTCGTCTTCTGGGTGCAGCGTGATAAGGACGCAATGGAGAAGGCAAAGAAGCGCAGACAGCAGATCAAGGAAGCCAAGCGCAGAGCGAAAGGAGGCGGGTTCTCGATATGAGCAAGCGTATTACGTATGATGACGGCAAGGGCGGCTATCAGACGCAGGTGCTGATCAAGTCTGCGGCAATCTACTTCGCGCTGATCCTGCTGACGCTGATCTGCCTGGTCCCGCTCTGGATCCTCGTTGTCAATGCAACGAAGGCACATGCCGATATTATCTCGAAGGTTTCTCTGATTCCGGGTACACATCTGTTCAAGAACATCAAGACCCTGCGCACGAATACCCTGTACAGCAAGTTCTTCAACCCGCTCCGCGGTATGCTGAACTCGCTGATCATTGCAGGCGGATGCAGCGCGCTGACCGTGTTCTTCTCCGGCCTGACCGCTTACGGCCTCGTTGTTTACGATTTCAAGCTTAAGGGCCCGGCATTTGTGTTCATCCTCGCAGTCATGATGGTTCCGACGCAGGTCACTGCCGTTGGTTTCATGAACCTGCTGATTCAGATGAATCTGCTCGACAGCTATATTCCGCTGATCGTTCCTTCGATCGCAGCACCTGCAATCGTGTTCTTCATGCGTCAGTATATGCTGTCCTCGTTCCCGCTCGATATCATTGAGGCTGCCCGAATCGACGGCTCCAATGAGTTCCGTACCTTCCTGACCATTTCCATTCCGATGATGAAGCCGGCGTTTGCCGTGCAGGCGATCTTCGCATTCATCCAGAAGTGGAATGATTACTACACCCAGTCGATCGTCCTCGTTTCCGGCAAAAAGGAACAGCTGACGATGCCGATGATGGTGCAGAAGGTCATCTCGATCGACCGCAGCCCGGATTCCGGCGCAAACTACGCCGCGATCTTCCTGTCAATCGTCCCTGTTGTCGTGATCTACATCATCCTGTCCAAGTTCATCATCGGCGGCGTCGCTGCCGGCGGTGTCAAGGAGTGATCCGGCTTCGGATTCCCGAAAGCATCAAAAGCACAGTGTCCCTGCGGCACTGTGCTTTTTTGTGAGGTGAGCATATGGGCGATTTTGCAGCCGCGCTTGCAGCGGCGCAGAGGGATGCCGGCGGCCGGGGGATCGGCACGCTCGGCGAAAAGACGCTGCATCTCGCGCTGAAATATTATTTTGCGCCGGATCCCGAAACGCATGAGCGGCCGGTCGGCGGGTACGTCGCGGACGCGGTCACGGAGGACGGCGTCATCGAGATCCAGACGCGCGGGCTGCACCGCTTAAAGCCGAAGCTGGACGCATTCCTGCCGGTCTGCCCGGTGACGGTCGTGCACCCGGTCATTGCGGAGAAAACGCTGTACCGCGTCGATGAAGCAGGGGAGCTGCTCTCGAAGCGGCGTTCCCCGAAGCATGAAAATGTGTATTCCGCGATGCGGGAGATCTATACGCTGCGGCAGTATGTGACAGACCCGCGGTTCCGCATTTGCCTGTGTGAGCTCGAACTCGCCGAGTATTTCGTACAGTGCGGGAAGGAGCGCCGGAAAAAGCTTGACCGCATCCCGCTTGAACTGCGGCGCATCGTGATGCTGGATACCCCGGCAGACTTTGCACTTTTCTTGCCGGAATCGCTTCCGGAGCCCCTGACCGCTTCCGCACTGGCAAAGGCGGTGCATACGCCGGTGCTCCCTGTGCGGCTGTATCTGAATCTGCTCGGGAGCATGGGGATCCTGGCCGAAGCGGGTCGGTCGGGGCGGCTGAAATGCTGGAAACGAACCGGCTCTGACGCTGTATGAAGCACTCGCCGTGAAACCGGCCGGTGTATCATCTATCCGGAAGGAGGAAATCGTGAAATGATATTATGTCCGGGCTGCTATGCTGATTATCTGCAACTGGCAATCGTGAACCAGACACAGGAGATCATCCGGATATGCAATGAATGTAATTGCATTGTTTATCAAAAAGACGGATGCAAGAAAACGACGAATCTAACCACTTTCACGGAAGAAAGAGGGCTTCCTGATCTGTGGTCGGAACTGACAATTCTGGAAACAGACGAGCCTGCTGAGGAAGAGAATTACGAAGATGCGGAAAACCTGTTTCCGGCAATCGGAGAATAACGCAAACCGCTTTCCGGGATGGAGCTGCTGTTGTGGTTTTAACGTCATCGGGCGTTGACTTTGAAGCCGCTTCCGGGATCGGCCTGCAGGTGATCTGGGCACTCTCGCTGCCGGGCAAGACGGCTCCGGTTTCGGCCGGTGAGATCGTCGCGCAGACCGTGCAGGAGCTGCTGGACGCGGAGGGCGGTGATGCAGATGCCTGATCTCTCCGGGGTGCGGCTCGGGTTTGCGCTGTGCGGCTCATTCTGCAATGCGGCGCGGGCGGTCGCGGCGGCGGAGGCGTGTGCCTGTGCGGGCGCGGCGGTGCTGCCGGTCGTGTCGGAGCATTTTGCGTCGATCCCGACACGGTTCGGTGTGCCGGAGGATTTCCTCGCGCCGCTGCGGGAATTAAGCGGCGGACGGCTCATCCGCTCGATCACAGAGGCGGAGCCGATCGGCCCCAAAAACCTGACGGATGCCATGGTAGTCTGCCCGTGCACGGGAAATCTGCTGGCGAAGCTGTCCGCGGGCATCACGGACGGCACGGTGCCGATGGCGGTGAAGTCGCATCTGCGGGGCGGCAAGCCGGTGATCCTCTGCATTGCGACGAATGACGGGCTTGCGGCGGCGGCGCGGAATCTCGGTGATCTGCTGAACCGGCGGCATTATTATTTTGTGCCGTTCGGACAGGATGACCCGGAGCGGAAGCCGACCTCGCTGGTCGCGGATTTTTCGCTTGTACCGGAGACCGTCGCCGCCGCCCTGCAGGGCACGCAGCTCCAGCCATTGTTGTATCGCTCCGCGATGATTTAGAATGAGGGCGCTGCCCCCAAGCCCCCGCTGGGGACTAGTCCCCAGACCCCATTATGTGTATGAGAAAAGGGCGCTGATGCCGAAATCGGCGTCCTTTTTTACTGCTGGTCGTGCGGTAGGCGAACGGTCTGCAACCATATCAAAAGTTTCGCTCAAGCCTTTTCAAAGGCTTGCAGGTCGAGGGCAGAGCCCTCGTCGCACTCCGCAGAGCGCGAAACTCCTCTGCGTTCTCACACGGGAAGATAGGTGCTTGGGGGAAGTACCCCCGGAACGGGGCTGCTTCCCCCATTCTAAATAGCATCCGCGCAGCGGATACTTTATTCCAAGCGAATCTCAAAGAGATTCGCAGCCGCCCGCTGAACATAGGAGCGACGCCGGTCGCGACGAGTGAAGCGCGCAGGTTTCAAAAGGGCGGGAGCCCTTTGAATCGCAGCCCTTTGACAGCGCAGGCGCATTAATGAAGCGAATCACAAAAATTAAAACAGCCCGAAGCCGGTCATGAGAAACCTGCTTCGGGCTGTCTGTATCAAGTTACTTCTGATAGGCCAGGAAAACGTGATCGGTCACGCAGTCCGAGTCAAAGCCTTCGCCGTACCATTCGCTGAATGTACTGCGGAGCGCATCGCTGATCGGAACTGCAATGCCGGTGATCTGTACCGGCGACTTCGGGATATCCGCATCCGTTGCGGTGCCCTCGGCACTCTTGCTCAGATAGTCCTTCCACTGATCGGCAAGCTGCTGCAAAGCCGCCTGCTCGCTCTCAATATTCGTGCCGTACAGGCAGCAGTTCGATTCGCTGTCATAGACGGAATAATACTGCATTTCGGTATCGGCGGCATAGCTCTGTCCGGCGATCTCGCAGCCGCAGACAGCGGAAGTGATCTTGCCGTCCGTGACGTTGACGCTGCCGGTGAGCACATCGCCTGTTCTGACGGCGGAGGGCGTCATCTCACTCAGCTTGAGTTCCGTGCCGGAGGGGTCAACCTTGACGGGTACGGCACTTTCAGCCGCAGATTCGGCAGCGGACTGGTTCTCTGCCGCCGGTGCGGGACTGGCCGTGCCGCCGTTATTGCCGCAGCCCGCAAAACAGAGCAGGCACGCGGAAACCGCTGCACCGGTTAGGATCCGGAAAATCAGTTTCATAAGTATTCCTTTCGTTAATGTTCGAGGTAATCCCGAACCTTTTTGCTTCTGCTGGGGTGCCGCAGCTTGCGGAGCGCCTTGGCTTCGATCTGCCGGATGCGCTCTCGCGTGACATTGAATGCCTTGCCGACATCCTCCAGCGTTTTCGGGGGCTCGTTGTCCAGCCCGTAGCGCATCCGCAGGACGTCCGCTTCACGGGGCGTCAGCGTGGAAAGCACCTCATTGAGCTGTTCCTTGAGCATGGTGTTATTGGCCGCATCGTTCGGGGACTGCGCATGGTTATCTGGGATGAAGTCGCCGAGATGGCTGTCCTCCTCCTCACCGATCGGCGTTTCGAGGGAGACGGGCTCCTGTGCGATGCGCATGACCTCGCGCACCTTGTCGATCGGCATATCGAGATAATCCGCGATCTCCTCCTCGGAGGGGTCTCTGCCGTTCAGATGCAGCAGCTGGCTGGAAGCCTTCTTCACGCGGGTGATCGTTTCGACCATGTGCACCGGGATGCGGATCGTTCTGGCCTGATCTGCGATCGCGCGCGTAATGGACTGCCGGATCCACCAGGTTGCGTAGGTCGAGAACTTAAAGCCCTTCGTATAGTCAAACTTATCGACCGCCTTCAGCAGACCCATGTTGCCTTCCTGGATCAGGTCAAGGAACTGCATCCCGCGTCCGACGTACTTCTTCGCGATGCTGACGACCAGTCTGAGATTCGCCTCGGACAGACGGTTCTTTGCCGCCTGATCGTTCGGGTTATCCGCAAGCCGTCTTGCGAGCTCTGTCTCCTCCTCGGGTGTCAGGAGCGGCACTCTGCCGATCTCCTTCAGATAGATCTTGACCGGGTCGTCCGGGGAAGCGCCGCCCTCAAGGGACATGGCATCCTCCTCCGCAAGACGGGTCTCAATATCGTCATCGAGCAATTCCTCATCTGCGAGCTCCAGATTCAGCATGTTGCACTGCTCGTAGAACTGGCTGATCTCCTCATCATTGAATTCCATTTCGGAAAATGCGGTATCCAGTTCGTTCTGCGGGAGCTTTCCGCTGAGCTTGATGCGCTCCAGAAGCTGCTCAACCTTCTGATTATCTGCTGCCATAGGATTGTTTCCTCCCTTTATTTACCCTTCTTCTTTCTGATGCTGCCGTGACTCCGCATCAGTCGATATATCCCTGAAGCTTCTTGCTCCGGCTGTAATGCTTTAACTTGCGGAGTGCCTTCGCTTCGATCTGCCGGATACGCTCACGCGTGACGCCCAGTGCCTTTCCGACATCCTCAAGCGTCTGCTGCCTGCCGTTTTCCAGCCCGTAGCGCATCCGCATGACCTTTGCTTCGCGCTCGGTCAGCGTGGAGAGCACCTCATTGAGCTGCTCTTTCAGCATGGCATTGGAAGCGGCTTCGTCCGGAGAGGGCGCCTGATCGTCCGGGATAAAATCGCCGAGGTGGCTGTCCTCCTCCTCGCCGACCGGCGTTTCCAGCGAAACGGGATCCTGCGCGATGCGCATGATCTCAAGCACCTTTTCCAGCGGCATTTCGAGCTTTTTGGCGATCTCCTCGGGACTGGCCTCCTGGCCGGTCTCGTGCAGGATCTGGCTGGAGACCTTCTTCACCTTCGTGATGCTCTCCACCATATGCACCGGGATGCGGATCGTTCTGGCCTGATCTGCGAGCGCTCTGGTGATCGCCTGCCGGATCCACCATGTCGCATAGGTCGAAAATTTGAAGCCCTTGGTATAATCAAATTTATCGACCGCCTTCAGCAGCCCCATATTCCCTTCCTGAATGAGGTCCAGAAACTGCATTCCGCGTCCCACATATTTCTTCGCGATGCTGACGACCAGACGCAGATTGGCTTCCGCAAGCCGCTGCCGTGCGGGTTCATCCTGCGGATTGTCCGCGAGCCTCCGTGCAAGCTCGGTTTCCTCGTCCGTGGTCAGCAGCGCGACCCTGCCGATCTCTTTGAGATAGATTTTGACGGAGTCGTCGTTCGAGATCTCGTCGTTTGCAAGCGAAACGGCGGGATCGGAAGCGTCCTCCAGTGAAATGTCGTCATCGACCAGCTCGATCTGCATGGCAGAGCACTTTTCCATGATGTGCTCCGGCTCCAGAGAAAGGCTTTCGGAAGCCTCCTGCACCTCGGCCACGGTGATCTTTCCGCTCGCCTTTGCCTTTTCGAGAATCTGATCGAGACGCTTTTCTTCATCTGCCATTTTCGGTTCCTCCTTTGCGCGGGCCTCCGCGCAGTCTAAGGCATATACATTCTGTCATCTGCTGCCGGTCGCAGCAGAACAGCTTATGATCGTTTTTGTTTTGCAAGATTCCGGATGTTTGCCCGAAATTCATCATCGCTCGATTCCGCGGCCTGTGCAGGATTCAGCTTTTTGTCCTTCAGGATGCGGATGCAGTCCGTGACGGCCTTCGTGCTGATATCCAGCTCGGCGTGCATGGCCTCAATGCCGGTGATCCTGCCCATTTCCTCCGGCGTAAAGCTGTCGGAAAAGAGGGAAAGATCGTAGGGATAACCCTGCAGGAGCCTGTCCCGCAGATGCAGAAAGATCCTGCGGTTCAGGTCGGTGACGAACTCCTCCGGCCGGATCTGCCGCAGGACGTCCTCCAGCGCATCGGGCTGCCGGAACAGGTAACAGAGGATCATCTCCTCGGCCTTGGCCTCCTTCAGCTTTCCGGCCGCATCGGGATTAAGCGGGTCTGCGAGCAGCGGCGCGGTCGTCAGCGCATGCCACTTCTGTTTTTCCTCGCCCTTTCTGCGCTTTTTGATCTCCTGCCCGACCTGCGCTTTCAGGATCTCCGGGGAGATCTCGTATTCCTTCGCAAGCTTTGAGAGATACACATTGCGGTCCAGCTCATTTTCAATGCCTGCGAGAATGCCGACCGCCTTATGCAGCGCGGTGATCGCGCCGTCCTCGGTCGCGGTATCGGTGCCGTCCCGGCATCGCTGCAGCTCATAGGTGACGGCGTCGTCTGCTTCCTCGAGCAGCTTCCGGAAATAGGCTGACCCGAATTTCTTGAGATATTCGTCGGGGTCTTTGGCATCCGGAATATGCAGGATCCTCGGCCGCAGTCCGACGGCGCGCAGCAGATTGACCGCCTTGACGGTCGCGTTCTGACCCGCGGCGTCGCTGTCGTAGGAGATCACGACTTCTTCGGCATACTGTCGCATCAGTCTGCACTGGTCGGCGGTCAGCGCGGTGCCGAGCGAGGCCACGACATTTTCAAAGCCCGCCTGATGGATCGCGATGACGTCCATATAGCCCTCCGCGAGGATCAGCCGCTTGGACTGCGATTTCTTCGCGAAGTTCATGGAAAAGAGGTTTCTGCCTTTTTTGAACACCGGTGTATCGGATGAGTTCAGATATTTCGGCTCGCCGCCCTTTTCGATCGTGCGGCCGCCGAACGCGATGACGCTGCCGCGCAGATCGAAGATCGGGAAGATCACGCGGTTTCGGAACCGGTCGTAGAGATTGCCGGTCTTATTGGAGCGGCTGCAGAGGTTTGAGGTGAGCAGATCCTGATCGGTATAGCCGAGGCGCTTCATCGCGTCCAGCAGACCGTTCCAGCTTTCGCCGGCATAGCCGAGCCCGTATTTCCGGATGATCTCCGGTTTCAGGGCACGTTCTTTCAGATAAAGCAGACCGCGCTTGTCATTGCCGGTCAGGTTTTCATAATAGTATTTCGCAGCGGCGCGGTTTAATTCCAGCAGCCGCATCCGCATATTGGCTTCGCCGTTGTCGCGTTCCTGCTCCGGAACCTGCATCCCGGCACGTTCCGCAAGCATCCGCACGGCGTCCATATACTGGAGTCCTTCGATCTTCATGATGAAGGTGATGACGTCGCCGCCGGCATGACAGCCGAAGCAGTAAAAGCTGTTATTCTGCGTATATACCACGCAGGACGGTGTTTTTTCGGAGTGGAACGGGCACTGGCATTTCAGCAGAGAGCCCGCCCGGACGAGCCGCACATAGCTGCCCATGACCGCGTCGATCGGATTCGCCTGTTTCAGCTGATACAAAAATTCCTGCGGCAGCATCTGTGCACCCCCTGTCGGTATTGATTCTGATATTACGCTGTTTCGGCAAGGGCTGCATGACAGCTTTCCGAAAAACAGATGAAATCGCGGTGCGCCTTGATAGGATACGCACAGCCGTGCGAAAAAACGCTGTTATTTCACATCCCACGAGCGCGGGATAAAGAGCTTTTCGTAATCGTTGATCGCGTAGTCGTCGCTCATGCCCGCGATGTAATCGCAGACCGCGCGCGGGACGGAATCCCGCTCTGCGATCATGCGGTAAACGTCCGGCATCCGATCCGGATGCGTCTCGTAGTATGCATACAGGCGGCGGATCAGCTCCTGCGCCTTGTGATCCTCGGTCTTGGCCGCGGAGCCGGAATACACATTCTGATAGAGGAACCGGTGCAGCGCATCATGCGCCTGCCGGATGTCCGGCATCATGTCCATGACGTCGCCGCCGTGCTCGATCACGGATGTGATCATCGTCGTGATCCTTGCGGATTTGGAATGCCCGAGGATCTCGGTGCAGTCCGCAGGCAGGTCGCTTTCCTTCAGGATGCCGCCGCGGATCGCGTCGTCGATATCGTGATTGATATACGCAATGCGGTCGGCCAGCCGGACGAGATTGCCCTCACGGGTCTGCGAGATCATATTGGTATGGCAGAGGATGCCGTCGCGCACCTGTTTCGTGAGATTCAGCCCTTTGCCGCCCTTTTCCACGCATTCGACCACGCGGACGCTCTGCTCGTAGTGGCGGTAGCCGCCGGGCGTGATGTCGTTCAGTGCGGCTTCTCCCGCATGGCCGAACGGCGAATGCCCGAGGTCATGCCCCAGCGCGATTGCCTCGGTGAGGTCCTCGTTCATGCGCAGGGCCCTTGCCATGGTTCTCGCGATCTGCGCGACCTCCAGCGTATGCGTCAGGCGCGTGCGGTAGTGATCGCCGATCGGGGACAAAAAGACCTGCGTCTTGCGCTTCAGACGCCGGAACGATGCAGAGTGCAGGATACGGTCGCGGTCACGCTGAAATTCGGTGCGCAGCGGACAGAGCGTTTCCGGCACATCGCGGACGGCTTCTGCGGCATGGCAGGCATTTTGACATAACATTGCTTCTTCAAAGGCTTCGGTTTGTTCACGGACCGTCATCGGATCACTCCTTCCGGTCAGACGGGCGTTTTTTCAGCTTCTGTTTATATATACAGGAAAAAGTGTGCGAAATCCTCTTTTTCGCCGGAAACTTTCATAATTTTCAGAAGTTTTTACATTCATGCCGTTCTGCCGGATATCCGATTTATGCAAAATCACGGCACGGCAGGAACATGAAAGAACCGGCTGCAGACAGAAGCGTCATGCAGCCGGAATGATACAATTAAAAGAGATTGGCAAGCCACTGCAGGCCGCCGTAGGAGACGATGCACATGATGACCGTCGCAAGGATCAGGCCGAGGAAAATCGCCGGAACGGATTTCTTGCGGGAGACATGCAGCAGCGAAGCGATCAAAGAGCCTGTCCATGCGCCGGTGCCGGGCAGCGGGATGCCGACAAACAGCAGCAGCCCGAGAAACTCGACCTTGCGGATCTTGTCCGCCTTTTTGCCGGTGCCGCGCGCCTTCAGCCAGAGTGCCAGCTTGCGCATCCAGCCGATCTTGCAGCCCTCCATCCAGTTGAGGATCTTTTCGATAAACAGCAGAATGAACGGGATCGGCAGGATGTTGCCGAGCACGCAGACGCCGATCGCCTCCCACATCGGGATCCCCAGAATGGAAGCCGCGATCAGGCCGCCGCGGAGCTCTAAAATCGGGATCATGGAGATGATGAACGGGATCAGGATCGGCGGCAGTCCGCCGAGCAGGGATGTCATTTTTTCGGCCAGCCGCTCTGCGCCGCCGGACAGTAGAAATGCGGAAAGCAACGTCATGTTCAGAAATCCTCCGGATTGTTGAAATGAGAGATACTTTTGCTATTATCCCATAAAACAGCGCGGCAGTCAAGCATTTTGCGGAAAATTGAAGCTTTTGCACAAATTTCCGCGTTCTTCCTGCGGAAATCGGGGATTATCCCTAAAAACTTGTATAGCGCCTGTGATTTCCTTGCTGAACTGCATAAATCGGCACGGCGGGTCTTTTCTTTTCCTGCGCTTTATGATAGAATATAGCTACTATCTGTGCGGATGCGATTCTGCACGCGGAAAGGAACGGAAAACTATGGGCTTTTCAGTGACAGAGCTGTATAAAAAGTACGGCGACAAGGTCGTCGTCGATCACCTCAGCTTCAAAATGGAGCAGCCGGGCGTTTATGCGCTGCTCGGCACGAACGGCGCGGGCAAGACGACCTCGATCCGCATGATCCTCAACATGCTGGCAAAGGACGGCGGCACCGTCGAATGGAACGGCGGCCCGCTGACGCTCCGCACCTGCAATGTCGGCTATCTGGCGGAGGAGCGCGGCCTTTACCCGAAGAACACGCTGATGGATCAGCTGATGTATTTCGCGGCGCTGCGCGGCGTCCCGAAGGACGAGGCGAAAAAGCGCATCGCATACTGGGCGAAGCGGCTGGAAGCGGAGGAGTATCTCTATCCGAAGCAGGAGGGCAAGAAGCCGGTCAAGCCGAAGAAGGCCGATCAGCTTTCCAAGGGCAACCAGCAGAAGATCCAGCTGATGATGGCACTGCTCAGCGACCCGGAGCTGCTGATCCTCGACGAGCCGCTCTCCGGCCTTGACCCGGTCAATACCGACCTGTTCAAGAGCATCATCCATGAGGAGATCGACAAGGGCAAGTACCTCATCATGTCCAGTCACCAGATGGCGACGATCGAGGAATTCTGCACCGACCTGACGATCCTCAGCCGCAGCAAGACCGTTCTGCAGGGCAATCTTGCGGAGATCAAAAAGAGCTACGGCCGCATCAATCTGTTCGTCAAGGCCGAGCAGGAGCTGAAAGACCTGATCGAGGCCGCGGGTGTGACGATCCTCTCGAGCGTCGGCTTTTCGTATCAGTGCCGCGTGACCGGCGAGGCGCAGGCAAATGCGCTGCTGAAAACGCTGGTTGAGCAGGGCATCACGCTGATCGCGTTTGAGCTGCGCGAGCCGAGCCTGCATGAGATCTTTGTGGAAAAGGTAGGGGACGTACATGAAGAATCCTGAACTGCGCGGGATCGGGACGGTCTTCCGCTACACCGTGCAGCAGCATTACAAGACGCCCTCGATCATCATTTTCCTGGTGATCCTGTTCCTGCTGGCAGTATGTTCCATGCCTGCGATCCTGCTGTTTTCCGGGCATGAGCAGGAGGTCACGGAGACCCAGATCCATACGCTTTATCTGCGCAATGAAAGCGGATTCCCGCTGAATGCCGCGGCGGTACAGGCGGATGCACGCTATGCCGCACTGACGGTCGTTGAGACGGATGAGGATGACGACGCACTCTCCGAGCGGGTGCTCAAAGAAAAGAATGCCGCCGCCGCGGTGCTGGCTGTCCGCGAGGATGCGGTCGAGCTGTTCCGCAGCGCGGCCGATCAGAAGAAAGCCTCGAAGGGCGCGAAGGATCAGTTCACGCTCCGGACGGTCTACGGCGAAAACGGCGAGGTCACAAGTGCCGACGCCGAAACGCTGAATCATGTGCTGGAGGGCGCACTGCATCAGTCTTTGCTCGATTCGCTGGCGATCACCGAGGAGCAGGCCGTGACGGTGCAGAGCAGCGCGGTCTCACAGGTCGCGAAGCTCAGCGAGTTCAAAAGCGGCACGGAGGAATCCAGCACGGATACGCATGTGTTCCTGAACATGGGATACTGCTATCTGCTTGTGATCATCTGCGCCATGTCGATCGCGCATGTCAACCAGACCTGCATGGAGGAGAAGGTCTCCAAGCTGGTCGAATCGCTGCTGGTCAGCGTCTCCCCGACGGCACTGCTGGCGGGCAAGCTGCTTGCCGTTGCCTTGTTTATCTTTGCGGGCTTCGGCATCGTCGGCCTCGGCTTTTTCATCTCCTATCTGATCGCGGGGAAAATGGGCGGCTTTTCCTTCCTCGTGCCGACGCTGGAACGCTTCCTGCAGTTCAATATTTCCTCGATCCGCATTTCCGGCGGGACGCTGCTGCTGCTGATCCTCTGCATCGTGATCGCGTTTGCGATGTATGCGGGACTGAGCGGCATTTCCGGCTCCTGCTGCTCCAAAACGGAGGATCTCCAGTCCGCGAGCTTCCTGACCATGTTCTTCCTGATGGCCGGATATCTCGGCGGCGCATTTGCCCCGATGTTCGAGAACGATGCGGTCAATCTGTTCTGCTCGCTGTTCCCGGTGACCTCTGTCTTTACGGCATTCCCGAATTATCTCTGCGGCAAGATCGGCCTGCCGGTGCTGCTGCTCGCGCTGGTCATTCAGGCAGCGACGGCTGTGCTGCTTGTGCGGACGGCCGGCAGAGTCTATAAGATGATGCTGCTTTACCGCGGCAGCGTACCGAAGCCGAAGCAGATCGTGCGGATGCTGAAGGAGGAGCGCGCGGCGGCAAAGGCGGCTGCCGGAAAGGAGGCGCAGCATGGAAAAGAATAACAACACAATGCACGCGAATCCGTTTGCCGGCACCGGCAAGGTCTTTTCCTACAGCTTAAAGCAGATGCTGACCGCCAAGGGCTGGCTAATCTCGACGCTGCTGATGGCGGCGCTGCTGCTCATCGGCATCCCGCTGACCGTGCTCATCGTCGGAAAGGCCGCCGGCAGGGACGAGGGAAAAAAGAATGAGACTGCCGTCAGGACGGTCTATGTGGCCGATGAAACGGCGGGGACTGCGGATTACAGTGCCCTGAAAGAAGCCGGGAAATATCCCGATGTGAACTATATTGCCTGCGGGAGCATGGAGGAGGCCTCTGCGGCTGCCGAAAAGGACAGCCATGCGGTCGTCCTGCGCGTGACAAAGCCGGAGGACATCTACAAGCTGACGGTCTATCTGCCGGAGGGGACGGAGGTCTCCCGCAGCAAGGCGAGCAGCTTCGGCTCGTTCGCGGCGGAGAATTTTTCCGCGCTGCTGATGCAGAAGGCTGACCTGACGCCGGAGGAAACGGAGCTGCTCTCGATGCATGTCGTCACGGAAACGGCGGGCATCTCTGCGGATGCAGACGAAAAAGAGGACGAAAAGAACGATATCCTGACGCAGATCATCATGCTCATTGTGCCGTTCATGGTCGTCATGACGGTCTATATGATGGTCATTCTGTACGGCCAGAGCATGGCGAACAGCGTTATGCTGGAAAAGACCTCGAAGCTCATGGAGACGATCCTGACGGCCGTACACCCGGTCGCACTGATGACGGGCAAGCTGCTCGCGACGGCCTGCTCCGCCGTGATCCAGACGCTGATCTGGATGCTCGCGGCGGCGGGCGGCATCATCGGTGCGCTGATCGCTGCGGTGTTCTCGTTCTCCGATATGGCAGGCCTTGCGGACAGTGCAGCCTTTGCCGATGCAGGCTCTGCGGAAAAGATCACGCAGCTCATGGAGAGCATGGGCGGCAGCTTCCCGCCGATCTCGGTCTCCGGCATTTTCATTACGCTGATCGTCGTGGCGCTCGGCTTCCTGCTGTATCTCTCGGTCGCGACGCTCTCCGGTGCCATGGCTTCCAAGCAGGAGGATCTGAACAAGACGCTCGCCATCTTCACGATGATGCTTCTCATGAGTATGCTGCTGTGCCTGCGCTTTGAGGTCAATGAGGTCAGCGGCGAGCTCGGTCTGATCTCCGAGGCGAAATGGCTGCGCTTCTTCCCGTTCACGGCGCTGCTGGTGCTCCCCGCAGACCTGATCTTCGGCAAGCTCTCGGCACCTGAGATCTGCCTTGCACTGCTGTCAATGGCGGCGGCGGTGCTGCTGATGATCTGGCTGGCTGCCGCAGTCTATAAGCTGCTGGTGCTCTACCGCGGCAATCCGCCGAAGCTCCGTCAGCTCATCTCGATGCTGCGCGGAAAAAAGGACGAAAAGGCCGGTTCGTGAGACTGTTGTGAATTTATACAAAAAACGATAAAAAATCCGCTGGAAATTCTTTTGGGAATCGCCGGCGGATTTCTTGTCAAAAAGGGGAAAATGTGCTATAATAGTAAGGCACTTCGCACGGATTTGCACAGCCGCACGGTTTCGGCAGCGGGATCCCCGCACCGGTCGCGGCGACGCCTTGTGCAGTCCGGAGGTCACAAACCAAATTTTTTTATTCACAGGAGGATATCCAAAATGGGCGTTGTATCTATGAAACAACTTCTCGAAGCCGGCGTGCACTTCGGTCATCAGACCAGACGCTGGAACCCGAAAATGGCTCCGTACATCTTCACGGAGCGCAACGGCATCTACATCATTGACCTGCAGAAGACGGTCCGCAAGCTGGAGGAGGCTTACAACTTCGTTCGTGAGCTTTCCGCAGAGGGCAAGTCCGTTCTGTTCGTCGGAACCAAGAAACAGGCTGCTGACTCCATCCGCGATGAGGCACAGCGTTCCGGTTCCTACTTCGTCAATGCCCGCTGGCTCGGCGGTATGATGACCAACTACAAGACCATCCAGCAGCGCATCAAGCGTCTCGAGCAGCTCCATGCAATGGAAGCTGACGGCACGTTCGCACTGCTCCCGAAGAAGGAAGTTGCAAAGCTCTCCCTCGAGATCGAGAAGCTCGAAAAGTTCCTCGGCGGCATCAAGGGCATGAAGGAGCTGCCGGGCGCACTCTTCATCGTCGATCCGCGCAAGGAGAAGATCGCTGTTGCAGAAGCAAAGAAGCTCTGCATCCCGATTGTTGCGATCGTCGATACCAACTGCGATCCGGACGATGTTGACTATGTCATCCCGGGCAACGACGACGCGATCCGTGCGGTCAAGCTGATCGCAGGTACCATTGCAAACGCAGTCATCGAAGGCAGACAGGGTGCAGACGCACAGGCTGCCGAGGAAGCTGCTGCTGCCGAAGAAGAAGCTGCTGCTGAATAATTCACGGGAGGATACAGAAAATGGCTAATTTTACTGCAAAAGACGTCAATGATCTCCGCAAGTCTACCGGCGTCGGCCTCATGGACTGCAAGAAGGCTCTGACCGAGGCAGACGGCGATGTCGAAAAGGCGATCGTCATCCTCCGTGAGAAGGGTCTTGCCAACCAGGCAAAGAAGGCTGACCGCATCGCTGCGGAAGGCGCTGTCATCGCGATCACCAATGCGGACAATACCGCAGGCGCGATCGTCGAGGTCAACTCCGAGACCGACTTCGTCGCACAGAACGAGGAGTTCGTCGGCTTCTGCGAGGGTCTGGCTCAGACCGTCCTCGATGTCAACCCGGCTGACCTTGACGCTCTGAAGGCTGCAAAGTTTGCAGGCAAGGACATGACCGTTGAGGAAGCACTGCAGGAGATCTTCCTGAAGTTCCGCGAGAACCTCCAGATCCGCCGCTTTGCCCGCCTCGAGGGCATCGTCAAGGAGTATGTCCACTTCAATAAGAAGGAAGGCGTGCTCGTCGCTGCTTCCTGCGATGCAGGCGCAACCGCTGATGTTCTGGAGTGCCTGAACGACGTCGCGCTGCAGGCTGACGCGATGAAGGCGACCTACCTCACCAAGGAGGAGGTTCCGGCAGAGGTCATCGAGCAGGAGAAGCAGATCGTCATGGCACAGATGGCTGACGATCCCAAGATGGCAAACAAGCCGGAGCAGGTGCTCGCGAAGATCGCAGAGGGCAAGCTTGGCGTGTACTACAAGGACAACTGCCTGCTCGCACAGGAGTTCGTCAAGGGCGAGGGTGAGTCCATCGAGCAGTATGTCGCTTCCTGCGGCAAGAAGGCCGGTGCTCCGATCACGATCAAGAGCTTCGTCCGCTTCATCTGCGGCGAGGGCATCGAGAAGCGTGTGGACGATTTCGCAGGCGAAATCGCAAGCATGCTGAAATAAGTAAGTTCCAACACCTGCCGGATGATAAAAAATTCGGCAGGTGTACTGTTTTTTATCCGTCTGCGCACAGAGTTTTTCTGCAAAATGACATCCGGAATCGCAATAATATACCTGAAAACACGCTAAATCAGCAACATAGTCTTATTTTTACAGAAGGAATGTGCGAAACGTCATAAAGAAGATACAAAAAGTCATTGCTTTTTCTTTCAGTTTCAGTTAAGATATAAATGGTATCATGTGAACGTGGATGAAGAAGGGGACATCCGCCTCACGGCAGTCGGCACCAGCCGGCTGCAGAACACCATATATAAATTTTGGAGGAGTATGAACATGAAAAAGAAGATTGTTTCTGGCCTGATGGCTATGACCATGGCTGCTATGAGCATGGGTCTGTCTGCTTTCGCGGCTGATGATGTTCAGGTGACCATCGGTAAGGCGGAAGTTACGCCGGGCGAAGCATTCAGCGTTGATGTTGAGCTGGGTTCTGTCCCGAGCTCCGGTCTGAGCTCTATCGACTTCGCAATCAGCTACGACAGCAGCCTCATCGAGATCAAGAAGGTCGAGCTGGGTTCTGCCGGCAAGACCGGTGCTGATTCTCAGGAAGGCGATCTGGGCGACACACTGTTCAGCTGGTATGACACTGGCAAGCAGATCGTTGTTGTCTGGGCAACCGGTCTGACCGATTCCCAGTACTGGGTGAAGAACAGCGGCAAGTTCCTGACCATTTCCGGTAATGCAAAGACCACTGCAGGTACCGCAGATCTGAAGGGCGGCGCTGTTGACCGTGCTGCATATCCGGGCTCGTCTGCAAAGGCTGATGTTGTGTTCTCCGCTGTCGGCGACACAACGAAGGATTACTCTGCTGCTTTCACCAACGGTGAAGTCAAGATTGGCAATCCGACTCCGGAGACCACTCCGCCTCCGGTCGTGACCACACCGTCCGCTACCAAGTGGGGCGATGCTACCTGCGATGGCAAGGTTGACGTCTCTGACGCGGTTCTGATCTGCCGTTTTGCTGTTTCCGATAAGAACGCTGTTCTGACCGACGCCGGTAAGGCAAACGCTGATGTCACCCACGACAGTGCTGTCAACGCTGATGATGCTTCCAAGGTTCTGAAGTTCATCGCTCGTCTGATTACTGCTGAGGATCTCGAGAAGGCATAATCTTTCAATGTCTGCACTTTGAAGAATGCAACTGTCCGCACTGCCCGAAAGGGCGGTGCGGATTTCTTCTGCCTGAAAAAACTTTGAAATGCTCTTGCATCTTGCGGGAAAATGTGGTATAATGTATGTATGCGCCCGTGAAAAGCGGGATAATATACCGGAAAGGAAAGATATTATTATGTTCAAGGACCTGATTGATACGATCGGCTATGTTTCGCAGTGTGACCCCGATGTCGGCGACGCAATGGCAAAGGAGCTGGCACGCCAGAGAAGAAATCTGGAGCTGATCGCCAGCGAGAATATTGTTTCGCCTGCTGTCATGGCGGCAATGGGCTCCGTGCTCACCAACAAGTATGCAGAGGGCTATCCGGGCAAGCGCTACTACGGCGGATGTGAGGCGGTCGATATCGTCGAGGAGATCGCGATCGAGCGCGCGAAAAAGCTGTTCGGTGCAAATTATGCAAACGTGCAGGCGCATTCCGGCGCACAGGCAAACACCGCTGTTTACTTCGCACTGCTCCAGCCGGGCGACACCGTTCTCGGCATGAGCCTTGCACACGGCGGCCACCTAACCCACGGTTCTCCGGTCAATCTTTCCGGTAAGTACTTCAACTTCCTGTCCTACGGCGTCGGCGATGACGGCAGACTGGATTACGATGTCGTTGAGAAGCTCACCAAGGAGCATCAGCCGAAGCTGATCGTTGCAGGTGCTTCCGCATATCCGCGTGCGATCGACTTCGCACGCCTCGCAGAGATCGCACACAGTAACGGCGCGCTGCTCATGGTCGATATGGCACATATTGCCGGCCTGGTCGCAGCAGGTCTGCATCAGTCTCCGGTCGGCTATGCCGATGTCGTCACCACCACGACCCACAAGACCCTCCGCGGTCCGCGCGGCGGCCTGATCCTCACCAATGAGGAGGAGCTCATCAAGAAGATCAACAAGGCGATCTTCCCTGGCATCCAGGGTGGCCCGCTCATGCATGTGATCGCAGGCAAGGCTGTCTGCTTCGGCGAGGCACTGAAGCCCGAGTTCAAGGCTTATGCAAAGCAGATCGTCGATAACGCGCAGGCACTGGCAAAGGGACTGCTCGACCGCGGCTTCGACCTCGTGTCCGGCGGCACCGATAACCACCTGATGCTCGTCGATCTCCGCCCGGTCCACATCACCGGCAAGGAGATGGAGCACCGTCTCGATGAGGTCTATATCACCGTCAACAAGAACGCGATCCCGAACGATCCGGAGAAGCCGATGGTCACCAGCGGCATCCGCGTCGGTACCCCGGCTGTCACGACCCGCGGCCTTGTCACCGAGGATATGGAGAAAATTGCGGAGTTCATGTATCTGACCGCAACGCAGTTCGAGACCAAGGCGGACGAGATCCGCGAGGGCGTCAGCGCACTGTGCGCAAAGTACCCGCTCTACGAGTGATTCTGAATCCGAATATCCGACGAAAGCAGGACAGACGATGTCCTGCTTTCTACGTGTTTACAGGGAGTGTCAAAAATGAAATTTAATGTGATGCACATTCTGTTGGATTGCGGCATCATTTTGTTCTCAACCAAATTTGTCGGCATGGTGACGAGAAAGCTCGGTCTGCCGCAGGTCGTCGGCATGATCCTTGCCGGCCTGCTGATCGGTCCGGCACTGTTCGCCGGCACCGGCTTCCCCGGGCTGATCCACCCGACCGACGCTGAAATGAACGTGCTGAAAAGCTTTTCGCAGATCGGCGTGGTGTTTATCCTGTTCTCCAGCGGACTGGAAACCGATTTCCGTGAGATGAAGCGCAGCGGCGTCGCGGCGACATGTATCGCGCTGGGGGGCGTCGCCGTGCCGATCGCACTCGGTACCGTGGCCGCGCTGCTGTTCATGGGCGGGCTCTCGGAGATACACAACCACGAAAAGCTCATGAATGCGCTGTTTGTCGGATGTATCCTCTCCGCGACGAGCGTCGGCATCACCGTTGAGACGCTGCGCGAACTCGGAAAGCTGAAAACAAAGATCGGCACGACAGTCCTGAGTGCCGCGATCATCGACGACGTTATCGGCATTGTTGTGCTCAGCATCGTGACCGGTATTGGCGGCGAGGGCAGCATCAGCATGACGCTGCTGCGTGTCGTTGGCTTCTTCCAGTTCACGGGCGTCGCCGGTTATCTGATGCGCCGTGCGTTCCGGCTTATGGTCAAGATCTACCCGCACCGCCGCAGAACGAGCATTTTCGCATTCGCGGCCTGCTTCTTCTTTGCCTATGCCGCAGAGGAATTCTTCGGCATCGCGGCGATCACCGGCGCGTATATGGCCGGCCTGATGCTCTCCGGTCTCGGCGACAGCGCCTTTGTGGACCGCAAGGTCATCGTCTCCGGCTACATGTTCTTTACGCCGATGTTCTTCGCATATATCGGCATCAGCGCGGATTTCAGCGGCTTCCACTGGTCAAGTATGCTGTTTGTGCTGGCATTTGTCGCGGCGGGCATCATCGGCAAGATCGCCGGATGCGGCGCGGTCGCGCACTGCTTCGGCTATAAAAAGCGGGATTCGCTGGCGGCAGGCTTCGGCATGATCGCCCGCGGTGAGGTCGCGCTCGCGGTCTATGCGACCGGCTCTGTGCTGATCGCGAAAAACGGCGGCATTGACCCGCTGGTCGCTACGATCTTCCTTATCATCACCAGCTCGATCCTCTGCCCGATCTTCTTAAAGCTCGTGTTCCGCAATCACCAGACTGCGGAGGTCGCGGCGACGGTTCCGCATAAGGTCACGATCGCATCTGAGGCGATCGAAAACGTGCATCACAACATCAAGGACGAAGAAGATGAAGATGACGCGGATGAATGAACAGGAGGCTTGACGGATGAAACTGATCCTTGCAAGCGGCAGCCCGCGCAGACGGGAGCTGCTCGGAAAACTGAATGTCCCGTTTGCGGTCATTGTCTCGGAATGCGACGAAACGCTGCCGGACGGCATCCCGGCCGATGCCGCCGCGGAGATGCTTGCTGTGCGGAAGGCGGCGGCAGTCGCGAAGCTGCACCCGGACGCGGTCGTCATCGGCGCGGATACGACCGTCATTCTCGATGACGAGATCCTCGGCAAGCCCGCGGACGAAGCCGACTGCAAACGGATGCTGCACGCGCTTTCCGGCCGGATGCACAAGGTCATCACCGGCGTCGGCATCTTCTGGGACGGACACTCGGCCAGCTTCTCCGACGAGACCTCTGTGCAGTTTTATCCGCTGACCGATGCGGAGATCGACGCATACGCGGCCTCGGAGGAGCCCTACGACAAGGCGGGTGCCTACGGCATACAGGGACAGGGCGCGCTGCTGGTCGCGGGCATACACGGCGATTATTACAATGTCATGGGACTGCCGGTCGCAAGGCTGGCGCGGCAGCTCCGGGATTTCGGCCTGCTGTAATGAACGGAGGGACGGCTATGCTGCAGTTTCTTGGGCGCGGCTCGGCGTTTTCGGACGAGCAGAACTGCGCGTTTTTTGAGGCGGATGGTCAGCTCATTCTGCTGGACTGCCCGATGTCGGCATTTCATAAGCTGCGCCGGTTTCAAAAGCCGTATGACGGCATCACGGTGCTTGTGACGCATACGCACAGCGACCACTGCGGCGGCATCCCGATGCTGATCCACTTTGCAAAGCATGTGTTTCATGTTCCGGTGACGGTGCTCGCGCCGACGGACGAGGTCGCGGACGATCTGCGGTATCTGATCGAGCGGCTGGACGGCTGCAGTCCGGATGCGTATACGCTGGTGACGGCGGACGCGTTTTCGGCGGACTGGTTCCGCGGGGCGGTTCCGGTTGACCATGCCGCGGCACTCAGCGGACGCTGCTTCGGCTACCGGCTGCACATTGCCGGGCAGGATGTGATCTATACCGGCGACACGGCGTCGCTCAGCCCCTTTCTGCCGTATCTTCATGCGGGTGCGTATCTGTATACGGAGGCGGCCTGCTTTGACAGCGGTGTGCATCTGTATATTGAGAAGCTGCTGCCGGAGCTGAATCGGCTGACAGCAGCAGGCGTGCATGTGTATCTGATGCATCTGGACGATGAGGATGCGCTTGCGGAAAAGATCAAAGGGACGGGCGCAGTCTTTGCGCCGCTGTTCGGGGCATAATATGCAGCGAGGCACTGACGTTCTATCAGTGCCTCGCTTTTCATTCCGTTTCGTCCGGTGTATATTCAAACAGATCGGCGGGCTGGCAGTCCAGCACCCGGCAGATCGCGTTCATGGTATCAAATTTGATGCCCTTCATTTTGCCGGTCTTGAGATTGGAGAGATTGACATTCGTCATGCCGACGCGTTCAGCCAGCTCATTGAGCGACATTTTGCGGTCAGCCATCATGCGGTCAAGCCTGATAATGATTGCCATATTTCCCCCTTTACGCGATCTGATCCATGTCATCCTGCAGGGCGTGACCGTAGACAAAAATCTCCGAGAGAATACCGATGATCACGCCGAGCAAAGCTGTGGAAATGATGAACCGGTCATCCAGATACAGTTCAAGCGGTTCTGAGAGTGCCTTGCTGCGGGCAAAGCTTTCCGCAAAATCCGAAAGGATGCCGCTGCACATGACGGTGACAGCCAGTATGCGCAGCTTCCGGATGACAGACTTCGCAAACGGTTTTCCGTGCCTGCGGATATCTGTAAAGATCAGTCCCGCCAGCAGAAAAATCACACAGAGAAATAGATTTCCGACAGCAGCGCCTGCGCTGTGCATCAGCAGCTTTCCAATCGTAAAAGCGGCAAAGACGCCCGCAAACACAAACAAGCAGACTGTGTCCATGCGGGTGCGCTTTTTGAGTGCTTCGACATTGGGATCTTTCATGATTGATACCTCCTGAAAATATAAGCGGATTCTGTCGATGTATCAGCTGATGATATGAGTATAACACGGAATTTAAATTCTGTCAATAGAAAATTAAAGCCTCACTTTAATATTTTACAGAAAAATCATTATCAGCCGTGTGGATCATGCCTGCTTTGTGCAGAATGCACAGTCCTGTTCCGGTTGTACGGCAGGAATATGACTTGACAGAACGTGAAAAATCCTGTAAAATAGTATATGTGAAAATTTGCGCTTCAGTCGGTATGACTGTTCGCATGACGATACCAACCGAAAGGAAATCAGATATGATATTACTGGACGATATCAAGAATGAGCTTGTCAATGCGCGGCCGGAGGTCAAGGAGCTCGGAGAGGTGCTGCAGATCGAGCGCGCCAAGGCCGACCTCGGTGATCTGCGCATTCAGATGGAATACGACGGCTTCTGGGACGATCACGAGAAGGCACAGAAGATCACGCAGAAATGTAATACACTGGAGCGCAAGATCGAGAATTTCGAGCGCCTGCAGTCTCTGCTGGAGGACACGATCGAGCTGATCGAGATGTCTCTGGAGGAGGGCGACGATTCCTCGAACGATGAGATCATTGCCGATGCGGAGGCGTTCAAGGAGCAGCTTGCCGCAGAAAAGCTGAAATCGCTGCTGACCGGCGAATACGACAACTCCAACGCGATCCTGACGCTGCATGCAGGTGCGGGCGGCACGGAGGCGCAGGACTGGTCGCAGATGCTTTACCGGATGTACAACAAATATGCCGAAGCGCACGGCTTCAAGGTCGATCTGCTCGACTGGCTGGACGGCGACGAAGCGGGCATCAAGTCTGCATCGTTCATGGTCGAGGGCGAGAACGCTTACGGTTTCCTGAAATCCGAGGCAGGTGTACACCGTCTGGTGCGCGTGTCCCCGTTCGATTCGTCCGGAAGACGGCATACGTCCTTTGCGGCGCTTGAGGTCATGCCGGAGCTTTCCGATGACGTCGAGGTCGAGATCCGCCCCGAGGACATCGAAATGCAGGTCTACCGTTCCAGCGGCGCGGGCGGCCAGCACATCAACAAGACGAGCTCCGCGGTGCGTCTGAAGCATCTCCCGACCGGCATCGTGGTCTCCTGCCAGACGCAGCGTTCGCAGTTCCAGAACAAGGACTTCTGTATGAAGATGCTGCGCGCAAAGCTGGTTGAGATAAAGGAGCGCGAGCACCTCGAAAAGATCTCCGATATCAAGGGCGACCAGCTCAAGATCGAGTGGGGCAGCCAGATCCGTTCCTATGTGTTCATGCCGTATACGCTGGTCAAGGATCACCGCACGGGCTGTGAAAACGGCAATGTGCAGGCGGTCATGGACGGCGATCTCGACAGCTTCATCAATGCGTATCTGAAGGCGCTTTCGCACGGTACGCTGAAGGCCGGTGCCGCTGCATCGGAGGACTAAGCGGGGTCTGCGAAACCGGAATACTCCCCGGAACATGTTATCATATCGAAAAAGGCACCGGCTGACTGCAGCCGGTGCCTTTGTATTTGGATGTGCGGCGGTGCAAATCGCTTCGCGCTTAGCAGCAAAAGGGCTTCCGCCCTTTTGAAACCTGAATGCGCAGAATGCGTCGGGCTGACGAAAGTCAGCCGTCAGCATTCTGCGCGCTGCTGTGCACGCGTGCACAGCTAAACTCAGGGCTTCCAGCCCTGAGAACCCGGAACGCCCTTGCACTCGTCGCGACCGGCGTCGCTCCTATGTGCTGCGGGCGGCTGCGAATTTCTTTGAGATTCGCTTGGAATAAGGTATCCGCTTCGCGGATGCTATTTAGAATGGGGGAAGCAGCCCCGTTCCGGGGGTACTTCCCCCAAGCCCCTATCTTCCCGTGTGAGAACGCAGGAGAGTTTCGCTCGCTGCGGCGAGCGACGGGGGCTCCGCCCCTCGACCCCGCAAGCCTTTGAAAAGGCTTGACCGAAACTTTTGTGAGGCTGCAAACGGTTAGCCTAACGCCCGACCGGAAACTGAATGCAAAACGGGTGCCGACTGTTCTGTCAGCACCCTCTTGCTATTCAGAATGGGGTCTGGGGACTCGTCCCCAGCGGGGGCTTGGGGGCAGCGCCCCCATTTTCAATCCGTCGGAGACACCGCTACGAGATCACCTTGCCCTTTTTGCGCTCGGCTTTGACGGGCTGCTCAGTGCCGCCGTGGTCGGTAAAGACGCGCTCCTCCTCCGAAATCTCCTCGATCTCCTCCGGATTCTTTTCGCCGGTCTCCTCATAATACGGATTGATGACATATTTCTGCACGACCGGATAATGCACGAACATCACCAGATACCCGACAAATGCCGCCGGGAAAAATGCCGCAAAGAAGATCAGTCCGCTGTTGAACATCCACAGCCCGACCATAATGCCGATCATCAGCGCAGAACCGAGCGTCGAGATGATGCATTCCTTGAGTGACAGTCCGGACAGCATGAAGGCGTTTTTCAGCACCGTGCGCTTGTCCAGCTTCGTTGCGACCTGCAGCGGCCAGATATAATAATTCATGAACAGCAGCACCAGCGCGACCGCGACCGAGATCCCGAACGGGATAAAGATCGCCTTGCTGCCGGTCTCCTGCGCGATGTTCGGATAGACAAAATGTCCCGCAACGACCGATGCGATCACAAGCGCGTCGATCAGCCAGTAAAGCAGACCCGCGCCGAAATTCTGCTGAAAGCCCTTCTTGAACTCGTCGTTGAAGAAAAACGGCTTGTCAAGCACGATCTGCCGCAGGACACGCGCACAGCCCGCCATGGTCGGCCCTTCGATCAGCATTTGCACCAGCAGCAGAAAAACCGTCATCGCATAGGTGAACTTGTTGTTCGTTTCCAGAAAGACGACCAGCGAGGCCATCATCGGAATATGCAGCATCGAATACAGAATATTCAGCAGGAACAGCTTTCCGAGATTCTGCCACAGCATCGCCCAGAATCGCTGGAACGGCGGCTTCTTCGGTGCATTCGGGTCGATGCCGGGTCCGGCATTCTCATAGCTGCGAAACAAACCCATGATTTGAAACACTCCTTTTCGGTATCACCGCGCAAACAGCAGACTGTCCTGCAGTTGCCGGATCACTGCCGTCTGCATGGCGGCGGCGAGCAGGATCAGCAGCAGCAAAACCTGCATCCCGGTGATGATCTTCCGTTGTTTTTCAAGGACATCTGCCTCTGCCGTACCGTGCATCAGATAGCCGGTCAGCATCCGCGAGAGCCGCAGCGCATCCCTTGCCGCATAGCAGAGCAGCAGCAGACTGACAAGCGCGAACGGCAGGATCAGGCAGCCCGTGACGGCCAGCGCATCCCGCATCGGATATGCCGCAAAGCACGCCCCCGCCGCCAGCCCGAAGGCCGTCCCGCGGGAGAACAGCAGCATCAGCGAAAAGGGCTGTCCGCAGGCGGAAAAGCCGCTCAGCAGTATGCCGCAGTACAGTCCGAGCAGCGGCAGCAGCGCGGTCTTGCAGACATCCCAGAGCGTGCGCTCCGCTTCCGTCACGGCAAGTCCCTGCGTCAGCCAGCAGATCTCGCTGAGCGCGGGTCTTGTCCGGCAGAGCAGGACACCGGTCACGGTGCCGGTCAGCGCAAAGCAGAACAGCAGCTTTACGGGATCCGGCATCGGAATCGAAAGCCTGCCTGTCCGCAGCGGGATCCGTTCGGTTATGATCTTCATGTGCATCCCCTCCGCAATATCTTATGCGGACGGAATGCGGATGATGCTTATTTTTTGCGCTCGGCACCTGCCAGCTCGTAGGCGCGCTGCGTGCAGGCATTGCAGCAGGCATCGACGGTCGCGGTCAGCTCGCCCTGATAGAGCTTGTCCAGACCCGCAAGCGTTGTGCCGCCGGGGGACGACACCATTTTGATCAGCTCGTCGATCGAATAGCCGGAATCGGTCATCATTTTTGCAGAGCCGATCATCGCCTGTGCAAAGAGCCGCAGGGCGGCACCGTCGTCCAGACCCTCGGACTTTGCATAATCAAGGAAGCCCTTGGCATAGAGGTACAGGAAGGCCGGGCTGGAGCTGTTCACTGCGATGATCTCGCGCATTTTGCTCTCCGGGATCTCCTCCGCGATGCCGCAGGTCGCGAACATCTGCATGGCAAGTGCAAATTCGTCATCGGTGATGCCGTCGCATTTTGCAAGCGCAGTCGCGCCGAGGCCGAGCATCAGCGGGGTGTTCGGCATACAGAGAATGATGCGCGCATCCGCGATCGTATGCGAGCGGATGAATTCTGCGGAGATGCCCGCGCAGATCGAGATGATGACCTGCTCCTTCCGGATCGTCAGGCCGTCCAGCACGCCTGCAAGCACCTGCGGCTTGACCGCAAGCACGAGGAAATCAACGGCATCCGCGAGTGCCTGTGCGCTCTCGCACGGGACAATGCCCGCTTCGGCCGCAAGCTTGTTCAGCTTTTCGCCGTCGGTATCAAATGCGAGGATCTTCGCGATCTCACCGCTTTTGCAGAGTGCCGATGCGGCAATGCCGCGCATCATCGCGGAGCCCATATTGCCCGCGCCTAAAAAACCAAGCGTAATCATGATCATTCGCCTTTCTGTAATTCGGATTCGGTGCATTTCGCGCACCGTTTCTATTATACAACATTGCCGCAAAAAAAGCAAGCAAAACTATTGCGCAACTGTAAGCGGGGTGCCGTAAAGCGCATCAAAATCGCCGCCCGCGTTCAGCCCGTCGATCAGATCCAGCAGTCCCTGCACTGAATGCACCTCCAGCCATGCAGCGACCTCATGCTTTGCGCAGAGATAGCGGAATCTGCGATCCTCGGCCGTACCGGCGTAAAATTCCGCCCCCGTGTCCATATCCCCGGTCGGGACGGCAAGTCTGCCGTTTTCGGTCTGCTGTTCCCACTGTTCGCTGCTGTACTGTTCGCGGTAATCGTTCTGCGTGGCAAGCCCCTCATTGAACCATGTCGGGACATTGCGCAGTGCTTTCAAGCTCAGGCGGTAATGCAGCTCTGCGTGGGTGAGCTCATGCGCCAGAATATCAAGGATGCAGTATTCGTTTGACACGCAGATAAAATTCCGCTTGACGGGGAACCACTCCGTTGTCGTATCTTTTTCACCGATCTTCGCACTGATCTTTGCATCGTCGCAGATGACGATCACGGTATCGTCAAGGCACTGCAGGGAGCCGTAAAATGCGGTGTCGCGTTCCTTAGCCGCTTCGATGAGGCTGAGGATCTCGTCCTGATCACCGGCGTTTCCTTTGTTGATGTAGACGTTCGGGGCGATCTCCCGGAAGCCGGATCTGAACGGGACCGAGATGCGGTAGCCGCTGCCCGTGAACTGAAAAAAGCATCCCGCCGCGATCAGCAGCAGAAGGATGACCGCCGCCGGGATAATGATTTTTTTCTTTGCCTTCATTGGTTTTGTGTTTCCTTTCTCATGCGCCGAGAATATAAAACCCGTTCTGCTGTTCTGCTTCCCGCAGAAAACGAAGCATCGTCTCATATTCCGCCGGTTTGTCCGCCGTGATCTGTCCAATCATCTGCGTGACGGTCTCCGGCGGGTAGTAGTTGAGCCCGTACACATCGACCGCGCCGTGCGCTCCGCTGCCGTAAAAGCCGTCAGCGGTATAATCCCCGTAGATACGCACAAATTCCGCGATTTCGCAGATATACAGCGAATCGTTTTTCCAGTATTCCACGCGGCCGGGATCCATGATCTCCGGGAATGCAGTCCCGCGGGGCAGTCTGCAGACCTGCATCTCCATGCAGCAGGCGTCGGTATATGCCCGCCGTTCTTCCTGCGAGCGGAATGTCAGCAGCAGCTTCTTCTGCGGACGCACCGCATCCAGTGCCGCGCAGAATGCCGGGTACAGATACAGCGAGCCGAGCCCGACGACCGTTTTCCCGGTCCCGCAGGCATAGCGGACGGCTTCTTCGACGGTATCAAATGCCCGCGCCGGAATGCCCGCCGCCGTATACACATCGCGGAGCTGTTCTGCGGGGAGCGCACGCGGATTGTCCGGCTTGACCGTGCAGATCTCCTTTGCGAGCGGCTCCAGCAGGGCAGGGTAGTCCTGATATTCCTTGTCCGCCATAACGCCGGTCACGAACACAATGTCCTTATGCGCGCCGAAATAATAGGTCAGGCTGTCTGTTGTTTTGCGCATCCCGTCCGGGTTATGAGCGCCGTCAAACAGCACCGCGGGCGATTTCCGCAGCAGCTCAAAGCGGCCGCGCCATTTGCAGGATAAAAAGCCGTCCTGCACCGCAGCATCCGGAATGCGGATGCCGAGCCGCCGCAGGATGCCGACGGCCTGCAGCACCAGCGACGCATTCTCCGGCTGATACATGCCCTTCAGCGGGAGAAACAGCCTGCCGAAGCCTTCTGTATCCATGACCGTATTCTGCAGCGTAAAGACTGCATCCCTGACGAGCGGCTGCCGTGTTTCGAGCGGCGCGCCCATTTTTTTCGCATAGGCTTCGATCACGCGCTGCGCCTCGGGATTCCGGCAGCCGGAAAGCACCGGACATCCTGCCTTGATGATCCCCGCCTTATGCGCGGCGATCTCCGCGATCGTATTGCCGAGGAACGCACAGTGATCCTTCCGGATATTCGTGATGATCGAAAGCAGCGGACGCTCGATCACATTCGTGCAGTCCGTTCCGCCGCCCATGCAGCATTCCACGACGGCGATCTCGCGGCGGGTCTGCGCAAACAGCAGATAGGCTGCCGCCGCGAGGATCTCAAATTCCGTCGGCGGATCGGCCATTTGCTCCGCTTCCGCCTGCACATCGGTCAGCACCGCGGCAAGCTGCCGGTCGGAGACCGTTTCCCCGTCGATGCGGAAATAATCGTTGACCGCACACAGCGCCGGAGATGCAAAATGCCCTGTCCTGATGCCCGCTGCGTGTAACACCGCAGCGAGCATCGCACCGACAGAGCCTTTTCCGTTTGTACCGGCAATGTGGATCACCTGCATCTGATTCTGCGGATCGCCGAGCCGGTGCACCAGCTCCTGCACCCGTTCAAGGCCCAGACGCGCACCGCGCTTTGCGGCCAGCTTCAGATAATCCTTTGCTTCGTTGATATTCATTTTTGATTCAGCCTTTCGACCTGCGCTGCAAATGCTTTATTTTTCAGCAGCAGCAGAATGATCGTGCTCTCTGCAATGCCGATGCAGATATACAGCGGCACGCGGGGCGCAACACCGGCAAGCGGCGTATGGTAAAAGAGCATCAGTCCGGCGGATTTGAGCAGCATGGAGCCGACAACATGTGCCGCCATGACGGAATCGTACACGCGGACGGGCAGCTTCTGCTTCGGCTGTGCCCGGAACAGCAGTCCGGCGATCAGGCCGATGCTGCCGGCTGCCAGCGTAATGATCGGGTTGATCGAATAGCCGACGATCAGACATCCGATCACATCCGCGAGGACGCCGGTCACGAAGCCGGCCGGTCCGCCGAGGAAGATCCCGGCCATCAGGATCGGCAGATTCTCAAAGCTGATGCGGATCGAATTGCCGATATTGATCGCGAGCAGCTTTCCGAACACAATGCTCATGGCAGCGAGCAGGCCAATCAGAACGATCATGCGGACGCTGATCTTTGCGCTCACTGCGGGACGGACAACACTGGAATTTTTCATAAAAATACACTCCTTTGCACAATGACTGAATGCACAAAGGAGTGTTGTATGTCCCTTATGCCTCAGCGGGATGCGGAAACTCCATCGCAAGCGGGAACGCTTTTCGTCCGTCCGACAACTCCCCGTTCGGGCGGCACTTTACGCAGAATTTCCTACTCTGTGACAGAAGCGGGATGCTTCTGTCCGGCATGAATTGGTTGGATTTCTCAGATGCTGATGACCTTGGTCAGATCATAGAGCGCGTCGTCAAACGGCTTCTGCATCCTGAGGGCTTCCTGAATATCGTAATCCACGAGCGTGTTGCCGCGGATACCGACGACTCTGTTGCCGATGCCCTGCTCGAGCAGGTTGACGGCGTAGTTGCCCATCTGGCTGGCCAGCACGCGGTCACGGACGGTCGGAGAACCGCCGCGCTGCACATGGCCGAGGATCGTGGCTCTTGCCTCGATGCCGACTGTTGCCTGAATGGTCTTTGCGATCTCCTCGGAGTGGCCGACGCCCTCTGCAACGATGATGATGAAGTTCTGCTTGCCGATCTTGCGGCTCTGCTGCATCTTCTCCATGATCTCGTTCAAGTCATACGGCTTCTCCGGACAGAGCACCTCAACGGCGCCGCAGGCGACAGCGGTATTGACGGCGATGTAGCCTGCGCCTCTGCCCATGACCTCAACAACGGAACAGCGGTCGTGGCTGTGGCTGGTATCGCGGAGCTTGTCCACGAGCTCCATAACGGTGTTCATTGCGGTATCGTAGCCGATCGTGAAATCGGTACTGGAAATGTCATTGTCAATGGTGCCCGGCAGGCCGATCGTCGGGACGCCGTGTGCGGACAGATCGCCGGCACCGCGGTAGGAGCCGTCGCCGCCGATGACGACCAGACCCTCGATCCCCATATCCTTACATGCCTGAACGCCCTTCAGGACGCCTGCCTCCTCCTTGAACTCCATGCAGCGTGCCGTAAACAGCAGGGTACCGCCGCGCTGGATAATGGACGAGACCGAGCGTGCGTTCATCTCGAACACATCGCCGTTCAGCAGGCCGTTGTAGCCTCTGCGGATACCGACGACCTCCATGCCCTTGTACAGTGCGGTACGCGTGACCGCACGGATCGCCGCATTCATGCCCGGCGCGTCGCCGCCGCTTGTCAGAACACCGATTCGCTTCATTCTTTACATCCTCCTTATGATTGCATACTGCACGGGCAGCGCAGTATCTTCCTCTATATCGAGCATAATCTGCCGATTATTATTTTACTACTTTTTTCCCGTTTCGTCAAGGGGGTAAACATGCTTTTTCACGACATGTTCAATTTTTTCGGTTTTTTGTCCGCGGAACTGTCATTCCGTGCGGAACGCGCTGCTTTTCCGGCATGATTTTTCCCGTTCGTATTTCCGTTTGGTGGCAAGTCCGCCGCGGATATGCCGTTCCTGCTTGTTCGTTTCAATGATCTGCCGCACCTGCTGATACAGCCCGGCATGAATCTGCGGCAGGCGCACGGTGATATCCTTGTGCACCGTGGATTTGGAGATGCCGAATCGGGCGGCGGTGCTGCGGACGGTCGCGCCGTGCTCGGCGATGTAGCTGCCGAGACGCAGGGCGCGGTCATCCAGTGCATCGGACCGGATCCCGGCGGAACGGAACTGCTGGTTTCTCAAAAGGCCTCACTCCCAATGCGGAATCCGCTCACAGGCGGGCTCCTTCCTGCTTCAACCTATGCGGCAGGCATCGGAAACATGCCTAAAGGAGAAAAGCTGGCTTTGTGCACGATAACGATTTTTACAAAATTGCTTGCAGTATCTTGAAAAATCATATATAATTATAATAATGACCGGCACATTCCGCATGGACAAGGAACGGAGGAATCAGATATGAAGGCCAGACAATTTCCGGCAGTGCTGACTGCCGCGGCGATGCTGTTTGTTTCCCTGCCGCAGCCTGCGTCAGCAGAGGGACAGAGCTATGATCGGGAAGTGCACACCGCAAAAGAGATCAGCGCGTTTTTTGCGTCGCACCCGTGGGACATGCAGAATGTCTCCGTTTTTGACGCGGAACCTTCCCTGACCGCGCCCTTTGCACCCGGGTCACTCTCCGCGGAAACACAGCAGGAGCTGCTGAACTGCCTCAACTGCATCCGCTATGCAGCGGGTCTGCCGGCTGACCTGACGGTGAAAACGGATTATTCGGAGCTTGCACAGGCTGCGTCGCTGGTCAATCGCCTGAACGGCAAGCTTGACCACGATCCGAAAAAGCCTTCCGGCATGTCTGAACCGATGTTCCGCCTTGCGAGCCTCGGTGCGGGCGGCGGCATACTGTCCAGAGGCCGCCCCGCGTTCTGTCAGTCAATCGTCGAAGGGCTCATGGGTGATTCCAGTGAGAAGAATCTCCCGGCGCTCGGGCACCGGCGCTGGATCCTGAATCCGGATCTGCTGAATACGGGCTTCGGGCAGACAGAGAATTTCTATGCGGTCTACATCAACGATTTCAACCGGCAGGAGACATTCACCGGCGACTACATCGCCTGGCCGCCGCCGGAAATGCCGTACTATCTTTACAGCAAGGGCGACCGGTATGCGCTGTCCGTTTCGCTCGGTTCCGCCTATGATACGGCGGATGTGAAAAAGGTCAGCGTGGATATCCGCTCGGAGAAACTGGACAGGACGTTTCATCTGGACGGCAGCTGCACGGATTTCAACTACTATCTGACGGTCAACACGGCGCTTTACGGCACAGGAAACTGCCTGATCTTCTATCCCGGCGAGCTGTTCCCGGAGAACGATTCCGTGACGGTCAGCATCAGCGGCATCACCAAAAAGGGAGAGCCCGCGCCGATCACCTACAGCATACAGTTCTTTGACATGGATCCCCGTCAGCGCGGCGACTGCAATCTGGACGGCGAGGTTTCCGTGGAGGATGCGCAGGAAACGCTGAAGGCTTATACGGAGCGGATCTCCGGCAAGGCGGACGGCCTGACCGACGCGCAGCGCAGGACAGCGGACGTCAATGCGGACAGCACGGTCTCCGTGGAGGATGCGCAGTACATCCTGAAATATTACGTCAGCAACACCGTTGCAGGCCGCAAAGTCACATGGGATGCGCTGCTTGCGGATATGTAAAAACAGAACGGGCACCGGCCGTGATATCGCCGGTGCCCGTTTCTATAGGAGGATGATTGTTTCCCGTCTCCGGGGGGATTTGCGGTGTTACTTGACCGTGACCAGCTCTCCGGTCTGCGGGTCGAACCAGATCAGACCCTCTGCAGTGTTGAAATAGAGCTTGTTGCTGCACTGCATCAGAATCAAGGACTGACTCATGGCAGCCTTGTCGAATGCGAGAACCTTCTTCGCATTACCGGTTTCCAGATCATATTCCATGACGTCGGTCTGACCCGGATTCTCGCTGAGCGGGTCTGTCAGCATGTTGTATGCCTTGTCGTTGATGATCGCGTACTGGCTCTGACAGTAGGCTTCTTCGGAACTCGATTCAGTGGTGCGTGATGCAGCGATGATCTTATGATCTCCGGTATCCGGTTCAAATGCGCAGAGACCGGTTCCCTGTACAGAATAGATGATTCTGTCGTCAAGAGCTGCGAGGATGCTGCAGTTCATGCCTGCTGCCGTGTTGCTTTCCGGCAGCGTGTATTCTGCTGCTGTTATGTCTGTGCCCGGCACGGCGATGCGGTGGAGCTTTTCCGCAAGCGTTTCCTCATAATAGTACACATGCTTTGCAATACCGTCCGCTGCGTCTGCACAGAATCCTGTGCTCAGCGGCAGATCCGTTTTTGTTTCGAGGATCTTGCCGTCCTTGTCTGTCCAGACATAGACGGAAGAATCGTGGCTCCTGTAGCGGCCGCCGAAGAAATACAGATCCCCGACACGGAAAATGTTGAAGAAGTAGGCACCGTCATCCAGTCCGGCATCGGACAGCCGGAAGAACGGCGTCAGACTGCCGCTGTTATCGACCCGGTTCAGGGTACCGTCCTTGACCAGATACAGATGCGCGCCGTCGGAGAAGATCTCGCCCATTGCGTAGGAAACTGCGCAGTCGGTCGCTTCGGTGATCTTGCATAAGGTATTGTCGCCGCGGGGGAAGCATCCGCCGGGCATATAGAAATTGGTGCTGTCATACCAGAGCACGGTGCTTCCGCTCTTGGGGAGATACAGTGTGCCCTCGCCGCCGAGGAAGTTCGTACCGGTGAAGCTCGCATCCAGCGCATTGTAAAGCGATTCGTCGATGAGCATGACTTCCGATTCCATCACATCGCCGGACGGTTCGGCATTCGCATAGAAATACTGCACAGCACCGGTGCTGAGATCGCATACTGCATACTGTCCGCCGCTGATCGACAGCACCGCGTAATTCTCATCCGCACAGGTCATGTCAAACCGGAAGCCGGACTGATCTGCATCGCCCGTGCGTCTGCGCACCTCGTCGGGCACCTCCGTGAATGCGTCCAGACGGTAGATCTCCTGCTCGTTCTCCCAGTCGGGATCTGCCCTGTACAGCACCGTGCGGTTGTTCTCCGCAGAGGTCCTGACGAGGAACTCCTGCTGCCCGTTTGTGAATACATAGTCCAGCCGCGGGTCGGCACTGAATCCCATGTCCGGATTCTTCAGTGTGCGGAATTCGTGCGTGCTGAGGTCGAGTTCACAGTATTCATACTGCTCGCTGCCCGTATCATCATAGGTTTCGAGCAGGACATACAGCTTGTCGCCGTACACCGCGATGTGATGCACGATGTTCGTTGCGCCGGAGAAGCGGGTCATTTCTTCAATGGTGCCGTCCGTTCTGATGCGGTCGATGCCGTCATATTTCGCTTCGCCGGTGCGGGCTGCCAGAAGGCTGCCGTCACTGCATACAGCAGGCAGATCGTACCAGATATCCTCCGGCAGCGTGTGCACGGTTCCGTCGGCATGATAAACTGCCGTAAAGGAACTGTTTTCGCTCCGCATCCGGATCAGCCAGTCGGTGTCCGTCATGCGGGTGATGCTGTTGAACCAGTAACCGCTGACTGCGGTATCGGGGCTGATCATCTGTTCTGTCAGGCCGAAGAACGGCTGATCTGATCGGGTGCCGTCGTTGTTCAGAATGTACAGGCACTGATCCTCTGCGATATAGAATCGGCTGCCGTCATAGAACATCTTGTCAAACAGATCGCCGGTCTCGGCAGGCATTGCGCGGAATACTGCGGTCTCGCTGCTGCTGCGCTCCGCATAGCTGCGGGCACTTTGGAAGTACCAGCGGGTATCGTCATAGAGGACGGTCTCCACATTTCCGTGCTCGGAGAGGCTGCTGTCAAGGATACGGACCTCGCCCTGTCCGCCGAGGAAATTGCGGGTGACCTCCTGCACATCGACGGTGCTGTCGGTTTCGGAAACGGCGGAATCGGCAGAAGTCTGATTTTCGGATTCAAGATCATGCTGCTGTCCGGCCTGTTTGACGATAAACCAGCCGCCGCAGGCAAATACGGCACAGGCAGCGGTCGCTGCGATGCCGGTCATAATACGCTGAATGGTCGATTGTTTTTTCACGGTGTAGTCCTTTCCGGATGCTGCATTGCTGCGGGAAACTGTGATGCTTTCATGTGCCCCTGCGGCATCGCGCTTTGCATTTCGGGATTCGGTATGCCGTTTGGGGGCAGGCTTTGCTTCGGTGACATAGTCCTGCGAGATCATGCTCATGGCGTCGATCAGATCTTCCGGTCTCATAAGAATCCCTCCTCTTTCAGATAATCCCGGAGCTTTGCACGGGTCCGCATCAGCGTGACAGTGACCTTGGACTTCGTCATACCCAGCTGTTCCGCAATGTCCTCGACGGGGCAGAAATACCAGTACCGCTGCACAAAGATCTTTCTGTGATCGGGCTTCAGCGTGCCGAGAAAGCTGTTCAGTGCTTCGCCGAGTGCCCTGCGGTCGATCTGCGCATCGACGGAATCGCTGTCGGCGCAGTCATTGAGCTCGTCAAGGGCGGCTGCGATCTCTCCGCCGCCGCGCTTCTGTGCACGGGATGCCGTATAGCGGTTGCGTGCGATGCTGCGTGTGACCGCCGCGATGTACCCGTAAAAATTATCGGGTCTGGCCGGCGGGATCCGCTCCCAGAGGCGGATCAGAACATCATTGACGCATTCCTCTGCATCCTGTTCGCTGCCTAAAATATTGTGCGCGATCGTGTAGCAGTAACCGCCGAACTGACGGTATGTTTCTGCGGAGGCCTGCTCATTGCGGTCGAAATAGAGCGCGATCAGGTCATGGTCGTTCATGCGGGAACCCCTCCTCTCCGGTTGATTTGAAAAGCGCTTTCATAAAGACAGACAGGATCGGTCTGCCCCGGATTACATTTCCGTGAATAAATTTTTTTGCCGAGGAAAATTATAGCATAGTTTCTGGGTTTTGTCAAAGCACCGCAGCACGCACCGTTCAAAAATGAGCGTGCGCACAAAATCGGCAATGCGACCGCTGATCCGACTGTTCCTGTGGAAACACAGCAGCGGCGTGCTGAGTCGGCACCGGCCACGATGACCAGAGCAATGCACGACGACCGCATGAAGAAAGAAGCGGACTTCCGCAGCCGTGCCGGCCTGCAATGCTACATCACACGCAAGACGGACGGTAAGTGCTGTGAGTGGTGCGACAAAATGGCTGGCCGCTACGAATACCACAGTGAGCCGAAGGACGTTTACCGCCGCCACGACAACTGCGGATGCTCTGTTACTTACGAGAACGGGCGGCAGCGGCAGGATGTGTGGAGCAAGCGAACATGGGAGGCGCCCGAACCGGGTGCCGGTGCCGGTGATCCGGTTGTGTTCACGAAGGAGCAGGCGGAGGCTTTGCAGGCGAAACATGGCTTGACAAAAGGCCGCAGTAGTGGTACAATGGATTTACTGGACAATATTGAGCTATTTCACGGCGGCGATTCTATCTCAGGCGATCAGAAGAAGACGCTTGAAGAAGCACTCGCTCCGGTTCCGGAAAAGCTGTTGCGTCAGTTATCAGAATTCGTTAAAGAAATTCAGATTAAAGACGGTCGAGAGTACAGTAGCTATGATCGTAAAAACAGAATTATTATTCTTGACCAAAAGTCAGCAGCAAAGGATATTGTACATGAGCTTGGCCATGCCTTCGGGGATATGATCGGCGTTTATGAAGATCCTGAGTTTCTGCGGATTATTGCAAACGGGCTTGATTTGCAGGATTGGAAGAACGTTTTTACAGAAAAACATCCGAAACGCGGAACGCCTGTGTATTATTACAAAGGAAAAGGCCGTTCAAAATTTGTCATTCCGTATCAAGCCAGGGTATATGTAGACCCTGCTAAATTCGGTAAAGATAATATTGACCCTTCGCTTTTTAGGGAGTATATTTCTGTTGGATTTGATTTTTATTTCAATCATCCGAAATTACTGAAAACAAGTGACCCAGACTTGTATCATTATCTGGAGGTGCTTATAAATGGATACACTGATTAAAGCAATGAAAGATAGAATTGAAGAAGGTTCCAACAAGCCGGGAGGCGAAAGTATCGGCATAATTCTGGATGAATTTATTTCCATGGGATATTCAGAAGATGAAGTAAACAAAGCATTTGTCATTGTTTCGCAAATGTATGACAATGGTGAATATGACTGATGAATCAAAAACAATCATGCCAGTAATGGCAAAGATGTCGCCTAAGTGTTGAGCGAAATCAAGTCACCGGAAGGCTAATCCGTCAAAAGCCGCCGAAAGGGGAATACGGCTTACGATAGGCGATAACATAAGTGGCAGTGCCGTATGACAGACCGGATAGACGGTCAAGCGATGAAACCGCCCTGAGTAATCAAGGCGGTTTTCTCATACCCGAAAAGAGGTGAAACGAATGGAAAGCGCAACTAGACTGGAGATCACATTCAAGAGCGGTGACACGATCACCTACCGCGAAGGCGAATGGGATGACTACGGCTATGACGGCAAGGCGATCTGTGTGAAGCTGAAAGGCGCGTGGATCGGCATTTACAACTT
>JAFWQJ010000006.1 GCA_017545185.1 Oscillospiraceae bacterium | reverse complement strand
GGATCGCCCTTGACCGTCCAGTCGATTTTCAGCGTCTCGCCTGCCTCGGCATTATAGACATTGTTCTTGGTGCCCTTGGTCTCAGCAGAGTCATAAGTCTTGCCGTTCGGAACGAGATTATAGATCAGACCGTTTCCGGAAGGCTGCGGCGTACCGCCACCGTTGCCGACAACGATGTCCAGACCGTAGAACGTGAACGGCGTGGTCTTGGTCTGGTCGATCGGAACGACCTTATTCTCCTCACCGGATTTCAGACCGACAGAATAGGTACCCTTTGCATCCGGAACCTTGACATTGAACGAGTAAATCACAGTGCCGTCATTTGCCTGCGATTCCTCAGACTGCGCCCATGTGTAGATGCACTCGCCCTGTTTCAGGTTCGGCGTGCTCTTGTAGTCACTGAATGTCGGGGTGATGCGGTATGCACCGCCGCGGGAGGCACTTTCGTATTCGACCTGTGTAAAGTCAAAGTTCATCTGGATACCAGCAGTACCCGGATCGCCCTTGACCGTCCAGTCGATTTTCAGCGTCTCGCCTGCCTCGGCATTATAGACATTGTTCTTGGTGCCCTTGGTCTCAGCAGAGTCATAAGTCTTGCCGTTCGGAACGAGATTGTAGATCAGACCGTTTCCGGAAGGCTGCGGCGTACCGCCGCCGTTGCCGACAACAATGTCCAGACCGTAGAACGTGAAGTCATAAGCATTGTTCTGATCGAGCGGAACGACTTTATTCTCCTCGCTCTTGTTCAGGCCAACGGAATATGTACCGGTTGCATCCGGAACCTTGACGTTGAAGGAATAAATCACCGATCCGTCAGATGCCTGATTTTCTTCGGACTGAGCCCAAGCATAGACAGCCTGACCCTGTTTCAGCTTTGAAGTTGTTTTATAATCACTGAATGTCGGGGTGATGCGGTATGCACCGCCGCGGGAGCCGCTTGCATATTCGACCTGCGTAAAGTCAAAGTTCATCTGGATACCAGCAGTACCCGGATCGCCCTTGACCGTCCAGTCGATTTTCAGCGTCTCGCCTGCCTCGGCATTATAGACATTGTTCTTGGTGCCCTTGGTCTCGGCAGAGTCATAAGTCTTGCCGTTTGGAACAAGATTGAAGATCAGACCGTTTCCGGAAGGCTGCGGCGTACCGCCGCCGCCGTTGCCGACCACGATATCAAGTCCGTGGAATGTGAACGGCGTGGTCTTGGTCTGGTCGATCGGCACGACCTTGTTTTCCTCGCCGGATTTCAGACCGACCGAATAGGTGCCGTCCGCGCTCGGAACCGTCACGTTGAACGAGTAGATCACAGTGCCGTCGTTTGCCTGCGATTCCTCAGACTGTGCCCATGTGTAGATGCACTCGCCCTGTTTCAGGTTCGGTGTGCTCTTGTAGTCGCTGTAGGTCGGGGTAATGCGGTATGCACCGCCGCGGGAGCCGCTTGCATATTCGACCTGTGTAAAGTCAAAGTTCATCTGGATACCTGCGGTACCCGGATCGCCCTTGACCGTCCAGTCGATTTTCAGCGTCTCACCGGCTGTAGCCTGATAGACATTGTTCTTGGTGCCCTTTTCCTCAGCGGAATCATAGGATTTGCCGTTGGGGACAAGATTGAAAACAAGCGAATCGGCAGCTTTCGCTGTCACCGCGTTTTCGGCTCTGACTGCCGGAAATGCGCCGAGCAGAGTGGTTGCTGCAAGGCACAGGGAGGAAAGAGCAGAAATGAGTTTCTTCATTTTTTTCCCTTTCTGGATTTAGTGCGCAGAGGGTTCCCCCCTGCGCACTATCATCCCTGTCTGTGTTATCGGATCGCCGGAACAGACTTAGTTAGAAGCCTTGCCCAGCTGCTCTGCGCCGATCATCAGCGCGAGGAACTTCTTGATCTTGACAGAATCCTTTGCGTCGAGCTTGTTGTCCTTTTCGCAGTCTGCATTCAGGAGACCCTGCGGGCTCACTTCAGCATTTCTTGCGAGGTATCTGTTCAGGAGCACAACGTCGCCGATGCGGACAACGCCGTCGCAGTTGACGTCACCGTAGAGGGTGTCACCGTCCTGATTTGCCGGAGTGGTTGCAGTACCGTCAATTGCAGTGGTTTCGTCGCTGTCCACGATGATATCAAGACCGTGGAACACGAACTTATGCTCATTTTCCTGACGGCGCGGAACGACCTTGTTGGTGTCCTTCGGATCCTCGCTCAGGCCCAGCGAATACGTGCCGCCTGCAGTCGGAACCTTGACGGTAAAGCTGTAGATCACAGCATTGTCAGTTGCAGTGTTTTCCTCAGACTGTGCCCAAGTGTAAACGACTTCGCCCTTCTTCAGGCCTTCGGTGTTGGTGTTGTCGCTGAAGGTCGGGGTCACGCGGTATGCATTGCCGCGCTTGCCGCTGATGTACTCAACCTGCGAGAAATCGAAGTTCATCTGGATACCAGCGGTGCCCTTGTCATTCTTGACAGTCCAGTCAACGGTAAGCTCCTCGCCCGGATTTGCCATGTAAACATTGTTCTTCTTGCCGGACTGTTCCGCAGAAGTATAATCCTTGCCGTGCGGGATCAGGTTGTAGATGATCGCATCCCCTGCATCAGCAACAGTCGTCGTCGGAGCAGTCGTGCCGCCGCCGAGAGCAGTCGTAGCGACCGTAATATCAGTTGTATCGATCACATCATGATTGGTGCTGTCATTGACAGTGGTCTCAACAGCAGTGGTTGCCGGAGCTGCCAGCGTTGTAGTCAGAGCAGCGGTCGCTTCGGTCGTCGGAGCTGCAGTCGCCTCGGTCGTCGGAGCAGCGGTTGCTTCTGTAGTCGCAGCAACAGTCGCCTCGGTCGTCTGTGCAGCGGTCGCTTCGGTCGTCTGTGCAACGGTAACATCCGTCTCAGCGACAGTGGTCACATCGGTGGAAACCGGGCCGTCAACGGTGATCTGGAGACCGTACATCACAAAGGTGTGCTGCTGATCCTGTGCCTTCGGGACAACCTTGCTGACTTCCTTCGGGTTCTCGTTCAGGCCGATGAAATAAGTGCCGCCGGATTCCGGTGCCTTGATGTTGAAGGAGTAAACGATCTTGCCGTCATCCGCAAAGTTCTCATCGGACTGTGCCCATGTGTAGATGACCTCGCCCTTCTGCATATTATCGGTGTTGTTGAAATCGCTGTAGGTCGGGGTGATGCGGTATGCACCGCCGCGCTTGCCGCTGATGTACTCGACCTGCGAGAAGTCGAAGGACATCTGGAGGCCGGCAGTACCCTGATCGTGCTTGATCGTCCAGTCAACCTGGATAGCCTCGCCCGGCTCTGCGGTGTACTTGTTGTAGTTCAGGCCGTTCGACTCTGCATCGATGTACTCCTTGTCATGCGGGATCAGGTTGTAGATGATCGCATTTGCGGGAGCCTGCGTTGCAGTCGGCTCAGCCTCGGTAATGACAGGAGCCGGTGTGGTGTCCGGTGCTGTCTCCGGAACAACTGCAGTCGTAGTCGGCGCAACTGTGGTGATCGGAGCGTCAGTAGTGATCGGAGCGACAGTGGTAGCCGGTGCTGCGGTGGTTGTTGCCGGTGCTTCAGTCGTAGTAGGCGGAACAGCTGTCGTTGCCTCTGTGGGGTTACCGACACGGATCGTCAGCTTTTCCGTGCTGAACTTCTGCTCGCCGTTGATGCCCTTGAAATTGGACTGTGCATCACTTCTCTGATCGTCATCAACAAGCTCGTTGCCGTCGGTGAACAGAGAACCCGGGTGGCAGTTGATAAAGACATCCTTGTAGACGTCAAAGACGTAAGTACCGTCCGGCATATCTTCCGGCAGCTGCAGCTCGAGCTTCGTGAAGGTGTATTCATAAGCCCAGGACTCATCCTTGGTCCACTCGGAAACCGGAACATAATTGGAATAATCAAAATCCTCGTCAAGAACGCCGCCTGCAGCGACCCATGCGCCGTATGCATCGACATTGACGCCAGCTTCGATCTCAGGCTTTGCCTGATAGAGGATGCTCCATGCTTCCGGATTGAACATTGCGATACCGGTGTCCGGAATATCGCCTGCGTCCATATAGAAGTCCGTGGTCTTGCCGCTCTCGAGGCAGTTCGGATAGGAGAAATCGGTCTGCTTGTTGCCGATCTTGTCGCCCTTTGCGGTCATGGTGATGCCGTAGTTGCCGAACGCGTCCTTGTAATTCTTGATCTCATTGCCGAGGCGATCGTAAACAGAGCCCTTGCCCTTGGTATCGTCAAGGTTCCCGTCCTTGCCGATTCCAAATTTCAGAAGCGTGCTGTTGAAGCCGCTCGACTGCGGGATATAGATCTCGACCGGGATCTTAGCGCCGGCATCGACCTGGATCTCGCTCTTGCCGTTGGATCGGATCGCAACGATCGTTTCCTCGACATTTGCAGCATTGATCGGCATGACCATGCTGCCGCCCATCGCCGTCGCAGCAATGACAAACGACGAAAGAGCAGAAATAAACTTCTTCATGACAACTGAATCCTTTCCGGTTTGTATCCCGGACAGCCGCATTCCGGAACAAACACTTTATGTTTTCTTTCTCATACCGGTCCTCTTACCCGCGGCATGACCGGTGTTGGAAATTGCAGTTGATATGCATACAGTTTGCATATCGCTGTATCCGTCAGCTTCGCAGAACGTACCGAGATTCCGCTTCCTGTCCGTGATGCTCCCCGCAGCATCAGCAGCCGATACGCCGGCATCCCCTCTCATAGGATGTCACCGTGCAGAATCCACCCGGCAGCACGCACCCGGCATCCGTATTCCCTCCTCCTTTTTTACCGTGATGTTATTCCGGCCTGTACCCGTAGGATACAGCGCCGATACCGGCGAAAACGGTACGGATCCGCTCAAATAGGCGAATACAACTCCGCTATTCTACATTATAGCACATAAAAGCGAAAATGACAAGCATTTTTTGCAACAAAATATGCACAAAAGAGTTTTTTTTCGAGGCGGCTGTTTTCCGGGGAGCGAAATCCGGCGTATTTCTTGACATTTCCGATCCTGTGTGATATAATGTAATTTGATTTTGTATGCAAAATGATGATCCGGGTTCTCCGGATCCTGTTTACGGAGGAGATCATGCAGCAGGAATCCAGCCGGGCGGAGTCGATCGTCCGGGTCAGTTACCGCGGCATCGGCGTCAATCTGCTGCTGGTGATCGGCAAGGCAGCAGTCGGACTGCACGCGCATTCGATCGCTGTTGTTCTGGACGCGGTCAACAATCTGAGTGACGCGATGTCCTCGCTCATAACGATCATCGGCGCAAAGCTTGCAGGAAAGGCCGCCGACCGCAAGCATCCTTACGGCCACGGCCGCATTGAATACATTTCCGCATCCCTGATCGCGGTGATGATCTTCGTCGCCGGACTGGCTTCGCTGAAGCAGTCGGCGGAAAAGCTGATGCATCCGGTGAAGCCCGATTATTCGGCCGTGTCGCTGCTCATTCTTGCAGCAGGCGTCGCCGCCAAGATCATACTCGGGCAATACTATAAAAAGAAGGGAAATGCGCTCAATTCCGCCTCGCTGACCGCTTCCGGCACGGATGCGCTGTTCGATGCCGTCATCGGCGCAGCAACGCTGATCTCCGCAGCCGTCAGCATGACAGCCGGAAAGAATATCGAGGGTCTGCTCGGCATCGTCATTTCCGTCCTGATCCTGAAAGCCGGATTTGATATCATCCGTGAGACGATGAATCACATTATCGGCATCCGCGCAGACGACGCCCTGACCGCACAGATCCGGCAGCGGATCTGCGAAAATTCGAATGTCCGCGGCGCTTACGATCTGATCCTGCACAATTACGGCCCGGACAAATACTTCGGCACTGTACACATCGAGATCGACGACCACATGACCGCAAGGGAGATCGACGCGCTTTCCCGTTCAATCGTTCCGCAGATCTATCAGGAGTTCGGCGTTCTGCTGACGATCGGCATCTACGCCGCCAATACACACAGTGAGACTGCTCAGCAGATCCGGGAGGCTGTCCGGCATATCGTCAGCCAGTATCCGGAGATCCTGCAGATGCACGGATTCTATGCGGAGGAGGCCGTGCGCGCCGTCTCCTTTGACATCATGTTAGATTATGACACGGAGGGAACCGACACCATTACCGAGGAGATCCGGCGCGAGCTGACCGAACGCTTTCCGGACTATCAGTTCTTTATCAACATCGACCGCGATTTCAGCGATTGACTGTCACATCTTACTGGAACAGGAGACCATATATATGGTATTCAGCAGCTTAGCATTCTTATTCTGGTTTCTGCCGTTTTGCCTGATCGTCTACACGCTGGCAAGAAAGGGCGCCAAAAATCTTGTGCTGCTTTTTTTCAGCATCGTCTTTTATGCTTACGGCGCGATCGAAACACCTGCCTATCTCTGGCTGATCCTGCTGTCTGTTGTCATCAACTGGATCACCGGCATGATGATCGGACGCAACGACCGCTACCGGAAGCTCTGGCTGACACTCGGCCTTGTCTGGGATTTCGGCAATCTGTTCGTATTCAAGTATGCGGACTTCTTCATCCGGAACCTCAACATCCTGCCCGGCGTAAATCTGCCGCTGACGAACCTTGTGCTGCCGCTCGGCATCAGCTTCTTCACATTCCAGATCGCTTCGTATCTGATCGACGTTTACCGCGGTCAGGTCAGGGTGGAATACAACCTGATCGACCTCGGCACCTATATCCTGCTGTTCCCGCAGCTGATCGCAGGCCCGATCGTCCGGTTCGCCGATGTGCAGAAGGAGCTGCATAACAGAACCGTCCGCAAAGAGGAATTCATTGACGGCCTGCAGATCTTCCTGATCGGCCTCGGCAAAAAGGTGCTGCTTGCAAACCGTCTCGGCGGACTCTGGAGTGACCTGCAGAACGTCGGCTATGACGCGATCTCCGGCAAGGCTGCTTGGCTCGGCATCTTTGCATACAGTATGCAGCTTTACTTCGATTTCTCCGGTTATTCGCAAATGGCGATCGGCATGGGCAAAATGCTCGGCTTCCATTTTCCGCAGAACTTCAACCATCCGTATCTTTCCGTGACCATGACAGAATTCTGGCGCCGCTGGCACATGACCCTCGGCACATGGTTCCGCGAATACGTCTACATCCCGCTCGGCGGAAACCGCAGAGGCAAAAAGCGCATGTACATCAACATGCTGATCGTCTGGACACTGACCGGCTTCTGGCACGGCGCAGACTGGAACTTTATCCTCTGGGGCATGCTGCTTTTCTGCCTGCTCAGCGCAGAAAAAACCTGGTACGGCAAATATCTGGACAAGCACAGAGGCCTCGGGCATCTTTACATGCTGTTCTGGATCCCGATGTCATGGCTGCTGTTCGCGGTCACCGATATGAAGCAGCTCGGCATTTACTTCTCAAAGCTCTGGGGCTTCGGCGAGCCGGCGCTCATGCCGACTGACTACGTCAATTATTTCGAGACCTACGGCAAATGGCTCATCATCGGCCTGATCTTCTGCACGGCACTGCCGGAGAACATCTATAAGATGATGCAGAACCGTCAGAAATCACAGCTCGGGCAGTTCTTCTGGATCGCGGAAACGCTGCTGCTTCTGATCCTGACCTTCTCACTGAAAAAGTGGTGGCTGATCCTGCTTCTGATCCCGGTTCTCGGGCGGGAGTATTTCTACATCAATCTGCCTTCGAGAACGAAGGCGCGCTTCGGACAGGTGTTCTGGATTCCGGAGCTGCTGTTCATTTTCGGACTGTCTGTATACTGCATTTACCGCGGCATGAACGATCCGTTCCTGTATTTCCGGTTCTGAGAGGAGGGCTGCATCATGAGAAAAAAATGGACACAGCAGCAGCGCTCCGCTCTGGCCATTGTCCTGACCGGCGTATTCCTGCTGACAGGCAAGCTTTTTGTCTGGAAATCGGATAAGCCTGTGACTGCACAGCAGGACACTGCTCCCGTCGCGGAGATCACAGAGCCTGCCGTGACGACCGCACCGCCCGCGGAATCTGATGCGGTACCGCCGGTCACGGAGCTGACCTACGGCACGGAGGAAACTGCGATCGTCCCGATCGAACCGCACCGGGAAGAAGAAACCGAAACGCAGCCGGAGCCGCCGGCAACCGATGACAGCGCAGCTGCCGTCTCTGTCACAACTGCGGAGCAGACAGCGCTGCCGGTCTCCGAAACAACGGTACAGCTGACGACACCGGTGCCCGCTGAGACAGACCCGCCGCAGACGGAAGCACCCGCCGCGGATCCTGCCGTCTCCGATTACTTCAACGATGCACTGTTTATCGGCGATTCCCGCACGGTCGGACTGGCCTGCTATGCACCGATCGAAGGCGCGACATATTACGCGAATGTCGGCCTGAGCACTTACAAGATCGACAAGGGAACAAGCGAGGCACCGGACACAAAAGGCAAGACCTTCGCACAGGTGCTCTCGGCAAAGCAGTACGGCAAGGTGTATATCATGCTCGGCATCAATGAGCTCGGCAATGATTTCAGCTACACCATGCAGCAGTACAATGCACTGATCGACCGCGTCAGACAGACGCTGCCGAATGCGATCATCATTCTTGAGGCAAATCTGCATGTTGCATACAGCCGTTCCTCGACGGACAAGGTCATCAACAATACGGTCATCAACAATTTTAATGCAGAACTTGCGCGCATGGCGGATAACCGGAAGATTTATTATCTGGATGTCAATCCGGTCTTTGACGATGAAAACGGCTGTCTGAAAGAGGACTGCACCAGCGACGGCACGCACCCCTATGCCAAGCATTATCTGACCTGGTCAGACTGGCTGCGGAACCACACGATCCCGGTATAAGGAGGAACAGATATGGCATTCAAACTCCCGGAGCAGGACGGCGCCGGCAAGCTGTCCTCAGTGATCCAGCTGATCCTCTTTCTCGTTCTGTTCCTGACGATCTATCTGCTGCTGCGGAGAGTTGTGCATTCTCTGCCGCTCCGTATTCTCATTCTGATCGGAGACTATTTCATTGTGAGCCTGTTCACGTATCTTGTCATCCGGCCGCTGATGATGCGTCTGGAAGCGGCACTCAGAAAACGGAAATGATCGAAGAAGGAGCTGCGCAAGGCGGCTCCTTCCTGCAAAGGAGGCATTTGTATGAACAATATCCGGATCGCAAAGGAAAGCATCTGCATCACCGCGGAACGGAAATATGAGGCAAACGGCCGGGCCGTTCTGCTGCCGGAGCATGATTATTCCGATGTGACGGTCATCACGCCCGCCGACGGAGCGGCGCTGCTGAAAGCACCGGTCACCCCCAGCGAACGGATGTGCAGCATCATCGTGACGACGGAATCATCTTACGGCGCAGCAAGCCGGTTCAGGAATCCGCTTGTCATGAATTATGCGAATGCGCATCATGCAGGCGGCGGCTTTATGCTCGGGGCAAATGCGCAGGAGGAAGCCCTCTGCCGCTGCAGCACGCTCTATGCTTCGATCAAATCGGACAAGGCTGCGGAAATGTACCGCTGGAACAATACGCACCTGAGCATCACGGAATCGGACTATATGCTGCTGTCACAGAATGTCGCCGTGTTCCGGGACGATCACCTTGCGCTGCTGGCAGAGCCGTTCACAGCCGGCGTGATCACGGCACCGGCACCGAACAGACGCGGCGCAGCGGTCTTTGCTTCAGCAAAAACGATCGAGGAGACTTTCCTGCGGCGGATCCGCATCATCCTGCGCATTGCTGCAAAATACGGCTACCGCGATCTGATCCTCGGCGCATGGGGCTGCGGTGCATTCGGCAACGATCCGAAAGCGGTCGCAAAAGCATTCCGCACGGCGCTGACCGAGGACGGCACCGGTACGCTGTTTGACAACGCCGTCTTTGCAATCTACGGCTCAGAGACCGGCAGAAACTATACCGCATTCCGTTCCGTCTTTGCGGATCTGCTGTCATGAGCAGGCCGGAAAAAGACCGCATTCTGCGCGGCTTTGCACTTGTTGTATTCGCATTTCTCGCCGCGTCCTTCGGCGGCTGGATCTACGAAGTGATCTGCGTATATTTGTTATATCATGTGTTTTATAACCGCGGGATGCTGCATCTGACCCTCTGCCCGATCTACGGGTTCGGCGCATGGGGGCTGTATCTGCTTCTGCACAAGATCAAAAACAGCGCGCTTTACTTTGTGCTGAGCGTTCTGATCGCAAGCGCATTTGAATATGCCTGCGCGCTTCTGCTGGAAGCGGTCTTTCACCGGAACTACTGGACGTATGAGGGCTGGCCGCTCTCCGTGCAGAACCGCATCTCGCTGGTCAGCAGCCTGATTTTCGGCGTGCTTGCGCTGATTTTTGCAAAATGCATCGTACCGCCGCTGAAAAAGGCGGTCAGCCGCGGAAAAGCGCTCGGCTGGTTTCTCGCGGCAGCCGGAGCAATTTGCGTCATTCTAGCGGATTTTGCGATTGTTGTGAAAGGTATGCAGTCCTGAATTGACAGAACCGGACAGCTTTTGTGATACTCATGCATTTTCGGCCGGAGCGGTTGCATTTTCCGAACGGATGTGGTATAATATAACGTAACAAAAAATCAACCGGAACCATGCGTAGAAAGGATGATGGGCAGATGTTCAGGCAGTTTGCACCGGAATGGGAAGGCTTTACGCCGGGTCGATGGAGCGATTCGGTCAATGTCCGCGACTTTATCCACAAGAATTATACTCCCTACGACGGCGACGAAAGCTTCCTTGCAGGGCCGACCGAGGCGACGAAAAAGCTCTGGGATCAGGTCATGGAGCTGGCAAAGCAGGAGCGTGAGGCAGGCGGTGTGCTCGACATGGACACCAAGATCATCTCGACGATCACCTCGCACGGCCCCGGCTATCTTGACAAATCGCTCGAAAAGATCGTCGGCTTCCAGACGGACAAACCGTTCAAGCGCGCACTGCAGCCGTTCGGCGGCATCCGCATGGCACAGCAGGCCTGCCGCGAATACGGCTATGAGGTCGATCCGGAGGTCGTTGAGATCTTCACAAAATACCGCAAGACCCACAATCAGGGCGTGTTCGATGCCTATACGCCGGAAATGCGCCTTGCGAGAAAATCCGCGATCCTGACCGGTCTGCCGGATGCCTACGGCAGAGGCCGTATCATCGGCGACTACCGCAGAATCGCGCTCTACGGCGTGGACTGGCTGATCGCGGACAAGGAGCATCAGAAGGCAACGCATTTTGTGCGCATGACCTCGGAAAACATCCAGCTCCGCGAGGAGCTCTCGGAGCAGATCAGAGCACTCGGCGAATTAAAGGAGCTCGGCAATATTTACGGCTTCGATATCTCCAAGCCGGCTGCCAATGCGCAGGAGGCTGTACAGTGGCTGTATTTCGGCTATCTGGCTGCCGTTAAGGAGCAGAACGGCGCAGCGATGAGCCTCGGCCGGACTTCGACCTTCCTTGACATTTTCATCCAGCGCGATCTGGAGCGCGGCGTCCTGACCGAGGAGCAGGCACAGGAGCTGATCGACCACTTTATCATGAAGCTGCGGCTCGTGAAGTTCGCCCGCACACCGGAATACAATGCACTGTTCTCCGGCGACCCGACATGGGTCACGGAGTCGATCGGCGGCGTATCCGTCGAGGGACAGCACATGGTCACCAAGAACTCCTACCGCTACCTCAATACGCTGAACAATCTCGGCACGGCACCGGAGCCGAATATGACCGTGCTCTGGTCGGTGCGTCTGCCGCAGAATTTCAAGCGCTTCTGCGCAAAAATGTCGATCAAGACCTCGTCGATCCAGTACGAGAACGATGACCTGATGCGCGTGACCCACGGCGACGATTACGCGATCGCCTGCTGTGTTTCGTCGATGGTCGTCGGCAAGGAGATGCAGTTCTTCGGTGCCCGCGCAAACCTCGCAAAGTGTCTGCTTTACGCGATCAACGGCGGCGTGGACGAGGTCATGAAGGTACAGGTCGGCCCGAAATACCGTCCGGTCACCGGCGATTATCTCGATTTTGACGATGTCATGGACAAGTACGACCAGATGATGGAATGGCTTGCCGGACTCTATGTCAATACGCTGAACATCATCCATTATATGCACGACAAGTACAGTTACGAAAAGCTGCAGATGGCACTGCATGACCGCGACGTCAAGCGGTATTTTGCGACCGGCATCGCGGGACTTTCCGTCGTGGCGGATTCGCTCAGTGCGATCAAATACGCGAAGGTCAAATGCATCCGCGACGAAAACGGCATTGTCGTCGATTATGAAGTCGAGGGCGATTTCCCGAAATACGGCAACGACGACGACCGCGTGGACCGCATTGCCGTCGAGATCGTCAAGTCCTTCATGGACAAGATCCGCAAGCATCACACCTACCGCGGCGGCGTCCCGACCATGAGCATCCTGACGATCACCTCGAATGTCGTCTACGGCAAAAAGACCGGCAATACCCCGGACGGCAGAAAGCACGGCGTTCCGCTGGCACCCGGCGCAAACCCGATGCACGGCAGAGATACGCACGGTGCGGTCGCATCGCTGTCCTCTGTCTCGAAGATTCCATTCAAGCACGCACAGGACGGCATTTCCAATACCTTCTCGATCATTCCGGATGCGCTCGGCAAGGATACCAAGATCTTCTCCGGCGATCTCGATCTGGATGCACTTGCGCAGGAGGCAGCAGATGAACAGGCATGATCCCGACCCGGACGAGCTAGCCGCTCTGATCGACAGCCTTGTCGCAGGCGGCACTCAGCATATCAATCTGGAGATCGGCGCGCAGACCCGCGTGCAGACCGTCAACAGCACGGAATGCAGCCGGTCGGGTGCCTGCGCGATCCCGAATATGCCCTATGAGGATGATGCGGAGCTTTCCGCAGAGGAATAACAGAACGGAGGGAATCCCATGGCAAACGAACAGCAGATCGACAACCTCGTCGCATTGCTTGACGGTTATGTGGAAAAGGGCGGACATCATCTGAATGTCAACGTCTTTACCAGAGAAACGCTGCTGGATGCGCAGGCGCATCCGGAGAAATATCCGCAGCTGACGGTGCGCGTGTCCGGCTATGCGGTCAACTTCATCAAGCTGACCAAGGAGCAGCAGGACGATATCATCTCCCGCACCTTCCATGAAAAGATCTGAATGTATGAAGCCCGCTGAACTGTTTTCAGCGGGCTTTTCAGGAGGTTTGCATGAACGGATATATCCATTCGACGGAATCGTTCGGTACCGTGGACGGCCCGGGCATCCGCTTTGTGATCTTCTTTCAGGGCTGCCCGATGCGCTGCCTGTACTGCCACAATCCCGATACATGGGCACCGAACCGCGGTCAGACCGAAACAGCAGAATCCCTGCTTCATCAGTTTGAAAAGAACCGCAATTTCTATCAGAACGGCGGCATCACGGCAACCGGCGGCGAACCGATGCTGCAGCTCCCGTTCCTGACGAAGCTGTTTACAGAAGCAAAGGCGCGCGGCATTCATACCTGCCTTGACACATCCGGCATCTGCTATCAGCCGGACGCGCCGGAATCGGCCGGGGCACTTCTGCGCGTGACCGATCTGGTCATGCTGGATATCAAGCATATTGACGATGCGATGCACCGGAAGCTGACCGGGCATTCCAATCAGAATATCCTTGCATTTGCCGAAAAGATCAGTTCATGCGGCGTTCCGCTCTGGATCCGGCATGTGATCGTGCCGGGCTGGACTGACGGTGCGGACGAACAGCAGGCGCTCGGGTATTTCATCGGCGGACTGAAAACCCTCAAGTGTCTGGACGTTCTCCCCTATCACGATCTCGGAAAGCCGAAATACGAGGCACTCGGCATTCCGTATCCGCTCGGAGATACAGCACCCGTATCCAAAGAGACTGCGGCAGCAGCCCGTGCGCAGATTCTCACGGGCATCCGCAGAAGGCTTCATGAAAAAAACGCATAAAATGAGCGGCTTCCTGCACTTGGCAGGAAGCCGCTCGTTTCCATCCCTTATCCCCTGATGCGCTGTTCAGCCACGCTGTCAGCGAGGTTCACAGATCAGTTTCATTGCTGTGCGTTCTTCGCCGTCGATCTCGATGCTGGCGAAGGCAGGGATGCACACCAGATCAATGCCGATCGGAGCCAGGTATCCGCGTGCGATCGCGATCGACTTGATTGCCTGATTCGCCGCGCCTGCACCGACAGCCTGCACTTCAACGACATGCTGCTCCCGGATCACACCGGCGATCGCGCCGGCTACGGAATTCGGCGTAGAATGCGAAGATACTTTCAAAACTTCCATCGATTTACCTCCTAAATTGTTTGAGTCAATTTTTATCTTGTATAACAGGAAATCTAATGCTGGACTGCATTGTTTCACTGTCTATATTATAATACATTTCAATAAAAATGTCAAGGTATTCAGGTATAATTTGTAGAACCCCTCATAAATATACGTTCGATTTTGTTACAAATGCCGGATTTGCTATCAATTTCCAGAAACACCGCATTCAGGATGCAGGGCGCCTCAGCTTCCTCAAACTGAACCGGCCGCTTGAACCGCTGCTTCTCGATCGCGAGCTCCGGCTTCACACCCAGCACAGATCTTTCACCGCCGACCATGCCGACATCCGTCAGGTAGCCTGTTTTGCCGTCGAGGATCTCCTCGTCCGCCGTCTGTACATGTGTATGCGTACCGATCACCGCTGATACGCGGCCGGAAAGATACCAGCCCATTGCACGCTTTTCCGATGTCGCTTCTGCGTGAAAATCGAGCAGCGTGATCCTGGCTTCATTCACGGCAAGCAGCCGGTCGATCACCGTAAACGGATTGTCCAGCGCATCCAGAAAGGCCGTGCCCATCAGATTGATGACGGCAACGGAACACGGACCGCAGTCCAGCACGCAGACACCGCTGCCCGGTGCACCGTCCGGATAATTGGCAGGCCGCAGAATGCGCTCATTCGAGAAAATACGGTCGCATTTCCGGCGGAAGCAGTGGTTGCCGGTCGTGATGACATCTGCTCCGCCGGAGAACAGCATATCCGCAGACTGCGGCGTAATGCCGTTGCCCTTCGCAGAATTTTCACCGTTCACAACGATCAGGTCGGCGCCGTATTCACGCTTCAGCTTCGGTGCCTGCCGGCAGAAGCATTCGCAGCCGGCTTCTCCGACAACATCACCGAACATCAGAATCCTCATGCTGCTGCCCCCGTTATTCGTCAGCAGGAATGACGACAAAATACGGCTCGCCGGGCTGTACATCCTCAGGCTTCTGCTGACCCGGAGTTACATTGATGACCGGTGTATCTGCTGACCGTTCGTTTTCCTGTACAGTTTCGGTTTCCGTCATGCTTTCATCCGGAGTATCCGCAGCCGGCTCGGCAGCCGGAACGATCTCGGTCTGTACATTCCCCTGTTCATCCGTTACGGTGTAGACATCGCCGTTGTCGTCGATCGCGGTCACGGCAACGGTATTTCCCTCACCGGAGTCCGGCTCAGTCTCATTCATGGCGTGCAGAACATCCCAGATATCCGTTTCGGACGCACCGGTCTGAATGACCTCGCCGGGTTCAACGGAAGCGCCGCCCGCAGACGGTTCCGCATCGGTTCCGCGGATCTTTGTCATAATAAAAATCAAAAGCAAAACTGCGCTGACTGCACCGATCAATGCAAGAATCTCTTTCTTCTCCATACAAAACTCCTATTTTATTTCTTATTCTTCGGCGTGCGGATGCGCTCACCGGCCAGCGGATTGCTGTCGATCGCATTTTGCCGCTGTTCACTGGAAAGATGCGTATAGATCTCGGTCGTCGCAATGGACTGGTGCCCGAGAATGTCCTTCAGCGTCAGCGTATCCACATGCCCGTGCTGATACATCAGTGTTGCTGCCGTATGCCGGAGCTTATGCGTTGAAAGCCCGCGCCCGGCCAGTCCGGACGCATTCAAAGTGTTTTCCACGATCTGCTGGACGCGTCTCCGGCTGATCCTCCGGTGATTCCGGCTCAGAAACAGCGCGTCCGGCTCCTCCGGCGGATTTTCCCGTGCATCCAGATACGACCGGATCGCCTCAAGACAGGCGTCATTCAGATACACGATCCGCTCCTTGCTGCCCTTGCCGAGCACGCGGATCTGCCGGTTATAGAAATCCACATCCTTCACGTTCATCCCGACCAGCTCCGCCAGACGGAAGCCGCAGTTCAGGAACAGTGTAACAATGCAGTAATCGCGCAGCATATCGTGCGAAGGATTCTCCTCTGCGGTTTTCAGCATCCGGAGGCTTTCCTCCAGCGTCAGGAACCGCGGCAGCGATTTCTTCACGACAGGCAGTTCAAGGCTCTGACAGGGATCGACGGTCAGCATTCCCTTTGTCTTGGTCAGATACCGGAACAGACTGCGCACGGCACTCAGCCTGCGCGAAACCGACCGCGGCGTATTCCCGCGGAAATCGCGCAGATAGCGGATATAATCATACAGCACGGAAACTGTCACCTTTTCAAGCTCAGCCGTCGTGATCTCACTGAGAACAACATCCGCACATTCGGACACCGGCTGCCTGTTCAGTGTACAATGCAGCCAGCGCAGAAACAAGGCGACGTCATTGCAGTATTCACTGACAGTCCGCTTGGCCTTTCCGCGTATCACATCCAGATACGTCAGATAGTCGCTGAAAAACAGCGGAAGCTGACTGCGGTCGATATCCATGGCAGCACCCCCCTCCGCAGTCCCGTATTCTTATATTATACCGCAAATTCTCTGTTTTTGCAACCCCCTGCAAAAAGATTTTTCAGCGGCTCCCACCCTGCATGTTTTGCTTGACAATCAGCAGCATTTATGCTATAATCAGAATGCAAATTCAGAAGCAGGAGGTGTGCGGTCATGCAGCGGAAGGGCGGGTATCAGACCAGACAAAAGGCAGTCATTCTGGCATATCTGGAAACGCATCCGGAACGGCATGTGACAGCGGCAGAGCTGCTGCACGCGCTGACCGAAAACGGCACACCCATGGGCGTGGCAACGATCTACCGGCAGCTGGAAAAGCTCGAACAGGAAGGGCTTGTCCGCCGGTATTCGCTCGATGACCGCGGCAGCGCGTGCTGGCAGTACGGCGGCGAAGAAGCAAAGGCCGGAACCTGTCATTCGCATTTTCACCTGAAATGCACCGAATGTGGCACGCTGATCCATCTGGACTGCGATCACCTGCATGAGATCGCGCATCATGTTGCGAGCGACCACGGCTTTTGCATTGACCCCTCGCGCACGGTTTTTTACGGGATCTGCGAAGCCTGCCGCAAGAATGCCGGTTCACCGGATCCGGAAACGGAGCCGCATCACGACTGCTGCTGCCGGCATCACAAAACAGAATAAGCAAATCCGCCCGGTATACGCCGCGGCGGATTTTTTATGCATGGATATTCCTGCTTCCGCATATCGTGTCACAGAAAGGGAGTGTGCGGAAATGCAGGGACTGACTGCAGATGAGGTCGTAAAAAGAAGGGCGGAAGCCGGATACAACACACTGGCAGAACCTCCCCGGGCACATCCGCTGCGGATCCTGATGTCACAGTTCAGTGACATCATGGTGCTGATCTTGCTCGCGGCAGCGGTCATTTCATGGCTGCTCGGGGAATATGCGGATGCCGGAACCATTGCCGTGATCGTCGTGCTGAATGCGGTGCTCGGCTTTGTACAGGAATACCGCACGGAGCAGACGCTGCTTGCGCTGCGCAGCATGACCGCCCCGACGGCGAGAGTCCGCAGAGACGGCAATATTCAGACCGTTCCCGCTGCCGAGCTTGTTCCGGGGGATATCATACTTACGGAATCCGGCGACCGTGTCCCCGCAGATGCAGTGATCCTTTCCTGCACACAGCTGAATACCGAAGAATCTGTACTGACCGGCGAATCAACAGCCGCCGAAAAGCATGCGCATACCGACGCAGACGGTGAACCTGTCAATGAGATCGGGCGGAAGAATATCCTCTTTGCCGGGACATCCGTGCTACGCGGCAGCGCGGAAGCAAAGGTGATTGCGACCGGAAAAGCAACGCAAATGGGCAAGATCTCGCAGATGCTCTCCGATATTGCGCAGACACAGACACCGCTGCAGAAGCGTCTCGGCGAGCTCGGCAGAACCGTCGCGCTGCTCTGTCTCGTGATCTGCGGACTGGTCTTTGCCGCAGGTGTTCTGCGCGGGGAACCGGTCTTTGCCATGCTGATGACCGGCATCACGATCGCGATCGCCGCAATTCCGGAAGGTCTGCCCGCGACCGTCACGATCGCGCTGGCGATCGCCGTCCGGAGAATGCTCAGCCGGAATGCGCTGGTCAACAAGCTGCACGCCGTCGAAACGCTTGGCTGCGCATCTGTGATCTGCACGGACAAAACCGGTACGCTGACCGAAAATAAAATGACCGTCCGCGAGATCCGGACGCCGGATGCAGGGTATCAGGTCACCGGTACCGGCTGGCAGAGAGGCGGTTCTCTGACCGAAAACGGCATCCCCTGCCCGCAGCATAAACTGACTGCTCTGCTGCCGCTGCTGCGCTGTGCGGTGCTCTGCAATCATGCCGCGATCAGCACGGATCCACAGCGCGAAGAATGGGGGATCAGCGGCGACCCGACCGAAGCCGCACTGCTGATCGCGGCGGCAAAATGCAAAGTGACGAAGGAAAGCTTTTCGCGTTACCGGCAGCTTTCAGAGATCCCGTTTGACAGCGAGACCCGCGCAATGACCGTTGTTTGCAGCGGCGAGAACGTGAATCTCACGCTGCGAAAAGGTGCCTCGGACGTCATTCTGCAATGGTGCACGCATTACCGCTCCGGCGGCCGCGATCTGCCGCTGACCGATAACATGCGGGCTGCGTTTGCATCGGATGCGGATTCCATGGCGTCGGACGCCCTGCGCGTGCTCGCATTCGCAGAGCAGAACGATTCATCCGGCCGGGTCTATCTCGGCTGCATGGGCATGATCGACCCACCGCGGGAACAGGCAAAGCGCGCCGTCGTAGACTGCACCCGCGCAGGCATCCACGTGGTCATGCTGACCGGCGATCACATCCGCACAGCCTCCGCGATCGCAAAGCAGACCGGCATTCCGCATGCGGAATACGCGATGACCGGCGCGGAGCTCGATCAGATCCCGGACAGCGAGCTGCCGCATATTTTGCAAAAATACGCTGTGTTTGCGCGTGTCACGCCTGCGCATAAGCTGCGGCTGGTGCGGGCATTCCGCAAAATGGGCATGATCGCGGCGATGACCGGCGACGGCGTCAACGATGCGCCTGCGGTCAAGGAAGCCGATATCGGCGTGGCAATGGGCAGAAACGGCACGGACGTCACCCGTCAGGCAGCGGACATCATCCTGCTTGACGACCGCTTCGATACGCTGGCGGATGCGGTCAGACAGGGGCGCTCGGTCTACGCAAACATCCGCAAATTCGTGCGGTATCTGCTGGCCTGCAACATCGGCGAGGTACTGACGATGTTCCTCGGCATTCTCATGGGGCTGCCCATGGTGCTGATGCCGACGCAGATCCTGCTCGTCAATCTCATGACGGACGGTCTCCCCGCAGTCGCGCTCGGACTGGAACCGCCCGCACCGGATATCATGCAGCATCCGCCGCGTTCGGCAGACGAAAGCTTCTTTGCGGGCGGACTGCTCTCCCGCATCGTATTCCGCGGGATCTTCATTGCGCTCTCGACGCTCGGAGCATTCACGACCGTCCTGCGCATGAGCGGCTCCGCTGACCACGCAAGGACAGCGGCACTTGTCACGCTGATCGGCTCGCAGCTGCTGCATGTGTTTGAATGCAAGCGCGAGGACGGGACGCTGTTCTCCGTGCCGTATTTCTCGAACGGCAAGCTGATCCTCGCCGTGCTGACCTCTGTTGCTGTGACAGCCGCAGCACTGACAGTACCGTCGCTGCAGACCGTATTCTCTACGGTTCTGCTTCCGATGCAGGAGCTGCTGGCAGCACTCGGATGCAGCCTTGCGGTACCGCTTTGCGCATCGCTCGCCTGCTGCGGCGGAAAGAAAGCGGAGCCTGTCCGGGTAATTCAGCAGGCTCGAACAAATCAATAAGACTTGAAATTCTATCGTTGATATGATATAATAATCACTGAAAGGAGTGGCACGCATGGCCAATTTTACAAAACCGGCGATCAAGGAAGCCTTTATCCGGCTGCTGAATGAGCGGCCGCTCAAGCAGATCACCGTCCGCGATATCGTCGAGGAATGCGGCATCAACCGCAATTCCTTCTACTATCATTTTTCGGATATCCCGACCCTGCTCGAGGAGATCATCATGGAAGAAGCGCGGCGCATCATCGCGCAGTACCCGAGCATTGATTCGATCGAGACCTGTCTGCTCGCCGTCATCGAATTTGCCTATGCAAACAAGCGCGCGATCTTCCATATCTACAACTCCGCGAACCGTGCGATCTACGAGCAGTATCTCTGGCAGGTCTGCGACGAAATCGTCACGGCTTATGCCGATACACTGGCCGGCGACGAGCCGATCCCGGCAAATGACCGCGAGCTGATCATCCGGTATTACAAATGCGTCTGCTTCGGGCTGACCTCTGAATGGCTCCGCACCGGAATGCAGTCCGATATCAAGCAGGATCTGCACCGGATCTGCGAACTGAAAAAAGGCATGGCCGAGGAAATGATCGCCCGCAGCCGTGCCGATTCCAAAGCATAACCAAACATAATGACCGGCGTTTTCCGCGCCGGTCATTGTTTTTTTATGTGTAAGCGGTCACACAGACGACCGCACAGGGCGGAACCGTCAGCCGGAGCAGGCTGCCGTCCTGCGTCACGGGCAGAGCCGAAAGCTGAACCGTATCAGGCTTGTCAAATGTGTTATGCGCGCGGCAGGAATCCGCAGAGAGAACCTGTGCCTCTGCTTTCGCCGCGGCGAATCCGTCAGCGGAAATGCAGAGCTCCGCAGCATCGTCCAGCGAGCAGTTTGCAGCGGTCAGCGTCAGAACGCCGTCCTTCACCGAGGCAGAGCAGGACAGCATCTGGATCTCACCGTCCGCACCGGTGCGGATGTCACCGCAGTCAGCGGAAACCAGCATTCCGCCCTGATGCCCCTTGAACAGATCAAACACATGATAGGTCGGCGTTTTGATAAGGCCGGCACCCTCTGTCAGCAGGATCGCCTGCAGCACATTGACAGCCTGCGCCAGATTCGCCATGGAGATGCGCTTGCTGTACCGGTTAAACAGGTTCAGGTTGACAGCCGCCGTTACTCCGTCGCGCATGGTGCTCTGCTGATGCAGGAAATGTGGGTTATCCCCTTCCGCGGGATCATACCAGTTGCCCCATTCGTCCACGACCAGCCCGACCTTTCCTTCCGGGTCGTACTGATCCATGATCGCAATATGCCGCTGCAAAATCGTGTCCATGTATAAAGCACGCGAAACCGTCGCGTAATACTCCGCATCCGTGAAATCCAGGCAGTCACCCTTCTTCTCCCAGATGCCGCTCGGCACGGTATAATAATGCACGGACAAGCCGTTCATCAGCTTGTTCCCAACGGCGGACATCAGCGTTTCCGTCCATGCAAAATCGTCGCCGTTTGCTCCGCACGCGATCTTATACAGCGGCTCGTCACCGTAGCTTTCACAGAAGGACTGATACCGCTTGTATTCGTCCGCATAGTATTCCGGCCGCATATTGCCGCCGCATCCCCAGTTCTCATTGCCGATGCCGAGATATTTCAGCTTCCACGGCTGTTCCCGGCCGTTTTTCCGGCGCAGCTCCGTGAGATCGGTATCGCCGTCAAAGGTGATGTATTCGATCCAGTCGGAGAGCTCCTGCACGGTGCCGCTGCCGAGATTCCCCGCCAGATACGGTTCACAGCCGATCTGCTCACAGAGCGCAAAGAAATCGTGCGTGCCGAATGCGTTAGTCTCGGTGATGTGTCCCCAGTACCGGCTGACGCGCTTTCTCCGCTGTTCCCGCGGACCGATGCCGTCGCGCCAGTGATAGTCGTCCGCAAAGCAGCCGCCCGGCCAGCGCAGAACGGGCATCCGGATCTGCCTGAAAGCGTCGATCACATCCTTGCGGACACCGTTGATATTCGGGATCGGGGAATCCGCACCGACGTAAATGCCGCCGTACATGCAGGTACCGAGGTGCTCCGAAAAATGGCCGTAGATCTCCGGGGCAATGCGGGAAAGCGGCTGATCCGCCTGAATATGCAGGTCGATATGCTTCATGGAATGCTCCTTTCGTGCAGAGGAGTGCTCCGCCGTAATGCTTAGTATTATTATAAATGCTGCAGCAGAGAATGTCAAGCGGAAAACCGCAATTATCAACATATTTCCGCCGAAATCCGCCCTGCATTTATCCGTTCCGCGAAAAATCACGTTTTGATATTGCCGAGCACTCTGATTTTTGCTATAATGAAGGGGTATCATACGATTAAATATGAAAGGAGAGCTGAACATGCTTGATCTGAATCACATTTCGTTCAAAGCCGAATCCGACAACGGCGAAATTCAAATCATCAATGATATCAGCCTGCACCTTGACCCCGGAAAATTCATCGTCATCACCGGCCCGAACGGCGGAGGAAAATCCACGCTTGCCAAGCTGATCGCCGGAATCGAGCCGATCACGGCGGGACAGATCGTCTTTGACGGCAGGGATATCACCGATATGAGCATCACCGACCGCGCAAAATGCGGCATCGGGTTTGCGTTCCAGCAGCCGGTACGCTTCAAGGGGCTGACCGTCTTCGACCTGCTCCGCATCGCGGCGGGCAAGACCATTTCCGTCAGCGAGGCCTGCGGCTACCTGTCCGAGGTCGGGCTCTGTGCCAAGGACTATATCAAGCGCGAGGTCAACGCATCGCTGTCCGGCGGCGAGTTGAAGCGCATCGAGATCGCGACGATCCTTGCAAGGGACGTCAAGCTTGCGATCTTTGACGAGCCGGAGGCCGGCATCGACCTTTGGAGTTTCCAGAACCTGATCCGCATTTTCGAGAAGATGCAGCAGAACGAGAACGGCAGAAGCATCCTTGTGATCTCGCATCAGGAGCGCATCCTCAATATCGCGGATGAGATCATTGTGCTGAGCGAGGGCAAGATCCTGCGACAGGGCACAAGGGACGAGATCCTGCCGGATATCATCGGCACCAAATATGCTTCGGATGTATGCCGCAAGCTTTCGGAGGAGGCGTGAGATATGGCGAAAATGGACGCAATTCAGATGCAGCTTCTGCAAGAGGTCGCCGGTCTCCACGAGATCCCGGAGGGCGCATACAATATCCGTGCGAACAGCAAGGCGGTCGGCAGGCAATCAACCGCAAATATCGAGATCACACCGAAGGAAAACGGCTCCGGCATTGATATCCGCATCAAGGAAGGCACAAAGCATGAGAGCGTGCATATCCCGGTCGTGCTGAGCGAAAGCGGCCTGAAAGAGACCGTCTACAACGATTTCTATGTCGGCGATAACGCAGATGTGCTGATCGTCGCGGGCTGCGGCATTGACAACTGCGGCACGCAGGATTCCGAGCACGACGGCATTCACCGGTTCTTCATCGGGAAGAATGCGAAGGTCAAATATGTGGAAAAGCATTACGGCTCCGGAAACGGCGACGGCAAGCGCATCCTGAATCCGGTCACGGAAGTGCATCTCGATGAAGGCAGCACCATGGAAATGGAAATGGTGCAGATCAAGGGCGTGGATTCCACGGAGCGTTCGACGATCGCGGAGCTGAAAGCCGACGCAAAGCTGATCGTCCGCGAGCGGCTCATGACACACGGGCAGCAGTCCGCGCTGAGCATCTACAAGGTCACGCTGGACGGCGACGGTTCCAGCGCGGATGTGGTCTCGCGCTCGGTTGCAAGAGATCATTCCTATCAGAAGCTCGATATGTGCATTCTCGGCAATGCAGCCTGCACGGGGCATACCGAGTGCGATTCGATCATCATGGATGACGGCCGCATTCTCGCGGTGCCGTCCCTCGAGGCAAACAGCGTCGATGCGCAGCTTGTGCATGAGGCCGCGATCGGCAAGATCGCAGGCGAGCAGCTTGTCAAGCTGATGACGCTCGGTCTGACCGAAGCAGAGGCAGAGGAACAGATCATCAACGGATTCCTAAAGTGAGCGCGGAGCCCGCGCAGGCGTTTCCCTCCGGGTCGGCAGGGCCGACAGCCGTTTTCCTCCGGGGACAGTGCGCGAAGCGCTCCCATGATGCGCAGTACACGCCGCGGGGCGGATTCTTTGGCGCAGCTTCTCCCAATGCTGAAGCGCGCCGGTTATGCCCGAAGGACAAATTACAGCATATACGAAAACAGGCAGTCCATAACGGGCTGCCTGTTTCTCTCCGCAAAAAAGGACTCCGATTGCAGCATCAGCGTTCTTTTCGTTATTCCGTTGTACTTCCGGCCGGCTTTAGATTGGGAGAAGCAAAGCCGCAGAAGCCGCTTTAGCGGCGTGTACTGCGAATGCGGGGAGGCTTTGCCAACCGCCCCCGAAGGGAATCGCCAGCGGGGGCTCCCCGCCCGGTTGACTTTTTCGGTTTTATGATGTATACTGAAAACACAAAAAAACCGGAAAGGGAGTGATATCATGCGCTTTCACCTGAAACGGACAGCCGCCGCTGTGCTGGCTCTGCTGCCCGCGATACTGCCGCAGAATCTTCCGGCCGCCGCGGCAGACCCGCTGACCGATACCGGCATCAGCTATACGGAATCGACCGAAACGATCCTCAATCCCGGCATGGGGTACACCTCAACGCTCTGGTACCGCTGCGCCCCCGGCAAGACCGCCGTGCAGAATCCGAGCGGTGCCCTCGTGCTCATGTTCATTGATATCGGGGCATTTTCCAGCGGCGAAAACGGCACCAAAAACGACGACGGCACGTATACGCCCGGCACGGACTACCCGCTGGACGATGCGTTCTTTGCGGGTCTGCGCGGAACCTTTGAGAACTGCCGGAACAACGGCTGCACAGTCGCCGTGCGCTTCCGTTATGACGACGACGGCACACAGAATCCGGAGCCCGCAACCTTTGATATGCTCAAATCGCATATCCGGCAGATCGCGGACAGCAGGATTTTCGAGGATTATCAGGATATCCTGATGTATGTGGAGAGCGGGTTCGTCGGCTGCTACGGCGAACAATGGGGCGGAAAATACTGCTCCCTCGAACAAAAGGCCGAGCTGCTTGATCTGCTGCTGGACGTCGTCCCTGACCCGATCCCGGTCACCGTCCGCACGCCGAACATCTTTGCAAAATGGGCGGGCATCGAGCAGAAGGAGCTCGTGAACTGGGTATCCGAGCCGGGCAGCCGCGCCGCGAGAGTCGGCCTGTACGATGACGGCTACATGGGCTCGGACAGCGACCTCGGCACGTATTCCAACCGCGAGAACGAAACGACATGGCTCGGCAGGCAGACGCTGACCAGCTACTTCGGCGGGGAGTTCTCGGGCAATCTCGATTTCGCGAAGAAGTATGACACCTATCTGCCGGAGAACGCGATCCCGGAGATGTATAAAACGCATCTTAGTTATATCAACAGCAATATTTTCGCATTGTACAATGACTACACCTTCGGTGAGCAGTACGATGTGCCCGATGCGGACAACAGCGCGTATTACGGCCAGACTGTGCGCAAATTCATGCGCGATCATCTCGGCTACCGGTTTGTCATCCGGAAAGCAGAAATGGCCCCGGCGATCACACAGGGCGGCGAATTAAAGCTGAAATTCACGGTTGAGAACACCGGCTTTGCAAATCCGATCCGCAAGCAGAAAGCAGAGCTGCTGCTCGAAAAGGACGGTAATTACATCCGCACGGATATCCCGCTGGATTCAGCAAAATGGCGTTCCTGCTCCAAAACGGAAGAAGCAGTCACGGTGCAGGTACCGGGCGGTCTGGAACCCGGAGACTGGAAAGCGTATCTGAAATTATCCATCGGTGACAATCCCGTGCAGCAGACGCATCTGCGCTCGGTACGGTTTGCAAATGAGGGACTGTGGAATCCGGGGATCGGTGCGAATTACATCGGCAAGGTGCAGATCAAAAGCACTGATGATCCGGCAAAGCTGACGCATACCGCATTCAGCAGCGGCGACGGCACACTTTATACGATCAACGGGCTGCAGCTGACGGACGGCGCGGTCTCGCATGACGGCGAGCTCGGGACACCGGCTGCGGAGACAGAATCCGGTAAGCTGTATCTGCACAATGACGAACAGTATCTCTATATCACGGCAACATACGACCCGACCGCGAAGTCAGAGGTACACAACATTTCCCTGAACAACGCAAAAAACGATACGCGCTACTGGATGTATTATACCAGCGGCGGCTATGTATATTTCAATCACGGCGCGTATACCGGCTGCCTGCAGAAGCATACGCCGGGCGTCGTCGAATTTCGCATCCCGTTCGGGCCGGTCATGGAGCTGGAACAGGGCATCACGCTCAACAAGATCCGCTACTTTTTGCAGGATGAAGCAAACGAATGGACGGTGTGCAGCGATGTGACCGCGGATTCCTACACGCTGAAACCGGATTTCCCGGTCTATACCGCAAAGCGCACTGTCACACTGCAAACCGGCAGCAGCATTCAGCTTTCCGTTGACGACGGTGCTGTTATGCCCGCAAAATATCAGTGGTACCGTGACGGCAGGGCAATCACCGGCGCGACGCAAAGCACCCTGACGCTCTCAGATGCAGAAGACGATGTGATCGGACTGTATACCGTGCAGATCACATCCGCGGCGGGAACGGTCAAAACGGCGGAAATCTGTGAGGTTAAGGCTGTTTACGGGCAGTACCCCGCCGGAGATATCAACGCAGACGGAGCGGCAGATTTCGCTGATGCCGTGCTGCTGCAAAAATATCTGCTGACAGCCGAAACGACGCTCCCGAATCCGACCCGTGCGGATATTGACAGAAACGACGTGCTCAATGCAACAGATCTGTCGCTGCTGAAATGCATCATCCTTGCGAACCGATAATAAAAGCACCTGCCGGAGAACATCCTGCAGATGCTTTTCATATTCAGATCGTCTCTTTGCCGAGCTTGGTCAGGCCGTCATTGATCTTTGCTGTATACTGGATCTCGATATCCCCTGCCCCGATCACCGGCTCCGACAGCAGATTGCCGCTGCTGTCAAGGAACACCGTCGTCGGCGTATACTGCAGCTGTTCGAGAAATGTCTGCATATCCCCGTCACCGGAGGTCAGCGTAATACCGTGGAATCCGCAGTCATCCATGAACTGCCCGATCTGTGCGCGGTCAGGTGAATACTCAGCGTCAATACACCATGTCATCACGCGCACCGTATCCGGCAGACCGGCTGCAAATTCCGCAAGCTCCGGCATCTCACGGATACACGGGCCGCATGTCGTAGACCAGATATTGATGACCGTAACATCTGCGCCTGAAAAATCGTCAGCCGTAAAGCTGCCGCCGTCCAGCGTCCGCGCAGTAAAGCTGTTCAGATTCGGCAGCGAATATACGGTTTCTGCCGGTTCTTCTTTTTCCTGCGCAGCCTGTTCTGTCAGAATCGTATCCGTTTCAGCAGAAATGTTGTCTGTTTCAGAAGAGGGTACGGAAGCACCCGACCCCGTTTGATTCGCAGCACTGCATGCCGACAGCAGGCCAAAGCCTGTCAGCAGCATTGCAACAGCATAGATTCTCATCGCAGCTCCTTTCTCTTTGCTGTATTTGTCCTTGGTTCTTATCATATCATGTGAATGTGACAGATTTATGAAAGACAGATGCAAATTGTCTGCTGCAGCGGGATTCCCGCTTGGTTTGCTTCTTGACAATTTCCTGCATATATGGTATACTTGCAATGGACTTTGCATACACAATAAACGGAAAAAAAACACATTTTTTCCGAACGCAGCTCCCTTCAGACGGAGTGATTTTTCGAGGTGTGAAATGATCGAACTGAAAACCTACCGCGGCCATATCCGCAACTGGGAAGCACTCTGCGGAGAGCTTTCCATTGACAAAACACTTTCCCGTGAGGCAAGAGAACGAGCGATCCTCTGCAAGGGATATGAAGCATGGGGCAATGCACTGCCGGATCATCTCTACGGCATGTTTGCATTCGCGCTGTGGGATTCCGATGCGGAAAAGCTGATCTGTGTCCGCGACCACTTCGGCACCAAGCCGTTTTATTACTATCCGACCGCTGACGGCAGACTGCTCTACGGCACCATGATCCGCGATATCATCGGACAGGACGGCTTTGTCAAAGAGCTCAACGAAAGTATGCTCCAGATCTATCTGACGCTGACCTATGTTGCCGGTGAGGATACCTTCTTCAAAGGACTGAAAAAGCTGATGCCGGGCTGTCTGCTTGAATGGAGCAAAGGCAGCTTTACGGTGACACGGTACTGGAAGCCGGAGTTTCATCCGGACAGAAGCCGCTCGCTGAACGAATACGCCGACGAGATCCACGAGACGCTTGCACAGATGATGCGCGAGGTCAAGACCGCTGACGAGACCGCGGAATCCTTCCTGTCCGGCGGCGTGGATTCCTCCTATGTACTTGCAATGTCTGATGCAAAACGTGCAGATTCCTGCGGCTACGACGAGGAACGCTTCGACGAATCTCGCATTGCCGCAAAGACCGCGGAGCTGTTAGGCGTCGAGCATTCCGTCGCAAAGATCACCCCGCAGCAGTATTTCGATATCGTGCCGTATGTCATGTACAACATGGAACAGCCGCTCGGTGATGCGTCCGCGATCGTGTTTACGCTCGGCTGCCTTGCGACCGCAGAGCATACAAAGCTCTGCTATTCCGGTGAGGGTGCAGACGAATTCTTCGGCGGATACAATATGTACCGCAATGCGGAATGCTACGGCGACAACCTCAAGACCTTCTATGTCGGCAATACCAACATCATGAAAGAGGACGAAAAGGAGCGTCTGCTGCAGCATTACGATCCGGAAGTCCTGCCGATCAGGCTGGTGCAGCAGATCTATGAGGAGACCGAGGGGCTCGACCCGCTGACGAAAATGTCCGATGTCGATATCCAGATCTGGCTGGAGGGCGACATTTACCTCAATGTTGACAAGATGAGCACGGCTGCCGGTCTTGAGATCCGGATGCCGCTGACCGACCGCCGCATCTTCGACATCGCATCGCGGATGCCGTCGGAGTATAAGGTCACGGAGGAACAGAACAAGGTCGCGTTCCGTACCGCTGCGGCAAAGGTTTTGCCGGAGGAGATCGCATTCCGCAAGAAGCTCGGCTTCATCGTGCCGATCCGTCTCTGGCTCGCTGACGAGCAGTACAACGGCGATGTGCGCAGACTGCTCACAAGCGATATCTGCGCAAAATTCTTCAAGCCGGAGCAGGTGCAGGCGATCTATGACGAGTATGTCGGCGGAAACTCCGACCTCTGGCGCAAGGTCTGGACGATCTACACCTTCCTTGTGTGGTATGAGGAATATTTCATAAAACGCTGACGGGGAACGCGAAAGGGGCGTATCATGGATAACGGATTTTCGGTTCTGATGCTGATTTTCGGCGCCGCGCTGCTGCTCTATGCCGCGGTACTGTCCGGCGGAAACCATAAGCTCCTGCCCTATCGGGTCGAGCAGACCATGCGGAAAACCGGCCGGAAAAAGCAGACCAAGCTGATCGCCAAGATCACGGCGATCGTTGCGCTGTCCCCTGTCATCGGCGGACTGCTCGGTCTCTGGAAGGGCAACACGCTCTGCCTGATCGGCATGGGCGTAACGGCTGCGGTCAGCATTGCAGCCGCGATCCTGAAGAAACGGAGCAAGAAACATGAATGACTGTGATACCTGTGCATACTATGCGTATGACGAGGACTGGGAATGCTATGTCTGCGAAATGAATCTGGATGAGGATGAATACGCACGCTATATTCAGGATTCCCATGCGCACTGCCCCTATTACCGCGACGGCGACGAATACAGGATCGCCGGAAAACAATGATTTCGGTATCTCCGATAGATTACAAATGGGCTCCGCCCCAACCCCCGCTGGGGACATTGTCCCCAGACCCCATTTTGTAGCAAAAAAGAGCGTCAGAGAGCTGGCGTTCTTTTTTTCTGTTAAGAGAAACGCCTGATTGAACAGCGAAGTCAGATTTTTGTCTCCCGTGTTATGATACAATAGATAGGTAACAGAGGGGATAGAAAAACAACTTCCAAAATGATATAATGTTAAGTACCACCCAAACACCAATATCAAAAAGGAAGTTGTCTATGAACAGTATAACACAAGAAGCGCACTTTCGTC
>JAFWQJ010000059.1 GCA_017545185.1 Oscillospiraceae bacterium | reverse complement strand
TGACGACGCCTCTTGCTGCAAGCTCCAGATTCGCCGCACATACGTCCTTTTTCAGTTGCTCCAGCATGATTATTCCTCCGGTTTCTGTTCGTTCTTCATCAGATATCTGAGCTCACCGGTGATCTGCTTTCTCCGGTGCAGGAACCCGTAAACCGGGCGCCAGACCCACAGCACGGGGATCAGCCACTTGTGCCGGTAGAAAAACGGATAATTGCGTTTGATCTCGTCCATCGGCGGGAACAGCCGGCGCAGGATGTATTTTCCCTTGGAGCCGCCGCTCTTTCGCTGCAGCCTGTTCTGAATATCGTGTTCCCGGGTGCCGTAGACGCCGGACGTCACATAATAATCCAGCAGCTCGCTTTCCTGCTCCGTGATCGCTTCACCGGCAAAGAGCTTCATCGCAAGGCTGCGGCTCTCCGATTCATATTCTGCGATCCCGAGCTTATCCAGCTCCGCGGAAAGATATGCTTCATCCAGACGGCTGCCGTATTTCCGCATGAAAATATAGGTATCCAGCAGCGAACGGACGCCCGTTCCGCCGAGCGAAAAGTGCTTGTACTCATGTGCCGTCATGAACAGGTAGAAGTCCTCGTCCGTGAAATGCCAGCCGTACTGATTGCCGTCATCCTTCAGAAGCTTCTCCTTGACGCCGAGATAATATGCAGCCATGGCACCTGTCTGATACTCCATGAACAGCTCACAGTGCATCTCAAAATTAGAGACCGGCGGCTTTGTATACTCATCGACGACCTCGCGCTCCGCTTTCAGGGTAAAGCCGTGCGCTGCCATAATGCGCCGGACATCCTCACGCCGCTGCTGATCGAACAGAATGTCGTTATCCGACATCTGACGCATCCCGAGGCGCGGATACCAGTCCTTGAGCAGCGCGCCCTTCAGCGGCATATACCAGATCTGCTCCTCCTCCAGGCATTTCAGGATCTTTTTGCGCTCCGCATCCATGATAATATTCTTGCGGATCGCCTTTTCCTTGGCCTCCGTAAATGCGGCATCCCGGATCCCCGCGGCTTCCAGCGCGTAGGCGCAGCAGGCCGTCAGCACATGCGCCTGACAGACCTCGAACAGTGCCTTCAGATCAAGCCCGTCCGTCAGTTCCTTCCCGGGCTTCTCTCCGTTCACGGCACACCGCACCAGCGCGATCATATCCGCGGCGTTTTTCCGGTATTCAGTAATCTCCATCCGTTTCTCCTTTTGCGGGATATCAAACAGGTCAGCAACCGTGCGGATCGCTGACCTGTCATTTGCGTGCTGCCTCAGTCAGAGCTGCGGTATCCGTCCGGATTCTGCTTCTGCCAGTTCCATGCATCCCTGCACATGTCATCCAGTGTATATTCTGCCTGCCAGCCGAGCAGTGCCTTTGCCTTGTCCGCATTCGCGTAGAATTCCGGCAGGTCACCCGCACGGCGGTCACCGTAGACATGCTTCACCTTGATGCCGTTCACACGCTCAAAGGTCTCCACGATCTCCGTGACGCTGTAGGGCGTTCCGGTACCGAGGTTGAAGACCTCTGTTCCGCTGTGCTGCAGGATATAGGCGACGGCCTTGACATGTCCCTTTGCAAGATCGACCACATGGATATAATCCCGCATACAGGTGCCGTCCTTCGTCGGATAGTCGCTGCCGAAGATCGTCAGGCACTCCCGCTTGCCGACCGCGACCTGCGTCACATAGGGCATCAGATTGTTCGGAATGCCGAGCGGATCCTCACCGATCCTGCCGGACGGATGCGCGCCGATCGGGTTGAAATACCGGAGCAGCACCACGGAAAGCGACGGGTCTGCCCTGGCGGCATCCTCAAAGATCTGCTCCATCATTGCCTTCGTCCAGCCGTAGGGATTCGTGCAGACGCCCCGCTGCATGGTCTCCTTGTACGGCACAGGGTTTTCCTCACCGTAGACTGTTGCACTTGAGGAGAAAATGATGTTCCGGACGTCGGCTGCCTGCATCGTTTCGAGCAGCGTCAACGTCGTGTCAATGTTATTGCGGTAGTACATCAGCGGCTTTTTGACCGATTCGCCGACCGCCTTCAGGCCTGCAAAGTGGATCACCGCGTCGATCTTGTTCTCCCGGAAGATCTGTGAGAGCCGTTCGCTGTCGCGGATATCCGCCTCATAAAGCTGCACCGGCTTTCCCGTGATCTCTTCCACTCTGCGGATCGCCTCCGGAGAGCTGTTGCAGTAATTATCTGCCGCGACGACCTCGTAGCCTGCGTTCAGCAGCTCAACCGCCGTGTGGGAGCCGATATATCCTGCACCGCCTGCAAGCAGGATCTTTGCCATGTTATCACCTCAGTTTGATGTTGCCCGGATGCGGGATCACTCCACGGTCACGGATTTTGCCAGATTGCGCGGCTTATCCACATCGTAGCCCTTGCCGATCGAGACATAGTAGCTCAGAAGCTGCAGCGGAATGACCGACAGGCTGCCTGTGAACAGCGATTCGATCTTCGGGACATAGCAGACAAATTCTGCCGTATCCTCGAGGAAATAATTGCCTGCCGTCGTCACTGCCATGACCTTTGCGCCGCGGCTCTTGACCTCGACCATGTTGCTGATCGTCTTTTCGATCAGGCCGGTCTGCGTCACCACGCTGATGACGATGGTGCCGTTCTCGATCAGGCTGATCGGGCCGTGCTTCAGCTCGCCCGCAGCATACGCCTCGGAATGGATGTAGCTGATCTCCTTGAGCTTCAGGCTGCCCTCCATGCCGATCGCATAGTCAATGCCTCTGCCGATGAAGAAGGAATCGGAAACATTGATGAGCTTGTTGGAGAACCACTGGATGCGCTCCTTGTCCTCCAGAATGCGCGCGACCTTCTCCGGGATCGTGTTGATCTCTGCGAGGAGCGCGTCATAGCGTGCCTCCTCGATCTCATTGCGCGCCTTTGCAAACTGCAGTGCGAGCAGATAGCCCGCAACGAGCTGCGTGCTGTAGGCCTTCGTCGTCGCAACGGAGATCTCCGGGCCTGCCAGCGTATAGAACACATTGTCAGCCTCACGCGCGATCGACGAACCGATCACGTTCACGATGCCGAGCGTCTTGATGCCCTGCTCCTTGGCCTCGCGCAGTGCCGCCAGCGTATCGGCGGTCTCGCCGGACTGACTGATGACAATGACGATGCTCTTTCTGTGGAGCGTCATCTTTCTGTAGCGGAACTCCGAAGCGAGCTCCACACGCACCTGCAGAGAGGTCAGTGCCTCGATCACATACTGCAGATCCATGCCGACATGGTAGGCAGAGCCGCAGGCCACGATATAGACCTGCTCGATCTCCTGCATTTCCTCATCGGTCAGGCTGACACTGTCAAAGTGCACTCTGCCGTCCGTGACAACAGAGTTGATCGTATCGCGGATGACCTTCGGCTGCTCGTGGATCTCCTTGAGCATGAAGTGCTCGTAGCCGCCCTTTTCAGCGGATTCCGCATCCCACTTGATCTCGGTCAGCGGCTTTTCAATGACCTCGCTGTCGATATTGTAGAAGGTCACGGCGCCCTTTTCGAGCTTCGCGATCTCCATATTGCCGATATAGTAGACGCTTCTCGTATACTTGAGAATTGCCGGCACATCGGATGCGACATAGCTCTCGCCGTCCGCAATGCCGATGATCATCGGGCTGTCCTTGCGGGCACAGTAGATCTCGCCCGGATAGTCCTTGAACATGACGCAGAGCGCATAGGATCCGCGGATGCGCACCATTGC
>JAFWQJ010000058.1 GCA_017545185.1 Oscillospiraceae bacterium | reverse complement strand
TGTTCGCCTTCTTGGAGAAGTAGGTCTTTTTCTGGATCGTGCCGTACTGGACGCCGCCGCGCTCCTGATGCGAGCTGTTCGGCTCGTTGTTGACAAGATACTTTTCGCATTCCGGCGTATACTCGGCGATCGAACGCATCTCACCCTTCGGCGGTGTCAGAGCCTCCGGCAGCTCCTTTTCCTGGGTCGTCAGGAACTTGACGAACCATTCCAGATCCGTTTTATCGACATTGCCGTCGCAGTTGACGTCTGCCATTTTCTTCTTGGTCTTGTCTTCGAGCTTGCCGGACGCGACCTGCTTGGCCAGCGAAAGGTCAGCCGCGTTCGTGAAGCCGTCGCCGTTGACGTCAGCCAGTGCGTACTTCGCAGGCTTCGGGCCGGAAACGGTGGTGCCGCTCTTTGCGATGATCATTTCATCAACATAGAAATCATTGGTGCTGCTGTCGGTCTCAATATAGATCGTGCAGTCGGTCGCACCGGCCGGGATCGTAAAGGACGGATTCGCGAGCTGTACCCAGTCGCCCTTCGTGACGGTCTCGGTCGCGATCTTCTTGTAGCTGGTGCTGCTGCCGTCATTGTACTGCAGCGTGAAGTGGAACGTATCCGACGCGGAGCCGGAGGTGTACTTCACCGTTGCGCTGAAGCTGTAGGTCTCACCTGCGGAGCAGCCGGACGGAAGCGCGTGTGCTGCGCCGTTCCAGCCGTCGGTTCTGCCGGAGCAGAGCAGGGACTTGCTGCCTGCATAAGCCTCGGAAGCGGTCTTGACGGATGCGCCGCCGCGGCCGGTGAAGTCCTCGTCACCGTTCTCAAACGTATAATGTGCGATATAGCCGTCCGGATCAGTCGTGCTCACCGGCGGATTCGTCGTACCGGGATCGGTCGTGCCCGGATCAGTCGTGCCGGGGTCGGTCGAGCTGCTGCCGAGATAATCCACGATCGTATCCGCCCAGAACTTGCCCATTTTGGAATAGCCTGAGCCGTTCGGGTGGAGCTGGTCGCTGCCGAGATCGGCGGTGCCGTTCATGGAGCCGTGTACATCGGCAAACTTGACATTCTTGCCGGAGCTTGCATATTCCTCTGCAACGGACTTCACGGTGTTGTTATAGTTCGCAACTCTCTGCGCATTGCCGCCGTAAGCCGTGAACTCCGGGATCGAGCCCATGAAGATCGCGCCGCCGGACGGCATATCCGCGAGCATGAAATCGACCAGCGCGCGCAGATCGCTTGCGCAGGCATCCATGGAACGGTTCGCGGTCATATCGTTCGTGCCGATGATCAGCAAGATGATGTCCGGCTTGTACTGCTTGACGGCATTGTTGCTTTTCAGCTTGTTGTACAGGCTGCCCGAAGTACCCTGCTGCTGTGCCCAGCTCGGCTCCTCCTTGATCTGGAAGCCGCTGTAGCCCGCATGGTTGTTGTCGTATGTGACACGCTGGCCGTTGTAGTTGAAGGAGCCGGTATCCGGTCCCTCCGGGCCGACCATGTCAAAGTCAATGTTCTTGGCCTTGAGATTGACGTCCAGATACTTTCTGTAACCGCCGTCCTCGCCCATGCCGTAGGTGATCGAGTCGCCGACCGGCATGATCTTGATCTTGTCCGCAGCGGACACGGTCTGCTCCGGACCGAACCGCGGGACGGCAGCCGCTGCAAGCACGGCAGATGCCAGTAGTGCAAAAAGCTTCTTCATGTTTCAAATCCTCCCTGATCTTTTTTCGGGAACGGTACGGTCCCGTTTCCCCATTCTTGTGTGATGTCGATTTTTTTGCCATTGATGTCTAAAATTTTGTCATTCTGTCAAATTTTAGTTTATGCCATTCTATCTCTATTTACAGTATAGACAAAAAAAGCACCGCCTGCAAATCAGAGATTGCGGAAAATGTACCAATAATTGCGAATAAACGCCTGAAATGAATTTTGTGATTTTACACATGATTTCTCCGGAAATGTGCCCGAACTCCGCATCTGCTGTCAAATTCGGATATCCGGAAAATTTTTCGCAGAAAAGGCTTGACTTTTCCGGACGGATGTGCTATAATATCAGAGTTGACGGAAAAACGTCAAATGCGCCGGTAGCTCAGCTGGATAGAGTAACTGGCTACGAACCAGTAGGTCGGGGGTTCGAATCCCTTCCGGCGCATTCCGATGCTCATGCAGTTCTGCATGAGCATTTTTCTTTTGTATACGTTAAAAACAGACCGGCGCATTCCCGCAGCCGGTCTGTTTATTTTAGGTATATATCTTTTTGGGCGGCTGACACAGAACTGACAACCGCCTTTGGGGTTATCCCCCTAAAAAGCTGCTCCCCCAATTCTAATTTGCATCAGAGAAGATCCTGATATTCTCTTTTTTAAGGAAATAACGGTATGCAGCGAAAGATACGACCGTATCGAAGGCGTTTCCGCAGCCAAACATCAGTGCTATACCTATGAGTGTCGGCTTCCATACTCCGCAGAGGTACAGAATAAAGAATGCTCCGTAATAAATGCTGTTCGTCACGATCGACTCAAACAGCATATATGCGGTCTTGCCCCTGCCATAGAATGTTGCGTCGAATATGTTTTGGAATGCGTATAACACATAGAATCCGAACAGAACCATGACCAGCTCAAAGAGTTTGTCCGCGTCGCTGTAATTCAGGACATACCGCATGAACGGCTTGTAAAGCGGGATTGTTACGATCCAGAGCAGACAGGTCATTGCGGTGATGGCAAAGTATCCGGGCGTATTGTTCCTGACCGCGTTTTTGTCCTTCGCGGTTTCCTGCTTGATCAGCTCGCCCAGCTGAATGACCGGCAGCAGCATCCAGCCCCAAATGAAGTTGTTGGCGACCCAGTAGGTTCCCTGCTCTCCGACCATGTTTACCATGCGCGATACCATAAGCATATAGGCGATGTTTCTGACAAATGATTCAAGTCCGGAAATACCGCCGATCCTGAAAAAATCCTTCATCCATACAAACGAGAGTTTTTTCTGCTCAAATATCGGATAACCGCAGCTGCTGATCAGAACGGCGGATATCACAAACAGGATCAGGTTTGAAATTATATTCGATACGCCGATTCCGTTTACGCCGAGTTTCAGTGATACGGGCAGAGCTGAAACAAACAGCGTGTCAAGGATCAAGCTCAGGATCAGTTTCGCAGCCGTGATCGCATAGACAAGCTTATCTCTGCCGATGGTGATAAGTGCTACGCAGATAAAGCTGTAAAGGATCCCGAAAACATTTGCAATGCACTCGATACGGATATAGCTTGCCGACTCCGGGATGATGTCAGGAGATACCGCCATAAACCGCAGCAGCGGATGTACAAATATCATCACAAGCGCAGAGCATATCGCGTAGATGCCAAGCGAGACGAAAAGACCGCTCCGGATCCTGTTGGAATATTCCTCTTTGTTCGTTACAGCCTGTCCCATAAAGAAGTAAAGCGGCAGAACGATCGCTTCGTTTATGACCTCATACAGCAGGTTCACCCATGACAGCTGTCCTGCTATCGAATATGACCATTCTCCCGGCAGCTGTCCGAGAAAGAATGTCCTCAGCGTTGTGTACAGCGTCGGACAAAGCCCCATAACGAGCAAGGCGAGGAACAGTCTTCCGTTGATATTCTTCAATGAACGCTTTATCCTTTTCATCCTGAATCTCCCTGCTAACCGTCTTACAATTTCTTGGTATATAACTTTGGGGTGGTTGGCATAAAACCGTCAGCCGCCTTTTGGATTACAGAAGCCGCCTAAAAAGCTGATCGCCCTTTATTCCTCTGTTTCCTCATACCAGCTTCCGAAAATGACATGGAGATCAGAACTCACGCTTTCGTAATAGGTCAGCGGTCTGCCGTCCGGATACTGCGCACGCTGAACATCCATGTTCAGCTTCCAGAAACGGCCGGATACCATATCCTCCGGGATCTTCACATAAAATGTTCCGAGATAGCCCTCCGCCTTCAGATCCGCATTGCTGCCGCGTTCCAGCCGGAACGACCAGATGCCGTCCGTGGTTGCGGAAGCGGTACAGGTCATATCCGAGAACGCTTCGGCAGGTTCAAAGATGATGCCGTTTTCGTCCTCACAGGCCGTCAGCTCAGTATCATGCGTGATCTGCAGATACAGGCTGCCGAAGCCGTCATTATTCAGGACGAAAAGCTGCACCGGCACATGATCATCACCGGCGTTTCCCTCCGCGCGGAGAATGCCGAGCTGCATGATCTCGCGCCGTTTTTCCGGGTCCATTGCATAGAAGGAATCGCAGTACAGCGTTTCCGTTCCGAGCAGCTCCGCCTTTTCCGGCACAGGTTCATCCCCGACAAGGATATCCGTGCCGACAAACGTAAAGGGCTGCAGCTTCGTTTGACTTAAATACAGGAACGGACTTATCCGGCACACTTCATTCGCGTATGGGATGTAATGTAAGTACCAGGTGAAAATGGTCGCCTTCTGCGTCAGCGTCAGCGGATAGCGGCCGCTGCCTTCCGGTACCTTCACATGCAGACTGCACAGCACACTGCCGTCCGCAGCATAAGTATTTTCCGAACGCCTGTTCATAGCATTACATGTGACATAATGCCGCTCCGGTTCAGCGACGTCGTTGTTGTAAGGCGATTCATTCTCATAATGGATGACCGGTTCTGTGCTGTAGTCTCTGACCGTCAGTTCCGGGAATATGTCCCCGTTCTCCCATTCCAGCAGTTCCAGCTTTCCAAGCTCAAATGTCAGGGTCACGGAATATACACCCGGATCGTTCCGCACGCGCAGGTCAAGCCAGAGTTCTTCACCCGGCTCTGCGCGGTATACATGATTTGCAAGCCCGTTTTCATACGCCGAAAGCCAGCCCGTTTTGCCCCGCGGCACCAGCTCGTAGGTCAGTCTGTCCGGCATGACTGCCTGTGAAGATGCCGGTGCGGTCGTTTTCGATGACGCTGCGGGTGCGGCTGTCGTTTTACCCGTGACCGCTGCCGCCGTCTGACCGGCAGCAGGCTTTGCGGTCTGTTCCGCCGTGACGGCCGCCGTACCGGTTTCCTTTGCCGCCGCTGTCTGTTTATTTTGCTGCGGTGCCGTACCATTTGCGGCAAGGACGGTTTTTGTCGGCCGGTCTCCGGATTCCGTGCCGGCAGGAAGTGTTCCGGATGTTTCCGCCGCGGAAGTCTCCGCGATCTGCGTGACCTCGACCTCCGCATCGCTTTCCGCGACGTTGAGATCCTGCTCCGGGATATGCGACAGACCGAACAGCACCAGCCCGAAGCATGCCGCTGCGCCGACAGCCGCCAAAGCCGTCCGCATCACGGTGCGGCGGCGTTTTTTTTCGGCGGCCTTTTCCGCACGTTCACGCGCTTCATCGGTATACCTGCTGCTGACATGGCGCATTGCATACAGCAGATCCTGTTCCGTCATAGCCAACCCTCCTTTACCAGATATGCCTTCAGCTTCTTCCTTGTACGCATCAGCGTGATCTTGACCTTGCTCTCACTGATGCCGAATTTCTCCGCGACCTCCGCGACGGGCGTCAGATTGGTGCAGCGTTCGACGAACACCGTCCGCGCATCGTAGGAAAGCGTATCGAGGAACTGCTCGATCGCATTCTGCAGCATGGCCGCATCGACGGTTTCCTCCACGGAGCTTTTGTCCGCAATGCAGAATGTGAGCTCATCCAGAACGGCATCCTGCTCCCCGCCCCCGCGCTTCTGCGTCCGACCGGCGGTGACGCGGTTCAGCGCGCAGTTGCGGACAGTCGCAGAAAGGAACGCAAAGAGATTATCCGGATGTGCCGGCGGGATCGCCTCCCAGACGCGCAGCCACATGTCATCGACTACTTCCTTCGCATCCTCCGGGCTCCGCAGGATATCCCTCGCGATCTTCATGCAGCCCTTGCCGTATTTCCGGTCTGCCCACTGGATCGCACGCTCATCGCGTTCCTCGAACATCTGCAAAATCGCTTCGTCCTTCACCGGCACACCCCCTTTTCCCCCGTCTTTTCTTTAATAGACAAGATTTTCACCTGCTGCGTTACATCTTTTTCTATTCCTATCATAGCATAAAAAAGAGAAAACTGCAAGCGGGGAGTTCCCGCGGGCATTTCCTGAAGTTCGCCGCGGCTGCATAATAAAATACATACCATTCGCAAGATTAGGCATTGCATTTGTTATCAGGATGTGCTATAATCAAAAAAGATACACCTGTCTGTACAATCTGTACGAGGGAAAAAGGGGGCTGTTTTATGAGAAAAAGATATCTGACAGCAGCGGCACTCGCTGTTTGTATGCTTCCGCTGCTGCCTGCACCGGCTGCGGATGCCGCAGATGCGGCGGTCTGCGCAAGCTATGCGGACGCCGCGAAAAGGATCGCGTTCGGCACGGACTATACGGTCATGGTGCGGCTGAGCGGCAAGTTCATCACCGCGGCCGATGACGGCAATGTCATGCAGTGGGAAGCCCGCAGCGACGGCTCCCAGAACTGGCATATCATCGACGCAGGCGGCGGATACGTCGCGTTCCTCGCCGGTGCAGACCACACCAAAGCGATCACCGTGGAGAGCGGCGACAGCACGAACGGCAGCAACTTCTCGCTGTCCGCCTATACCGGCGCGGCATCGCAGATGTTCAGGCTGAACCGCACCGACGATGCGTATTACATCACCGCGAAATGCAGCGGGAATGCGGCCATGGACGTTTACGATATCAGCTATGACAACGGCGCGAACATTGACCAGTGGGATTACTGGGGCGGCGAGGGACAAAAGTTCTACATCCGTCCGGCGGAGAACAAATACCGTTATCTCCGCTGCGACCTCGACTTTGACGGCGTACTGACCGCCAAAGACCTGACGCTCCAGAAGCGCGGTCTCATGCAGGGCTTTGACGACCTGATGACATCCGTTGCGCACTGCGGAGATTATACCGCAGCGGCTGTGCTGGCACCCGATCAGGCGATCACGCGCTCCCCTGTCATCAAGGATGATGCGAAAGCACTCAGCGAATATCTGACCGTGCAGCGGGACAAATTCAGCCTGTCGGAGATTGCCGCGCACAATTATTACGAAGGTGCGCCGGTCGCTTACCTGTTTGCATACTTCCTCGGCAATGCGCCGGAGCAGGAGCGCCTCTCCTACGCAATCAGCCGCGACGGCTATCACTTTACCGCGCTGAACGGCGGCAAGGCGGTCTGGCAGTCGTCGGTCGGCACGGGCTGCATCCGCGACCCGTATATCTTCAAAGGCGAGGACGGTCTCTGGCGGATGCTCGCGACGGACATGAAATCGTCGCTCGGCTGGAGCAGCAACCGCAATCTGATCAGCGCAAAATCGACCGACCTGGTGCACTGGTTCGACGAATCCCTGATCGAGATCGCGAACAAGTACCCGAACATGCAGGGCTGCGACCGCGCATGGGCACCGCAGGCGATTTACGACCCGGACGAACAGTCGTATATGATCTACTTTGCGGCGCGCGTTCCCGGCACCGACGACCGCACGATCATGTATTACGCCTACAGTAAGGATCTGAAAAAGCTCGATACCGCGCCGCAGCTGCTCTTTGCGCCTGCGAACGGCAATGACGCGATCGACTCGGATATCATTTACGCGAACGGCAAATACTATATGTACTATAAAAACGAGACGAACAAGCGCATCTATCTTGCGACGGCGGACAAGGCAAACGGTCCCTACAAAGAGATCAAACAGATCTCCGAGGGCAGCCTCGGCGTTGAGGGTCCGAACATTTACCGGCTCATCGGCAAAAATGAATGGATCATGATGTCCGATGCCTACGGCGACGGCTACTATGTCATGCAGAAAACGGATGACCTCGAAAACTTCACGACGGTCAGCCGCAGCGATTACAGCTTCGAGGGCTTCACGCCGCGCCACGGCTACGTCATCCGGATCACCGCGGATCAGTACACCGCACTGACAGGCGCGTTCGGCGGCGGCAGTCAATCGTCATTATTCAATACCGGCGTCGATGACGTCACGGAGGTCATGTTTACCGGAAACAAGCTGAATCTCCCGCAGACCGTCACAGCGCATTACAGCGACGGCGGCAGCATGGAACTCCCCGTGCAGTGGGATGCGGACGCGCTTGCAAAGGTTGACGCCTCCAAGCGCGGAACCTATACCGTGAACGGAAAGGTGCTCACAGCGGATTACAAAAATCCGTTCATTGAGGAGCGTGCAGACCCTTTTGTCACGGACGGCGGTGACGGATATTTCTACTTCACCGCATCCTATCCGGCCTACGGAAACGTGAACAGAGGCTATGACCGGATCATCCTGCGCCGGAGCAGCACCGTTGCGGGGCTGGCATCCGCAGAGGAAAAAACGGTCTGGAAGGCGCATGACAGCGGCATCATGGCAAAGCATATCTGGGCGCCGGAGATGCACAAGATCGGCGGCAAGTGGTATATCTTCTTTGCCGCGGGCTCAAGCGCGGATGTCTGGGCGATCCGCCCCTACGTGCTGCAATGTGACGGTGATCCCTATACCGGAAACTGGAAAGAATGCGGCCAGATGCAGGCATCTTCCGGCGATACGGACTCCTTCACGAGCTTCTCGCTGGACATGACCTATTTTGAGAACAACGGAAAGCATTATGTGATCTGGGCGGAGATCAAGGGGGATTCCTCGCTGTTCATGGCGGAGATCAGCCCCGATGAACCGTGGAAGCTGACCTCGAAGCCGATCCTGCTGACCAAGCCGGAATACGACTGGGAGCTGGTCAATCACCGCGTCAATGAGGGCGCGGCCGTGCTGAAAACCGGCGGCAAGGTCTATGTGTTCTTCTCGGCGTCCGGCACAGGCTCGGAATACTGCGTCGGCAGAATGGAAGCCTCTGCCGATGCAAACCTCATGGATATCAAAAGCTGGACAAAGCTGAAATCGCCGGTGCTCAGCTCCGCGGATGTGCCGGGCGAATCAGGCCCCGGACACAATTCCTTCGTGACCGACGAGCAGGGCAGACTGCTGATCGTCTATCACGCAAGGCCGTCCGCGCATGATTCCAAAGCCTGCGGCAGCTACGCCTCCGATCCGCTTTACGACCCCTGCCGCCACACCCGCATCCGGCAGGTCTATATTGACGCAAACGGCGTACCGGAGATCGCGATGCAGAAGGAGGATCTGCTGGATCCGCAATATCAGACCGTGACAGCTACAATCTACATACACTGAACCGATCAGCCGGAGAAACAGACAACTCCGGCTGATTTTTTATGCGGTTGTACTGTGCGTTTGTGCCGAATTGTTTATTATTTGCGGATACTGCCCAATTATTGCTTGACACTGTACAGATTATAGTATAAAATAAAGATGTGTATAGATGTTTCGGCAAATTTGCACAGACAGCTTGACGCCGCTGCATACTGTCTGTCCGCCGGGATCATACATGGTTTCAAGGGGGAACCAAAAAGCTGCGTCCATAAAAAAGAGAGGATGAAATAGGGAATGAATAAGGTACTGATCAGAAAAGCAGCCTGTATGCTGGCAGCAGCCGCAGTCAGCATGGAGGCGGGACTTGCAAGTCCGTCGCTGCTTTCCGGTATCCGTCCGCAGCAGTCCGTGTCAGCGGTCACGAACTTTGCGGGTGCGAACGTCGCAAGCAGGGGCAGGATCAAGGATCCGGCGGTCATCCGCGGAACAAGCGCGTCCGTGGTCTATGACAGCGACCGGCAATCCGATGTTCTGGTGCTGAACGGCTCCGCATTCGGAGACGGCTGGCTCCAGCTCCCGAAGCTGTTTTCCGCGGGCTGCGCGGACGGCTTCACGTTTTCCATGCGGTTCAAGCTGAACGCCGACACAGAGAAATACATGCGCATGTTCCAGTTTTCGAGCATCCCGCTCGGGACCGGTGCCGCGCCGTCGTATTCCTCGCCGGACATCTCCGTGGACCTCAACGACAAGACAGCCTACCGTGCAAGCGTCTTTGCGGGCACCTCGTCCGCGACCGAAAACGACGGCAGACACCGCTCGATCTTCACGATGAGCGCCGCGCCGGATTCCGGCAAGTGGCATCAGATCATCGCGGTCTATACGCCGTCCGGCGCGAACTTCTATCTTGACGGCAGCCTGCTGACGCTCGACGGCGCAGACGATCTTTCCGCCGTCATGCAGACGCTTTACAGCGACGGCCTGCTGCAGAAGTATCAGTACTGCAGCGTCGGACATTCGCTGTATACCGACAACGACCTGAAAGCACGCGTCGATGACGTCGCATTCTACGACTATCCGCTGACGGCATCGCAGGTCAAATCCATGCCGGATGATCCGGCGTATATCTACACCTTTGACGAGAACACGATCACCGAGGGCGAGGAGCCCGCAGAGCCCGAAGTCAGCACGGCATCTGACGGCACACAGCTCACCGCGGTGCCCGGTCTGGAAACCGTCTCGCCGGACGGCACGCTCGTTTCCAAGATCTGGCGCGACAGCCGCGGCAGCTATTACTACTCCGTCTCGATGAAGGGCAATAAGGCCGGCAATGTCATTCTGCCGTCAAAGCTCGGCTTTACGACCACGACCGAAGATCTGTCCTCGGGCTTCCCGCAGACAGACCCCGACGGCACGATCACCGAGCATGACGAGACCTATAAAATGCCGAACGGCAAGCATGTCGTCATCCGCGACCATTATAATGAGGTCGTGTTCCCGCTGGTCAAGGGCGACAGCATCCTGACCGTTTATCTGCGCACCTATGACGACGGCGTCGGCGTGCGCTATGCGCTCAATCACGGCGCGTCGATCAGACGCGAGGCCACACAGGTCATCTTCCCGGACAACAGCACGTTCTGGGGCAACTGGCCGAATGCGACCTATGAATGGGATATGGTCGAGCTGCCGCGTGACCGCAACAACGAAACGTCCTCGACCTACTCCGTGCCGTATACCGGACTGGTCGCGAACCGCTACTGGGTCACGGTCTCCGAGGCCAATGTGTTCAACGAGGAAAACCCGTACTGCGCAGGCGCACTCGAATTTGAGGGCAATTACCGCAAGCTGCACTGGAAGGGCGGCGTCAAGGTTGACGGCATCACCATGCAGGGCGCGTTCCATACGCCGTGGCGCGCAGTCGTCATCGGCGACACGCTCGACGAAATGTCGTCCAGTGACCTGATCCTCAACCTGAACCCGCCGTCCAAGCTCGAGGATACGAGCTGGATCAAGCCCGGAAAGGTCGCGTGGTCATGGTGGAGCAGCGGCGGCGATTCGCCGGTCGAATACCACACGCAGAAGGACTACATCGACTTTGCCGCGAACAACGGCTGGGATTATGTCTGCCTCGACTTCGGCTGGGCGCTCTGGGATGACAGTGCCGCAAAGGTCAAGGAGCTCTGCGATTACGCAAAGGAGCGCGGCATCGGCATTTACCTCTGGTACGGCGTCAACAACAAGGGGCACTCGGGCTATAAGGACAGTCAGGGGCATCCGGCGTATCCGTACTACTCGCTGCTCGACGAGCAGACGATCGTCCGCGAATTTGAGCGCATCAGCGGGCTCGGCGTACAGGGCGTCAAGGTGGACTACTACGAGAGCGATACGCAGGAGACCATGAAGCAGATGTATCTCTGCATGGATATCGCCGCGAAGAATCACCTCATGGTGCTGTTCCACGGCTGTACCGTTCCGCGCGGTGAGAGCCGCACCTATCCGAATGTCGTCTCCTACGAAGCGATCAACGGCTCCGAATACTACAAATGGTTTGAGGCACCGGCACTCGCGAACCGTGTTTCGTATACGTTCACGCGCAATGTGATCGGCTCCGCAGACTTCACCCCGACCGGCGTGCCGATCTACGGCATCAAGGCGACCGCAGGCTTCGCGCTCGCGGATGTTGTCACGATCGAATCCGGCGTGCAGCATTTTGCGCATTCGGTCTATACCTACGAGGGCTCCCCTGCCCTGCCGCTGCTCAATGATGTTCCGGTCGCATGGGATGATATCCATGTCATCGACGGCAGACCGATGAAGTTCAATGTCACGGCAAGACGCAAGGGCTCCGACTGGTACATCGGCGCTTCGACGCTCGATGCAAGGAATGTCAGCATCCCGCTCTCCGAGCTGATCTCGGATGACGGCGCGTATAATGCCTACATCTTCGCGGACAACACCGACGGCAGCGCGCTCGAGGTCACTGTCCTGAACGGTCTGACCAAAAACGATTCGATCGAGCGGAGTATGCTGGCAAACGGCGGATTCGTCATCAAGCTGACAAAGGGTACCATGAACCTCGAAACGCCGTACTCGAATTACAGATTCTATGAGGCGGAAAAGGCAAAGCTGGACGGCCGTGCATCCGTCACCTACGGCAAGGACGGCAAATATTCCTCCGGAAATGCCTATGTCGGCTATGTCGGCGGCGGTGGAAACAGCGTTACCTTTGAGAATGTGGATGCACCGGCGGACGGCGAATATACGCTGCGCATCTACTACATCTCCGGCGAGCCGCGCAGCCTCATGGTCGATGTCAACGGCGGATTCGTCACGAAGATCGACGGCTGCTATGCGAACAAGAACGACTGGAGCGGCATCCGCGCCGTCAATACGACCGTCACGCTGAAAAAGGGCAAAAATACCGTGAAGCTGTATAACAGCAGCGGCAATGCGCCTTCGATCGACCGCATCGCGCTGGCGATCCCGAACCCGGATTATCAGCCGCCCGCAGAGGCAGTTCTGGCAGGCGATGTGAACTTCGACGGCCGCGTGGATGCAAGAGACCTTTCGCTGCTCAAGCAGGGACTCAGCAAGGGATTCCCGGACAGCAGAACCGAGCGCGCCGCGGACTTCAACACCGACGGCAAGGCCGATGCGAAGGACGCCGCCGCAATGGTCGGATTCCTGACCTGCCGCGCGGGATGAGGAATCACCCCCGAACTGCGATATAAACAGCAAAAAGGACGCTGATGCAACAATCGGCGTCCTTTTATGTTTTTTCTTATGCTTTCGGCAAGCTTCAGCATTGGGAGCAGAAAAGCCAAAGAAGCCGCGATCAGCGGCGTGCAGTTCAGACTGTTGGGCGTGCTTCGCTCACTGCCCCCCGGAGGGAATCGGCTGTCGGCCCTGCCGACTGCGGGCTCTGTGCCTGCTGCATCGCAAGCTGACGCGCCTGCTCCCGCACACGGATCTGCTGCCGGACTGCATTTGCAAATTCTTCCGCATTGTCGATCTCCCGGATCGTGAAGCGCTGCCCGTCCGCCGTAATCGTCAGGGAATGGTCCTTTCCGGTCTCCATGCCGCTGATCCGTTCCAGCGGGATCTGCACACCGCTCGGCCGCCCCGTCAGTGACGAAACATATTCCCACAGCACCGCATCCGGATACAGCTGCAGCCGCCGCTTCTTTACGATTGAAAAGCGGGAAGCCGTCGTCAGCAGCAGGATCGCCGTCGGCAGTCCCACAAAAACGGTCAGCATCCCGAGAATGAAGCCGTCCAGTGCACCGGCGATCCCGGTCAGAAGCATCACCACACCCGCAAGAATTGCCATGAGCAAGAAAATGGCGATCCGCATTCCGGAAATGTGATACCGGATGTTTCCCTCAAATAAAACCTGCCCGTCCATTTTGATTCTTCTCCTCTTCATCTGTACTGATTTCCGGCATCGTTCCGAACTGCTGTGCAAGCATTTCCTGCCGCTGCAGATAATCTGCGGCGTTCATCGCGTTGATATCCGCACTTTGCGCCGGCGCACGATCCGGAACCGGCGGCACCAGCATTTCGCTGTACTGCTTCGGCGAGATCATGCCCTGATTGAGCAGATGCTGCGCCGCATGGAGCTCGTCCGCTTCATCCTCTCTCATAACACGCGGCAGGATCGGCTGCGGCTTTGGCTGCGGCAGCACCGGGACCTCCGGAATCATGTGCGGAGCTGCACTCTGCACATGCCCCCACTTTGCGATTGCCGCAACCAGACCGTCGATATCCGCGACCAGTCTGAGCGTCACTTCAGACGACGTTCCGCTCTCATCCGAACGCACCATAAAATTCAGGGTATCCCGGTCCGGCATATTGACACCCCAGATATCCTTCAGTGCGTATTCCTCCAGAATCTTGCCGTCCGAACGCACGACCTGAAGTGCTGTCATCGTCACATGAATATACTGATCCATAGATGACGACCAGAGCGACCAGATAAAGACCACGGAAAACAGCAGCGTCAGCATGAGCATGAACCACTCTCTCCGGATCACAGAGACCGTGATAAAAAAGATCAGAAAGAAAGCGCTGAAAACTGCAGGTGCGCATGATGTTGAGGAACTCTGATTTGTGCCGGCGGGTTTATAACTGCACGAAAATTTCAGATTCGGATCCATATTCTTATTCCTCCGATTGCGTCATTTCAAGCTGCTGCGCGATTTTTGCCTTCCGCCGCTGATAATCTGCGGCATTCATTTCGTTGAGTTCGTCCGCCGTCAGCGGGCGCGGCTGCGGTGCTGCGGGCTTCATGACCCCGCTGTACTGCTGCTTTGAGATCGTACCCTGACTGAGCAGATGCTGCGCCGCGTGAAGCCGGTCTGCTTCATCCTCCGTCAGCAAACGGGGCTGCGGCTGTGCCGGGATCTGCGGCTGCTGCACGACAGCGGTCTGCCGCGCCGGAAGCTGCGGCGGCGTGCTCTGCCCTGTGATCTGCCGCTTCACGGCTGCAATCAGACCGGAACAGTCATCGACACCCGCGAGCCGGCGTTCCGACAATTCGACTTCCAGTGTCTGCGGATTCCGGGTCTTGACCTTCATAGCCACGGTATCCGCACCCTCTGCATAGATCGCCATAATATCCTTGAGCGCAAAGCTATGCAGAATCCGGCCGTCATACTCCACTGTCATCAGATGCATCGGCGTCACCTTTATTTTCCGGACGGTGACCGGCCGCTCTTTGATGAAAAGCGAACCCACAACAACTGCCACTGCCAGAAAAAACAGGAACGGAAGGCGTGTCAGACAGCCGATAACAAAAAGCAGCACAGCCGCACCGTAAGCGAAAATCGTCTTTTTGGAAAGCGGCTTCTGTTCCGCGCTGCCGCTGGTGTCCCGATAGATACATGTAAACATTACATTCGATTCCATATCATTGTCCCTCTTGCAGCGTTCCCTGCTGCTCTGCCGTTTCATTCTGCGGTGCCGCCGGTATCTTTGTTCCGGCAGCCGGGCGGAATACGCCTTCGGCCTGCTCGTCGGTCAGTGCCTGCGGCAGAATCGGCTGTCCGAATTCGTCAACCGTTACGGAAGGCGGTTTCTGCTTCTTTTGCTGCATGAGTGCCCGTTCGACCTGTCTGCGCTTCCAGTCCGCCGTCAGTTCGCGCACCTCATCATAACGCTCCTGCGCGGTTTTCGGGATATCCGCGCCCGTCTGCCGGAGAAGCGGCCGGAGCTGCTCGGCGAAGCATTCTGCACCTGAAAAATGCAGGATCTCATATTTTTTCCCGGGGGTAAAAATAACCACTTTGTTGTGAAAGGACTGAATGTCGCAAATTGCCGGAACCGGGATCTGCCGGACTTTTTCGCCTCTGAGCCGCCGGACGGAAATCATCGTGATATACGACGGCGTAACGAGGAGGCGGATGCGCTGCCGCAGCAGATATTCGGTGATCTGCACCAGTCCGATCACGGCACAGAAGCCGAGGCAGTATACGGCTGATTTCCAGAGCACATCCAGCAGCCGGAAGCCGGATATCCATCCGGCGAAGATCAGGCAGCACCAGAACGTCAGGAAAATGACCCACATGGTCATCGCACAGCCGCCGTCGTATTCGCTGATCTCTTCCTGCATGAGGACCGGTTCCTGTTCCTGCATTTTACGCACCGCCTTTCTTTCCAATGTTATCTTATTATACCATAGAATCGGGATTTTTTCAATGGGAGAAATGAAAGAAAGATTCTGCTGCGCTCCCGGCGGCAGCCGTTATTCACTTTTCACGATTCGATATTCACGATTCACTCTTATGTCACATGGGAATCCTCGCTTTATCCTTTTGTCCGAGGTATATTTTAGCTGGGCGCGGGGCGCGATTCCTGAGAGGAAACCACAAGAGAGGGGAGAGAGCGCTCCTTCGTCGCTTATTCTCTCCCCTCCCTTAAGGTTTCCTCTCAGACTCTCTCTCCTTATTCCTCCCCTCTCTTGGGGCACACCGCTTACCTTTGTCTGTATAGCGTTTTCAGTTCTGCGTATCGTTTTGTTTGCGCGCTGTGAATGGGGGCATCTCCCGAATTGGCTCACTGTGCTTATACGCGGACATCTCCCGAAAACACTATTCACTTTTCACTATTCGTCATTCACTATTCACTGAAAAATAAATCACCGGTTTGCTTGCGGCGGGCTTCAGCATTGGGAGCAGTAATCTATCAGAAGCCGCGATCAGCGGCGTGTATCGCGAAAAAAAGGGAGCGGTTCGCTTACCGTCTCCGAAGGAAATCGCCAGCGGGGGCTCCCCGCCTGTAGGAATGTCAATGATAGGTGACAGAGTCCTTCCAAAAAAATACGAAGCACCAGAATTGGAAAGCCCAGCCTATGGAGGGAGCCACAGGCGACCGGAACAGGCTGGGCTTTCCGGCACTCACATGACTGCCAGATA
>JAFWQJ010000057.1 GCA_017545185.1 Oscillospiraceae bacterium | reverse complement strand
CTCGGCGGCGGTACCTTCGATGTCTCGATCATCGACATGGGCGACGGCGTCACCGAAGTGCTCGCAACCGCCGGTAATAACCGTCTGGGCGGCGATGACTTCGACCAGCGCATCATCAACTGGATGATCGACGAGTTCAAGAAGACCGAGGGCATCGACCTCAGCACCGACAAGACCGCTATGCAGCGTCTGAAGGAAGCTGCTGAAAAGGCAAAGATCGAGCTGTCCTCGATGACCACGACCAATATCAACCAGCCGTTCATCAGCGTGGACGCAACGGGTCCGAAGCACCTCGACCTCACGCTGACACAGGCGAAGTTCAACGAAATGACCGCAGACCTCGTCAAGGCGACGATGGGCCCGGTCGAGCAGGCACTCCGCGATTCCGGCCTGAGCGCATCCGACCTCGACAAGGTGCTGCTCGTCGGCGGTTCTTCGAGAATCCCGGCCGTGCAGGAGGCTGTCAAGGCAAGAATCGGCAAGGAGCCGTTCAAGGGCATCAACCCGGATGAGTGCGTCGCACTCGGCGCGGCTTATCAGGGCGGTATCCTCGGCGGCGACGTCAAGGAAGGCCTGCTGCTGCTCGACGTCACCCCGCTGTCCCTCGGTCTGGAGACCATGGGCGGTATCTGCACGAAGCTGATTGAGCGCAACACCACGATCCCGACCAAGAAGTCGCAGGTGTTCTCTACCGCTGCGGATAACCAGCCGGCAGTTGACATCGTTGTCCTGCAGGGCGAGCGTGAATTCGCACGCGACAACAAGAAGCTCGGCGAGTTCCGTCTCGACGGCATTGCACCGGCACCGCGCGGCGTCCCGCAGATCGAAGTCACCTTCGATATCGACGCAAACGGTATCGTGCATGTTTCCGCAAAGGATCTCGGCACCGGCAAGGAGCAGAATATCACGATCACATCCTCGACCAACATGAGCAAGGATGATATCGACCGCGCAGTCCGCGAGGCAGAGCAGTTTGCCGAGGAGGACAAGAAGCGCAAGGATTCCGTTGACGCGAAGAACAACGGCGAATCGCTCGTGTTCCAGTGCGAGAAGGCACTCAAGGAATTCGGCGACAAGGTCTCCGCAGACGACAAGGCACCGATCGAAAGTGCCCTGAACGATCTGAAGGAAGCGCTCAAGAACGACAACACCGAGGACATCAAGGCAAAGACCGAGGCACTGCAGAATGCATTTTATGCACTGAGCTCCAAGGTCTACAGTCAGGCCAACCCGCAGGGCGGCGCACCGGATTTCAGCAACATGGGCAACATGGGCGGTGCACCGGAGAACGGCGGCAATGACGACGGCGTCGTGGATGCCGATTTCACTGAGGCATAAGAACGAACTGCATGATGCGTCAGGGGTGGAATGTCCTTCCGCCCCTCTCGCCGTACCTGTCAACAGACCGGAAAGGATCTGCACGCATGAACGACAAAAAACGTGATTACATCATTATGACAGTCGCAACAATATCAATTCTGGCATTGCTGGTTCTGTTTTACGTCGTATTGTCCCATTTTATGATATGACGGCCTGTACAGCGCACGGAATATAAGCAAAATACCACACACGAAAGGGTGTAGAATATGGCTGACAAAAGAGATTATTATGAGGTACTGGGCGTCAGCAGATCCGCAACGGATGACGAGCTGAAAAAGGCATACCGCCAGCTGGCACGGCAGTATCATCCCGATCTGCATCCGGACGACCCGACCGCAGAGGAAAAGTTCAAGGAGATCACCGAAGCCTACGAGGTGCTTTCCAACAGCGATAAGCGCCAGATCTACGATCAGTACGGTCATGAGGGTCTGGATAATAACGGTATGGGCGGTCCCGGCGGCATGGGCGGATTCTCGGACGTCAGCGAAATTCTGGAGAGTCTGTTCGGCGGCATGGGCGGCATGTTCGGCGGCGGTACCCGGATGAACAATCCGAATGCACCGCGCGCGGGCAGAGATCTGCAGACCAGCGTGACGATCGACTTTATGGATGCCTGCAGCGGCAAATCGCAGAATGTGCAGGTGCAGCGCATGGAGACCTGTCCGGACTGCCACGGCTCGGGCAGCGCCGGCGACGGAGGCTCGGAGGTATGTCCGGACTGCCAGGGACGCGGTACCGTCAAATCGACGCAGCGCACGCCGTTCGGCATGATCTCGTCCTCGAAGCCGTGTCCGCACTGCGGCGGCAAGGGGCGCATCATCAAGAGCCCGTGCCAGAAGTGCCGCGGCGCAGGCAGAGTGCGCGTTTCCAAGAGCATCAATGTGGATATCCCGGCGGGCATTGACGACGGCCAGATGATCCGCGTTTCCGGTATGGGCGATGCGGGCGTGAACGGCGGTCCGAGCGGCAACCTGATCGTTGCCGTGAACGTCAAGCCGCATCCGGTGTTCCAGCGCGAGGATTACGATATCCACTGTGAGATCCCGATTACCTATGCACAGGCGGTGCTCGGCGATGAGATCGTTGTGCCGACGATCGACGGCAATGTGAAATACCGCATCGGCGAGGGTACGCAGAACGGCACGGTGTTCCGTCTGCGGGGCAAGGGCGTGAAGAAGCTGCAGCGCTCCGACCGCGGCGACCAGTACGTCAAGGTGTATGTTGAGGTGCCGAAGGGGCTGAACAAGAAGCAGAAGGATATGCTGCAGCAGTTCGAGTCCTCGCTGGAAAGCAAGAACTACGCCAAGCGCGACAGCTTTTTCAAAAAGCTCAAAGACCTGATCGGCAAGGACAAATAAGCGGGCAGTGCCCGCCCACGTTGATCTGAATTACGCCGGAAGATATTCCGGGAACGAAAGCGTGCTGCTCTTTACGATTCAGCAGTAAACAATGCATAACAAACCCGCACGGCTGTGATAACCGTGCGGGTTTTGTGTATCCCGGCACGCGGGCAGCGACGTATACTGCCCGCCGCTCTTTGGATCCCTGTACGCTTTCTGCGAGGCGGCGAAGTGCCCGACCGGATAAAAAAGAACGCCGATTTCTGCATCAGCGTCCTTTCATGTGATTCATAACGGGTCCCGGGGCAGCGCCCCGTTTCGGATCATCGCTGGTAACGCTTACTTCACGTACTGCGAAAGGGGAATGTTCAGATTCTTGATGCCATTGCAGATAATGCCGGCCGTGACCTTCGCGCCGGTCTCCGTGAAATGCGTGAAGTCCGTGCCGTTCGGCGCCGTCGAGCCCATGTAATAGCTGTAAACCGTGTCATACGGCCGGTTGTTGAAGTCATTGGCCATGGCCGCACTCAGATCGAAATACGGCACATTGTACTTCCGCGCCAGTGCCTGACACGCCGAATCAATGTTGCGGTAGCCCGCACCGAACGGCTGCTGTGCGCCCTTGATCGAGAGCGTCGGGCACATCAGGATCGGCGTTGCGCCCTTGTCCAGCGCGCCCTTGATATAGAACGTCATGTAATACTCGAACGAGCCCTGCTGCGGGTTATCGACATTGTTGCAGACCGGTGCATAACGCTCCTCCTTATTGTACGCGCCGTCGTTGATGCCGAAGCAGACGATCAGATAATCACCCTCCTTGATCTGGTCAAGGATCGTCTGCAGTCTGCCGTTGTCGTAAAAGCTCTTGGAGCTTCTGCCCGCGATCGAGTGGTTCGAGACCTGCACGTTGTCGGTGAAATAATCCTGCAGATAGTAGCCCCAGCCCTGCTGCGGTGCATAGGATGCGTTGTAGCTCTGCGCAGTCGAATCCGATGCGATATACACGACCGGCTTATCCGAAGCGACCGTCTGCGAGGGCTGCGAGGAGCCGTCATACGGCTGTGCAATCGGCTCATCGGTGAAACTCATTTCCATGAAGTCGAAATTCGGGCCGCCCTCTGAGGTATCCGATTTCAGCGTGATGTGATTGATGCCCGCTTTCAGCGGCAGCACCAGACCGCGGTTCTCCCATGTCGTCCATGCGCCGGTCGTCAGGAAGCTCTGCTTCCAGATCTTGTCCGATGTATCGACGGAAACCGTCATCTGACGGTCGTTCGCGGAGCCGTTTGCAATGCGGAACGTGCAGAGGTAGTTGCCGTCCTGCGGCGCATTGACCGAAAACGTCACCGCGCTGGCCGTGCTGTTGTCGAGGTTCAGATAATCCTTGTAGGCATAGCCCGCATTCGTTTCCTCATGCCAGCCGTTGACGATCGTCTGCTCAGTCGCGGCATATTTCGGATCGGCAAACGCTGCATCCTGACCGGAGAGATATTTCGCAAGCAGGACAAGGTCGGCGGAATCCGCCTTGAAATCGCTGTTCAGGTCGGCAGCCTGCAGGATGCTGTAGGACACATTCGCACCGATGATGATGCGCTTCAGCAGCGTCAGATCCTTTGCGGTGAGCGCGCCGTCGCTGTCCAGATCGCCCTGCAGCAGCGGATCCTCCGTTGTGATGACCGGCGTCGTGCCGGGGTCTGTGCCGGGATCCGTGCCGGGATCGGAGCTGCCGGAGTTGATCGCATCCGCCATGAACTTTGCGAGCACCGTCGCGCCCTGACGGTTCGGGTGCAGGCCGTCATTTTCCATGTAGAGGCCGTTGACCTCGTTGGCGGATTTCGTCAGGCAGTAATCCTGCCAGAGCTGGAACAGGTTGACAACTTCGATATTGAGCTGCTGTCCGACGGTCGCCAGCGCGCCGTTATACCAGCGGCCGGTCAGCAGGGGACTGCGCTGGCAGTCGCCGTTTCTGCCCTGCTGCTGCACGAGGATCACGCGCATCCCCTTTTTCATCGCGCGCTGTGCCATGTCGGTGATGATCTCGGCGTACTGTGCTTCGGTCGTGTTGTTCTTCTCGTTGGTATCGTTGATGCCGATCGAGATGACATAAATGTCGCCGGGCTGGCCGTTCTTCTCAATGACGGTGAACTGTCCCGCATCCATGAAGCCGCGGGCGCACTGTCCGGCGGCCGCCATGTTCATGACCTGCCACTTGCTTGTGTCGATGAACTGCGGGAGCATCTGCGCCCAGCCCGCCTGTGCGGAGGTGTCCAGCGGGTAGTAATTGCAGACGGTCGAGTCACCGCAGACCCAGATCGTCGGGGTTGTTTTCGCTTCGGAGGAAATCTGCTTGATCTCCAGCGCGGACATTGAAAATGCATAGCCTGCCTTGCCTTCGCAGGCACAGATATTGAGCTGACCGTCCGAGACCGGTACCTGCAGCGTGTGATAGGCGTTGTTGCCGGTCATGTTCATGATCTGATACATGCCCTCGATCGCGACGCTTGTGCGGTTCGTATCGCCGAGCCACACCGAGACCTGATACAGGCCGTTCGGCACATCCGCGCAGAAGGTATAGCCGCCGGTCGGTGAGGAATTGTTGAAGCGCACTGCATCGCTGAGTGCGCCGCCGCCCGATGCCCCGACATTCGAGACATTCGTGCCGTTCGAGAAGCCGTAGCCCCTGCCGGCGTTGTAGCCGTCCGACGCGCTGACGCCGGTATAGCCGTTTGCGACGCCGCCTGCGCCGAAATCGAATTTCCAGTAATCGGATGCCGCCGAAGCCGTCAGCGAGGCCGCCGGCAGCAGCACCGCCAGAGAGGCGGATACCGCGAGTGAAGCTGCCGCAGCGGTCAGCTTCCGGAATATCTGTTTCATAATGGAACCCCCGTTTCTTTCTTTCGCATGATATGCCAGCATATCATATCCCATACTGCTATCATACCATATTAAAAGAAAGACTGTCAAGCAGTCCGGACAAGGATGATAAGAAATTACACGAAAAAAATACAATTGTACAATTTTGAAAATTGATGTATACTATGACGGCCGTTCACAAATTTCTTTCTGTATATTCACAAAATGTTCATATTGTATTCAGCACAGGTTTAAGTTTATAGGTTATACTTGAATACGAGGTTTACAAGCCTCGTTTCAAATCCCCCAATCCCCCCTATGTTTTGTTGATTTTACTTCTCCTTGCAGCTATGTGGCACCCCGCCACATAGCTTTATTTCTGCCCGGCAGAATATTTATGCTAAATATGATAATATAAACATATCGTATAATAGAACTGAAATATTACGCTATTTTTCAGATGAAGGATTATGTGCGCACATCTTGACAGAATTGCAAAATTATTCTATAATAGGAGTATCTGCTTTCATTGGCAGAAAATACCCGTTTACACAGGAGGAATGCAGTCATGAAAATTGAAACACAATGCCTGCACGCCGGCTATACGCCCGGCAACGGAGATCCGCGCGTCGTGCCGATCGTCCAGAGCACGACCTATACCTTTGATTCTACCGCGCATATCGCGGCACTGTTTGACATGCCGACTGAGCCGATCTACTCCCGCTTCGCAAACCCGACCGTCGATGCGGTCGAAAAGAAGATCGCGGCACTTGAGGGCGGCGTCGCAGCGATGTGCACGACCAGCGGTCAGGCAGCAAGTCTGCTTTCGATCCTGAATGTCTGCAATGCCGGCGACAGCTTCATTTCCACCGGCACGATCTACGGCGGAACGGTCAACCTGTTCGCCGTGACGCTCAAGCGCTTCGGCATTGAGTGCATTTTCGTCGATCAGGAGGCCTCCAGAGAGGAGCTCCAGAAGGCGATCAAGCCGAATACCCGCTGCGTGTTCGGTGAAACGCTGGCAAATCCGGCACTTTCCGTGCTCGATATCAAGAAATTCGCGGATTTTGCCCATGACAACGGCCTGCCGCTGATCGTGGACAACACCTTCCCGACCCCGATCCTCTGCCGCCCCAAGGAGTTCGGCGCGGATGTCGTCATCCACTCCACCACGAAGTACATGGACGGCCATGCGGTGCAGGGCGGCGGCGTCATCGTGGACTGCGGCACCTTCCCGTGGGACAACGGCAAGTTCCCGGAGTTCACCGAACCGGATGAGAGCTATCACGGTGTCTGCTATGTCCGCGAGTTCGGCAATATGGCATATATCATCAAGTGCAGAATGCAGCTGATGCGTGATTTCGGCTGCTATCCGAGCGCAACTGCGGCGTTCTATCTGAACCTCGGCCTGGAAACGCTCGCGATCCGCATGAAGCAGTACTGCATCAATGCGCAGAAGGTCGCGGAGTTCCTGCTGACCCGTCCGGAGGTCGAGTCCGTCAGCTATCCGGGACTTGCGAACGACCCGTATCATGAGCGCGCAAAGACCTATCTGAAGGACGGCTGCAGCGGCGTGATCTCGTTCGTCATCAAGGGCGGCAGAACGACCGCGATGAACTGGATGGATTCGCTGAAGCTGGCATCCAATGTCGTGCATGTTGCGGATATCCGTACCTGCGTGCTGCATCCTGCATCCGAGACGCACCGTCAGCTTACCGACGAGCAGCTGGTCGCGGCGGGCATCAATGCGGGTATGATCCGTCTGTCGGTCGGTCTGGAAAATGTCGATGACATCATCGCCGACATCGCACAGGCTTTTGACGCGGTGAAGTGATCAGGTATCGATTCGCGATGTATCCGAAATGGGGCGCTGCCCCCAGACCCCGTTATATGTAACAAATAGGGTGCTGACATAACAGTCGGCACCCTTTTTGCATTCAGCCGCCGGTCGGGCGGTAGGCTAAATGTTTGCAGCCTCACAAAAGTTTTGATACGTCAGCTTGCTGACGTAGGCTTTCTTCAAAAGCTCGCGGGTTCTAAACATGAAGAAACGCGTTTCTTCATGTTGGGCAGAAGCCCTAAGCCGCTCACCGCAGTGAGCGGAATCCCCCAGCGTGCAAAGAGCTAGAATTAGGCGAATCGCAAAGCGATTTGCAGCGCCCGCCGGCATTTCCATCCGGGGGCGGTAAGCGGAGCCCCCCAACATTCGCAATGCACGCCGCTGACGCGGCTTCTTTGGCTTTATTGCGCCCAATGCTGAAGCTCGCCGGAGTATAACGAAAAAAGCCTCAGAATGCAGTGTGCACTCTGAGGCTTTCTGTGATGCATGGTTCAGACGACCGGTTCCGCTGCGGGCTGACTGTCCGGCATGGAGAAGTCGTACTTCGGGAGCTGACCGTTCTTGTAGTTCTGATCCAGAATATCCATGATCTGCTCGATCGTGAGGCCGCGCTTGTCAAGGATATCCTTCAGCGGTGCTTCCTTATACTTTTCGATGTAAGGCGGCAGCGTACCGTCTGCTTCGTAAGCCGGGAAGACCTCGTCCTGATCGTTTACGAGCTGCATGTAGTCCGTCGTGATCTGCTCGGAATAGGGGAGAATATCGCGGACAGAGAACAGCATCATGCCGATGATCGCGATGCTGATCAGCGCGAAAACGATGCCGGTGATCGCCATGCCCTTGCCGGCACGGTGCTTGGCCAGTGAAATAAAACCGAAGATGAGTGCCAGCGGCGCAGTGATGACATTCAGGCAGCAGCAGAAGCCGATGATGCTCAGGATGCCGAAGATGAGTGCCGCGACCGCAAGACCCTTCTTTTCAGAGGGCATTGCGTAATTGGTCTGCGAACCTGCAGTGCCGTAATCGCCCGAACGGACGGGCCCGTTGTTCTGATAATCCATATTATACCTCCCTGCGGTAGATTCCGCAACTGTCGTATTACACTTCTGTTTCCTGATTCCAGTCCCGCCCGGGGAGCTCGGTCAGGTCGTAGGGTGTACGCTGATACACACAGTAGTTCAGCCAGTTTGAAAACATCAGGTTTGCGTGACACCGCCACGAGAACCGCGGCGGCTCTGTCGGATCGTTGTGCGGGAAATAGCGGAACGGCATTTCGATCTCAAGCCCCTTCTGCACATCGCGGAAATACTCTGATGCAAGCGTGTTGCGGTCATATTCCGAATGGCCGGTGATGAAATACTGTCTGCCGTTTTTGTTTGCGACGATGTGCACGCCGGAAAGCTCCGAGCTGGTCAGGATCAGCAACTCCTTATGCTGTTCGATATCTGCTCTGCGCACCTCGGTATGCCGGGAGTGCGGAACATCGAATACATCGTCAAAGCCGCGCAGCAGCAGAGATTTTTTGACCTCTGCGCGGTGCGGGAATACGCCGAACATTTTTTTCGGCAGCTGATATTTCGGGATCCCGAAATGGTAGTACAGTGCAGCCTGCGCGCCCCAGCAGATATGCAGGGTGTTGAACACATGGGTCTTTGACCACTCCATGAGCTCACAGATCTCCTGCCAGTAATCGACCTGCTCAAAGGGGAGCTGCTCGACCGGTGCACCGGTAATGATCATGCCGTCATAGAACTTGTCACGGATCTCCGTCAGCGTCGTGTAGAACGCATCGAGATGACTTTGTGCGGTGTTCTTGGAAACATGCGACTCCATGCGCAGCAGAGAGATATCGACCTGCAGCGGGGTATTGCTGAGCAGCCTGAGGAGCTGCAGCTCTGTTTCCAGCTTTTTCGGCATGATATTGAGGATCAGGATGCGCAGGGCACGGATATCCTGATGCGCTGCGCGGTCGCTGTCCATCACAAAGATATGCTCATTCAGGAGCGCCTGATAGGCAGGCAGCTCCGGGGATATACAAATCGGCAATGGGTATGCTCCTTTCCGCATCCCGAAACAAAACGGGAGGGAGAACGCTTTTGTCAGCGGCCTCCCGGAGCATTTCTGTCACGGGAAATTATACCGGATGAATCTGCTTTGCAGCATCTCCGTGCACGCCGTCCAGACCGAACTGCTGATCGCGGCGTTTTTCAAAGAACTTGACGGCGACCTGACCGAACTGTGCATAGGAGAGCACATCCTCCTCCTGCGTGACCCACTCTGCACATTCTTCTCTGAGCTTATCGAGCTCCGGCTCGAGCAGGTCTGCCGGACGGCAGGTGATCGGCTTGTCATCCTTGAGGATCATCTTCTGGAACTCCGGATCGATCGGCAGCGGCGTTTTGCCGTATTCGCCCTTGACCATGGCACGGAACTCCTTGGTGACCATCTTGTAGCGCTCGCCGCCGATGACATTGAACACGGCCTGCGTACCGACGATCTGGGAGGTCGGGGTGACGAGCGGCGGGAAGCCTGCATCCTTGCGGACTCGCGGGACTTCTTCCAGAACGGTCGTCAGCTGATCCTCCTTGCCCGCCTGCTTGAGCTGGCTGAGCAGGTTGGAGAGCATACCGCCCGGCACCTGATAGATCAGGGTCTTGGCGTCTGCCGCGAGCATCTTCGGGTCAAGCAGGCCCTCCTTGATGTACTTCTCGCGCAGGTTCATGAAGAACGGGCGCAGCTCGCTCAGCTTGACGAGGTCAAGGCCGGTATCGTACTCGGTGCCCTGCAGCGCGGCGACCATGGATTCGGTCGGCGCATGGGAGGTGCCGAGCGCGAGCGGGCTCATTGCGGTATCAATGACGTCCGCGCCTGCTTCGATCGCCTTCATCAGGCACATGGATGCGAGGCCGGAGGTGTAATGCGTATGCACGGAGATCGGCAGATCCGTTGCCTTCTTCAGCGCCTTGACGAGCGATTCCGCACGGTAGGGCGTCAGCAGCGCAGCCATATCCTTGATGCAGATGGAATCCGCGCCTGCGTCCTCGATCTGCTTTGCATACTTGACATAGTATTCATCGGTGAAGATCTCACCGGTCGTGAAGCTCATTGCGACCTGCGTATGTGCATGGCCTTCCTTCTTCGCCGCCTTGATCGCGGTCTCGAGGTTGCGGATATCGTTCAGCGCATCGAAGATGCGGATGACGTCGATGCCGTTTGCAATGGACTTCTGCACGAAGTATTCGACAACATCGTCTGCATAATGCCGGTAGCCGAGCATATTCTGTCCGCGGAACAGCATCTGCAGCGGGGTCTTGGGCATGTTCTTTTTCAGCAGACGGAGCCGCTCCCACGGATCCTCATTGAGGAAGCGAAGGCAGGAATCGAAGGTCGCGCCGCCCCAGCATTCGATCGAGCGGAAGCCGATCTCATCGAGCTGCGGCAGGATCGGGAGCATGTCCGCTGTGGTCATGCGCGTTGCCAGCAGAGACTGGTGCGCATCACGCAGGACGGTTTCTGTAATTCCAATTTTTGCCATAACCGTTACACCCTCCGATCAGCCGAGGACTGCGAGTGCATCGCCCGGATTGACGGAGCTGCCCTTCGTCGTATTGACGGCGAGAACGGTGCCGTCCTCCGGTGCCACGATATCGTTTTCCATTTTCATTGCCTCGAGGACGAACAGCACCTGACCCTTGGTCACGCTGTCGCCGGCCTTGCACTTGACATCGAGAATGGTGCCCGGCATCGGTGCGGAGACCGGAGTGCCGTCTGCTGCGGATGCAGCCGGAGCTGCTGCCGGAGCGGGTGCTGCGGCCGGTGCCGACACTAGACACACCTTCATCAAATCAAGCCTTACGCCTGAACTTCTCGTGGTTCCAAATCTGGATTTCGAAGTGT
>JAFWQJ010000056.1 GCA_017545185.1 Oscillospiraceae bacterium | reverse complement strand
GCTCCGGCTACGACGGCAAAGCCGGTCACCACGACCGCTGCGCCGGCTACAACGGCAAAGCCGGTCACCACGACCGCTGCGCCGGCTACAACGGCAAAGCCGGTCACCACGACCGCTGCGCCGGCTACAACGGCAAAGCCGGTCACCACGACCGCTGCGCCGGCCACAACGGCCAAGCCGGTCACCACGACCGCTGCGCCGGCCACAACCGCAAAGCCGGTCACCACGACCGCTGCGCCGGCCACGACGGCCAAGCCGGTCACCACGACCGCTGCGCCGGCCACGATGGCCAAGCCGGTCACCACAACTGCGGCAACGACCAGAGCCGCATCCACTACGCAGCCTGTTTCCACATCGGGTATCGCGGTCACGACGACTGCACCGGCAGAAACGCAGGTCCCGATCGTCACGACGGTGTACATGGAGAACGGGATGCCGGTCGTTGATATCGTCTCGCCGTATATCTCCGGCGGTACAAAAGATGCCAAGGTCGGCGAAAAGGTAAAGATGCCGATCGACCTCAAGAACAATCCGGGCGTTGCGGCACTGAGCCTGAATGTTTCGTATGACAAGACCAAGCTGAAGCTCCTCGGCGCAGAGGACGGCAAGATCCTCGGTACCTCGACCTTCCTTGCGGGCAATGATCTGACAATGGTTCCGTATACGCTGAACTGGGACGATCTTGCTGCGGATAACAATACCGGAAACGGCGTTGTTGCGACGCTGGAATTTGAGGTGCTCGCAGAGGGTACCATTCCGGTTGAGATCGCGCTCAACCAGAGATCGACCTTCAATGTTGATCTGAAGGAGGTCGGATTTGCGACCGCCCCGGGCACGATCATTGCGTCTGCGCCGTACAAGGGGCTGAAGGGCGACACCGATATGAACGGCACGGTCAGTGTTGATGACGTTCAGCTCGCGCTGAAGGCTTATACGGAAAGCATTGCAGGCAAGGGAACGGGTCTTTCTGCGGAGGCGTTACAGAACGCCGACGTCAACGAAAACGGCGATCTTTCCATTGACGATGTGCAGAATATCCTGATCTATTATGTCAAGAACACCGTGGCCGGCCTGAAAATCACCTGGGAAGAACTGATCCCTGCGCTTAAAAAAGACTAAGCCCGGAGCCCGGGCGGGCGATTCCCTTCGGGGGCGGTGAGCGAAGTGCTCCCAACAATCGCGGTACACGCCGCGGGGCGGCTTCTTTGGCTTTGCTTCTCCCAATGCTGAAGCTCGCCGGAGGCATAAGGAAAAACATAAAAGGACGCTGACAGGCAATGTCGGCGTCCTTTTATTTTATGCGGGAGATGCCCTCGTTTACTGCGCAGGAACGGAACGATACGTGGGACTGCAAACAAGGTGCCGGTGAACAGACAGCCGGTACTGCTTTCTGAAAATGCTGATTTTGGCGCACTCAGAATCATACCGCGGAATAAAACCGCAATAATCAACAACTTGCGCACCGAAAACCGCTTGCAATTTCCGGAAGAATATAGTATAATAAAAACGATGCGCCGGATCGACCGGCACAGCGATCTATCATCAGAAAGGAAGATGAACGATATGGACGATTTGCTTCGCAGACAGCTCCAGATCCACGCCTGCAAGATCCGCATGGGAATCATTGAGGGCGTGTACAATGCAAAATCCGGTCACCCGGGCGGGTCGCTCTCCATTGCGGATGTGCTGACCTATCTCTACTTCACCAGAATGCATGTTTATCCGGATCAGCCGGATCTCGCAGAGCGCGACCGCTTTGTACTCTCCAAGGGTCATACCGCACCGGCGCTTTATGCGACGCTCGCAGAGAGAGGCTTCTTCCCCATGGAGGAGATGAAGACCCTCCGCCACATCGGCGCAGAGCTCCAGGGTCATCCCTGCATCTCGATCCCCGGCGTGGACATGAGCAGCGGCTCCCTCGGTCAGGGTATCTCCGCAGCGGCCGGCATGGCACTGGCGGGCAAGCACAGAGGGGATAACTACCGCGTGTATACGATCCTCGGCGACGGCGAGATCGAAGAAGGTCAGGTCTGGGAGGCTGCGATGTTCTCCGCACACTACGGCCTCGATAACCTCACCGCGATCGTGGACAACAACGGCCTGCAGATCGACGGCAAGATCACGGACGTCTGCTCTCCGGAGCCGATCCCCGATAAGTTCGCCGCATTCGGCTGGCATGTCATCCAGATGGATGCACACGATTTCGACGACATCGACCGCGCATTCCGTGAGGCAGAGCGCGTCACCGGACAGCCTGTCGCGATCATTCAGCACTCCACAAAGGGCAAGGGTGTTTCCTTTATGGAAAATCAGGTCAGCTGGCACGGCACCGCGCCGAATACCGAGCAGTACGAAAGGGCAATGGCGGAGCTGACCGCTGAACTGGAAAGATTGGAGGCGGAAGCATGAGCGATGTCATCAAGAAGGCGACGCGTGAAAGCTACGGCGAAGCGCTTGTCGCAATGGCTGAAAAATATCCGAATCTGGTCGTTCTGGACGCAGACCTTGCTGCTGCGACCAAGACCGGTACATTCAAGAAGGCTTATCCGGACCGTTTCTATGACTGCGGCATCGCGGAAGCAAACATGATGGGCGTCGCGGCAGGCCTCGCGGCTGCGGGCATGATCCCGTTCGCATCCTCGTTTGCAATGTTCGCTGCGGGCAGAGCATTTGAGATCGTCCGCAACAGCATCGGCTATCCGCACCTCAATGTCAAGATCGGTGCGACCCACGCCGGCATTTCCGTCGGTGAGGACGGCGCAACGCATCAGTGCTGCGAGGATATCGCGCTCATGCGCACGATCCCGGGCATGACCGTCATCAATCCGTCGGACGATACCGAGGCAAAGGCAGCCGTCGCTGCGGCACTCGCACATGACGGCCCGGTCTACTGCCGCTTCGGCAGACTGGCGGTTCCGGTCATCAACGATCCGGCAACCTACAAGTTCGAGCTCGGCAAGGGCGTGCAGCTCCGCGACGGCAGCGATATCACGATCGTTGCAACGGGTCTCATGGTCAATGAGGCCGTGATCGCGGCGGATACGCTGGCGGGCGAGGGCATCTCCGCACGCGTCATCAACATCCACACGATCAAGCCGCTTGACAAGGAGATCATCGTCAAGGCGGCGAAGGAGACCGGCTCGATCGTCACCGCTGAGGAGCACAGCATCATCGGCGGTCTCGGCTCGGCAGTCGCAGAAGCAGTCTGCGAGGCCTGCCCGGTCCCGGTGCGCAGGATCGGCGTGAACGACACCTTCGGCCACTCCGGCCCGGCTGTTGATCTGCTCAAGCAGTTCGGCCTGTCTGCGGAGCATATCGCAGAGGCCGTCCGCGAGGCGGTCAAGGCAAAATAAGAATGACTGACAGAATGCGTGATCTCAGAAGGATTGCGCATTCTGCGCTATCTTAGGTTGTCGATGAGCTTCCGGCAAGTCAAAATTAAAGTTTTTGGTCGAGCTTTTTTCAAAAAGCTCGCGGGTCGAGGGCAGAGCCCTCGTCGCCCGTCGCAACGGGCGAAATACCCCCTGCGTTCAAGAGTTCGGCGGGCTTGGGGACCTGCGATAGAGGTCCCCATTCTCAAATAGCATCCGCGAAGCGGATACCTTTTTTCAAATTCAAATAGCGCATTCAGTGCTATTTATCAAGAACGGAGCAATCACATGACCTTTACTGAACTGCGGCAGCAGTACCGGGAATTCATTTTCCACGGTCTGCAGGCCGATTACCGGGACGGCTGTCTGCATGTCACCTACCGCTTTGAGATCCCGGGGCTGTATACCTTCGCACCCGCATGGGTCATCCCCTGCGAGCGTCCCGCGATCGAAAACCCGGTGCTTTACCGGCTGCTTGTTTCCCTCGGCATGGCGGAGCTCGTCAGCTACTGGAAGATCACCTGTTCGCCGCTCGTGCGCCTGCCGATGCAGATGACGAAAGAACAGGCGGATTGGTGGAAGCGGCTGTATTTCGGCGGCCTCGGTGAATTTTTCTACCGTAACGGCATTGAAACGGATTTCGAGAGCTTCATGACCTTTGCATACGGCGATGAGACCGTTCCGTATGCAGATGCGCCGGAAAAGCCGCTCTCCGGCAGACTGATCCCGGTCGGCGGCGGCAAGGATTCGATCGTCACGCTGAATCTGCTGAAAGGGCAGCTCGGTGACGCGTTCGCCTATCAGATCAATCACCGCGATTCCTCGGAGAAAGCCGCGCTGCTGGCCGGCATCCCGAAGGAGCGCATCCTGGAACCGAAGCGTACCCTCGACCCGAATATGCTGGAATGCAACCGCCGCGGCTTCCTGAACGGGCATACGCCGTTTTCCGCGATCGTCGCGTTTTCCGCGGTGCTGACGGCCTATCTGCACGGGCTTTCGGAGGTCGTCCTCTCGAACGAATCCTCCGCGAGCGAATCGACCGTTTCGGAGGCGGAGGTCAATCACCAGTATTCCAAGAGCTATCAGTTTGAGAAAGACTTTTTCGCGTATGAGCGCGATTATCTGCGCTGCGGCGTGCGGTATTTCAGTCTGCTCCGGCCGCTGACGGAATTTCAGATCGCAAGATATTTTGCATCGCTCCCGACGCAGTATCACGAGATCTTCCGGAGCTGCAATGCCGGTGCCAAGCAGGATAAATGGTGCGGACACTGTGCGAAATGCCTGTTTGTTGCAGTGATCCTGTCGCCGTTTCTGCCGTATGCGGAGATCGTGCGGCTGCTCGGCTCCGATCTGTTCAATCTTGCGGATATGGAGCCGGTGCTGCAGGAGCTCTGCGGCGCGCTGCCGAACAAGCCGTTTGAGTGCGTCGGCAGCCGGAAGGAGGTCAATATCTCGCTTTGCCTTGCGATCGCAAGAGCGGAGCGGGAAGGCGAAAAACTGCCGCTGCTGCTTGCAAATTACAAGCAGTCCCCGCTGTATGCGGAATATGCCGGAACCGCTGCTGACTTCGGTCAGGAGTGGGATCCGCAGCACAATCTGCCCGATGAACTGGCCGCACTTGTCAGACGCGAGTGCGTGGAACATTTTGCATAAGGAGGAAGCATTATGCCGCTGATCGTTGTCAAGGGTTATCCGAAGGATGAAAAGACCAAGCAGGAGGTCGCGGAGGAGATCACCCGCATCTTTACCGAAAAATGGGGCTGCCCCCGTCAGGCCGTGACCGTGAAGGTCGAGGAATACGAGCCGGATGTCTGGGCGCGCGAGATCAAGGAGAAGGAGATCGACCCGCACGCAGACGAAATGCTGATCCTCTCCGGTGAGCCGCAGTTCTGAAGCAGGATCCGCCGGGGACATCTCATCTGAAAAAGAAGTGCTGACTGTCAGAAGAACAGTCAGCACTTTTTGTTTTATCCGGCACATGTCCGTTTACTTAACGATGTGGAGGAACCAGCGCAGCCACAGTCTGCGGAAGAAGCCTGCCTGCTGGTACACGGCACCTGCGAGCAGCTCGGCGGTCTGGCTGAGGATCTTTGCATCGGCCATGGACACGCCGTTCCGGCTGAACGCCGCCGCCTGCTGGATCTCGATCGCCTTCGCGATCTTGCCCTTCTGCAGCAGTCCGCATTTCTGCTCCGCATAAGCCGCGAAGGTCTCATGTGACATCTTCCGCTGCTCAATGCCGAGCGTATGCAGCAGCCTGATCAGAAAATCGTAGGAAGCACCTGCGGCCGCATTGCTCTGCTTGTCATGCATCGCATGACGTCTGCGGTGACATACCGTGCAGTGCACCCGGTACCAGATATACAGGACTGCAGCGATCGCAAGCAGGATCAGAAGCAGTCTGCAGAGAATCTTCAGCACCTTGCCCGCGCGTCCGCTGCCGCCGCCCTGACCGGTCGTCTGCTGTGCAGATGTTGTTGTCGGAGGGGCGGTCGTCGTGTGCGTGGTGGCCGCTGCGGCAGTCGTGACGTTCACGGCCGATGTCTGCGGGGCAGCCTGCTGTGCGGCTCTGTGCCATGTCTCCTGAACGGTCTCCGTGAATTCGTAGGGCATCCAGCCGAAGCCCTTGATATAGACCTCCGCCCATGCGTGTGCCTGATAGTCCGGAATGTCGATCTCGAAGGTCTCGCTTCTGCCGTCCTTGCCGGGCTGACGGTTGCCGCTGTGAAAGCTGTTCTGCGTCAGGACATAGCCCTGCACGTATCTTGCGGGGATGCCGCACATCCGGCAGAGGATGACGGCCGAGGATGCATAATGCGCACAGTAGCCGCGGTGTCCCTGCGTGAGGAAATACTCCGCGAAGTCCTGATCCTCCGGCTGTGTGCCCGGCTGCATCGTGTACTCGGCGCGCGCCCAGAGATAATCGCGGATCGACTCCAGCTTCTCCGGAAGCGTTGCTTCGGGTGCCGGCATATCCGGCTGATACATCTCATAGATGCGCTGCATCGCCGGGGTATCGGGCAGCGAGGTGTAGTTCTCGTCAACGAATGCTTCGTATTTTGAAATGAGCTCGTCCGGAGAAGGCGCCGTGCGCTCCCATGCGGTGACCGGATCGGTCACGCCGTTGGTCAGAATGGTGAAATCGTATTTTTTGTAGCTTTTCAGCTGCGTTTCAATGTCATAGCGGTATTTCGTACCCGCCTTGAACAGTGCCTCATAGGGCAGATAATTGACCGATTCCGGGACGCGTGTTTCCACATTGCAGGAAACGATCGGGAACTTGCCGCCGCTGATCCGCATTTCGTCCGCGTGATCGGAATGCAGCATCGTCTGCGGCATCCGGTTTGCGGTGGTCAGATTGCGGAACAGCTTCTGGTTCCGGCGGTAAAGGCCGTTCGGGATGCCCCAGCCCTTGCCGGTGTACTCGGAACGGACAATGCCGCGCATATAGTAGTCCTTGACCGGCACCGCAGAGCCGACCGAAACATGCAGGATCGTTCTGCCGTCAAAATTCAGATCGGCGTGCTGCATCAGGTCGATCTCGTCGGTGACGACGTTCAGTCCCATGGTAGTCGGGATATGCTGCAGCAGACCCGTCACATCGCGGATGCTGAAATCACGGTAGGCCTCGCGCATCTCCTGACGCGTTTCCAGACGTTTTTTGTTCCGTTCGCTGTTCGGATCATACTTGGCGCCGCTGATGAGCGCGCAGAACGATACCAGCAGGGTACCCAGCAGCAGCACCGCCGCGCCGGTCTCATGCGTGGTGAAGCGGTGCTCCGTTTCATTGAGGAACGCCTGCTGCAGCGGTGCGGATGCACCCTGCTCCCGCAGCATACGGCGGCTCGGCTTTCTCCGGGAGACGGCAAGCGTTCCGATCCAGAACAGCACGAGCAGAAAGACTGCCGCCATGCTGGTATGGATGCCGAAATACAGGCCGCATTCCAGAAACGGGAATGTCACAAGGAAGCGGATCCAGAAGCCGCTTTTGCTGGACTGCGTATGCGTCATCAGCACATCGGAATATTCCAGCAGCGCGACCATGGCCGTGATAATGAGGACGAAGATGAACTGCGTGCACTGCGATTCTGTCCAGCCGCCGGTCAGCTGCTGTGCGCCGGCCGGGAAAACAGCCTTCCAGAGGATCTGCTTGCGCATGGTGTGGTAAACAGAACCTGCACCGACGACTGCCTGCTCACGGTAACGGAGCAGCAGCACCGGGATCGCGGCGAATGCGGCAAGGATACAGCCGAAGCCGATCTTCGGGGAGAATGCACGGATGCCGCGCATGATCAGCGTCAGTGCGATGATATACAGCAGCAGCGGAAAAAGCTGAATATGGAAATGGAAAAAGCCCTGCACGCAGCAGATCGTGCCGATGCTGCCGCAAAACGTGATCAGCAGCCGGACGAGGCGCTCCGGGAAATGGCTTTTCCGCTTGACGGACATCGTGATGCCGTCGTGGAGCAAAAGCTGATCCTTCGGGCGGGGCACATCGTAATACTTCATGATGCGGCACCTCCTTCGACCAGCTCCTCGCTGTCATAATCCGGCTCCTCGCCGGGACGCAGCTGCACCGAGGCGGGATGCACAGGCTCCTGCTGTGCGACCGGGATGCAGCGGAACGGCAGCGTCGAATCCGCGGACGGGTCGCCCTCATGCGGGCCGACCACGGCAAACACGACAAGCTGCTCCGAATGCGGCAGTGTTGAAAGCAGATCGGTCACGGCGTCATCGAGCCGCGGCGTGATGACGATGATCCGTTCGTAAATGCGGGAATCGGAGAGATGCTGCGCCATGGACGTCAGCATGACCGCACGCCCGGAGCCCGTGACCGGTGCGGACGCGACCGCCATGCGCATCCATGCGGATGCCTCCGGGAGCGATTCGTACAGCTCGGAATCTATCATGCCGCGGTCGGGATCATAATGCGTCATCGCAAAGGAGAGCTCCTGCTCGGCAAGGGAAGCCGCAGCCGCGAACAGCACCGAATAGGCCGTATCGAGACGCAGCGCCGCCTCCGGCATCTCACCGGTCAGCGACGGGTCAAGCACCAGCAGGCTGCCCGACGAAAGCGGCAGGCTGTATTCCTTGACCATGAGGTGATCGAGCTTGGAGCTGAGCTTCCAGTGGATCCGCGAGACCGCATCGCCCTCGCGGTAGGTATGCAGATCGAAGATCTCGGACGGATCGTCGCCCGCCTTCACCTTGGAGAACTCCGGGCTGTCGGAATCCGGATGCGGGACCGGCGGCCATTCCTCCGGCACCTGCACCTTGCTGTCCGGCATGATCAGCACCTGATCCTCCAGATTCAGCGGGAGCTTCTGCTTAAATATCCGCAGCGGGTCATAGAGCACGATCTCCTTGACGCGCATCCGCATCCTGCCGCAGGTGACGGCGTGGAACGAGAATCTTACGCGCTGATTGTTGCGCGGCAGCACCGGCACGACGAAGGTCAGCTCCTGCTGCTCGCCGGTCAGGCTGTTTGCGTATTCCAGTGTGATCTGCGATTCCGAGGAAGAAAAAAAGCTCGGGTTTGTGATCTGAAGCACCCACTGATACAGCTGCCCCTTCCGGATCGGCTCCTTGCTGTGAAAGAGTCTGGCCCACATGCTGTGTTTCAGGCGCAGCAGTCCGAGCAGCAAAATCAGCGGGAACAGAACGGCAAAGACCAGCAGTGCCAGCGACAGATCTCCGCGTTCCGGATCGCCCCGGTACAGATAGTAGAACAGTACCAGAACGACCAGCAGCACTGCATACAGCAGCTTGGAGCGGATCATTCTTCGTACCTTCTCAGCTTCGGGACCGGCACATTGCCGAGGATCTCCTCGATCAGCTGCTCCGCGGTGACGTTCTCGGTCTTGGCACGTGCACTGAGCAGCATTCTGTGTGCAAAGGTCTCGACCACGATCACGCGGATATCGTCCGGCGTGACATAGTCACGGCCGCGCACCAGCGCAGTCGCACGGACAGCCGAGCAGAGTGCCAGCGAGCCTCTCGGGCTGACGCCGAGCTTGATCATCGGGTGATTGCGCGTTGCGGCGGAGATCTCCGCGATATAGCGCAGGATCGCGTTGTCCACATAGACCTGTGCGGCAGTTTCCTGCAGGATCTGCAGCTCTGCGCGGGTCAGCACGGGCTCCAGCTTTGCAAGCGGATTCTCCGCGCTTCTGGCCTGCATGATCTGCACCTCGCTTTCGAGGTCGGGATAACCCATGTGCAGACGCAGCATGAAGCGGTCGAGCTGCGATTCCGGCAGCATCTGCGTACCGACGGAGCCGGTCGGGTTCTGCGTTGCGAGCACGCAGTACGGCTCCGGCAGCGTATAGGTCTTGCCGTCCACGGTGACGGCGGTCTCCTCCATGAGCTGCAGCAGCGCAGACTGCGTTTTCGGGGATGTACGGTTGATCTCATCCGCGAGCAGCAGGTTGCAGAATGCCGCACCCTTCTGGAACTCCATGGTACCGGTTTCCTTCTTGTAGACCGAGAAGCCTGTCACATCGCTCGGCAGGACATCCGGCGTGAACTGGATGCGGTGATAATCCAGATCCAGCGTTTTTGCAAATGCAAGTGCCAGCGTTGTTTTTCCGACGCCGGGCATGTCCTCGAGCAGCACATGGCCCTTTGCGAGCATCGCAAGCAGCACCTTCAGAATAATCATATCCTTTCCGACAACGACACTCTGCACGGCGTGCAGAATCTGCTGCGCGTAAGAGGATGCCTCTTTTGCGGAATAAATCTTTTGCTGATCCATGATATGAAACTCCTTTTATCAGCCGTTCTGTTCCGGATCCGGAACCGGCTTTCAGTATGCGGACAGTATAATTCATTATATCATATTTTTTTCGGATTTGCAACAGCCTCCGCGGCGTTTTCGGGCTGAATGCATGACAATTCGGTTACAGCCCGGCGAAAATACGACTTCAATACAGTCGTAAAAACGTGATTTGAGCGGAATGTAACTATCGTTTTCCGCATAATCTTTAAGAGAATATAAAGTTTTGTGAAGACTTTATGAAACCGGCGCCGCAGCCCTTTACATTGCCGCCGAAACATGGTACACTGATACTGTGGGTGCCTGTACGGCATCGGATACGAAAGCTGAACGGACCGGAGCCCGGTCCGGCGAATACAGAAAGGAGCCTGACATTGGCGGAAAAGGAAATCAAGCAAAAGAAGAAAAAAGGATGCTTCGGCAAATGCATCAAGTGGCTGTTCCTGATCATACTGGGGCTGCTGCTGATCCTCACGGTCTGGAACCTGATCTGCGGGCTGGACGAGAAGAAAAAGCTCCGGCAGGATGCCTACGGACAGACCGTCGATGTGAACGGAAAGAAAATGGTCGCAGAGATCAGGGGCGGGGAGCATGATACGACGGTCATTCTGCTGCCGGGTCTCGGCTCGGTCTCGCCGGTGCTGGAGTTCCGGCCGCTCGCGGAAAAGCTCTCGGCGGAGTACCGCGTCATCACGGTCGAGCCGCTCGGCTACGGCCTGTCCGATCCTGCCGGCTCCGACCGGACGCTGAATGCGGTCGTCAGTGAGCTGCACAGCTGTGTCCGGAATCTCGGCTGCGAGGATTATTACCTCATGGGGCATTCGCTCTCCGGCATTTATATGCTGGCATGGGCGAATCAGTATCCGGATGAGGTCAAGGGCTTCATCGGCATTGACAACTCCGTGCCGAAGCAGGAGGACTGCAATCCGCTGCCGGTCAGCACGATCACGGTGAACCGGATCGCATACGGCGTTTCGCGCTTTGCCAACTTCACCGGCATCATGCGGCTGCTTTCGGTCAGCGATCACCGCGCGATCCTGACAGCGGATACATCCTATCCGTATTCGCAGGAGGATATCGATCTGTGCCGTCTGCTGACCCTGCACCGCAGCGTCAATGCAGATGTGCGCAATGAGCTGAAATGTCTCGAAAAGAACATGGCGGCTTCCCGGCAGATGACCCTTCCGGAGAGCGTTCCGGCACTGATCTTTGTGGCGTCGTCCAACTGTGACTTCATGCCCGAATGGGAGCAGCTGCATAAGGATATCGTGACCGACAAGGAACACAGCGAGGTTCGGAAGCTGCAGGGCGAGCATTATCTGCATTTTGACAATCTGCAGAACATCACCGATGCCGTGCTTGAATGGATCCCGGCAAATGAACAGTCCGCGCCCGCTGCGGAAGAATGAATACGAACCGTCCCTCTGACCGTGCAGGCCGGAGGGACGGTTTTTGTATGCGGCGAATGCGCGGGCTCCGCGCCGCAGGGCGGCTTCTGAAAGGTCTGTGCTCCCCATTTTTTTAGTGATAACGCACCGGCCGCACGGAAAACACTAGCGATTGTCCGCAGACGCTCCCCGCAGCAGCGCATACAGCACCGCCGCGAGCGGAACGCCGAGCAGCATCCCGCCGACGCCGAACAGTCCGCCGCCTGTGACGATCGCTGCCATGACCCACGCAGGCGGCAGCCCGACCGAATGCCCGACGACCCGCGGATAGATCAGGCTGCTTTCGATCTGCTGCAGGATCACAATATACAACAAAAACCAGAGCACCGCATCCGGCCTGACGAGCAGCAGGAGCAGCGCGCAGGGCAGCGTTCCGGCGATCGGGCCGAAATACGGCACAATGTTCGTGATGCCGATGACCGCGCTGATGAGCACCGGATACGGAAAATGAAACAGCCGCATCCCCGCCCAGCACAGCGCCCCGAGGATCAGCGATTCTTTGCACTGTGAGCCGAGGAACCGCGCAAATGTCCGGCAGATCAGCCGGAGCCGCTGCAGGAGCCGGAACAGCCGGCCGCCGTCTGCGGGATCGCCCGCAAGCTGCCGGAGCTGCATCCGCAGACGTGGCTTGTCCGCGAGCAGATACAGCGAAAACACCGCTCCGATGCCGATATCCAGCAGCACGCCGAGCAGCGCCGCCGTTCCGTCATACATCCGTTTCAGCAGCGCCGGCAGACGGTTCTGAATCTCCGCCGGCAGATCGGCAAGCCCGGCATGCGAAAAGAGCTCCGCGGCCGCCGTATCCGAAAAGCGCGCTGTCCAGCCGGAAAGGTTTTCGCTGTAAATGCTGATATTTTCGGAGATCATCCGGACGGAATGCATGACCTGCGGCACCAGTACGCAGATCAGGCTGACCAGCACGAGCACCGGCGGCAGAATCGCGCCGATCAGCGAGACCGGCCGGATCCAGCCTGTCCGCAGCGGATGCCGCCGGCTTTCCGCAAAGGCAGTGAAATCCGTCCGCAGCCGCTCGTAGGACGGCTCCAGCATGGTCGCGAACAGCACGCCGAGCAGCAGCGGGCGCAGCACATGCAGCAGTCTGCACAGCATCGCGAGCACCTGCTGTCCGTGCAGCAGCACTGCCGCCAGACCGAGCAGCACCGTGCCGCTCCCGACGAGGATCCGGAACAGCGGCTCTTTGAACAGCTCCTGCTTCTGCTGCATGATGACGCCCCCTTTTTCTCAGACAGTCAGACTGTTGAACAGCGCAGCCAGACGGTTCCATGTCCTGCGGTCAAGGACGCCCGTTTCCGGCAGACCCGCAGCCTCCTGCAGACGCCGGACGGCGGCTTCTGTTGCCGCGTCGTATTCACCGGTCGGCTTCACCGGCGGGAGATTGGCAAACCGCTGCGCCGCCAGATCGAGCAGGCTCTGCAGAAGCTGCACCTGACTGCCGCTGTCTCCGCGCTGCAGCCGGACGCTGCTCCCGGGAAAGACCCGCAGCGGTACGGCGGCGTCGGTCAGCTTGCGGTAGGTATCGACGATCGACTCCCATGTGCTGCCGTCGATCTCGCCGGTGACAGGCAGACCGTATGCCTCCTGATAGGCGCGGACGGCGAGCCCCGCCTCCTCGGAAAATTCCCTCTGCGGCAGGACTGCCGGGATGCGGCTGTCCCGCAGCGCGATCTGATAGAGCAGCCCGAGGATCTCCTCGACATGCTCCTGCATCTGTGCTTCCGTATACAGCATTGCTTCCTCCTTATCGGATCGTATAGCCCGGCGCCTGATAGGGACGCTTGCCCGCGCCGCATTTCATTTCGGAGTATACGCCGGTGATGATGTCCCATGTGACCGCCCCGACCTGCCCGTTCGGCGTCAGACCGTATTCCCGCTGGAACGCCTGTACCGCATTGCGGGTGATCGGCCCGAAATAGCCTGTATCGGTGACGGGCTGGATATTCGGGTCAAACTGTGCGATGTAGGTCAGATACTGCTGCAGCAGGCGGACATTCTCGCTGCTGACGCCCTCCCTGAGCACCTCGTTTGGAAAGAGCCTTGCGCATTCCGAAGCGGGCTCGGATGCGAGAATGCCGCTGTATGCGCGGTAGAGCTCATTCCATGTACGCTTGTCAGCGATGCCGGTCTGCGGCAGCCCGTAGGTCTGCTGGAAGGAGCGCACGGCATCGGCGGTCGCAGCGTCGTAGGTCCCGGTGATCTGCAGCCGGAGCACACTCTGGTAGTATGCCCCGACGACTGCCAGAAAATACTGAAATGCGCGGACGGCATCGCCGTAATCGCCCTGCCGCAGGATCTCGGGATAGCTGCGCGTGATCTCGTCGTACTGCAGCCCCTCGGAGCGCAGCTCGGCCAGATTCTTGACGCTGACGTAGATATACGAAAGGCGGTACCATGTCGCCTCATTGACAACGCCGGTCGGGTCAAGCTCGAATACCGACTGGAACACGCGGACGGCATTTGCGGTGTTTTCGTCGTAAATGCCGTCCGCATCCGCGATCTTTGGGATCGCGGGGAAATTCTGCGCGATGCGGTTCAGCTGGATCTGGATCGTCTGCACATCGCTGCCGACCATGCCGGTTTTCTGGTCGGCACCCGGCCAGCTCGGCGTCACGGCGCGGATCTCCTGCGCCCGGATCAGATCAATGTTCTCGCCGTAGTAATACTGCAAAATCTCATAGGGCGTCATGCCCTGATTCGCCAGCCCGACCGTTCCCCACTGGGAGAGCCCGTCACAGCGCGTGCGGGAGCCGTCACAGAAGGCCGCGAACATCGGCTCATAGCTGCCCTGCCTGCGGATATAGGAACGGATCAGCTCATCGGTCAGGCGGCTGATATTTTCAAAGATCTCGCGGCCGTAAACAAAAGCCTGATCGTACTGCGTCGAGCTGGTGATGTCGAACGGATAGCCGCGGGAGCGGTACCATTCCGTATAGATGCGGTTGAGCGCATAGCTGTTGATGACGTAGATATTCGCCCGCAGCGCGTTTTCCGGCCATGTCGGGAAAATCTCACTGGATGCGCAGTTTTTGACATAGCTGATATACGGGATCGTGACATCCGCGGCATCGGTATCCGGCGCGCCGAGATGCACCGTGATCGTTTCGGGGATAAAGACCTCTCCGCTGAGCATGGACGAACCCCCTTTCAGAGCTGCGGCATATCGTTATAATAGGTCAGGTCGCCGCCGGAGAGCGTACCGCCGCCCGCGGGCAGCGGGATCAGCACGAAGGTCTGCACGGAGGTCACGCCCGGAAAGACCGGCACATCGGTGCTGTGCTCGCGGTAATAGCCGTCCGCGCTGACGGAGATATCGTATAAAAACGATGCGGGATGCCGCTGGTCTGCGGAGGGCGGCGGCGCGGGGACGGTCATGGTCTCGGTCTCGCCGCTGTCGCCGGTCGTCTGCAGCGCGAACAGCTCCGGCTCACCGCTGACAAACCGCACGACGGTCACGGCCGCGCCCGCGACGGGTCTTGCGCCCTCTGCGGTGACCGCGTGCACGCGGATGCAGCCGGTATAGGCGCGCTTCGGCAGCGCGGGTTCATCCGGCGGATCCGGCATCTCCTGTGCATCCGGCATCTCCTGTACATCCGGCTGCTCCGGGATTTCCGCGGTTTCCGATGTTTCGTCTGCTTCTGCGAGCACCGGCAATACACGGGGCTGCGGCGGCGCGGGGAACGGCGGCAGCGGCGGTGCAGGACGTCCAGGCGGCGGCGGGACGGGTCTGCTTCCCTGCGGGCGCGACGGCGGAGGAGGCACCGGCGGCCTTCCCGGCGGAGGTGGCGGGAACGGAGGTCTGCCGGTCGGAGGGGGCGGCGCAGGCTTTTCTGCAGGCGGCGGAGGCGGCATCGGCGGACGCCTGCCCGGCGGCGGTGCCGGCTTTCCGGGCGGCGAAGGGTTCCGGCTCGCGTACATCCGGAACAGCTCCTCTCGGTAGCGTTTGGCGGTATCTTCAAATTCCTGACGGTTCATGCATCTGCTCCTTTCCGTTTCGGTGATACTGTATTCTATGCGGCGGGCACGCGGAATTTGACAACCGGGCTGCCGGAACGCGGACAGGGATGCGGATGTCCGTCCGGATTCCGCATGTCACACAAAAAATCCGTTCATCAAATCCATAAATTATATCTGTCCGCAGGCGGGTGCGCTACTTGACAAAACCCGCGTTTTGGGGTATACTATATCCTGTATTGTTATGCGGCGGCAAAGCTGCCGGAATCTGTATAAAGGAAAGGAAATCTGTACCTATGGAATGGACAGGCTTGAATGAACTGCGTGAGCGCTACCTCTCTTTCTTTGAGAGCAAGGGGCATACCCGCATGGACAGCGCATCTCTGATCCCGAAGGGGGATAACTCCCTGCTGCTGATCAACTCCGGCATGGCGCCGCTGAAAAAATACTTCCTCGGACAGGCGGTCCCGCCCAATGTCCGCGTCACGACCTGCCAGAAGTGCATCCGTACCCCGGATATCGAGCGCGTCGGCAAGACCGCCCGTCACGGCACCTTCTTTGAGATGCTCGGCAACTTCTCGTTCGGCGAGTATTTCAAGCGCGAGGCGATCAACTGGGCATGGGAGTTCCTGACCGGTGAAATGGCGATCCCGGCGGAAAAGCTCTGGATCACCGTGTTCGAGAGCGACGACGAGGCCGCCGAGATCTGGGAAAAGGAGATCGGCATCCCGCATGACCGCATCATCCGTCTCGGCAAGGCCGACAACTTCTGGGAGCACGGCTCCGGCCCGTGCGGCCCCTGCTCCGAGATCCACTTTGACCGCGGCGAGGCATACGGCCCGTTCGAGAGCTTCGAGCAGGCCAGCGACTGCGATCGCGTCATCGAGATCTGGAACCTCGTGTTCTCGCAGTTCGACAGCGACGGCAAGGGCAACTACGCAGAGATGAAGCATAAGAATATCGACACCGGCATGGGTCTTGAGCGTCTGGCATGTGTCATGCAGGGCGTTGACAACCTGTTCGAGGTCGATACCGTGCAGAACATCATGAAGCATATCTGTCAGATCGCTGACATCAAATATCATACCGACGAAAAGTCCGACGTTTCCCTGCGCGTCATCACCGACCACATCCGCTCGACGGTGTTCATGGTCGGCGACGGCATCACCCCGGCAAACGACGGCCGCGGCTATGTCCTGAAGCGTCTGCTGAGAAGAGCGGCGCGTCACGGCAGACTGCTCGGCATCAAGGAGCCGTTCCTGTATAAGGTCGCGGAAACGGTCATCGGCGAAAACTGCGGTGCGTATCCGGAGCTGAAGGAAAAGCAGGAGCTCATCACCCGCATCATCAAGCATGAGGAGGAGAGCTTCGCCCGCACGATCGACAACGGCACCGACCGTCTCAATGATATGATCGCAAAGCTCAAGGAGGAAGGCCAGACCGTGCTTTCCGGTCAGGATGCGTTCAACCTGAGCGATACCTACGGTTTCCCGATCGACCTGACGATTGAAATGGCAGGCGAGCAGGGCGTGACCGTGGACGAAGAAGGCTTCCGTGCCTGCATGGAGGAGCAGAAGCAGCGCGCAAGAGCAGACCGCGCTTCCAAGGTCAAGACCTCGTGGGGCGGCGGCGCAGCCGTGCCAAAGGGTCTTGCAAAGACGGAATTTACCGGCTATGCCGAGACTGCCTGCGAAGCAAAGGTGCTCGCGATCCTCGCGGACGGTCAGGCTGTTGAGACACTCGAGGAGGGCAAGGACGGCATCCTGATCCTTGACCGCACTCCGTTCTATGCGGAGAGCGGCGGTCAGGTCGGCGATACCGGCGAGATCGAGATCCTCGCGGAAAATGAGGCGGAGGTCGTGTTCGCGGTCGCCGATACCCAGAAGGGCGGCGACGGCCAGTCCCTGCACATGGGCAATCTGGAGATCGGTACGCTGCATGTCGGCGATACCGTGCTTGCAAAGGTCGATCTGAAGCGCCGCCGCGCGATCATGCGCAACCACACCGCGGCGCATCTGCTGCAGGCTGCACTGCGCAAGGTGCTCGGCGACCATGTGCATCAGGCGGGTCAGCTCGTCAATGCAGAGCGCTGCCGCTTTGACTTCTCTCACTTCTCCGCGGTCTCCGCAGAGGAGCTTGCAAAGGTCGAGGAGCTGCTCAATGCTGAAATTCTGAACGCGCTGCCGGTCTCTACCGAGGAAATGCCGATCGAGGAAGCGAAGAAGCTCGGCGCAATGGCACTGTTCGGTGAGAAGTACGGCGACGTTGTCCGCGTTGTCCGCGCAGGCGATGACTCGATCGAATTCTGCGGCGGTACGCACGTATCCAATACCGCACAGATCGGTCTGTGCCGCATCGTGTCGGAGAGCTCCGTGGCTGCGGGCGTCCGCAGAATTGAGCTTGCGACCGGCGACAATGTCCTGAAGCTGATGCAGGAGACCGAACATACGCTTGCAGAGGCCGCAAAGGCGCTGAAGCTTGCAAATCCGGCAGAGCTGCCGGAGAAGTGCGCGGCTGTCTCCAATGAACTGCGCACCCTTGCACGCGAAAACGAGCAGCTGAACCAGAAGCTCGCGAACAGCCAGCTCGGCAGCCTGTTCAGCGGTGCGGCCGAAATTAACGGCATCAAGATCGTTTCGGCGATGCTCTCCGACGTCAAGCCGGATACGCTCCGCACGCTCGGCGACCAGATCCGCGACCGGGAACCGGATGTCGTGGCACTGCTCGCAGGCGTCAACGGCGAAAGCGGCAATTTCTACTGCGTCTGCTCCAAGAGCGCGATCGCAAAGGGCGCACATGCCGGCAAGATCATCCAGCGCGTTGCGGCGATCACCGGCGGCAAGGGCGGCGGACGTCCGGACAGCGCAATGGGCGGCATCGGCAAGACCTATATGGTCGATGAGGCACTCGGAATGCTGCAGAGCATTGCAGGCGAGTTCCTGAAGGGTTAATCATTCCGCACTGCGGATCAAATAAGGAGGATCATCATGGAGTGTCTGTTCTGTAAGATCGCTGCGGGCGAGATCCCGAGCACAAAGGTCTATGAGGATGAATTTGTCTACGCGTTCAAGGATATCAATCCGATCGCACCGATCCATTATCTGTTCATCCCGAAGCAGCATATTTCCGGTGCTTCTGCGGTCACGGCGGAGAATGCGGAGATCGTCGGAAAGATCTTCACGGCGATCGCGAAGGTCGCTGCGCAGGAGAAGCTGGATTCCGGCTTCCGTGTGATCACGAACTGCGGTGAGGATGCCGGCCAGACAGTGCCGCATCTGCACTTCCACCTGATCGCAGGTCAGAAAATGGGCTGGTCTGCCGAACAGGGTGTGTGAAGGTCACTGAAACGGTACGGGCGAGGACTTCGCCGGCTGTTTCGGAATCAGTGAAGCGGAAAGCCGACAGCATCGCCTGCACCTACGGCGCGGAATTGTTCACGCTGGGATGGATCGCCGGGATGCTGTCGGCATTTTTCGGATTCGGTATCCCGGCGGCGGTCTGTGCAGTGCTTTTCTGTATCGTGCTGCTGTTCCCGAAAAAGCGTTTCTTTTCGCTGTATCTGCGTATTTTTACCGGCATTCTGCTCGGGATCGCGGTCTGGATGCGCTATGATATCGCGGTGAAGCAGCCGCTGCTTGCGCTGGACGGCAGCAGGCAGATGCTCACCGGAACGGTCACGGATGCGGAGCCGCTGTCCGGCGGACGGGCAAGATATACGCTGCGGACAGAGCTTGCGGGCAGCCGCGTCAGCATGGACTGGTACGCGGATGCGGACATTCCCGTGCAGCGGATCGGTGATGCCGTGACGCTGGACGCAGAGCTGACGCGCATCAGACCGGATTACCGCTATCACACCGCCGCTTATCAGGCGGGGCGCGGCAGATATCTGCGCATTTACGATGCAGAGCTGCTGGACACCGTACCGGATACCGGCTTTTCGCTGCGGCGGACGGCTGCTGATTACCGGCAGCGCATGACGGACAGCATCCGTGCGGCGCTGTCCCCGGAGGACGCCGGGCTGTTCTGCGCGATGCTGTTCGGCGACAAAACACTGCTCTCCGATGAGGTGCGGCTCGGCATGAACCGCTCCGGAACCGGGCATCTCGCCGTGGTATCGGGGCTGCATCTGGTGCTGTTCTGTGCGGTGCTCCGCCGGCTGCTGAAAAAACTCGGCTGCCCTGCAAAGCTGCTGTTCCTGCTGCAGATCCCTGCAATTTTGCTGTTTATTCTGCTGGTCGATGCGTCGGTATCGGTCTGGCGGGCGGCGGTCATGGTGCTGCTCGCGGATTCCGCCGTGCTGTTCGGCCGGCACCGCGATACGCTGCGGGCACTCTGTCTGGCCGCGATCTTCTGCACCGCGTTCACGCCGTATACGATCGGCTCGGTGTCGTTCTGGCTGTCGTTTTCCGCGGTGCTCGGCATCGGCGTGATCGCGCCGTATCTGACAAGGAACATGCGCCCCGGCATCGGCCGTGACCTGCTGCAGTTTGTCTGCCTGTCCGTGACGGCGTTTCCGGCCTCGGTGCTGCTCTGCGGGGAGAGCTCGCTGACGGCACCGGTCTGCAATCTTGTGATCCTGCCGCTCGGTACGGCTGTGCTGTGGCTCGGATTTCTCTTTCTGCTGACCGGCGGGACGCTGCGGTTTCTGCTCCCTGCCGCCGGAATGCTCTGCCGGTTCATCCGGTTCGTGACGCAGAAAGCCGGCGCGCTGCCGTTTTCGCATATTACGGTCACGGCACCCGCGATGCGGCTGATGATACTTCTCTGTGCGGCGGCACTGGCGATCATGCTGCTCTGCCGCGCAAAGCCGAAAACGCTCGCAGCTGCGGTAGTTTTCGCGGCGCTGCTGCTCAGTCTGCAGAATCTGCTGCTGACCGCGCTGAACCGCAGTACCCTGCAGGCTGCTGTGCTCGGCGGCACGAAAAACACCGTGCTCGTGATCTCCGCGGAGAACCGGACGGTCGTTGCCGACCTGACCGATACGCCGCGGAATGCGCAGTATGCGGCGCGGTATCTGCGGGATGCGGGCATCACGAATGTGGACGTCATGCTCCTGATGAGCAGCCGTTCGGCGGCCGCGTATCAGGCAGAGCTGACAGATGTTTCCTGCGGCGCCGTGCTGCTCCGGGACGGCGGAAATCTTCGCGGTGATACGGCGGTTTTCGGCACGGATGCATTCACGGATGCGGACGGTACGGTCACGCTCCGCTGCGGCGATGCGGAGATCAAAGCCGATGAAAACGGCCTCTGCATCCTCTGGAACGGGATGCGCATACAGGCTGCGGAAGTCCTGCCGGAGGACGGCACAGCCGCTTCCGTACAGTACGGCAAAAACGGCTGCGCGGTGCGGCTCTCGACCGACCCGCCGCAGTATATCACAGAAAACAATCTGCTGCTCCGTCTGACAGCATCGGGCGGCGGCAGCCTGACGCGGCTGATGAAAACGACGCAGATATGAGGGAAATATGAAAACAGCCTTGATTGTCATCGACATGCAGAACGACTATCTCTCCGAAAAGCGAAAGCCGTTCTTTGCTTATAACACCAAAGAACTGACCGGCGCGGTCAATGCGCTGATCCACAAGTATCACGATGCTGGCAGCGATGTCATCTACATCCGGCACATCATCCAGAACCTGCCGACGAACCGGCTGCTGTTCGGGTATTCGATCGCCGGAACGGAGGGCGCGGAGATCTATCCCGGTGTGGACATCGTTTCCGATTACTGCTTTGACAAGCTGTTCGGGGATGCGCTGACGAACAAAAAGCTGCTCGAGATGATACGCGAAAAGGGCTATGAGATGCTGCATCTCTGCGGGCTGGACGAATACGGCTGCGTGACCGAAACCGCCTGCGGTGCCGTGAAGCGCGGCATTCCCGTGCGGATCGTCCGCAGCGGAACCGCGACGGTCATGAAGGAACACATGGCCGCGAAAAAGAAGAAAAAACAGGCAAAATACAAGATCGAATATATCTGATCCTGCGTCGCTGAAACAAATTGGAATTTGAAGGAGAATCAATATGGAACAATTTGAGTATAAAGTGGTCGTGTATGATACAAAAGGGTTTTGGGGCGGAAATGTGGAATCAAATCAGCTTGAAAATCAGCTCAATCTTCTTGGCGGTGACGGATGGGAGTTAGTCAGCTGTACTTCAACAAATCAAAGTTACGGTTCATCCAAAAGCATCGTTTTTATATTCAAGCGGAAGAAGAACAGCTGAATCCGATCCCCCGCAAGATCATTCTGAAGGAGGTGCGTCAATATGCCGAAGCTCGCAGCAGCCGATCTGCTGAAGGCGATCGGTTCGGAAAACCCGCCGCAGCTTTGCTTTGTCTGCGGTGAGGATACGCTGGCTGTCGCACAGCTGGAAAAGCGCATCCGCAAAAAGCTGACGGACGGCGATGCGCTTTCCGATACCGTATTTGACGGGCAGGAGGTCGATCTCGACCGGCTGGCGGATGCCTGCTCGTTCAGCCCGATGTTCCAGCCCTATAACCTGATTTTGATCCCGGACTTTGACCCGGATGCGCACCCCGCGTCCGTCGTCGATACGATGCTCGGGATCTTTGAGGAACCCGCGCCGCGGACAGTCGTGCTGATCGTGATGCGCTCGCTCCCGTGCTATGAGGTCAAGCGCGGCGCACCGGTCTTTCTGCCGAAATTCAAAAAGCTGACCGCATTTTTCGAGAAGCAGGGCGTGCTCTGTATCTGCGAGAAGAAAACCGCGATCCAGCTCGGAAAACAGATCGCGGAGCGCGCTGCAAGGCACGGCTCGGAGATCAGCCGGCATGATGCGGAGGATCTCGCGAACCGCTGCCTCTGCGATTCCTCGCTCATCAACACGGAGCTTGACAAGCTTCTGGCCTGCGCGGACGGCGGCCCGATCACAACGGAAATGCTCAATGCACTGACCGCCCCGCTGCCGGATGCCGACGCGTTCCGGCTGGCGAAGGCCGTCACCGGCGGAAACGGCACGGCGGCGTTCCGGCTGCTGGAAGCCCTGACCGCCCGCGCCGAGGACTCCAAAACGATCCTCGGGCTGCTTTCCGTGCTGAGCACCGCGTTCATTGACCTGTACCGCGCAAAGCTCGGACAGGGCGCGGCAAAGCAGACCGAGACCATTGCCGCGGATTTCGGCTATCCGAAAAACCGCGAGTTTGCTGTCCGGAACGCGATGCGCGACTGCGGCTCCATGACCGTTCCGCAGCTCCGCACCTGCATCCGCATCCTGCGGGAAACGGACAAAAGCTGCAAATCGACGCGCACGCCGCCCCGTCTGCTGCTGGAGCAGGCGATCGTCCGGATGCTGCGCGTGAAGCGGAACGGCGCGGAGGAGACCGGATGACCCCGCGGCCGAAGATCGCCCCGGCGATCGTTGTCGAGGGCAAATACGACAAGATCCGGCTGGAATCGGTCGTCGATGCGGTCATCATCGTGACGGGCGGTTTTCAGATCTACCGGAATGACGCACAGCTCCGGCTCATCCGGCATTATGCCGAAACGACCGGCGTCGTCATCCTGACCGATGCGGATGCGGCCGACTTCCAGATACGCGGCTATCTGAAGGGCGCGATCCGCAGCGGCAAAATATACCATGTATATATCCCCGGCATTCACGGCAAGGAGCCCCGCAAGACCGCCCCCTCTGCGGAGGGACTGCTCGGCGTGGAGGGCGTCAGCAATGAGACGCTGCTGTTCGCGCTCGAACGCGCAGGTGTCTTTGACGAGACCCCGCCCGAACGGCCGGACGACATCACACCCGCGCTGCTCTATGAATACGGGCTGACGGGCACGCCGGACTGCACCGCCAGACGGCAGACGCTCCTGAACGCGATGCAGCTCCCGCCGCATCTTTCGGTGAAGGGGCTCTGCGAGGTGCTCTGCACGATGACCTGTGCCGCGGAGCTGCAGACATTTCTCGCGCAGTATCTGCCGGAATATGCAGAGGAGGCGGCAACATGAGCTTTGCATCACTTCCCGTTCTGCTTTATGTGCTGCCGGCGTTTGCGCTGCTGACGGCGTTCCTGCGCCCGCATTGGAAACCCGATGCGCTGGCGATCGGCGGACTCTGCATTGTTTACGTGACGGGCGGATTCCCGGCACTGATTTTGCTGGGGCTGTCGGTCAGCCTGACATGGCTGATCCTGCGCCTGAGCCCGCGGGAGACGAAAAAGCACCGCCGCCGTGCAAGGATCTGGCTGGTCTGCGGCATCGGGATCCAGGTGCTGATCCTGCTGCTCGCAAGAATGCTGCTCGGCAGTCAGCCGCTTCTGCCGCTGCTGCTCTGTACGCTGCAGGGCACGGAATGCCTGTACGGGCACACGAAGGGCAGGCTGAAGATCCCGCCGCTGCATTCATTTTTCTGTTATCAGTGCGATATGGCACGGCTGCCGGGCGGCCCGGTCATGCGCTTTCCGGATTACGGAGAGATGCTGAAAAACCGCAGCGTTTCCCGCGAACGGATCGGACAGGGCGCATCGCTCTGCATCCGCGGAATGTTCCAGCTTGTCTGTCTCTCCCTGCCGATGCAGGCGATCCACGCACAGCTTGCGACCGGCGGACTGGTCAGAACGGCACTCGATGCCGTCACGATGATGCTGGTCTTTTATATGATGCTTTATTACAGGCTCAAGGGCACCGCGCAGATCGGGCAGGGCATTGCCGCAATGCTCGGATATGCGCTGCCGGACAGCTTTGACCGTCCGATTCTTGCGGATTCGATGCAGAGCTTCTGGGCAAGGTTTCTGGTGCCGATGCACGACTGGGCAAAGCGCGTGCTGCTGCCGGAGGACGCACCCTATGATCCGGCAGGCTATTTTGTGAAGACGGCACTGCTGTTCGGCGGGATCGGCCTGCTGTTCGGCAGCAGCTTCTGCGGCATGATCTGGGGCGTCTGCACGGCAGGATATCTGACGCTGGAACGCTCCCGCAGGAACCGGAAGAAACGCACAGAGCTTCTGCCGGTGACCGCCCGCAGAGTTCTGACCGCAGCCGCGGTGCTGCTCGGCATGGGCATGATGGGCAGCCGCACGCTGTTTGACGCCTTCGGCTGCTATGCCTCGCTGCTCTGCATCAACGGCATTCCGCTCAGCGACCGCGCCGCATATCTGCTCGGCACGAACTGGGTGCCGTTCATGCTTGCACTGGCGGGACTGTTCCCGCTCAAAAAGCTCCTGCCGGAGCCTTCCGGCTGGGGCAAATGGCTGCGGATGATCTGTCAGCCGACTGCGGAGCTTGCAATGCTGCTGTTCTCCTTCGCGGAGCTGCTCAGCCGCTATCTCCGCCCGTAATCTGTACCCTTGCAGCGCGTCTGCAAATAGAAAGGAAGCTAAATACCCATGGAACATTTCACCCCGCAGGATTTTGAGATCTACGATATGCACGCGCATATCTTCCCGCACAAGATCAGTGAAAAGGCGACGGATTCGATCGGACAGTTTTACGATATCACAATGGCGTATTCGATCGGCGAAACGGAACGGCTGCTGGAAGCAGAACAGCAGATAAATACCAAACGGATGCTGGTCTGCTCCGTTGCAACGACCCCGAAGCAGGTCGTTTCGATCAATGACTTTATCCGGGGCGAGGCCGATCAGCACCCCGAAATGATCCCGTTTGCCGCACTGCACGGCGATTTTGAAGATCTTGCAGGCGAGGTTGACCGCGTGATCGCCATGGGCTTCAAGGGCATCAAGCTGCACGCGGATTTCCAGCGCACGCCGATCGACAGTGCAGGCTCCTACCGCATCTACGAGGCGATCGAGGGGCGGCTCCCCGTGCTGATGCACATGGGCGATTACCGGCATGACTTTTCGCACCCGACCATGCTGGCAAAGGTGCTGCGCGATTTCCCGAAGCTCAAGGTGCTGGCGTCGCATCTCGGCGGATTTGCCGCATGGGATGAGGCGGAGGCCGTCCTCAAAAGCAACGAGAACGTCCGCTTTGACACGAGCAGCGCGGTCTGCCTGATGTCGCCGGAGCGCGCGATCCGGCTGATCCGGCATTACGGCGTCGAGAACTGCATGTTCGGCACGGATTTCCCGATGTGGGACCCGAAGGCGGAGGCAGAGCGTCTGCTCTCACTCGGCTTCACGTTTGAGGACTACAAAAAAATGTTCTCTGAAAATGCAAAGGCATTTCTGGATATCTGATTTACAAGGAGGAGCCACAGCATGAAACACCTGAACCGTTTATTCGCAGCAGCCGCCGCACTGATGATACTGACCGGCTGCGGCTCACAGACTGCACAGCCGTCTCCGGAGCCCGCAGAGACCGCGGCACCGGCTGCGGAAACAGAGGCACCCGCCGAAACGGAAGCCCCGGAGGTCTCCGTAGCGGAGGAACCCGCGGAATTTGACCCCGCATCGCTGCCGGTGATCGCGCTCAGCTCCGAAAATCTGCATGACGGCGTCTGGGATGACGCGGTCTCCAACACGGACAAGGGAACAAACAGCTCCCCGCAGCTTAGCTGGGAGCCGGTCGGAGATGCCGCCTGCTATGCGGTCTACATGGTCGATACGACGGCGACATTCTGGCTGCACTGGAAGTCTCTGGGTGTCACGGAGACGGAGCTCCCGGCAGGCTGGGCATCCGCTGACGAATACGTCGGCCCGTATCCGCCGTCCGGCACGCATGAATACGAGATCCGCGTGTTTGCGCTGAAAGAGCAGATCACTGAAGAAAAGAGCGTATTCGACCGCAGCAATTATAACTTTGACGATCTGGTCAAGGCGCTGGACGAGGGCAGCGGCGGAAGCGGCAATGTGCTCGCTTACGGGACGCTGAAAGGCACCTTTACGAGGTCGTAAACAGAAACAAACGAAAAAGACGGACAGGGCGGAGGACAATATGGGACTGGACTTATACATCGAAGCGAAGGTCACCGAAAAATCGACCGGCAGATGCATCAGCGCGTGTGATCCGTCGTATACGGAATCGCCGCTGCCGGATCCGTCGGATGACATATTTGCAGAGGACGGGCAGTATTTCTGCGTGCGCTGGATGTGCGGCTGGGATGCAGGCGCCGTCCTGAACAGCTGGATTTCGATCATCAACCGGCATCAGAAAACCGCTTACACCGGCAAAGAAACGCTGATCCCGTTTCCGCAGTCGGCGCTGCGGGAAATGTGCAGCTGCCTGTACAGCTACGGCTGTTCACCCGAGAGCAGCCGGTTCCGCTATGCGATCGAAGACAGCTACTGGGACACGGAACGGCGGGAACAGGATACTGCGCTCCCATACAGCGTGCTTGCGGATGATCAGAGAGAGCTTCATCACTGGGCAGATCATGAAGGAACGGAGCAGGGTTTTGTTATCTGGGCGAACGCACTGCGGCGCTTTATCTATGAGGTCGAGCGGATGCATTACGAGAACCGGTATCAGCCGCTGAACGCGACCGATTGTGACGGCGTGCAGGAGGACGGCAGTTTTATGCTGCCGGACGACTTTATCCCCGCGGAGGCAGACAAGCGGAAATTCCGGGAGAATCCGCAGGATTATGCATGGTCGTTCCGGCTGTTCAATTCCTACTGACGGCGGCGGGGAGCAGTAACGCCAAAGAAGCCGCTCCGCGGCGTGTGCTTGGCTGATTGGGAGCGGTTCGCCAACCGCACCCGGAGGGAATCGCCGGCGGGGGCTCCCCGCTTGACAGAAATGGGATTTTGTGGTATGATATATGAGGGAAATTTCGGCACGGTCTCCGTGCGACCCTGTAAAAATCCGACTTTTTCAAATCGAAAGGAACGAGCAGAGCTATGATTACTGCAATTGTAGGCGGAAACTGGGGCGATGAGGGCAAAGGTAAGCTGACCGATGTCTTCGCTGCCGATGCGGATTACGTCATTCGTTTTCAGGGCGGTGCAAACGCAGGACACACCATCCTCAATCAGTACGGCAAATATGCACTGCATATTCTCCCGTCCGGTGTGTTTCAGGAGAACACGGTCAACATCATCGGCGCAGGTGCCGCGTTCAATGCAGACGCCTTCCGCAAAGAGCTCGAAATGCTGAAGGAGAACAATGTTCCGACACCGAACATCAGGATCTCCGACCGCGCACAGCTCGTCATGCCGTATCATATCCTCTTTGACAAGCTCGAGGAGAAGCGCCTCGGCAAGCACAGCTTCGGCTCCACGCAGTCCGGTATCGCACCGCACTACGCAGACAAGGCCATGAAGATCGGCTTCCAGCTCGCAGAGCTCTACAACGAGAACCTCGAGGAAAAGGTCGAGCGCGTCTGCATCATCAAGAATGCGACGATCGCGGGCCTGTATCCGGACGCCGAGCCGCTCGATCCAAAGGAGATCCTTGCATATCTGAAGGATGTTGCGGCATATATCAAGCCGTATCTCTGCAACCTCGCTGAGCTGATGCATGAGGCTGTCAAGGCGGGCAAAAACATCCTGCTCGAGGGTCAGCTCGGTGCACTTCGCGACATCACAAACGGCATTTATCCGATGACCACTTCCTCGTCCACGCTCGCAGGCTACGGCGCAGTCGGCGCATGCCTGCCGCCGCACGAGATCAAGCGCGTCATTACGGTCGTCAAGGCATATTCCTCCTGCGTCGGTGCAGGTCCGTTCACGACCGAGATCTTCGGCGATGAAGCAGATGTGCTCCGCAGGAGAGGCGGCAGCGACGGCGAGTTCGGTGCAACGACCGGCCGTCCGCGCAGAATGGGCTGGTTCGATGCCGTCGCGACCAAATACGGCGTCGCGGTGCAGGGCACGACCGATGTGGCACTGTCCCTGATCGACGTTCTGGGTTATCTGGATGAGATCCCGGTCTGTGTGGCCTATGAGATCAACGGCGAGCGCACGACCGAGTTCCCGAGCGGCGACCGCCTTGATATTGCAAAGCCGATTTACGAGAAGGTTCCGGGCTGGAAGAGCGATATCAGAGGCATCACGGAATGGGATGCGCTGCCGCAGGCTGCAAAGGATTATGTCAATTACATTGAGAAGCTGATTGACTGCCCGATCACGATGATCTCGACCGGCCCTGACCGCAGCGACATGATCTACCGGAAGTAAGGGACAGATCCCCGGATCGCTTTATGTGAATATGAAAAGGACGCTGATGTGTGAAAATCGGCGTCCTTTTTTTGTTTATTGCCTGTGTGCAGCGTTCAGCATTCTCGCTTTCGCGCTTTCGCGCTTCGCCCCAAAGAGCTCTGCCCTTTGGAAACCTGAACGCGCCGAATGCTGACGGCTGACTTCCGTCAGCCTGACGCATTCGGCGCGCTGCGAATCCCTCCGGGATTCGCTTGGGGGAGCCCTCTATCGCAGGGCTCCCCCCTCGGCAAAACGCTCCCCCGGAGCGTTTTGCTCGATTCCCCCTTTCGGAGCTCCTCCGTATGAATGGGAGTTTCGCCGTCTGCGGACGGC
>JAFWQJ010000055.1 GCA_017545185.1 Oscillospiraceae bacterium | reverse complement strand
GTTGTCGTGACCGGCTTTGCGGTAGTCTTTGCCGCCGTCGTCGTGACCGGCTTTGCGGTAGTCTTTGCCGCCGTCGTCGTGACCGGCTTTGCGGTAGTCTTTGCCGCCGTCGTCACGACCGGCTTTGCGGTGGTCTTAGCAGCCGTCGTCGTGACCGGCTTTGCGGTGGTCTTTGCCGCCGTTGTCGTTATCGGCTTTGCGGTGGTCTTAGCAGCCGTTGTCATGACCGGCTTTGCGGTAGTCTTTGCCGCCGTTGTCATGACCGGCTTTGCGGTGGTCTTTGCCGCCGTTGTCGTTATCGGCTTTGCGGTGGTCTTAGCAGCCGTCGTCACGACCGGCTTTGCGGTGGTCTTTGCCGCCGTTGTCGTTATCGGCTTTGCGGCGGTCACTGCTGCTTCCGTGAAGCCTGCAGGATCAGCCGAAACGCGGATCACTGCCGGCTCCGGCATTCTCTGCACGGAGACAGGATCAGCCGCAGATGCGTGCAGTGCCGCTGCCGTCATCACCGCAGCCGTGCAGGCTGCGATGAAGCGGCGGAGATTCCGTGCGGATCCGGGATTATTCAGATTCATGATTCGCACCTCCGTTTTGTTCGTTTTCTAAAAATTCCGGAAAGCTTGCCGGTGCCTTTCCTGCGATCGTGAACACATAGAATTTCAGGATCGTCATGACGTCGATCACATCAACCGCACCGTCCCGGTTGACGTCTGCCGCATTCTGCTGCATGTCATTCAGGCCGGTATCCTTCCGGTTCGCGACCTGCATAGTATAGCATTTCAGCGCAAGCGTGACGTCCTCCAGCTCGACCTTGCCGTCCAGATTGATGTCGCCGGTCTTATACGGATCCATGCCGCTCTTTGCGATAAAGGCCAGCGCGGTGTTATTGGTTTCGTCACCGTCCTCCGTATCTGCCGAAACGGTGATCTCGACCGTATCCGCATACAGGTCACCGAGCAGGTCTTCTGCATTGAGGCGCCAGTACGCAGAGGAATGCGGCGCGATCGGATCGGAGAACAGCGTGACTGTCTCCTCCTCCGCACGCTGCGGGCGGATCGTGATGACCGCAGAAGCGGGCACCCCGCTCAGGTTGGAGGCAAGAATCGTCACGAACGTGCTGTCGCCGATGTAGGAAAGATCGGCATCGACCGCGAGATCGGTCATCGTCAGATCGAGCACGGCGGTATTGTTGTCAGGGGTCTTGTCGGTATCCGCCGCACTGACGGAAACCGTGTATTCCGCAGGTGCGAGCGCTGCGGGCAGGACCGGTGCGAACTGGACCGGTGCGCCGTGTCCGGACTGGATCCGGATCTCCTTTGTCTCGGACGCGACCGCCTTGCCGGTGCCGTCCAGAATGCGCAGCGTGACTGCATCGACCGCGGCGGTGCCGTCGTTCCGGACAGCGACCGCGATCGGAAATGCCCGGCCGGGCTTCGCATCGCTGTAGGTATAAGCGGTTTCCGCGATGCAGAGATCGACCGTCTCACCGAGCACGCCGCCGACCAGCGAAGTGTCCGGACGCTTCATGTCCGCACTGTCATCGGTGCGCGCCATTGCATAGAGCGTTTCGCCGCCTGCGTTTGCAACGGAAAGGGTCTCGTAATAGAGGTGTTCGCCGGATTCGACGCAGACCGGTACGGTAAAGCTGCCGGATTCCGCATCATACCGTGTGCTGTACAGCGCGGATGTGCCCGCGGAGTTGGAGAGGAACAGGATGCGGTCGCCCGCAGTGACAAAGCGGTCGGATACGCCGCAGTCCTCACCGCTGCAGAGCAGCTCTGCTTCGGTCAGATCGGCGGAGGCGTAAATGCTGCCGTCCTGATACCAGACCAGACCGGATGCATTCTTTCCGGGGATCTCAGCGAACCGCGGGGACGCGATATCGCCGGACGCAAGCTTCACCGGCTCACCGGAAAGCCCTGCAAGATACAGCGCACGGGCATTGTCCTCTGCCGGCTCGCTGACCGTATATGCAAAGACCGGTTCGCCCGCTGCGTTCTGTCCGCAGACCGGCGCGGAGATCCCGTCGGGGTTCTCTGCCAGAACAGCCGGTGTCTCCCAGCCGTCCGCAGTCTCCTTTGCGCAGAGAATGCGTGCGGTGCCGTCATCGCTGAACAGGCTGCTGCCCGTATGGGCGCTCCGGAACAGATAGGTCGTGCCGTCCGCTGCCTGTGCAAACGCCGGTACGGAAGCAAAGCCGCCGTCCGCGTTGACTTCTGCAGTGCGGAAATCTGTGAAGGCATCTGCCTCCGCGTCAAATTTTGCGGTCTTTGCGACCAGCTGTCCGACATATTCATCCAGAGAAGGCGCGCTGTCGTCCGCATAAACAGCTGCGGATTCGAGATATGCAAGGCGGATGCCGTCTGCACCGGCAAACAGCACCGGCGTCGTATCTGCATTTCCGTTGTCATCCACAGGCTTCGGCTCGGACCATGTCCTTGCGCTGCTGTCATAGCGCGACCAGACTGCATAAGACGCATTGTTCACGCCGCGTGCAATGTCCTTGACGATCCAGACCATCACGGTGTTCGTGCCGTCGGAGACGATCCCCGGTGCAGAGCCGCCGGAAATGCCGGACTGCAGCTCCGTGAGTCCGCCGCCGAGCTGTGCATGCCAAACGCCGGCCTGCGGGATCATATCCGCGGTATACGGCTGATAGCGGGAAGCATCCTTCACCGCCTCGGAAACAGGTGTGCCGTCCGCCGTGGTGAGACTGTCTGCCGTGAGAACCGGCGGTCTCGGACTGCTGCCCGGTTTCGGGCTCTCCCAGAGCAGCGTTGAGCCGCTGATCAGATCGAGATCCAGGAAATTGCATCCCCCGACATCAATGCGCAGTCTTGCGTCGCCGTCAATGCTGACCGAGTCAAACGGATAACCGGAATGCTCCTGCCTCTTTTTGAGTATAAAATCGGATGTTCCCCGTATATACGCCTTTGCAATCTCCAGATCGAAGACCTCAGCCTTCAGACCCGCGTCGATGCGCACGCCGATCTTTCCGTTCCACGGAACATAGACATCGTCATAACGCAGCGAAACACTGTCAGCGGAATTGATGATGGAGATTTTATTCACGATCGGAATGGTGACCTCTGCTTTGTAGAACACATCGAGGAACCAGCCCGCGACCGGCTTCTCGTAATGGAACAGTCTGCCGGTGCCGACCAGATGTGCCTTGAACGTCGGCTCAAGGCTTGTCCATTCGCAGTTGATGTGATTATACACGGCGGTTGCAGTGAAATGCATGTAAATGGTGAGATCCTGGCTCGGAACGCCGCGGAGATCCTTTTTGCCGAAATAGAGCGTCTTGCCGAGCGTAAACTCAACATTCACCTTGATATACTGGTCATCGCGGGTCAGAGATACGCCGATATTGCGTGACTGATCCACGCCCGTTTTTTTGTCGTTATCATTTCTCAGGTCGTGCGTGATGCCGATCGAGTTCAGCGCATCGGAATCCGTAACAGCTTTCAGCTCACCCGCGAAATCGAGCACCAGATCCTGCAGGCCGTCTTCTATGAAGTCCGGCATCCATTCCATCGGGATCGCGCAGCACCAGTCATTTGATTTCACGTAATCAATCAGCACATCCGCAAACTCCGCAATATCCGGATTGCTCAGCGGTTCTTCCTCGTTCACCGCAATCACGTCCAGACCGATCAGCTTCTCCACGGTATCGCCGGTCTCTGTCGTCATGCGGATAAAGACCGCCTTCCCCGGGGTGAACATCGAGGGCGTCAGCTCCATGAACGCAAAGGTGCCGCTGTCGCCTGCCGTCGATTTCACCGGACGGGTCTCGCCTCTCTGGATCAGCTCGTACTTCACGGCGGGGTCATTGGAAGCACCGATGATCGAGAAGGTCTCGCTTTCATAGGTGTTGACCGTATATTTCTGCGTCAGCAGACTGCGGCGGTCTGTGCCGGAAAGCGCCACATAACGCAGGGAATAATCCGCGCCGCTGAGGTCACCGCTCATCGTGAGGATATCGTAATAATCGGAAGCCTTCTTCGGGATCTCATAGCGGCTGTTGTAATACTGCCGGTAGCCCTCCGCATGTGCCTCCACATAGAGCCGTTCCTCATCACATGCACGCGGAACGACCAGTCTGCCGGATGCATCCGTGGTGCCGGACGCGATCACCGACTTGCCGTTGTTCACAAACTTGCCGAGCTCGACCTTTGCATTCGCGATCGGCACGCCGTTCTTGTTCGCGCAGATCAGAATGAACTGCGTATCCGGATCCAGATTGATGCCGTAGCCCGGATCGTTGATATCCGTGATCCGGACAGGCTGAATCTGCACGACCGTGTTCCGGGCGGACGAGGTCGCGGAGATGCTACTCTGAACGTCCTTGTACGTGCCCCGAATGTCCTGTGCGACCACATTTTTCAGCCGGTAGACGACACTGAACTTCTCGCCGGGATGCAGTGCGGTGATCTGATCCGTCTTTTCAATGACCTGCAGGATGCCGTCCGTGCCGGTAAAGCGGGTCTGGTAGATCTCCGCCCTCGGCTCGCCGTCGGCTGCCGTACCGACGGTATCTGCAATGGCCTTGCCGATCTCCGTGGAAAGCTCATAGAGATCGTGCGCGGTATTGTTCTCGACCAGCATCTCCACAAACATGTTCTTCTTGCGGATGACCGGGTCAAAGTTCACGGTGACCGACGCAGCCTCCTGCCCCTCGACCGTGATCGGCTGTTCGGCGGCAAAGTTCATGGAGATATGCTCATTGAACGGCTGCAGCGTACCGCTGAAGTCCGCGCTGAAATTGTAGGTGCCGCTGCGGTCGCCGCGGACGATCCAGCTGACCGTCTGCTGCTGTCCGCCGCGGATCGTGCCGAGCTCCGTCACGCGCGGACGGGATGCCGGGGCATCCTCCGCAACGGAAAGTCCGCCCGGCAGATTGAGCGATGCAACGCAGTCCGTCAGCGAGAATGTCGGATCCGCATTGTTCATCACGATCATATCGACCTTGAAAAATTCCTTGAGGAACTGCGCCTTTGCAGGCACGCGCAGCAGGACGACCGTGCTGACATCGCGGGAAACGGTCTGGATCTCGTAGTGATAATCCGAACTGCCGGAGCCGCCGGTGCCGGAGCCTCCGCCGAGCCATGTCCGGCCGCTGCCGCTGTCATAGTAGACCTTCACATGATCGGTAACGGTCGTGGTGATCGAATAGGACAGCGAAACGTCGATCATGACCATCTGGCAGTTTTCGGGATCCTCCACATCAATTCCCGCCGCCTTGATCTCCGCGAGCGTCATGCGGCTGACCTCAAAATCCGCGCTGACCAGCTCGTCCTGTACGAGCGTGAAATTCAGCTCCGCAGACGAATCCGGCGCAAGCGAGCAGTATTTTGTCCCGGGCAGGCAGCCGTCCGCAAAGACGCCGAACTCATGTCCGCCCGCCGTGCATTCGACCGTCACATTGCCGTCCGCATCGGCCTGATATCTGACCTGACGGTCGGTCCCGGGGTCGGCAAAGACCGTCGCATAGGACGCCGCCGAGCCGTCCATCTTTCTGACATGCACATTGACATTCGCCATGACGGACTTCTCCGCAACCGTGACCGTCACGGTTTTGGTGTCGGACATGCCGGATGCATTGGTGACCGTCAGCGTGACCTGATAATCACCGGTTCTTTCGTATTTATGGGTAAAAACTGCGTCCTCGGCGGACTTTTTGATGATCTGCTCCGTCGCATCGCCGAAGCTGATCGCAACACTGACGATATCGGCTGCATTCTGCGAGCCGCTCGCGTCATATCTGTATTCCGCACCGACGACCTGCGAGGGGGTGTATTCCAGCGACGCCTTCGGAACCGCCTGTACGTCGATCGGATCCAGCGTCACGGAAACGGTATTGCCGTTTTTCATCTCCGCCTGAATGCGGTAGATCATCCTGCCGCCTGCCGAAAGGTTCGGATCGGCAAGGGAATATTCCGTCTGACCCTGCTGCGGGACGGCCTGCGAGAGGCAGTATTCCCTGCCCGCCGTACCGATCCTGCGGTAGAGATAGAATGCGCTGACGCCGGCAGTATCCGGGCATTCCCAGCTGACCGTGACCTGCTTCTCATCAAGCTTTGCCGCCGCGTTTCTGATCTCCGCGCGGCTGTCATCCACACGGAATCGGTATTCCTGCACGGCCTTGTTGCCGGCGGCGTCCTCCGCCGTGACCTGCACGGTGACGCTTTCCTCCTTCAGCACACTCTCCGGCAGTTCGGTGCGCACGACCAGCTCGGTGCGCATTCTGTTCGCCTGCTGCTCCTCGGCCGCGAGCGCCGTCCATTCAGCGCTTTCGCTGCAGCGGTATGCAGCCGTGACAGCCTTCAGCTTGGTATTGTCCGAAGTCACGATCTGCAGCGTGCGGTGCGCCGAGCAGACCGTCGGCTCCGCCAGCTGCACGGACAGACCGCATTCGAGGATCTGCGGCTTTTCGGTATCGGGCACGCGCTTGACCTTTCCGGAGGAGGCTGCAGGGCTGAGATTGCCCGCACGGTCAACCGCATACACGCGGTAATAATACGTCCCGTCCGCCTCGACATCCGTATCCTCAAAGCTGAGCACGCGGCATTTGTCCGCGACGGTCTTGCTTCCGGTGTACTCCCCGCCGACCGCGCGCTCCACGCGGTAATAGATCGCGTCCTCGGAAGCGGACTTCGACCATGTGAGAAGATTGCTGCTGACTGCGGTCTCGGCGGTCAGCTTTTCCGGCGCAGCCGGTGCCTCGTTGTCCACGGTGACCGTGCGGATCTGTGCCTGCTCAGGGTCGCCCTTGTTGCCGTACTTATCCTCCGCATACGCGCGGATATACAGCGGGCCCTCCGTCAGCGTTCTGTCGCTGATATAGAGGCTGGGCTCCGCGCCGGTACCCCGCAGCTCCTTCCATTCCTTCTGATCCTGCGAATACTGCACATAGCAGTATGTGACCGGCGACTGATCCTTCGCCGTCACCTTGACGGTCAGGGCAGCGTTCGCGGATGCATATTCCGAGGACAAGCCGAGAGACGAAACCGTCGGCGGCGTGGTGTCGCTCGTGGAAATAAAGCTGAACGGCTCCGAGGGTACACCGGCATTGCCGGCAGCGTCCACGGCATAGACCGTGACCGTATAAAGCGTATCCGGCGTCAGGTCGGCCAGATTGATGCCGAGCGTCTTGTCGGCTTTCTGCTCCCATGTTTTGGTGCTGTCCGAGATGATCGCCGTAAAATACGAAAAGTCCTCATCGGAAACATTGTCCCATGCGATCGCAGCGTTCTTTTCGGTCACGCTGACCGCACGGACATGCCGGACCTGCTCCGGCGCAGTATTGTCAAAGGCCAGTTCAGCGACGCTGCTGCCGCTGCTCTCGTTTTTGTCATTGTCCGCAGCCATTGCGCGGAGACGGTAAACGCCGTCCGCATAATCCGCGGTATTGATGATCCATCTGCCGGAATCGCCTTCCGCCTCACCGACGGTTTTCCATGTCCTGCCCTCATCCGCGGAGATCTCGCAGCGCACGGACGCGACGCCGTTGTCATCGGACGCGGCGACCGAAACGGTGAGCTCCCCGGAAACGCGCTGACCGCCTGCCGCCCTGAACAGCGTGATCTCCGGCGGAGTGTCGTCCGCATCCGGCACGATTTTGACGCTGTCGCTTTTCGGGCTCTCCTGCCCGTTTCCGTCGCGGCTCGTGACGGCGTATGTATACTGCTTTCCGTCCTTGAGCTGCTTGTCGGTATAGGTCAGCGTATTGCGCCCGCCGACCTCTGCGATTTTCTCCCATGTCCTGCCGTCATCGTTCAGGCGGTAGACGGCATAGCCGGTCACGGCGGCTTCATCCGCCATGTCCCATGTGAGGACAGCGGTTCTGTCGCCGGCGGTGCCTCTGAGCGTCACCGGCTTCAGCGGCGCGTTCACGATCTGCACCGCAGTCTCCGCGGTGTCGGAAGCGCCGTCGGGATCCGTCACGGTGATGCCGACCGTATAGGTTCCGTCTGCCAGCTTGCTGACATCCCAGTGCCAGCTGACCGTGCTCATCGCCTCGCCGCCCAGATCGGCGGATTCGGTCAGCGTGCTGCCGTCCGGTGCTGTGATATCGAGCTTCAGCGCCGAAAGCAGCGCAGCCTGCTCCAGTCTGACGGTCAGGTCGCTGTCCGCATCGGAGACCGTCTCCGCGGGGAATCCGGCGCTGCGGATCTTCGGCGCGGCCGTCCTGACCGTCACCGGCACGGATTCCGCAGTCTCTGCGCCGCTCGCCGTCACGGCGGAAACGGTATAAACATATTCCGTATCCGGCTCCAGCTCCTTATCCGTACAGCGGAGCTCCGTCGTTTCCGCGATCATTTCGCCGCCGCGGTACACACGGTAGCCGGTGACCGGCTGATCGGTAAACGGCATATCCCATGTCAGGGAGACCGACCTGCTGCCGACGCCCGCCGTTTCCACCGCGACCGGCTCGCAGAGCGGGTACACGGTCACCGCTGCAGACGTTCTGACCGGCGTATAATGGTTATAGTCCGAGCGGAAAATGTTTGCGCTTTCGACCGCGACCGTATAGTCGCCGTCATATTCCTTCGGCGTCTTAAAGGTCAGAACGGCGAAATCGCCGCGGTGCAGCGGGTCTTCTTTATGCAGACCCGTCAGCTTGACCGTTCTGCGCCCGCCGACATACTGACAGTCGTCCGCAATGAAATCGACCTTCTGCAGCTCCAGCACCGGATCAAAGCCGAGTGTGATATCATAAGCCGCGATATCCTTTGTCCAGTCCACGAATGACAGCGTGAGCTGAACCTCATCGCCCGGGAAGCATGTCCCGCCCTCCAGCGCCATCGTGATCTGTTCGTCGATCCGTTTGCCCGGCTCCGCGGGAAACTCCTTCGCGGCACCGGTGACATACTGCGACAGCGCATAGGTATCGCGTGCATCGACAAAGCCGTCCTGCGTCACATCATAAGGCACCAGCGTCTCATCCTCGACGATCACCGTATCCGGCCGTGCCGCAAGCAGTGCTTTCAGCGCATCGAGATCGGCACTGTCCTTTCTGCCGTCGCCGTTGACGTCACCGACCTTTGCGGCTTCGGCCTCCGCGGCGAATGCGGGAAGTGCTGTCTGCAGCGGCAGCGCGGTCATCAGCATCAGCGCAGCAGTCCCGCAGGCAAGCAGCTTGTTTCGCATTGTTTCCATAGCAACTCCTTCTGAACTTGTTTTTGCCCGTACAGCATTTCGGACCCTGCCGAACCGGCAGAGCCCGAATTTACGAACATTTATATTGTATCACAGAACCGCTCCGGTTGTCAATACAGATGCGGCGCTTTTGCGCCGTTTTCCTGCAATTATTGCGTTTTTTCATAAAAAAACAAACCCCGCCGGAAGGTGAACCGGCGGGTATTGTCCGTTCTTGCATTTTATTGCAGCAACATACGTTTCAGCAGGGTAAGATCAGCCGCTGTCAGTCTGCCGTCGCCGCTGACATCCGCCGCCTGCGGATCGGGCAGCGCGGTATCCGGTGTTTTCAGCAGCCACTTCTGCAGCTGCACCGCATCCGCGATGCTGACCTTTCCGTCCCTGTTGACATCGCCCTTCAGCGAGGCTGCGGGCAGCGGGTCTGTCTCGTCAAACATGATTCTGATATAGGTCACGTTGATCGCCCTGTCCTCGGAGCGGTAATTCAGCGTCAGCGTGCCGTCCGTGACCTTCACCCTGCCGGTCACGGTCTTTGCGTCGGCCAGCGAGAGACCGGCGGTCAAAGTCTGCTGATCGCTTCTGCCGTAGTTTGCGTACACCGCCGGATGATCCGAGCAGCTCCACGGGTCTGCAAAGCCCGTCTCGACCGTATAGGTGCCGTTCGGGAGCGTGAAGCCGTAGTCGATATGCCGCGCGATGTCATTCTCGTACTGATTCTTCGTGTAGCGGAAGGATGCGGTCTTGTCGCGGCCGTCCTGCGGGCTGCGCTCGTCCGGCCATGTGTTCGCGGTATAGAGCCCCTTGCTGTTTCCGCTGCCGTTGTACTGATCTTCCGCGTCGTCGATCAGACCCCATGCCATGCCGGTCACGCCGTCCGCACCGTAGAGCTGCTCCGTCAGGCAGTTGTAAAGGCCGAGCCGGTCGCTGCCGGAGAGCGTTTTGCTGTCCTGATCGCCGCAGTCCACGAAATATGCCGTATCTGCGTCGTATTCGTAATACGGCTTGACCGCTGTCATATAGATGAAGTCGCAGACCTTTGCGGATTCGCCCGCACCTGATGCGGAGAACTGTCCCGCAGAGAATCCGATGTCGATGACATCGTAATCCGTTTCGTATGCCCGGATCGAACGGACATTTTCGGCAAGCACATCCTTCGGGATGATGTACTTTACCTCGTAGGTATCCGCGCTTCCGGTGTAGTTCAGTTCGCCCTCGAACAGCACGCGGGTTCCTGCCGTGACGCGGATCGGTTTGCCGTTGTCGGCCTTGCGGTAGGTCACCTTGAGAACGGTCATCGGCGCATCGGGATCGACTGCCATTCGGTAGCTGAAATGTCCGCCCCGCTTCGCATAGCGGTAGGTGCTGTCATTGGTCACGCTGACAGAATCCGCCTCGTCCATTGCATGAAGGTCATCGTTTTCGTACTGGCCGTAGCCGGGCTGCACGGTATCGGTGACGGTCACCTTTGCCCGCGGGATCTCCTCCTCGACGGCATTGTCCGCACTGTAGAAATACCAGTAAATGCCGTAGCGCTGCTGATACTGCAGATAGTGCGGCGAGAAGGTCAGATTCGCGTCCGTGCCTTTCAGCGTAAATTTCAGCGAATCCGGATCCTTCACAAGGTAATCATTGATATGGAACATGAACGAATTGACGGTACCGCTGGCTGCATTCAGGTTGATCTTCTGGGACGGCGAGATCGGATCGGCCGGGATCGAGACCGCCATGCCGGTCGTGCCCTGCTTCATGTCCGCCGTACCGAGCTCCGCACTCAAAACGCAGGGGCCGTACTTGAATGCATAGACATTGGGATTGTCCGGCAGACCGTAGGCCTTTACCTCCATCGGGATCGTGACCCGGATCTTATCGCCGGTCTTGAAGCTGCCGGAAACAGCGGCATAGCCCTGCACGGTCTTATAGTTATATTTCGTTCCGTTCACCGTGATCTTCAGATCGTCTGCGCGCCAGTCCGGTTCACGGAAGCGGAATTCCAGATCGCCGGAGCCGCTGACCGTAAAGACGGCGGTATCGTCCGACGGGAAATTGCTCTCCTGCGTGACCGTGACGCCCTGCTCCTCCCAGTTCAGGACGGAGCTCTGGTAAATGTTGACATAGAGCGTGCTGTCCTTGTGCATATACAAGGTATCGCCGAGCTTCGTGAAATTCTCCATGCCGGAGCCCGTGCAGCACCAGAAGTGGTTGAACGGCGAGCTGTAGACCTTGAAATAGCCGGTCGCCATCGGCTGGAAATAGGTCGTCATGCCGCTTTCGGGATTCTGCGAGGACAGAATGGAGTTGTAGTAGGTGTTCTCGTAGTAATCCATGTATTTCGGATCGCCCGTGCAGGAATAAAGCGCACGGGTCAGCTTGAGCATGTTATAGGAGTTGCAGGTCTCGCAGTTGCAGTTCGTGCGCTCACCGTCGAGGATATCGTCCTTGCCGAAATGCTCCCATTCGCTGTTGCCGCCGGTGATGTAAGTGTGGTGGCTCGTGACCATATCCCAGAATGCCTCCGCATACTGCAGATAACGCGAGGCGTCAACCTTTTCGCCGCCGAGCATTTCGCCGTCCAGCACCTGATACCGTTTCAGTGCCCCGATGAATTTCGGAATGGTCGTGTTGGCGTGCTCGCCGTCCAGAATGTTCTGTCCGCCCGCAAGCACCTTGTCATGCAGCCGCGTCTGGTCAAACATGTGCGCAGCAGCGGCGTGCGTTTCCTTTCCGGTGATCGCATAGAGATCGTAGAGGCAGTCATTCATGCCGCCGTATTCGATATTGAGGACATGATTGTTGAGTGCCCAGTCCCAGCCGGAACCGCGGTTGTAGACCCAGTCACCGAGCCCGGACGCGACGTCCTTTGCCGGCTCGTATCCGGTGTATCTGTAAATGTCGATCAGACCGGCGATCAGCTTGTGCATCGTATACCACGGTACCCATGCATCCGTCATGATGTTGAGCTTGCCGACCTCGAGATTGTCAAACTGCTGCTCGACATTGTTCCGGTTCGGAATCGTCGCCGCCCAGAGAAACCCCGGCTTGCCCTTGGAATTCTGCTGACAGATCTTCATGCCGTCCGCGAGTGTTTTCATCATGTCCAGCAGCTTCTGCTTCTGCGCATCGGTCGCAAGCGGATTCGCATACGCCTGCGCGACCGCGGTCATATAGTGCCCGACCGTGTGCCCGCCGATCAGCGAGTTTTCCCAGCCGTCATAGCGCTTTGCGCCGTTCGTGTTGAGGCCCGCGTTATCCCGGAAGCCCGCCAGCAGCCGTTCGGAATCGAACGACAGCAGATATGCGACCTCCTTCTCAAACGCATTGACGCTGTAGGCGTCCGTCATGGTGACTGCACTGAGCGGAAAGCAGTCGATCTTTGTGTCCGCCGCATAGCTTTTCCCGCCGGATGCTGAAAACGGGGCCGCGCCCGCAAACAGAACGGCCGAAAGCAATGCTGCCGTCATTTTTTTGCCTTTCATATTCTATTTCCCCCTGTATCTCCGGATATACTCCGGTATTATATACTTCTATTATACAGGATATACAGACAAATGCAATATACGATCGTGCACAATCGCTTACATATCCTATCCTTTGTTCGGACATATTGTGTGCTGCCAGCGACAAAACAGACAACTTTGATATAACATTTCCCATAATTTGCAGACAACTTCTGTTTTCCCGTCAGACCGCCGGAGCATAAGAAAAAGGACGCCGATGATCGCATCGACGTCCTTTTGGGCTTTCAATTATGTTTGCGGCGGGCTTCAGCATTGGGAGCAGCAAAGCCAAAGAAGCCGCCCCGCGGCGTGTACTGCGATAATTGGGAGACGTTCGCTTACCGCCCCCGGAGGGAAACGGCTGTCGGCCCTGCCGACCCGGAGGGAAACGCCAGCCCGGGCTCCGGGCCGGAGGAAATCGCCAGCGGGGGCTCCGGGCTTCTTTATCGTTTGTCCGGATGTAAGATTTGGTTGGGCGCGGGGCGCGAATGCGAGAGGGACACCCCAAGAGGAAGGGAAGTCGTCGCTGCGCTCCGGTCTCCCCTCCCTCTTAGGTTTTCCCTCTCGCGCGCTCTCTTTCCTGATCTCTCTCCTCTCTGGGGCACACCGCATACCTTTGTCTGTATAGCAACTTTCAGTCTTGCGTATCGTTTCGTTTCAACGCTGTGAATGGGGTCATCTCCCGGGTATATTCCGTTATTCACTTTTCACTATTCATCATTCACTATTCACTGAATTGGGATTCCCGATATGCTGCCGGCGGGCTTCAGCATTGGGAGCAGCAAAGCCAAAGAAGCCGCTTCAGCGGCGTGCAATAAAGAAAATTGGGGGAGCTTCGCTCACCGCCCCCGGAGGGAAATGGAAGCGGGCACTGCCCGCCCGGGCTCCTCAGCGTCTTCTAATTGCTTTGACAATCTCCACGATCGGGACGATCGCCGCAGCAAGCAGGAGTGCGTACAGCACCTGCATTCCGCTGAGCGAAACAAGCGAAAAGATATTTCTGAGCACCGGGATAAAGACCAGCGGGATCGTCAGTGCCAGCGAGAACAGCACAGAGCCGAGCAAAAACCGGTTGCTGTGATGCATCCGGAATACCGAACCGGTCAGGCTGCGCATGTTCCATGCATGGAACATCTCACAGACCGAAAGCGTCAGGAACGCCATGGTCGTGCCCGTCTCCGGCGAGGTGCGGTGCCCGATCATATAGGATGCAAGCGTCAGCGCGGCAATGACAAAGCCCTGCCACAGCAGATTGATGCCGAGGCCGTCCGAGAAAATATGCGAGCCGCTGCTTCTCGGCTTGCGCTGCATGACACCGTCCTCTGCGGCCTCCATACCGAGACCGACCGCCGGGAAACAATCCGAAACGAGATTGATCCACAGCAGGTGCACCGGACTGAAAATACTCCGTCCGCCGCCGATCGCGAGCGTCGCCATGAGGATGCAGAGCACCTCACTGAGATTGCTGGACAGCAAAAACTGGATCGCCTTGCGGATGTTGTCGTAAATGCGGCGGCCTTCCTCGACCGCGCCGACGATCGTCGCGAAGTTGTCGTCCGTCAGCACCATGTCCGCGACATTCTTCGTGACGTCAGTGCCGGTAATGCCCATGCCGACGCCGATATCCGCGCTCTTGATCGAGGGCGCATCGTTGACGCCGTCGCCGGTCATCGCGGTCGTCATGCCTTTTTTCCGCCACGCATTGACGATGCGCACCTTATGCTCCGGCTGCACGCGTGCGTAGACGCTGTACTGCTCAACGGTCTCCGCAAATTCCTCATCCGGGATCTTTGAGAGCTCCGCGCCGGTCAGCGCCTTCTGTCCCTCGCCGAGGATGCCGAGCTCCTTTGCGATCGCGACCGCAGTATCGCGGTGATCGCCGGTGATCATGACCGGACGGATGCCGGCCGTCCGGCAAAGCCCGATCGCGTCCTTGACCTCCGGCCGCACAGGGTCGATCATGCCGGTCATGCCGATGTAGATGAGTTCCTGTTCCAGCGATTCCGGCGCGCAGTCCGCAGGCAGCGCGGGATATTCGCGGTAAGCGGCCAGCAGCACGCGCAGCGCCTGATCGGCCATTTCCTTATTCTGCCGCAGGATCTGCTTGCGGTCGTTTTCGGTCAGGGAGCGCACCTTGCCGCCGTCAAGGATATAGCAGCAGCGGCGGAGCACCTCGTCCGGCGCGCCCTTCGTATACTGAATGACGCCGTTCTCCGTCTGATGCAGCGTGGACATCATCTTGCGGAGCGAATCAAACGGCGCCTCCGCAACTCTGGGCGTCTCCGCTTCGAGATCGTACTTTTTCAGGCCGCATTTGTTCGCGTATACGACCAGTGCGGCTTCTGTCGGCTCACCGGTGACGGATTCGTCCGGATTCAGCACGGCGTCGCAGCAGAGAGCCATCGCCTTTGCAAGCATCTCCTGATCGCCGCTGATCTCCTGCACGACGGTCATTTTATTCTGCGTGAGCGTACCGGTCTTGTCGCTGCAGATGACCTGCGCGCAGCCGAGCGCCTCAACAGCCGTCAGTCTGCGGATGACCGCGCCGCGCTTCGACATATTGGTCACGCCGATGCTCAGCACGACCGTGACGACAGCCGCCAGACCCTCCGGGATCGCCGCAACGGCAAGGCTGACGGAGATCATGAAGGATTCGAGGAACCCGGGCAGCGTAATGACGCCGTCCCGGACGAGCATCTGGATCACGTTGATGCCGAGGATAAACACGCAGATGCAGAGCACCGCGACCGACAGAATTTTGCTGAGCTGATCGAGGTTCTTCTGCAGCGGGGTCTCATCGTCGTCAGCATCCGCGATCGCGCCCGCGATCTTGCCCATTTCGGTCTGCATACCGGTCGCAACGACGACAGCCTCCGCGCGGCCGTAGGCAATGCTGCTGCCCATATACAGCATATTTTTGCGGTCGCCGAGCGGGACCTCCTCACCGGAAAGCACCGCGCTGTCCTTATCCGAGGGGACGCTCTCGCCGGTCAGTGCGGATTCCTCCGCCTTCAGCGCCGCGCATTCGAGGATGCGGCAGTCGGCGGGAACATTGTCACCGGCCTCCAGCGTGATGACGTCGCCCGGCACCAGCTCGGAGCTGTGAATGACGGTCAGCTCACCGGAGCGGTAGACCTTGCTGTTCGCGGCGCTCATCGCCTGCAGCGCCTCGATCGCGGATTCCGCCTTGTTCTCCTGATACACGCCGAGCACCGCATTCGCGATGACGACGAACAGAATGATAAAGACGTCGGCGTCCAGCTTTCCCTCGGAGATAATGCCCGTGACCGCGGAGATTACCGCAGCGGCGATCAGCACGAGGATCATGGGGTTTCTGAACTGCGCGAGAAAGCGTGCAAGCAGCGTCGGCTTCGGGGGTTCGTCCAGCTTGTTCGCGCCGAACTTTTCAAGCCGGCCCGCGGCCTCCTCAGCGGTAAGGCCGCCTGCTGTGCTGCCGACCTCCTCAAGAACCTTCTCTGCGGATACCAGATAATGCTTCATAATGCCCTCCAAAAAGACAAAAAATCCTAACAATATATTTTACCATTCATTCCCGTCAAAATGCAAGCATTTCCTGTGTCAGCAGCATGAAAATCATGTGACGGTTCTGTGAACGGAGCGGCTCCTGCACCGTGCGGATACCCGCCGCGGCATTCGGCAGATTGGACAGACAGACGCTTCCCGATTTGTGGAATACGACAATCTTGCAGTACCTTACTTGATTTTTCCGCCTGAAATGCTATAATATATAGTTATAATCGGTATTTTGCGGGCAGACGCTTTCCCGGCGCCCGGCCGGAGCGTTCCGCGGATGCCGCAGCACGGCAGCCCCATATAAATTCAATACCGGAGGTATGAAAATGAGCACACATTCGTTCCGAACAAAGTTCCGCAGTACCCGCTTCCGCAAATTTGCTTCGGCATTTCTGGCACTCTGCATGTGCCTCGGCACCTTTCTGTGCACAGACCCTGTGCCGGACACGGTTGCACACGCAGAAGTCGTAGACACGTATTCCCTCATCAGAGACGGTGAAAAGAACGTGTCCCAGAATTTCAAGGTAAAGGAATTTGCATGTACCGGCGAGGGCGGTTCCGACACCATTCTCATTGACCGCGCGCTTGTATACCGGCTGCAGGAGATCCGGGATCATTTCGGCACCTCGGTCACGATCAATTCCGGCTACCGCACACAGGCGCGCAACACAGCAGTCGGCGGTGCAAGCAATTCCTATCACATGAAGGGCATGGCCGCAGACATTGTTGTCAAAGACCACACTCCGGAAGAGGTTGCGTGGTATGCAGAAGCAATCGGCATCAGGGGCATCGGCTGTTACTCAGGCTTCACGCATATTGACACCAGAACGGAGCCGTACTACTGGAGAAATAACGGCAGCGGCAATTACAGCGTAGACACCTTCGGCGGCGGTCACCCGGTATCGTCCTACTCGTCCGGCTCGCAGAACAGCGATTATCTGCAGGTCGGCTCATCCGGCAGCGATGTCGTCTGGCTGCAGGAATCGCTGCTCAAGCTCGGCTACAATGTCGGTTCGACCGGCGCAGACGGCAAATTCGGCAATGCGACCAAGGCAGCGGTCGAGCAGTTCCAGGGTGAACACGGTCTGGATCCGGACGGCATTGTCGGCCCGCTGACCCGCGACGCGATCCAGAAGGCGCTGGATAATCAGACGTCCACGCCCCCCGTTCCGGCAGGCGACGGCGATATCGCCCCGTATCCCCGCCCGACTTCCCTGCTGGTGAGAAGCTCCCGCGGCGACGATGTCAGATGGCTGCAGTACTGCCTGAACACCTACTGCGGTCTGAACGCCGGCGAAGCGGACGGCATTTTCGGACAGAAGACAGAGGATGCCGTCAGGGAATTCCAGAGCAAATGCGGTCTGAGCGTTGACGGCAAGTTCGGTCCGGCCTCGCTGGATGCCATGCTCACGGCAATCGACAATTACAAGAAATACGGATATGCATTCCCGCCTGAAACGACAACGACCACCACAACGACGACTACTACGACGACTACGACGACCACCACCACGACAACAACGACGACCACGACAACTACAACCACAACGACGACTACGACGACTTCGACGACCACGACGACAACGACCACCACAACGACGACTACGACCACCACCACAACAACTACTACGACGACCACCACCACAACGACCACGCTTCCGCCGGTCACGCTCAGCACCGAGAGCATCACGCTGGTGAACGGCGAGCAGTACCAGATCGAAGCCAGCAGGGAGGATCTGAGCTACTCTGTTGTCAATGACAAGGTCGCGGCCGTATCCGCAAGCGGCCTTATCACCGCAGTCGGCGTCGGCCGGACGGTCATCACGGTCTACGATTCCGATTTCAACGCGGCACAGATCACGGTCGAGGTCGTGCCGGTGCCCTCCGTTCTGCTCGGCGACGTCAACGGCGACGAGAGCGTTGATCTCAAGGACGTTGTAAGAATGCGCCGGGAGCTGGTCGGCGGCTGGGATCTGCCGTTCAATGCAGCGGCAGCCGATGTCAACAAGGACGGCTTCTTTGACCTCAAGGACGTTGTCACGCTCCGCCGGTATCTGGTCGGCGGCTTCGGCATTGAGCTGAACTGAAACAGAAACAAAAGGGCGCCGGCAGCAAAGTCGGCGTCCTTTTTTCAGAAGATGCCCGGTTTCCGCATCTGCCCTTTTCCCATTGCTTTTTGCCGTATTATTTGTTATAATAGGATCATCCGATCAAAAGGAGTGAACGCAATGAAAACGCTGCTGAAAAACGGCACCGTCCTGAATGTCTTTACCGGCGAGCTGCTGCGTGAAAACGTCCTGATCGCCGGCGATACCGTACTCGGCACCGGCGATTATACCGATGCAGACGCCGACACCGTCCGCGATGTGACCGGCTGCATCCTTTGCCCCGGCCTGACCGACGGACATATCCACATCGAAAGCACGATGCTCACCCCGGCGGAGCTGGCGCGCGCCGTCCTGCCGCACGGCACGACCGCGATCGTCGCAGACCCGCATGAGATCGCGAATGTCTGCGGCACGGCGGGCATTGACTTCATGCTGGAAATGAGCGATGATCTGCCGCTGCATGTGTATCTGACGGCACCCTCCTGCGTCCCGGCGATGCCGCTGGACGAATCCGGCGCAGCACTTTCCGCGGCTGATCTTGCGCCGTATCTGGCGAACCCGCGCGTGCCGGGCCTTGCGGAAATGATGAACTATCCGGGCGTGCTGGCCGGTGCGGATTTTGTCATGGACAAGCTCCGTGCGGCGAAGGCTGCCGGCAAGGTCATCGACGGCCACGCGCCGCTGCTGACCGGTCACGACCTCGACCGCTATATCGCCGCGGGCATCCAGAGCGACCACGAATGCTCCTCTGCCGCGGAGGGACTGGAGCGCGTGCGCAAGGGACAGTGGCTGATGATCCGGCAGGGCACTGCGGCGCGGAATCTGGAGGCGCTGCTCCCGCTGTTTGCGGAGCCGTACTGCCGCCGCTGCCTGCTCGTCACGGACGACCGTCACCCCGCCGACCTGCTTTCGGACGGCCATATCGACAGCATCATCCGTCTTGCGGTACAGGCGGGAAAATCCGCCGTCACCTGCATACAAATGGCGACGATCCAGGCGGCGCAGTGCTTTCATCTGCAGCGCACCGGCGCGATCGCACCGGGTTACCGCGCAGACATTCTCGTGCTCAGCGACCTTGACCGCATGGCCGTGCGGGATGTCTACAGCAGCGGCGTCCGCGTGGTCGAAAACGGCGTATGCAGGCCGTTTGATGCACCGGATCTCCGTGCGGAGAAATGGTCACCGGTGCTGCATTCGTTTCATCTGGACGCGCTTTCTCCGGACGATTTTCATATCGAACCGCAGGGGAACAAATGCCGCGTGATCGGCGTGATCCCCGGGCAGCTCCTGACGGAGGAACACATCGAAACACTTGATTTTACGAAGAATAACGGCATTGATACCGCACGGGATATCCTGAAGCTCGCGGTGATCGAGCGGCACAAAGGCACGGGGCACAGGGGGCTCGGCTATATCAGCGGCATCGGCCTGCGGCGCGGCGCGATCGCGGCGTCTGTCTCGCATGACGCGCACAATCTCATTGTGATCGGCACGAATGACGCGGACATGGCGGCTGCTGCAAACCGCATCCGGACGTTGGGCGGCGGATGTGCGGCGGCCGCGGACGGCGAAATCCTCGCGGAGCTGCCGCTGCCGGTCGCGGGACTGATGAGCGATGCGGATGCGGAGACGGTCGCGGCGCAGAACCGTGCGCTGAATGAAGCGGTGCGCGCACTCGGCGTGCCGGAGAACATCTCACCGTTCATGAACATGGCGTTTGTCTCGCTGACGGTGATCCCGGCGATCAAAATGACGACCTTCGGGCTGGCCGATGTGCAGACGCAGACGCTGCTTGATTTATTTGTGTGACCTGTGCTGCTGAAAAATGCGGGGGGGACAAACTGTGACAGTAGAATACAGAAAAGCATTACCGGAAGATGCAGAATTGCTGATCCATATCTACAATGCTGCATTTTACAGCGATCACATAAAATACGGCGCGTGCCCCGGGTACGGCAAAACGGCAGCAGAAATGGAAGCATCCGTCAGAGCGCATCCGAAATATATCATACTGTGTGACCGGAAACCTGTCGGATGCATTGCCTGTAAAAAGCTTGAAACACATATCTATGAGATCACCTGCCTTTGCATTGTTCCGGAATATCAGGGCAAAGGGCTCGGTACAGGGGCAGTTCAGTTTATAAAGGAACTGTATGCGGATTGGGAGAAGATCACGCTGGCAACACCTGCGGATAAGAAAGAAAATGTGAAGTTCTACACGGAAAAATGCGGATTTCATATCATATCCGCGGAAACAGACGGAAATGTTGAACTTGCCCGGTTCGTGACAGAACGATAAATTCAGCTTTTCCGCAAAGTCCTTTTTCTGAAATCTGAGATTTGGAAGGACGGTAAACCACATAGGACTTGATGTATTTCTCGACGCGAAGATCACCGAAAAGGCAAACGGCAGATGCATCTCCGTGCAGGATAAGAAGCAGCCGGTCGAATGGGACGAGGATCAATGGATCACCTTTCACTGGATATGCGGCCACGACGGCGAGCTGGTGTTCCCGGACGATTTCATTTTCGATTCCGATCCGGAACAGTTCAAGGCAAACCCGCAGGCTTATGAATGTACATTCCGGCTGTTCAATTCCTATTGACCGTAATGACAAAAGGCACAAAAAAAGGACGCCGATCACAGCATCAGCGTCCTTTTTGTTTTCAGTTGTACTTCCGGCGTACTTCAGCATTGGGAGCAGCAACGCCAAAGAAGCCGCCCCGCGGCGTGTACCGCGATTGTTGGACGCGCTTCGCCCACTGCCCCCGGAGGGAAACGCCCGCGGGGGCTCCCCGCCCGCTGGGAGCAGTAACACTAAAGAAGCCGCTTTGCGGCGTGTACCGCGATTGTTGGGCGCGCTTCGCCAACCGCCCCCGGAGGAAAACGGCAGCGGGCACTGCCCGCCCGCCCGCCCTGCCGGCTTCAGATCATCCGGGTGAGTGCCGCGGCGATGACGGTCAGAAGGCCGGTGTCCGGGGTGCTCCATTTCCGGAAATGCCCGAACAGCCCGAATGAGATCACCGCAAACGGCTTTCCCTCGCGCTCGTCCAGATACAGCAGCGCACCGGGCATGTTCTCCGCAGACATCCAGTGATAAACGTCGTCGGCGAGCCCTTCGAGCGCATTCGCATTGTCAATGACGCAGATATGATCCTCGGAATACTGCCGCAGGAACGGCTCCCCGATCAGCACCTCCGCGGTGCCCGCGACCGGATGCCCCCAGCTGTATGCGGCCTTCCAGTCCGGCGCGGTGAAGATCTGGATGCCGTCCAGACCGAACTGCGGCCCGATCCGCTGCAGCAGCGGCAGGATCTCCTGCTTTCCCTGCTGCAGATTTCGCACGAGCTCCGCAGTAAAGCCCGCATTGCTCTGTGTCGGCGCCGGCGCATACAGGTCGGACATATCCCGCGTGCGCGTGACCTCAACCGCACCGTGCTTGTTCACATCGTAGATGACATAGCGGTTATGTCCCTTTTCCTGCGCAATATACAACGCTTTTTCGGCCTGCCGGAACAGCTCCTCATAGGTTTTCGCGTCAGCCGGATAACAGGCCGCACCCATGGAGCATGTCACATGTACGGCATTTTCCTGTGCGCTGTCGTGCGCCCATTCAAATTTCGTGCGGATCGCGCGCAGAATGCCGCGGAGATCGGTCTCGTCCGCAATATGCTCCAATACAAGCAGGAACATGCTTCCGCCGATGCGTCCGGCCGCGCCGCGCTGACCGATCTCGGTTTTGAGGATATGCGACAGCGTGAACAGCACCTCGTCCCCGAACAGATGCCCGAAGCGGTCATTGATCTCGCGGAATCCGTCGATCGTCAGCAGCACGAGCGTGACCGTATCCTGCGGCTGCAGCGCGAGCACGGCCTTCGCGTGCGCGGTGACGGCATTTTTATTGAGCAGATCGGTCGCGGGGTCGCGCGTCGCCTCAATAAGCCAGCCGGGCTCCTTGCTTTTATATTTCGCGTGCAGAAAGCCGACCGTGCCGAGCACGCGCTTTCTGCCGGGCGCATCGGAGCAGGTCACGCCACGGAACGCGCAGTATTCGGTCTGTCTGCCCATGGAGCAGACGCTCGTTTCGAGCTCGCACTGAAAGCGGCTGACACCTGCTGCGATATCCGCGCAGAGCTTTTCAAATTTCGGGATATCCCGCTCCGCGACCATGCCGCCGGAGATCGCCTGTTCCTTCCAGTCGTCCAGCAGCATGTCGGCAATGACATTTTCGCGGCAGACATCAAAGGACATCAGGCGGATATGCTTTGTGCGGAAGGAGTAGCAGAAGGAGAAATCGCGCATCAGATTGAGATAGAAGCGGTATTCCGTATTCTTTGCGGAAAGCGCCGCAAGTGCGCGTTCGGTGCCGCCCGCATCGGAAATGCGCAGCTGATACTGCCGCTGTCCGCCTTCGCCCTTTGCGGTAACGGACGCGAGCATCCAGCGCCAGTCCGCGGTATTTCCGCGCATCCTGACCGCAGCGTGCTCGGTCTGACCGCCGCGCAGCGAGGAAGCAAGCGCGAGCAGGCGTTCGGTGTCGTCCTCGTGGACTGTCCGCAGGATCGAATAGAGCACATCGTCCCCGAAATAGTGAAAGAACCCCGCATCCGCATAGAGCATATGAAAGTTCGCGTCTGTGGTGACATTGCCGATGATCCCCGCAGCTTCGTTCATTTTGCAGTCCGCCTTTCCGATTCTTTGGTATCATTATATCAAAAAACGCGAATGCTGTCAATCCGGGTTTACCAATCGAAAAAAATCGCAGAACCCTCTTGACAAAACTGCCGGAATATGATATAATAGCTCTTGCAGTGCCGGTACAAAGCCGAACTGACCGCACTGGCTCAGCCGATGCGAGTGTAGTTCAATGGTAGAATTCCAGCCTTCCAAGCTGGTTACGTGGGTTCGATTCCCATCACTCGCTTCTGTCATGAAAATGACATTTGCGCCTTTAACTCAGCTGGATAGAGTAACTGCCTTCTAAGCAGTAAGTCAAAGGTTCGAATCCTTTAAGGCGCGTTCCTGCATTGTGATGCAGAAAAACTGAATATGGTGGGTATGGCTTAGCTGGTTAAAGCGTCGGATTGTGGATCCGAAGATCGTGGGTTCGAATCCCACTACCCACCCGCTGAGGAAAGACCGTGAATGCGTTTGCATTTACGGTCTTTTCTCTTGCGCGGAGCCTGCGCTGGCGATTCCCTTCGTGCAGGCAGTGCCCGCCTCCATTTCCCTCCGGGGGCGGTTAGCGAAGCTCTCCTAACATTCGCAGCACACGCCGCGGGGCGGCTTCTTTGGCGTTTTTTCTCCCAATGCTGAAGCTCGCCGGCAGCAAACCGATAATCTTGATTTCAGTGAATAGTGAATGGTGAATAACGAATAGTGAATAGTATTTCCGGGAGATGTCCCCATTCACAGCACGAAAACGAAACGATACAAATACCCCCTATCCTCTTTTCTGTCCGATCATCTCCGAAATACTGTGCTATCATCGCCAGAATCAAAAAAGTTGCACCGAAACGTGCAACTTTTTTGCGTTTCTGCGGGATTAGCAGAGAGCGATACGGGCATTTGCGGGCATCCGGGATTCCGGAGCCGGAATGCGCCGGCATGTGAGCAGACCGGACGTCGTCATTGGGGTCGATTCGTTTCCGGGAACGCCGAAGACAGGATGCGCTTTGGAATCTTGACAATTGAATATTGCAGTTGTTGTGTATCTTTTAGCATTCTCGCTTTATCCTTATATCCGATTGTATGATTTAGCCGGGCGCGGGGCGCGAGTTCGGGGGTGACAACCCAGGAGGACAGGGGGATGCGCCGCAAGCGGCTTATTCCCCCTATCCCCCTAGGTTTTCGCCCCCGAGCCCCCGCTTTCCTGACCCCTTGACCCCCTTGGGGCGCACCGCATACCTCTGTCTGTTTGGTGTTTTCAGTCTTGCGGATCGTTCCGTTTACGCGCTGTGAATGGAGGCATCTCCCGGAAATACTATTCACTTTTCATTATTCACTATTCACTAAACAAAAATACCGGTAATCTTGCGGTGTGCTTCAGTATTGGGAGCAATAACGCCAAAGAAGCCGCTTTAGCGGCGTGCAATAAAGAAAATTGGGGGAGCTTCGCTCACCGCCCCCGGAGGGAAATGGAGGCGGGCACTGCCCGCACGGGCTCCGTGCTTCGACAGGGTTTGCGGAGGGAATGCGGTATAATAAAGGCATCCTAAAAAAAGAAAGGACGCCGCATTATGGTTGAACTGAAACAGGAACCCCGCAGGCTGACCGCCTATCTGAGCGGTGAGCTTGACCACCACCACGCCAAGGAGATCCGCGAGCAGATCGACTTCGCCGTGCGGGAGCAGTTTCCGCCGGTCGTCGTGCTGGATTTCGGGCATGTCACCTTCATGGACAGCTCCGGCATCGGGCTCATCATGGGACGCGCACGGCTCATGGAGGAATACGGCGGCACGCTGGAGATCCACAATCCCTCGCAGCAGATCCGCAAGGTACTGCGCATTTCCGGCGCGGACAGGCTTGCCGTGATCCGCAGCCGCGTCGCCGCACCGCCGCAGGAAAGAAAGGAACCGGAACATGCATACAATCAATGAGCTGAAATGTACATTTCCCGCGCGCTCCGAAAACGAGAGCTTTGCGCGGACGATGGTCTGCGCATTCGCGGCGCAGCTGGACCCGACCGTCGAGGAGCTTGCCGATCTGCGGACGGCGGTCTCCGAGGCAGTCACGAACTGCATTGTCCATGCCTACCGGAACACCGGCACCGGCAGCATCACGGTGACGGTCAGGCTGCTGCCGGACAGCGTGATCTATGTGCGGATCGCGGACAAGGGCTGCGGCATTGCGGACATCGCACAGGCAATGACGCCGCTGTATTCGAGTGCGCCCGCCGAGGAACGCGCGGGGCTCGGCTTCACGGTCATGCAGAGCTTTACCGACCGTCTGGCCGTTACGAGCAAGCCGGGACGCGGCACAGCCGTCACAATGCGAAAGAAGCTTCTTCATGGGTCAGAGCAGGAAACCGGCGGTTGACGCGGAGGCGCATCTGGGGCTGGTGCGTTTATGTGCAAACCGGTTCCGTTCGCGCGGCATCGAATACGAGGAGCTGTATTCCGCGGGCTGTCTCGGGTTGGTCAAGGCGGCGAATGCCTTTGAACCGGAACGCGGCGTCTGCTTTTCGACCTATGCGGTGCCGGTGATCCTCGGAGAGATCCGGCGGCTGTTCCGGGAAAGCGGCGCCGTACACATCGGCAGGCGGATGCAGGAGCTTGCCCGCGCCGCGGCGAATGAAGCCGAGCGTCTCCGGCAGGAAAACGGCCGCGAGCCGTCTGTCCGGCAGATCGCGCAGGCGCTCGGCGTATCGGAGGCGGAAACGGCAGAGGCGCTGTGCGCGTCGCAGCCGGTGCTTTCGCTGACCGGCAGCACCGAGGACGGCGACGCAGAGCTGGATGTGCCGGTGCCGTCGCCGGAGAACCGCCTGCAGGAGCATATTGCGCTGGAACAGGTGCTGGAGCTTCTGGACGCCCGCGACCGGAAGCTGATCGAACTGCGGTACGGAGAAAACCGCACGCAGAGCGATACGGCGGCGCTGCTCGGCATGACACAGGTGCAGGTCTCCCGCCGCGAAAAGAAGATCCTCCTGTTCCTCCGCGACCGGCTGAACGGGTAGATGAACACGCGGTTTCCCGTAAAGGCACTTCACATTTTCTATTCGCCGGCACTGCAGAATGCTTGACTTTTTTATCGTAATATGGTATACTGATATTGATGAAATGCTGTGATAATACGCTGAGGATATCCGGCAGGCGCCTGCTCTGACGCCTGCCGTATCTTATAAGATCACGAAACATCAGAGAAAGGAGCGTACAGCATGGGCGAATGGAACCGCTATACCACACAGACCAAGATCGAGGAACTGTCCCGGCTTTGCAGGGAGAACTATCAGATCAACCCGGAACTCTACACAAAATATGACGTCAAGCGCGGCCTGCGCGATATCAACGGCAAGGGCGTCTGTGCGGGACTGACCAATGTCAGCCAGATCATCCCCGGCACCGAGGAAAACGGCGAGACAAAGCTCGGAAAGGGACAGCTGCTGTTCCGCGGCTATCACATCGAGGATCTGGTCAACGGCTTTGTGAACGACAACCGGTTCGGCTATGAGGAAACCGTGTATCTGCTGCTGTTCGGCGTTCTGCCGTCGCAGGAGGAGCTTGCGGATTTCAGCGCGCTGCTCCGGAGCTGCCGGACGCTGCCGCCTTCCTTCACCCGCGACGTCATCATGAAGTCGCCGAGCGAGGATATGATGAACACGCTTGCAAAGAGCGTCCTTGCGCTGTATTCCTACGACCACAACCCGAATGATACCTCGATCGCGAATGTCCTGCGCCAGTGCATCCAGCTGATCGCGCAGTTCCCGTCGATCGCGGTCTACGGCTATCAGGCGTTCCGGTATTACAAGAACGACAAGAGCCTGTTCCTGCATCAGCCCGATCCGCAGCTTTCCGCGGCGGAAAACCTGCTGAGTATGCTCCGCGCCGACCAGAAATTCACGCAGCTGGAAGCAAAGCTGCTCGATCTTGCACTTGTGCTCCATGCCGAGCACGGCGGCGGCAACAACTCGACCTTTACGGTGCATGTTGTGTCGTCCTCCGGCACGGATACCTATTCGACAATGGCGGCGGCACTCGGCTCGCTGAAGGGACCGAAGCACGGCGGCGCGAATATCAAGGTCGTGCAGATGTTCGACGACATGAAGGAGCGCGTGCATGACTGGAAGGATGAGGAAGAAGTCGCAGAGTATCTGCGGAAGCTGCTGCACAAGGACGCATTCGATCATGCCGGACTGATCTACGGCATGGGTCATGCGGTGTATTCGCAGAGCGACCCGCGTGCGACGATCCTGCACAGCTATGCGCGGCAGCTTGCCGAGGAAAAGGGCTGCGGCGACGAGTTCACGCTGTATGAAACGGTCGAGCGGCTCGCCCCGCAGATCATTGCAGAGGAGCGTCGCATTTATAAGGGCGTCTGCGCAAATGTGGACTTCTATTCCGGCATGGTCTACCGGATGCTGAACCTGCCGAACGAGCTGTTCACGCCGATCTTTGCGGTCGCAAGGATCGCGGGCTGGTCTGCACACAGACTGGAGGAGCTGCTCGGCGCGAGCAAGATCATCCGTCCGGCCTACCGCGCCGTCAAGGAGTGGGAGAACTACACGCCGATCGGTTCCCGGTAAGCACATTCAGGAGGAGAAGAATATGACGTTTCGGATCAGACACGAAAGCATCATCGAGGTGCTCATTCTCGTCGGTCTGTTTCTGCTTCTGCTGACAGCAGCATTCATGTTCATCGTCAGGGAGATGACGGCTGCCGTGATCATCACGCTGATCCTGGCCATTGCGGTCATCATTATGATTGCCGCCGCGCTGACCGCAAAAACCATGATCGACGTCGGAGAACAGACCGTCACGGTCACCCGGCTGTTCATGAAAAAGACCTTTGCAGTCAGCGACATCCGCGATCTCCGGATCGAACGGTATACCAGATGGCACAAAAACCACTATAAAGAGCAGCGGATGCGGATGACGGTCTTGCTGGGAAACGGCAAAAAGACCGTGCTGACGGATACGGCAATGGAAAACAGCGGCGGATTTCTGCTCCGCAGCAGCAGGGAGCTCCCGGATGAGGATGTCCCTCTGTTCCGTGCGTATCAGCTGATTCAGGCGAACCGGAATTGAATACGGACAAAAAAATCCCGAAAGCGGTCTGCCTTCGGGATTTTGTGTTTCAGTTGACCGATGCTGCGGTCATGTCCGCCTTTGCGTCCGACATCATGTTTTTCGCTTCGGTCACGAGCTCCTTTGCCTTGTCACCGGCCTTGCTGACCGCCGTTTCCGCACGGTCAAGGATGTCCGGCTCCGTGACGTCCGTTTCTCTGTGCACATCATCGCGCTCGTAAAGGCTGTTATGCTCGTCCGCTCCGGCGGTCGCAGCCGGCCGTGCGGATGTCTCGGCGCGGTGTGCGTCCTGCGCTGTACGCCCGGTATCTGCACCGCAGCCCGCAAGCAGCATCAGCGTGCAGAATGCAGGCAGCATTGCTTTTGCAAATCGCTTCATAAGAGAATGCCGTTCCTTTCCGGCAGATGCTTCTGCCAAACTGCTCCTGCAGGTATGCAGGGCAGTATCAGCATTCCCCGTTTTCTGAAAAATCATGCATGGAAAGTGTGAAATAAGGTATCCGCTTCTCTTACAAGCGCCCAAGCCCGCAGGCGCTTGAACGCTGGGGAGTTTCGCTCGCTGCGGCGAGCGACGAGGGCGCCGCCCTCGACCTGCGAGCTTTTTGAAAAAAGCTCGACCAAAAACTTTAATTTTAGCTCGCCGGAAGCGTGCTGCTAATCATGAAAAGTATTCTGTCAGCGGGCACTTCACTCATTCCTGCAGATCTGCGGTTTTTCCGTTTGTTGCAGCAAGGAATGCGTCCGGCGACAGAAAGATCTGCGTGCCGAGCCGTCCGCCGCTGACGATGATCTCATCATAGAGCTCTGCGGTCTCGTCCAGAAACACCGGGTAATCCTTCTTCATGCCGATCGCGGTGCAGCCGCCGCGGATATAGCCGATCACGGCCTGGATCTCCTTGACGGGCAGCAGGTGAATTGACTTCTCCCCCGCTGCGGCAGCCGCCTTTTTCAGATCCATTTCGGCGGTGCCCTGCATCACAAATGCATAGTACGCGCCGCTTTTGCCGACGCACATCAGCGTTTTGAAGGTCTGCTCCGGATCCTGCCCGAGCATCTCTGCGATCTGCACGGCGTCGGTAAATTCATCGCAGTCGTAAAAATTGAGGCGGTGCGGCAGAGCCTTCTGCTCCAAGATCCGCATGGCATTGGTTTTCTGCTGTTTGGACATGGGTTCTCCTTTATGCGGGTGTATTCAGATCGGCCGGTTCGGATCGAGATAATCAAGCGTCGGATCGCGGAATTCCTGCGCCTGCGAAAGCGTCGGATCCACGAAATCGGACTGCGGCTCCGGCATCACCAGATCGGGCATGTCAAATCCGGACGGCGCATCAAAGCCCTTCGGCATCTCAAAGCCATGCGGCTGCGGCCGCTGCGGTACCGAGAACTGAGGCACCGGTGCGGGTGCGGGCTTCGGCTGCTGCGGCACCGGGAACTGCGGAGCCGGTGCGGGTGTCGGCTGCTGCAGCGGCGTCGGCTGAATGAAGCTCTGCGAAGCCGGTGCCGGCTGGATAAAGCTTGCAGACTGTAAAGCGGGCTGATTGAAACCTGTCGGCTGATCGAAACCCGTCGGCTGGTTAAAGCCTGTCGGCTGATTGAACCCGGTCGGCTGCGGAATGCCGCCCGCGACAAAGCTGCCGCTCGTCGCAGAAAAGCCGCGCTGCGGGTCAGAGAACATCGGCTGCTGCGCGGCAGGCTGTCCGAATGTACTCTGCGCGAACTGCTGCTGTGCAAACGCTGCCTGCTGCTGCGCATATCGCTGCTGCTGATAGGACGCCGTGTCCTGCATCATGCCGCCGTCGGGCGACATCTGCGCGGTGAACTGTCCGCGGAAGGACGGTGCATCGCTGTATGCATCTGCGTTTGCCGCCTCCTGCAGCTCCCGGACGACCTGCATCACATGCTGATAATCCGAGATGTTGTCGATCGTGAGATCATTGCTGTTTCTGACGGGTCTGCCGTTCACGCGGACATTCGAGCCGGGCATATTGACGGCGGAGCTGCAGGAGATCACAACATCTCCGGTATGGAAGATCTTATCGAAGAAGCCCTGCTTGCAGGTCACGGTTATCATATTCGTATACGGCTTCGTGAAAACCTTGGAAGAAAGAACGCCCTGCTGGATATAAACTGCCTTGTCGGTCACGCAGTAGTCGGTATGTCCTGCTTTGATCGCGGACGTCAGCACGCCGCCGATATACATCCACACCGGCATCAGGTGGATCGCAAAAAAGCCGAAGAGCCCGATCCCCAGTCCCTTCGGGGCATCCGCTGCTTTGTTCGCTGCGGTCGCACCGAAAATGATAAAGCCGTCCACCAGTGCCCAGAGCAGGGCAAACGGCAGCAGCGGATTGAAAATGGATTCCAGAACGGAAACGCCCTTCGCCTTCTTGCCGTACCACAATACCTTTTCATTGCTGCTGAGCTGGTCTAACAATTTCATATTGATCCCTCCTGTAATATCATGATGTCCCGGCTGCGGATATCATCCCGCAGCTTAATATTAGTATACCAATTTTGCGCGCTTTTGTCAAGTATGCAACTGGCAGAGCGGCAAAAAATCCGGCGGCGGAGCAGCTGTTTTCTGTGCAGTTGCTCTCTTGCAAAATGCGGCAGGTTGTGGTATAATAAATTCTGTATGTGAACGATAAGGAGAAGCCGCTCATGATCATGAATCTGCACACCCACACGCACCATTCGCCGGATGCCGGAAACACCGTTGCGGAGCGCGTGGAGGCTGCGAATCAAGCCGGCCTGCGCTACATGGCCGTGACCGACCATGTAGAGATCAACCGGTACTACCCCGCTGCATATTATCATGCAGTGGAAACAGACGAATATTTCTACGACGGCAGGGGCGTGTTCGAGGGCTCCGTTCAGGAGACTCTGGAGGAGGCTGCCCGCTGCGCACCGCTCGTGCTGCTTACCGGCGCGGAGATCGGGCAGATCCCGCAGGATATCGAAAAATCCGCGCTGATCTACAACGATCCGCGCACGGATATCATCCTCGGCTCCGTGCATGAGCTGCCCGGCAGGCCGGACTTCTATTTCCTCGACTATACAAAGGAAGATATCCCGGCACTGGTCACGGCGTATTTTGAGGAGGTGCTCCGCCTTGCACAGACGGACTGCTATGACGTCCTCGCGCATCTGACCTACGGGCTCCGCTATCTGCCGAACCGCAGAGCGTATGACATCACCCCGCATCTTGATCTGATCGACGAGGTGCTGAAAACGGTCATCCGCAAGGGCAAGGCGATCGAGCTGAACGGCTCGGGACTGCGCAAGCCGCAGCCGTATATCGACCCCGACCTCATTCTGGTGAAGCGCTACCGCGATCTCGGCGGCAAATATCTGACGATCAGTACCGACGCGCACGATACGCGGTTTGTGACCTTCGGCATCGACCTGCTGGAGGATATGGCGAGAACGGCGGGCTTTTCAAAGCTGACCGTCTTTCAGAAGCATGAGCCGTTCTTCGTAACGCTCTGAGAAAATAACATGAAAACAGGGAGAACCCAAGCGTGAGTATCTTTGATCTTTTTAAGCAGATCGAGTCGCAGTCCGCACCGGCTGTGACCGGTCCGCCGGAATATATCATCGCCGGTCTCGGCAATATCGGCGACAAGTACAGAGGCACGCGCCACAATGCCGGCTTCATGATGATCGACGCCTTTGCGGAGCAGCACGGCGCGAAATTCGGGAAGCATCAGTTCAAGTCCAATACCGCCATGGCAGAGGTCAACGGCGTCCGCGTGCTGCTCCTGAAGCCCGATACCTACATGAATCTCAGCGGGCAGGCCGTGCAGGAGGCCATGCAGTTTTATCAGATCCCCGCGGAAAAGGTCATCGTCATTTACGACGATATCAATCTGGGCGTCGGGGAGCTGCGCATCCGGCAGAAGGGCAGCGACGGCGGCCACAACGGCATGAAGAACATCATCTATCTGACCGGCGCGGATACCTTCCCGCGCATCCGCGTCGGCATCGGGCAGAAGCCGCATCCGGACTATGACCTTGCCGCATGGGTGCTTTCCGCGTTCTCCGCGGAGGAGCTGCAGAAGCTTTCGGAATCCGCAAAGACCGTCTGCGAGGCGCTGAAGCTGATGCTCGAAGGCCGGACGGATCTGGCGATGAACCGCTATAACACGGGAAAGCAGAAAAAACAGAAGCCGCCGAAGCCGGAACAGGAGGCAGCACCATGCGAGTAACGAAGATCCTTGCGCTGCTGACGGTCTGCACGCTGCTCTGCGGCTGTGCGAACCGCGGTACAGCGGAATCCTCCGGCGGACTGTTTGTCGGGATCGAACCCGCACAGGAATCGGCCGAGCAGGCAAAATACGGGGACGGCACCTACGTTTCCCAGACCGTTCACGATCCCGTGCCCGATCCCTACAAAAGCGACAGCACGCTGAAAAAGGAAGGCACGACGTCCGAAGGCATCAAATACGCGCTTTATCAGAAGCACGCGGAGATCACCGGCCATACCGCGAAATTTGATGCGGAGGAGCTGGAGATCCCGGAGAAGCTCGAGGGTCTGCCGGTCACGAAGATCGCTTCGGTGCCGGAGCCCGAGGACAGCATCTTCAATATCGACAAAGAGGGCGGCTTTTACAGCTGCTATTCGCTGAAAAAGGTCACGCTGCCCGAGGGTCTGACCGACATCGGGGACTATGCGTTCTACGGCTGCCGGAACCTCAAGGAGATCGAGATCCCGGAGACGGTCGCCCGCATCGGGCGGCGCGCCTTCGCGATGTGCGGCAGTCTCAGCAAGCTGACCGTCCCCGCCGCGATCGACACGATCGGGGACAACGCGTTCTCGCTGACGCCGTGGTACGACAGCCTGCTCTATCACCGCGATCTGGTCATTTTCAACGGCAGAGTCTACGACGCCGGACGCCGCTGCACCGGAACGGTCACCGTGCCGGATTACGTCGTCGCGGTCGCGGACTACGCGTTCTATTCCTGCGAGGGGCTGACAACGGTCATTCTGCCGGAGAGCGTGAAGTCCGTCGGCAAATACGCCTTCTGCGACTGCCCCGACCTGCGTTCGATCCTGTTCAAAAATCCGGAATGCACGATCCCGGCGCAGGAATCGACGGTCAGCAACAAGCCGACCGGCTCCAACAAGGATTTCTACCGCGGCATCATCTACGGCGAGCCGAAATCCACGGCGGAGAAATTCGCGAAGAAAATGGGCTTCCGCTTTGAGGATACGGAGGAATTTGCCCGCAGACAGGAGCAGGAGAAGATCCGGCAGCTGCTGCGCGGCGATGACACGGAGAAGGAACCCGCGCATACGACCGCGCCTGCGGAAACGGACGTCACCGGAACCGGTACCGGAACGGACGGCACGGACGTCACAAAGACGACTGCGACGACCGCGAAAGTCAAGGAAACGACAAAGAAATCTGATTGATGACACAGGGGGTATCCGCTCGGATATCCCCTGAACGTGCCGGCGGAAAAATCCGGCATACAGGGGAGAGAGATCATGCAATTTTTCACAGAAGCAGCGGAAAAGCTGCCTGCGGTCAAGGAGCTGCGGCTTGCACTCGGAAAGGGCATCACGCCGGTCTCGCTGACGGGCGTTTCGCAGATCCACCGTGCGCAGATCCTGCTGACGCTTTCGCAGGATGCGCCGGTGCTCGCGGTCGTTGCCGATGAGGCCGCGGCGCGTCAGCTCTGCGAGGATATCAACTTTATGGCGGGCGAACGGGCGGCCTATCCCTACCCCGCAAAGGAACTGAATTTCCTCGATGCCGCCGGCATTTCAAGAGAATACGAGCAATTAAGAATCACGGCACTTTCCGCGGTATGCAGCGGGAAATGCCGCGTACTTGCGGCTTCTGCAGAGGCAGCGATGCAGTTCACGCTGCCGCAGGAGATCCTGACCGGGAATACGCTGCACATCGCCCGCGGGGATACGATCGACCAGAAGGCACTGACCGAAAAGCTGACCGCGCTCGGCTATGCGAGAACGGAGCAGGTCGATGCGCCCTGTCAGTTCTCGGTGCGCGGCGCGATCTTCGATATCTTTTCGCCGCAGAATCCGCTGCCGGTGCGCATCGAGTTCTGGGGCGACGAGATCGACAGCATGTCGTGGTTCGAGCCGGAGACCCAGCGCAGAACGGATAGCTTTGATACCGCGGAGATCGCACCGGCTGTTGAGGCTTTGCCCGATACGGCAGCCCTCTCAGAAGCGATCCGCGAGCTGGCAAAGCAGGTGCGCGGCAAGCACGCTGCGGAACTGAAGGAAAAGCTCCGTGCAGATGCCGACAAGCTCGACAGCGGCGTTTCGCTGCTCAATATCGACATGTATTTTCCGCTGATCTATCCGCAGACAGCGACGCTGTTCGATTACTGTGACGGCGGCGTGTTCCTCTGTGAGACGGGCTCGCTGCTTGACGCGTGGCAGGGGCTGCAGGCCAGATATACCGAGGACGTCAAGCTGATGATCGAGGACGGCACGCTCTGCCGGCAGCTTGCGTCGTATTATCTCGATGCGAATACCGTGCTCGCAAAGGCAAAGGAAAGGAAACTCGTCTGCATGAACGCGTTTCTCAGCAGCACGAGCAGCTTTCAGTTCCAGAAAATGCTCTCTGTCGAGGCGACGCAGAATGCCCCGTGGGGCGGCAGCACGCGCATCCTGACCGAGGATCTGACCGAGCTCTGCAAGCGCGGCTACCGCGTCATGGTCTGCGGCGGCACCGAGAAAACGCTCCCGATCCTGCAGCAGGATCTGCAGCAGAGCGGCATTACCTGCGCGATCGCGGATGCGGATTCCAAAGCGGAAAAGGGCAAGGTCCTGCTGATGCGCAGCGGCCTTTCCGCCGGATTTGAATACCCGGCGATCCAGTACGCCTGCATTGCGCAGAGCAAGGCGCAGAGCACCGTGCTCAAAAAGCGCAGATTCAAAAAAGGACAGGAGATCCGTGCGCTTTCGGAGATCTCCGAGGGCGATCTCGTCGTACACGCCGGACACGGCATCGGGCGGTTCAAGGGCATCAAAAAGCTTGAAATGGAGGGCATCACCAAGGACTATATCACGATCGAATACGCGGGCAGCGATGTGCTCTATGTGCCGGTCACGCAGCTTGATCTCGTCTCGCGCTATATCGGCGGCAAGGACGATGTGTCCGTCAAGCTGAACAAGCTCGGCTCGCAGGAGTGGCAGAAAACGCGTACCAACGTAAAAAAAGCCGTCAAGGATATGGCGGCGGAGCTGATCAGGCTCTATGCGGCGCGCGAAAAGGCAAAGGGCTTTCCGTTCGATCAGGATGACGAGATCCAGCACGATTTTGAGGAACGCTTCCCGTATATCGAAACGAACGATCAGCTCCGTGCAGCGGACGAGATCAAGAAGGACATGGAGCGCGAGCATCCGATGGACCGGCTGCTCTGCGGCGACGTCGGCTTCGGCAAGACCGAGGTCGCATTCCGCGCCGCGCTGAAATGCGTGCTCTCCGGCAAGCAGTGCGTGCTGCTCGCGCCGACGACCGTGCTTGCGCATCAGCATTACGAAACGGCACTGCGCCGCTTTGAATCGGTGCCGATCAACATTGAGCTGCTTTCCAGATTCCGCACGAAAAAGCAGCAGACCGAAATCCTCAAAAAGACCGCGAACGGCACCATAGACCTGCTGATCGGTACGCACCGGCTGCTTTCAAAGGATGTGAAATTTGCCGCGCTCGGCCTTGCGATCATTGACGAGGAGCAGCGCTTCGGCGTCGCGCACAAAGAGCGCTTCAAAGAGGCGTTCCACGGTGTTGATATGCTGACGCTCTCTGCAACGCCGATCCCGCGGACGCTGAACATGGCGCTCTCCGGCATCCGCGATATGAGCGTGATCGAGGAGCCGCCGCAGGACAGATATCCCGTGCAAAGCTTCGTGCTCGAATACAATGCCGGACTGGTCGTGCAGGCGATCCAGCGCGAGTTAAAGCGCGGCGGTCAGGTGTACTACATCCACAACCGCGTGGAGACGATCCGTCAGTGCGCGGCCAAGCTGCAGGATATGCTGCCGGATGCGCGCATCGGCTATGCGCACGGCAAAATGACCGAGCTGGAGATCAGCGATATCTGGAAGCAGCTGGTCGAGCATGAGATCGACATTCTGGTCTGCACGACGATCATTGAAACGGGCGTCGATGTGCCGAATGTCAACACGCTGATCCTCGAGCAGGCCGACCGCTTCGGACTTTCGCAGCTCTATCAGCTCCGCGGCAGAGTCGGACGCTCCAACCGCAGAGCGTATGCATATTTCACGTATCAGCCGAACCGCTCGCTGACGGAGGTCGCGGAAAAGCGCCTTGACGCGATGCGCGAATTTACGCAGTTCGGCAGCGGCTTCCGCATTGCGATGCGCGACCTCGAGATCCGCGGCGCGGGCAGTATTCTGGGCGGTCAGCAGCACGGACAGATGGAGCAGGTCGGCTATGAGATGTACCTGAAAATGCTCAATGAAGCGATCGCGGAGGAAAAGGGCGAGCCGAAAAAGCTGCCCGCCTGCACCGTTGATATTCAGGTCGAGGCGCACATTCCGGAAGACTATATCTCCAGCATGACGTCCCGTCTGGAGATTTACCGCAGGATCGCGCTCGTCGAGACGCAGGCGGATCAGTCCGACCTGATCGACGAGCTGATCGACCGCTTCGGCGATCCGCCGCAGAGCCTGCTGAATCTGATCGGTGCCTCGCTGCTGCGCAATACCGCGGGGCGGCTCGGCATCTCCGAGATCACGCAGAAGCGCGGCGCGCTGTTCTTCTTTATCACGCAGCCGAACGGCAGACAGCTTGCGGCACTCATGCAGGCCTATTACGACCGCATCAATTTCAACGACAAGAACCCGCCGTATTTTGTCGCGGTTCGCCTGAAAAAGGGCGAGCTTTCCGTTGATCTGATGCGGGAGGTGATTTCGATCTTTGAAAAAAACTGCACAGAGCCTGCTAAGGCATAGTAAAAAAGATTCTGTGAAGGAAATAGGAGGCCGGCAATGACGGAAGAACAGCTTGCGTGCATCCGGCGTTTTCTGGAGGACTTTGAACGGCTTGCAGAGATCGCGGCAGATATGCACTGGGCGAAAACAGATACCAAGCATCTCAGTCTTCGCATACCGCGGGGCTTTCACGGGGTTACCGATCCGTTTTGGTGCATCGCCGTGTTCCGGTTTGAACAGGGCTTTGTCCGTGCGCATTTTGCCGAAGCCGCTGCACAGGTGCTGATCGCTGCGGAGACACTTTATGAGGGCTGGGATGCTGACGGGGAATGGCAGGACGATGAACAAAGGCGCGACAAATTCAAAACATGGTGGGGCGTACCGGTCTGGGACGCTCTGGAATACGAGACGGTCACACTGACGGAAGACAGGATGGATGACATGATCCGATACATCTGCGATAACGAAATCTGTGACGGTCAGACACAGGAACGCAGGCGCTATGAGATGCCGCCCGAAGCGCTGGCCATGCTTTCGGATTTTCGTGATGCAAAGCTTTATGACATCGGGGAAGCGCGCTGCACCGGCTATGACGGAAAAGGCTGGATCGCGCTGAAGGATGATGCATTTCTGTGGGTGAAGTACAGCGGCATCTCAGACTGAGCGGGCGGGGAGCCCCCGCGGGCGATTCCCTCCGGGGACGGTGAGCGAAGCTCTCCCAACAATCCAAATACACGCCGCTAAACGCGGCTTATGATAGTTCACTTCTCCCAGCGCTGAAGCCCGGCGGGCAGTGCCCGCTTCCATTTTCCTCCGGGGGCGGTGAGCGAACATCTCCTAACAATCTTTACTGCACGCCGCGGGGCGGCTTCTTTGGCTTCACTTCTCCCATTGAAAGGCGGCAGGGCCGACAGCCGTTTTCGCTCCTATACAGCATCCTCTGAAACTTTTTGCTGCTCTCCCATTGATATTCTGTGTGTAATATGCTATAATGAACATGCCGGGCTCACCGGCAGGGAATATGAAACCGTTACGGGGAGGAACCGTTATGAAAACAAAAATCATGATCGCGCTGCTTGCAGCCGTCACACTTTGCGGATGCACCGCAGCACCGCAGCCGGGTACTTCGCAGACGGATGCCGAAAGCTCCGCCGCGGAGACGACCGCATCACCCGAAGAATCTGACGAAGCTTCCGAGGAATCCTCTGAGGAATCGTCCGAGGAGGAGGTCAAGGAGCCGCCGTCCAGAGATGTCGGCGCGGTCGATCCGAATGCGATCACCTTTGAGGACGGCGAGATGTACTCCGGTCACCAGATGGGCGAGGGCGGCGACGAAGCCGATATCGAGCTTTCCGTTGTGGACTTTGAAGGCGACAAGAAGCTCAAGGTACACGTTCTGCGCGATGACCCGGCCTCCGACTTCGGCGTGCCGAAGATCGTGTTCAATCTGCCGAAGATGATCGACAAGGCACGGATCGGCGATATCGGACATATCAGCGTCGATTTCACCTGCGTCGGCAATGAGCTCTGGAAGAACGACGACGGATCCGAATCGCTGGTCGTCGGCAATTTTCTCGGTGCGCTGGCGGGCAATCTTGCTTCGGAAAAGGGCAAGGACGCCGACGGCAATGTCACGCAGAACACATGGGCAACGCACTACGAATTCAAGCATGAGGACTGGGAGTTCCCGGAGCACACATGGCGCATCGAGACGGACGTCCCCGGCAACAAGATCCCCGCAAACGGCTATGCCGCAAACGACGACGGCACGACGCTCGTCATCATGCGCTGGCCGCAGAAGAACGACGCGGATTTCTACATCGACAATATCACATTCTATGATAAGGAAGGCAAGTCCATTCCGATCATCTTCGGAAAAGAGGGCGGCGAGGCTGCTCCCGCGGAGGATGCGTCCTCTGAGGAGTCGGCGGAGTAAACCGGCTGTTCCGAAAGCAGCCCGATGCAAAGGAGGTTCCCGGCGATGAACGAGATGCTGACGGTTTCCGGACAGGAATTTGACGAATTTGCTGCGCATTATTTTCCGCGGGCAACGGAGCTGCTGATTCTTGCAAAGGAATCCTGCAGCGGCGGCATGGTGCTCGGTGAGAATCTGCGCTGCAGCATTGATTATGCCGCTGCGGTATGGCCGCAGTCACAGGAGTTTTCCGATGAACCCGGCCGCCTCGAATGGCTGAGCCCGCGCACGGCGGTGCCGTACAGCAAAATTGAACAGTACGGCATCTATCATATCCGGGCGCGCAGGAGACGCCCTGCAGAACTGCCGAAGAACGCGCTCCCGGTCATGGGCAACCGCTGGCTGCTGACCGAGCTGATTGCGGACGGGCTGACCGACCCGCGGCTGGAACAGATCAGGCTGCAGCTGCAGGGGCAGGCGCGTCAGCAAACAGATCAGCCTGCCGGCAGCACGCCGGAGCCGTGGTATTGTGAAGCGTTCGGCTCGGAAATTGCATTGGAACCGGATGACGAGACAATCAGCGGCGATTACGTACAGCTTTGCGCGAATCATCTGAAGAATATGCCGGCGCGCATGATCGGCGTCATCACGGAGGGCGCAAAGAGGTACTGCCTGCACTTCATGGAACTGTGCAAAGAAGCGGCTGGCGAGCAGTATGACCCCGGCGAATTTCCGCCCGTCACGCCGGAGACCCCCGCAGCGGAGTTTGTCAAGTATTTCGGGGTCACCTCCATGCAGATTGAAACGCCGGAGGATGAACACATCCCCGCCTACCGGCTTAGCGGCCATGCGGACTGGGAGCCGGAACACGGCCTTGAGATCATCATCCGCGGCGACAGGGTGCTGTATCTCGGCGGCTTCGACGGCAATTCTCCGTGGTGGGATTACGATCCGGACGACGAATGGAACTTTGTGAACGGCATCCCGCAGGATTAACATAAGCAGGATCAGCCCGAAGGCAGCGAAAGCTCCGCCTTCGGGCTTCTGGTTTTCTTCGGATTTGCTCTGCACAAAATGCGAAATTTTTGTGAAATTTACACAGAACACTTGCAATTTTCCGGGATTTGTGGTATGATATACGGGTATACACTTATAATATTTTTAAGGAGGAAGTATCATGGCTGAACGCTTTACCGTCACACTGAAACAGATCATTGACGAGTTCCGTCTTGAGGTGCTTTACTGCCCCGGTGACCCCGCCGAGATTCTGGTTTCAGAAAACGACATCACCCGTCCGGGCCTGCAGCTCATGGGCTTTTACGAATATTTCAATCCGGAGCGCATCCAGATCATCGGCAAAATGGAGTTTGCCTATCTCTCCACGATCGACGAAAAGGAGCGCGCCGAGCATCTGAACGCCCTGTTCGCGCAGCATATCAAATGCCTGTGCCTGAGCCGCGGTCTCCCCTGCTTTGCGGAGATGCTGACGCTCGCACAGAAGTACGCCGTTCCGGTGCTCCGTACCGCGGAATCGACCTCGCACTTCACCTCGAATCTGCTGTCGTTCCTGAACCTGCATCTCGCACCGCGCGTGACCCGTCACGGCGTTCTGATCGAGATCTACGGCGAGGGCATCTTCATCACCGGTGAGAGCGGCGTCGGCAAATCCGAATGCGCGATCGAGCTGGTCAAGCGCGGTCACCGTCTGGTCGCGGACGATGCCGTCGAGCTGCGCAAGGTCTCGAATACGAATCTGGTCGGCACCTCGCCGGAGAACATCCGCCATTTCCTCGAACTGCGCGGCATCGGCATCATCAATGTCCGCAGACTGTTCGGCATGGGCGCGGTCAAGCTCCAGCAGGAGATCGACCTCATCATTGAGCTGGAGCCGTGGGACTCCAACAAGGACTACGACCGCATGGGCGTCGATGAGGAATACGCAAACATCCTCGGCGTCAAGGTGCCGTCCATGACGATCCCGGTCAAGCCGGGCAGAAATACCGCTGTCATCATGGAGGTCGCCGCCATGAACAGCCGTCAGAAGAAAATGGGCTATAACGCCACAGAGGAGCTGCTGCACAATCTCGGTCTGGAATCTATGCAGGGCAAAGAGATCATCAAGGATTTCGACGCGTTCTGAGGTATCCGATGACAGAGCATTTTCAGATCCGTGCAGACCTGCACACGCATACCATTGCATCCACACATGCATATTCCACAATCGCGGAAATGGCCGCGGCTGCCGCACAGACCGGCGTGCAGCTGCTCGGCATCACAGACCACGGCCCCGGTGCGCCCGATGCGCCCCATGTCTGGCATTTCCACAATTATAAGATCCTTCCGCGGAAAATCAGCGGCGTCTGGCTGCTGAAGGGCGTCGAGGCGAACATCATGGACGAACACGGCACGCTGGACATGAACGCCGATGAGCTGAAATTCTGCGAGTGGGTCATTGCGTCCTATCACGGCTCCTGCGTCAATTTCCCGCTGACAAAAGAGCTGGTCACGCAGGGCTACAGAAAGGTCTGCGAGAACCCGCTCGTTGATGTGATCGGGCATCCGACGACCGCGCTGTTCCCGTTTGACTATGAGCCGGTGCTGAAGCTTTTTAAGGAAGCGGGCAAGCTGGTCGAGATCAACGAGAGCTCGCTGCAGTGGAAAAAGGGCGCGCTCGAAAACGGCAAGACCGTTTATGCGCTCTGCAAAAAATACGAGATCCCGATCGTGCTGAATACCGATGCGCATTATGCGGGACTGGTCGGCAAAACGCCGATCGCGGAACAGCTGCTCCGGGATCTTGATTTTCCGGAAAAGCTGATCGTCAATCTCGATGCGGAACGCGTCATGGACATGGCGCACAGAAAGCGCGGCATTGTCTTTACCGAGGAGACAGAGAAAGGGGAACCCTATGAATCCTGATGCATTATCAAAAATCTGCGCTGACTGCGGTGCCTCGCTGGAACAGCAGGTGCCGCTTTCTTCCCTGACGACCTTTCAGATCGGCGGGCCTTGTGCCGCACTCGTCACGCTGCCCGATGAAGCGGCAGCCAAGACGGTGATCGCGTATCTGCGCGAAAATCAGATCCCGTACAGCCTGATCGGGCGCGGGAGCAATCTGCTCTGCCCGGACGAAGGCTATGACGGCATCGTGCTGCGGTTCGGCGGTGCGCTTGCAGAGCGCATCACCTATCAGGACGGCATCATCACCTGCGGGGCGGGTGTCTCGCTGAAAAAGCTCTGCCTGTTTGCGCTCGAGCACTGTCTCACGGGGCTGGAATTTGCCTACGGCATTCCGGGCACGGTCGGCGGTGCGGTTTATATGAACGCGGGCGCCTACGACGGCGAAATGTCGCAGATTTTGCTCTCCGTGACCGTGCTCGACGAAGCGGGCGAAATCCGCACTGTCCCCGCAGAGGCACTGGAATTAAGCTACCGGCACAGCATTTTCATGAAGAAGGACTGGACCGTGCTGACTGCTTCCGTCATACCGGAGCATGGCAATCAGGATGAGATCCGCGCCAAAATGCAGGATCTGCTCGGCAGAAGAAGATCGAAGCAGCCGCTGGAATTTCCGAGCGCGGGCAGCACATTCAAGCGTCCCGAAGGCAGCTATGCCTCCAAGCTGATCGACGAATGCGGCCTGAAAGGCTATACGGTCGGCGGCGCGCAGGTCAGCGAGAAGCACGCAGGCTTTGTCGTGAACCGCGGCGGCGCGACCTTCGCGGATGTCATGGCAGTATGCAGTCATGTGCAGGAGGTTGTCAGAGAACAGACCGGCTTTGTGCTCGAACTGGAACCGGAGATCATCGGACGCTGACCGGAACCGGCCTACAGAAAGGAGCCTGCAATGAGCCGTACATTTTCTTTGCATCCGTCGAATGACCGCGAGATCACGGTCAAAGAATTTCTGGATGCGCTGCAAAAAATGTTTCCGTTTGATCCGGATGCGCTGGAAGTCCGGCACTGCGGCAAGCGCATCAGCAGCTTTGACGGGGTATTCATAAACAGAGGGCTTACCGCCTTTGACATTTCCGATGAAATAATTTATGTGAACAGCCGGTGCGTGGAAAGCAGAGCACTGGAAGGCACCGGCCGGAGCTTCTATGTTGCGGCGGCCTGCACGATCGCCGTGCTGACAGACGGAACGGTCGATTCCGGAGACGGCGCATGGCATAATGCCAAGCTGTACCGCGGTGAGGAACTCTGGCAGGAATATGTGACGGAGGAACAGCCCTATAATTTTCCGAAGGAGCCGTTTTACTGTCCGTTTTTTGACGAGACGCTTGATATCAGGGCAGAGAAAGTGCGGGAGGACGTTGTGCGCCGCTGTATCCATGAAGTTGTCAATCTGCCGGAGCGGCTGCGGCAGGAGATCTGTGAGGCGGCAAAACGGCACGCGCTGTATTTCCTCGAAAAGATGCAGCGTACATTGGGCGCAAAATTTGACAGCGATTTCTCGCCTTCGCTCCCCGTGCGGCAAATTACGGCAGATACGCCCGCAGGTGACATGCTGCAGTTTTTCTGCATGGACTGGATCGTGATCGAACCGCCGCAGCAGGACGGGCAGACCGAATATACGCTGCAGGGTTCCTGCAAATGGGCTTACATAGAGGACAGCGAGATTGAGATGACCGTCAGAGACGGCAGGCTCGTGTACTTCGGTTTCCGGCGCGGGCTCGAGCCGGAACTCAATGGAGAAATATATGACGCGCTGAACCGGGACAGAGAAAAGAATTTTGCCTGAACCGTGAAAAGGAAAAGAAGCGGCTTGCGCTTGCTGCGTAAGCCGCAAAAAATATAAGGACACAAACCGAAAATGATGGAACTGATCTTAGTGACCGGCATGGCAGGTGCCGGAAAGACCAGCGCGCTCGATGCGCTGGAGGATATCGGGTATTATGCGGTGGACAATCTGCCGCTTGCCATGCTGGAGCCGTTCGTGCGGCACTGTCTCGACAAGGGCGGGCGGTATTCCCGCGCTTCGGCCGTCATTGACCTGCGCTCCTGTCACCGCTATTCCGAGCTGGCAGAGGTATTCCGCGCGATGCAGGCGCAGTATCAGAATGAGGTGCGCTTTTCCATGCTCTGCGTGGAGGCATCGGTCGAGGTGCTCTTAAAGCGCTTCCGCACCTCGCGCAGAAGTCACCCGGTCGCGGTGCGCAAGTTTGAGGGCGACCTCGAAAAGGCGATCCGCTTTGAGCATGAGGAGCTGCAGGTGCTCCGCGCAACGGCGGATTTCCCGCTGGATTCCTCGCTCATTACCGCGGCACAGCTGAAAGAGCAGGTCAAGACGCATTTCCTGCAGCGCGTCACCGATGCCATGCCGATCCAGGTCATGAGCTTCGGGTTCAAGTACGGCGTGCCGCTCGAAGCCGATCTGGTCTTTGACGTCCGCTGCCTGCCGAACCCCTACTATGTCGAGGAATTAAAGCAGCACACCGGCGTCGAGCAGTGCGTGCAGGAATATGTCATGAATGCGCCGGAATCGCAGGAGTATTTTGATAAGATCACGCAGATGCTGAAATTCCTGATCCCGCTGTACATCCGCGAGGGCAGGCCGCAGCTGGTCGTTGCATTCGGCTGCACCGGCGGACAGCACCGCTCCGTGACCTTTGCGGAGCTCATTTCCGCAGAGCTCCGGGATGCGGATATGCATGTGATCCTGCATCACCGCGATTATAAGAAGAATAAGTAAATCATGAACAGATTACAGAAAATCATTCCCGCTGCCGATATCATCGTGTTCGTCTGCACGACGCTGGCGATCGCCGGCGTATTCTACGAGGGCATGACGCTGAAATGGTACGGCTTTGTCGGCATACTGGTCATCTGCATGGATTATACGTTCATGCCCGCAACAATTCTGCATCTGATTGCAGATAAAAAAGACCGGCATATCCTGCCGCATATCATCTCACTGGTGATGATCGTGACTGCGTTCATCATGAAGCTCGCCGGTGCGGATTATCCGGCCGTCACGCTCGTTTTCTGGTATTTCTATATCTGGTTTCTGTACGGTTCGCTGATCGTCCGGCGGATATGCCGCCGTGACAGAGCGCATACCGGAAACAAAACATAATATGCAAGGGAGGCTTTATCATGGCTGGGGTTCAGAGAGGCACACTGATTCTGGGCGGATACAAATTCGCCGTCAAAGACTGCAGGGAAACAGCGGTCTTTATCTTCGATAACGACGAGGATATCGACGAGGAAAGAGACGTCATCACCAAGACGCTGTCCGTTGACGTCAGGTTTGAGAAGGGCTTGTTCGGCGATGAGGAGATCTCTCCGGAGCTGATCACCGGCGAATTTGCGACCGGAACGGATCAAATTGACGACATGATCGGCATGGAGTTTGAGGTCAAAAACGTCGAAGAAGCCGAAGAACGCGAGGACACGCTGTATGTCTTTGAGCACGAGCCGCTGATGCATTATAAACTGAAGATCCTCGGAAAAGAGGGCGGTCAGCTGCATATTCAGATCAGCGGGACCGCGATCACGGACGGCTATTCCAGACCGGAGCAGACCGCTCCGTTTGAGGGCGAGTTCTGGCTGAATATCAGGACCTGAACGCGGGAGCATCCGAATGGAGCAACAGTATCATGAAGAAGCGGAATTGACCCGCATGATCGCGGCTTGTCTGCCGGCGGATGCCAAAGACGCAAAGCTGCATGTTTTCGATACGGTGACCTCGACGAACGACCTGCTGCGGGACGCCGCAGAACAGAGCGCGCCGGAATTTACGGTGTATGCCGCCCGGCAGCAGACCGCAGGCAAAGGCCGGCAGGGACGGCAGTTTTATTCGCCGCCGCAGTCCGGGCTGTATCTCAGTATGCTGCTGCGGCCGCAGATCAGCGCGGGGGATGTGCTCGCGCTGACGCCGATGGCAGCGGTCGCTGCTGCAGAGGCGGTCGAGCAGTGCAGCGGGCAGCGGGTGCAGATCAAGTGGGTGAACGATCTGCTGCTGCATGAAAAAAAGATCTGCGGCATCCTCGCAGAAGCGAAGTTTTCGGCGGATTCCGTGCCGGAATACGTGATCGTCGGCATTGGCATCAATCTGACCGAGCCGGCGGGCGGCTTCCCGAAAGAGCTGCAGGAGATCGCAGGGGCGGTCTTTCCGCAGGACGCCGGTTCCGCGGAGACCTTCGCGGAATCAGCCGCCGCGCTGACTGCGGCACTCCTGCGGCAATACCGGAATCTGCCGCAGAAGGGCTATCTCAGCGGCTACCGTGAACGGCTCTGCGTGCTCGGAAGGCCGATCACCGTGAACGAAAACGGCATTGAGCGCCAAGCGACTGCGCTGGCTGTTGACGACGATCTGCGGCTGCTGGTGCGGTACAGCGACGGCTCGGAGCAGTGGCGTTCGACCGGCGAGATCCGCATCCGGCTGCGCTGAAAGCGGTATCGCTCCGCGATGATTTCAAATGGGGCTGCGCCCCAAACCCCGCTGGGGACTAGTCCCCAGACCCCGTTATGAATAACAAAAAGGACGCTGATACGAAAATCGGCGTCCTTTTTCATAGCCGGTCGGGCGTTAGGCGAACGATTTGCATCCATATCGAAAGTTTGCGGGGTCGAGGGGCAGAGCCCCCGTCGCTCGTCGCAACGAGCGAAACTCCCATACATACGAAGGAGCTCCGATGGGGGGATAAACAAGGCACCGATGCGCTGCACCGGTGCCTCTTATTATCATATTCAGTCGGAATGCCCGTTCATACGCCTGCGGGTTTGCTCTGCGGCTTGGGGGTACGGATATGCGACTTGCGCAGCATCACCGTGAGAAGCGCCAGCACGACCACAAACGCCGCTTCGATCGCGATGGCCTTTGCCGCAAACTGTCCGTCGTAGACCTCTGCGCCTTCCAGCATCCGGTTCACGCGGATGTACCAGTATGCCGGCAGGAACCGCGCCGCCGACAGGACACCGTCGCCGAGCATGGACTGATCGACAAACACGCCGCACAGGAAGCACATGCCGAGCGAAACGATCTGCGTGATGATGTTGATGATGTTCGGGGCAGGCGAAAACGAGGATACCAGCAGCGCGAATGCTGCGGAAAACAGCGTAAATACAAAGCTGTTGAGGACTGCAAGCCACAATCTTCCATGATACATGCAGCCGTTGACCGGAACGGATGCTGCGACAAACAGCAGCCAGATGCCGATGACAAAGAGCGCGGTCCCGGCAAAAACTTCTGCGGTAAAGCGGCCGGGACGGATGCCGGAGCAGTCCGTGCGGCTGCGGATCTCCTTTTTGTTCATCACCAGCAGCACCGGGCAGAGCACGTTCATGAGCACGGAGAAGATCAGATAGGGCAGATAACGGAAATACAGCGCTGTTTTATTCTGTGAATCGCTGCTTCGGGTCGGCTCAAAATCTGCGGTATTCACGGATACTTCCTTTGCAAATGCCGCCTCTGCATGTGCGATGGCATCCGCAGGAGAATCGCCGCCTGCGATAAACGCACGCACCGTGCCGACATATTCGTTGAGAAACTGCTCGATGTAGACCGTGGAATAGCTCTCATGAAAATGCCGGCTTTCCAGCAGCCCTTCCGTATCGCCGGCGGCAAGGTTTTCTCCGTAACCGCGTTTGATCGTCAGCACAGAATTGACGCGCTCATAATACAGCGCATCCAGAATGACGTCATCGTTATTCTCGAGCGTGACAAGGTTGTGCTTCTGCCCGATCAGCGCACAGAGCGCCTTGCTCTCCGGCGTGCCGTCCTCGTCAAAGACGCAGATATCCAGTCTGGTCTGCTCAAACATTTGCCGGGAGTCATCCATGAGTGTCATGGCCGCACCGACCGCCATAAAAAGGACGACATAAAGCGTGGCGATGCCCAAATGCTTGCGCAGTACCTTGAGAAATGTCTTAAATACTTGCATATTTCTTCCTCCCCGAAAGGATGATGCCGAGCACCGTAAAGGCTGCCGTCAGAATCAGCATGGTGATGATCTTAACGGTAAACCGGCGGTAATCGCTGTACAGATTGAGACAGTAGAAGCAATCCGAGATCACTGCGACCGGATTGACCGCATTGACCCACGGCACTTTTTCTGCGAGGATCGCTTTCATGTTGCCGATCATGAGACCGCTCAGGAAACAGCAGGTCATGGAAACGGTCATCGCAATGCCGACCTTGGCGTTCTGGCTGAGTTTGCCGATCGCGCCGATGAAAAAGCCCATTGCTACACCCATGCATCCGCCGAGCACCGCGGCAGCATAGACCAGCGGCAGGCGGCTGCCGAAGTCGATCTTCAGCACAAAGGCGAGGTAGCTGACACAGATGACCATGCAGACGGCCTGCGTGAGCCAGCTGCCGAGGATCGCGGCACAGCGCGAAACGGCATTGGGGACTGACGCGCAGCTGCGTCTTGCGCCGAGCAGCGACAGATTTGCCTGATAGTCGATCGCAATGTGCAGGCCTGTGATCGAACCGAAGATCGCGACCATTGCGATCAGATTGTAGAAAAACTGAATAAACTGATCGGTGTTGCCGTCCGTCAGCGGAACTCTGGTGCAGGCGGTGATCTCTGCGGAAAGCGCCTTTGTCACCGCAGGCAGCGTTTCCGGGTTCTGCTCCGCCGCCTTTCTGATGACCGCTTCGGAAATGCCGTACTGCTCCACAAAGGATTTGAGAATGGACTGCTGTATGCCGGAGCCGCCGACGGTCAGCGATACGGTATCGCCCGCATACAGAATGCCGCTGATCTCCTTGTTCTTCAGCAGACCGAGCGCAGTCTGTTCATCGGTATACGTGAGCAAAAACAGCGCATCGTCCCCCGCGGAAACGGCATCCGCCGCAGCGCGGAAATACGGGTTCTCCGCCGTTTCGACAACTGCCGCAGGAATGGAACGGAACAGCGTATTTTTCTCGTAGATCGAGCCGAATGCGACCTTGAACAGCGTGCCGAGGACGATCGGGAACAGGATCAGCCAGATGATAAGATCCCGGGCGCGCAGCGAGGTCTTCAGCTCATATTTCAGACAGTGCAGGAACATGGTCACTCCTCCTTGTCGCGCAGCGCTGTTCCGGTGATCTCCAGAAAAACGTCATTGAGCGTCGGCAGCTCGGAATAGACCCGTCCGAAGCTCAGCTCATGATTCTGCAGCACGCCGAGGATGCGGATCAGGTTGTGCTTGCCGCCGGAACAGCTCACCGTCAGTGCCTTGCCGTCAAATGCCGTATCATATACATGCGGAAGCGCCGCCAGCTCCGTGCGGACGTCCTCCGGCAGCTCCAGCATCTCGACCGTGACCGTCTCCGTATTGCGGATCATGCGCTTTAACTCGTCCTTGGTGCCCTCCGCGATCTTTTTGCCCTTGTCCATGATCGCGATGCGCGTGCAGATCTGCTCGACCTCCTCCATATAATGCGAGGTGTAAATCACGGTCGCGCCGTTCCGGTTCAGGGACTGGATCCCCTCCAGAATGCGGTTGCGGCTCTGCGGATCGACCGCGACGGTCGGCTCATCGAGTATGATCAGCTTCGGCTTATGCGCAATGCCGCAGGCGATATTCAGCCGCCGCAGCAGACCGCCGGAAAGCTTCTTCGGACGGAATTTCAGGAAGTCCTCCAGACCGACGAACCGGACGGCTTCCTCCACATACTGTTTGCGCTGTGCCTTGTCACGGATATACAGGCCGCAGAAATAGTCGATGTTTTCCCAGACAGTCAGCTCGTCAAATACCGCGACGTTCTGCATGATGACGCCGATCTCCCGCTTGATATCGTAACAGGCGGGGGACATTTTTTTGCCGAAGATCTCGATCTCGCCCTTGTCGAACGAGAGCAGCGACAGCAGGCAGTTGATCGTCGTGGTCTTGCCGGAGCCGTTCGGCCCCAGCAGACCGAAGATCTCGCCCTCGCGGATCTCAAGGCTGAAATGGTCAAGCGCGACAAGGTCGCCGTAACGCTTGACAAGATTGTTGATTCTGACTACGGTCTCACTCATGACAGTGAACCTCCTTTTCTGTTATGTCATCATTATACCGCAAACAGAGCCGCGCCGCCAGTGTCCCCAATCACTTTCCAATATGACATTTGTCACCGGGCAGTGCCCGGATCCATTTCCCTCCGGGGGCGGTGAGCGAAGCTCTCCCAGCAGTCAGAACGCACGCCGCTAAAGCGGCTTCTGTCAGGCAACTTCTCCCAATGCTGAAGCCCGCCGCGGGGAGCCCCCGGTCGGCAGGGCCGACAGCCGTTTCCCTCTGGAGACAGTGAGCGAAGCTCTCCCATTTTTCGCGGTACACGCCGCGGGGCGGCTTCTGAAAGGCCGCTGCTCCCCATGGAACGGGGGTGACAACCCAAGGGAGAAGGGGGAGCACTCGCAAGCTCGCTTATTCCCCCTTCCCCCTTAGGTTTTCGCCCCCGAGCCCCCGCTTTCCTGAACCCCTATCCCTCT
>JAFWQJ010000005.1 GCA_017545185.1 Oscillospiraceae bacterium | reverse complement strand
GGTTTCACTTGCTTTCAGTTTTCAGGGTATTGAGTAAAAGTAGCCGGTGTTAATGGCAATGAGGATCCACCCGTTCCCATTCCGAACACGGAAGTTAAGCTCATTCGCGTCGAAGATACTTGGCTGGAGACGGCCCGGGAAAATAGATCGATGCCGGCACAAAACCCAGAGTTCGCTCTGGGTTTTTTTCATTTTCTGCCGCGATTTTTTCTTGTAAACATCTTGATTTTTAATACGCGCTGTGATATAATAAAAAAGATGGGGCATAGCCAAGCGGTAAGGCACCAGACTTTGACTCTGGCATTTCGCAGGTTCAAATCCTGCTGTCCCAACCAAAAAATAGAAAGACCGATTGCAAAGCAATCGGTTTTTCGTCGGTTTTCCGGCAGAAGTTCAAAGATTGGGAATACAGGAGCGGATTCAGATGAGGGGCGCAAGTGAAGCCGTGCAGACGGGTGCACATGCTGCGGAGCAGGGCAGCGATGCCGAAAAGGGCACACGCCGGTTCTTGGTCGGCGTGCTGATCGCGATACTGGTATTGATTGCCGGTCTCGGGATCTGGTGCTATACCTATACGCATTTCAAAATGTTCGGACAACCGGAGAATATCTTTGCGGAGGAGGTCGCGTTCCGCGGCAGCGAGATCCCCGATCTCGATACGCTCAAGAGCTATCTGCGCCGCTTCCGGAATCTGAAAAAAGCCGATCTCGGCACATTTCAGGTCGAGGCGGAGGAGTCCGTTCCGTTCCGGCAGGAGTTCCCGAATACCGAGCTGCTGTATCATACCGTCGTGACGATCGACGACAAGACCTATGATGCCGGCATTGAGACGCTCGATATCTCCAAGCGCGGCTATTCCGATACGCATACGTTTATTCAGAAGCTGGATTATTTTTCCGATCTGCACACGGTCATTTTCGGGAAGCAGACGATCCCGGAGACCGAAAAACGGCGGCTCTGTCAGGCCTATCCCGATGTGTCGTTCGAGGTGATCGGGACATACGAGATCTACGGCAAGCAGGTGCCCGAAAATACCGAGCATCTCGATCTGCGCGATGCCAAACTGGATGCGTCCCTGACGGATCAGCTCGCGCTTCTGCCGCAGCTCAGATCGGTCGATCTGCACGATCAGCCGCTTTCCATTGAGGATAAAAAAGAGCTCTGCAAGCTGTTCCCGGAGGTCTCCTTCGGCTGGACGGTCATTTATAATGATACAGAATACGATTCCTCGATCACCGAGCTCGATCTGAGCGGTCAGCGCATTACCTCCGACGAGGAGCTTGATGCGATCCGCGAGGCGATCTCGCAGTTCCCCGACCTCGAAAAGGTCGTTCTCTGCGACTGCGGCCTCTCCTATGAGCGGCTGGCTGAACTGAATGAGGAATGGCCGGTCAGAGTGGTCTGGCGCGTGTATCTCGGTTCCCGCTGGTCGCTGCGCACGGATGCCGTTGCGTTCTCCGTGCTGATCGTGCATTATGATTATCCGCGCATGGGCTCGTGGAATCTCGAGCCGCTGAAATACTGCACCGATCTGCTCGCGCTCGATCTCGGTCATCAGTCAATCTCCGATATTTCGCTGATCGGCGAGTGTCTGCCCGAGCTGCGCCTGCTGATCCTTGCGGACAACTGCATCTACGATATTTCGCCGCTTGCAAATCTGAAGCATCTGCATTATCTGGAGCTGTTCCTGAACCGGATCTACGATCTTTCGCCGCTGCGCGAGCTGCATGAGCTGGTCGATGTCAATATCAGCTATAACGGCGGTATCTACGATATCGAACCGCTGCTGCATTCGCCGATGATGGAGCGCGTCTGGATGGAGGCGACGAGTGTCGGCTATGACGGCATCAATCAGCTGCAGGAGACGTATCCGGACTGCAAGATCGTGCGCTGGGGCTCCGGCTCGGTCGATCAGGGCTGGCGTGAGCCGCATGAGCGTTATATCCAGATGATGGATATGTGGTTCCATGATTATTACGGCGAAAAATTTTCCTGTTTTGACGAAAAAGCTGTTGAGCTCGGCCTGCGGGATGATGAATAACCAAACAGGAAAAGGACGCTGATCTGATGGCGTCCTTTTTGCGTTTGTGCTTTTAATTCGGCGGATAAAGAAACCGCCCCGCGGCAAGTGCTGCGAGTGGTGCTCTGCAATGGCCGGGCGCTACGAATACCACAGCGAGCCGAAGGACGTTTACCGCCGCCACGACAACTGCGGCTGCTCTGTTACTTACGAGAACGGGCGCAAGCGGCGGGATGTGTGGAGCAAGCGGGAATGGGAAGCACCGGAGCCGGGCGCGGGTGCCGGGGAGCTGGTCAGACTGACGGCAGAGCAGGCAGAGACTTTGCAGGAGAAACATCAGCTGAAAGTATTGACAGGAGGACAAAAACCTGCTATAATAAAATTACCGGATATAGAGATTGGTCGCTCTGTTGGAGCGAAAGCCAAGAACTATGACATTATGGATTTGGAAACTGGTGAGCATTTCTCTCTTGCAGAAGGAACAAGTCTGCGAAATGTCCAAGTCTTTGCGGGCAAAGGTGTTAAAAAGCCGTATGAAAAAGCATGGAAATATGCAAAGAAATTCGGCGGCCGTGTCGAAGATTGGCAACATGCAAAAGGAATTGGAACCGTTGATTTTTACGGTGAGTATCGCGATGCAGAACTGCATTGGTCTCAATGTGACGGATATGGCAAACATGATTTCTTCATAAAGAGGTGGTTAGAATGAAAGTCAAGTATACCGGAACCCAATATCTTGGAACAGCATTTGACGCAGGAAAAGTTTATGAGGTTCTTTCTGTAGAAAAAGGCTGGTATCGCATCATGACTGAGCTTGATGAAGATTATCTCTTTCCGCCGGAATGCTTTGAAATTGTTGAAGAATAAACCGCCCTGAGTAATCAAGGCGGTTTTGCTTTGCAGCAGAAACCCGCTCCGGGAGTCAGAGCGGGGAGAAATGAGGTGAACAGATTGACTGACAAGGAAATGTTTGAACACCTGCTGACCGCGCCTGTTCCGCCCGTAAAGCTCGGCAACACTAATCAGACCGGGAAATGCGGGATGTGCGGCACAAAGGTGCCGAAGCTGTATCCGCGCAAAGTTGGCAATGTGGATTTCATGATCTGCGGGAACTGCAAAGGTATCATGGATATGTAACCGTAACTGAATACCACACAAGCACTCTGCAAAGGGTGCTTTTTTCATGTCCGAAAGGAGAACACCATGCCGAACGGAGCAAGAGCCAGACCGAACATCCGCCCGGCTTCAGCACAGGGAGCAATAACGCCAAAGAAGCCGCCCCGCGGCGTGTACCGCGCTTGTTGGGCGTTCTTCGCCAACTGTTCCCGGAGGGAAATGCCGGCGCGGGCTCCGCGCCGGTGCTTGCTTTTTTTCGGTAAATGTGGTATGATACAATCAGAACCAGACAGAAAGGAAGTCCTTTTACTTTGGCAAAGCTCGATAAGCATTTATATCCGTCTGTGCACTGCGGCATCGTCCGTGCGGCGCTGCTGCTGCTGGAACAGACATCGCATCCGGCCTCCAAGCGCTTTTCTGCGGGCGATGCGGAGGCGATGATCGGCGAGGCCGCCGCGCCCGACAAGCTCGGAGACCGTCAGCAGGGACGCGGTCTGCATTATTACTGCGCGGTCAGGCCGGACGGCACAGCGCTCGGAACGCATCCCGTGCTCGGCGGCTACTGCAACGGCAAGGGCGCGCCGTCGCCCTCTCCGCTGACCATGCTCGATGCGGAGTACCGTGCGGCGCTGGCGCTGTACCGCGCCGGAAAGTATTATCCGGCCATGAAAAGCCTGTCCCGCGCGCTGCATTTTCTTGCCGATATCTGCTGTCCGCCGCACAGCTGCGGGCTGACCTATTTTTCCCGTTACGGCGCTGCGCACCGGCGCTATGAGGGCCGCGCCGCCGAAATCTTCTGGATGCCGGAGGGCACACAGGTCTCGGAATATACCGCGGCTGCGGACTGGGCAAAGCGCACGGCGGAAACGCAGTCGATCCCGTTCGATGCCTATACGGGACTGCTGAAGGGCAGCAGACCTGTTTCCGGCGGGGAATGGGAACACGGCAGCCTGACCGAGATCTGCAATGTGCTGGCGCTCTCCGGCGCGGAGCATCTGAGCGCGGTGATTGATGATGATGAGGTCGTGCGCGACCAGTCCATTACGGAACGGCTTTACTGCTCGATCGTCAACTGTGCGGCGCTGCTCGCTGCGTTTGACCGCGACCTCGACGACCGTGCGCTGCCCGTCTGGGAGGAGCGGCACCCCTATTGGCTCAAATGCTTCGGCACGGCCTTCCTTGTCTCGGAGGATCCGCTGTATCTGCTGTTTGAGGAGGACGGCACCGTGACGCTTTCCACGCTGGAGGGGGCTTATCTGGCTGTCGGAAAGCTCGGCAGGGTCGTCCTGACGGATCTGACCGCCGGACTGGAAACGCATTTCCGCTTCGGGCGGGAGCCGCTGCTGACGCTCTATCCGGGCGGCGATCAGGATCATCTGGTCGCGCAGCTCCGCGGACAGCTCCACAGCATCCGCCGGATCCCTGCATGGCCGGGCTCGCTGTTTCAGTCGCAGGTTTCCTTTGTGCTGCTGAATCAGAAGCCGGAAAAGGCAAAATTTATTTTCTCCTGAAAAAAGGCCGCTTCATGCTTCGGTCTCTGCCGATGCTTCCCGCCGCGGACGGTGCCGCAGAAGCAGTGCCGTTCTGACGCGGATCCGCGCCGGCAGATGCGTGCGCCGCTTCACAAGCGGCAGACGGGTATTCACCCCGCAGATGCCGCCCGCAGCGCCCGCCGGGAGCAGAATACACAGCTGCACCGGGCTGCGCATGGTTCCGCCCGCGACGCAGGCTGCCGCATACCAGAGCGCCGCAAGCATCAGCGCAGACAGGCTCCCGCACCGGATGCCGTGCAGGCGATGCGCCTTTCCTGCCGAAAAACCCGCGCAGAAGCAGCCGGCCAGCAGCGGGATACAGGCCGCCGCCGGATACAGCCGCATCGGCAGATCCGCTGCGGTCAGCAGGACGGTGAGCCCTGCCATGCCTGCAGCGGAAACAGGCAGTCCTGTCAGCAGACATGCTCGAATCACGCTCCGCATTCCGATCCCTCCCGTGTATCCTATGCGGGAGCGCACCGGAAAAGACGGACGATCCGGCTCAATCGACATCATTCGACAAAATCCCGCATGTTCTCTCAATGATTTCTGCGGTGCAGGTTGACGCCGTGCTTTTTTGTTTGCTATAATTGTTATATCCTTACAAAAACGCACCATTCAATCAAGCACAGAGAAGGAGAAAACAAAGAAATGGAAAGACAAACACGCATACTTTTAGGGGATATCGGCGACCAGTTTGCGGTGAATGCAGCCTTTGCATTCCGGAAGGCCGGAGACTGGGCGGTCACCCGCCGTCAGACGCATGATGACATGCTGCAGTCTCTGCGGTTCGAGCATCCGGACGTCCTGATTCTGAATCTGACGGTCCCGACGATGCATTTTCCGCATTTTACGGAGGCGGCACAGCAGCTTTCGGAGCTGCCGGTCTTTGCGCTGTGTCAGAAGAAGGATCCCTACATTGAGCGGCTGCTGGGACAGCTCGGCGTCAGATGCATCCCGTTTCCGGAGAACGCCGCCTCGCTCGTGCGGGAGATCCACCGGCTCTGCGGGATCACGCCCGCGCAGCAGGAGCTTCCTGCTGCCGATCCGGAGATCGAGGTCACAAAGCTGCTGCACAGCTTCGGGATCCCGGCGAATCTGCGCGGGTTTTACTATCTGCGCGCAGCAATTCTGATCGCGGTGCAGAAGCCGACCTGCAGCGGCATCATGATGAATCAGATCTATCCTGCGGTCGCGCAGGAGGTGCACAGTACACCTGCCCGTGTGGAGCGTGCGATCCGGCACGCGATCATGCAGGCTTGGGAGAACAATGACGGCCGCTTCAGCTGGCATTTCGGACAGATGAAGAATCACCGCATGACCAATTCCGAGTTCATCGCGTTTACCGTGGACTGGATCCGTACCGAGCACGCACGAAAGCTCTGCGGATAAAGTCCCGCATAATAATGAATAAAACGAAAGACCCGCATCCATGCAAAACGGATGCGGGTCTTTCGTGTGGGATATGAGAAGAATGTCAGAGTCTTGTTCAGAGGACATAGCGCAGGATCGCGACGGCCTGCAGGAGGCTGCCGGCGTTGACGAACAGATGAAATACGCCGTGCATATAGCGGTGCTGTTTGCCGAGGCCGTAAAACGCCGCGCCGACCGTGTAGCAGAGACCGCCGCCCAGCAGCCAGAGAAAGCCCGGCAGCGTCAGAACCCGCAGCGTCATGCCGATGATCGAGACGACCGCCCAGCCCATCGCCAGATAGCAGATCATGCTCATTTTTTTATACTTTTTCAGGTCGATCGCGGTCAGCGCCGCGGCTGCAACGGCGCAGCCCCATTCGATTCCGAATACGATCCATGCGGCAAGTGCGGATTCCTTCCGGATGCCGACGAGCAGTACCGGGGTATAGGTGCCGGCAATCATGAAATAGATCGTGCAGTGGTCGATGACCTGCATGACGCGCTTGCCCATGCCGTCCGGCAGACCGTGATAGACGCTGGAGATGACGAATAAGCAGCAGGTCATGAAGCCGTAAATGCTGCCGCTGGTGATCGCCCACGGGTCCTTGTGCGCCGCGCCGATCAGCACGCTGCCGATCAGGATCAGCAGGCCGACCGCCCCACCGATGATATGCGTGACTGTATTCATGATCTCCTCGCCGCGGGTGTAGTCCGGAAGGATGCGTTCCCGCAGCGGAATGCGCTTTGCTGTTGTCATAGAAATCGCTCCCTTTCTGTTTCTCTGCCCTTATCATACCCGATTCCGGCGGAATATGCAACCTACGGTCAGCAGAATCGCTCCACGGTGCAGTCTGCGGGATTCTACCGCGGGAATGACGTATCTGCGCGGATTCTACTGACAGTGGAGTCGCGCTTTCAGGCAGTAGAGCCCGGTGCGGGCAGCGCCCGCGGGCATTTCCCTCCGGGAACGGTTGGCGAAGCTCCCCCAATTTGCGCGGTACACGCCGCTGATCGCGGCTTCTGAAAGGTTACTGCTCCCAGCGGGGAGCCCCCGCGGGCGATTTCCTCCGGGGGCGGTTAGCGAACCTCTCCCAATTTGCGCGGTACACGCCGCGGGGCGGCTTCTGAAAGGTTACTTCTCCCTGTAATTTGTTTTAGTGAATGGCGAATAACGAATAGTGAATACCGGTATGCTGCCGGCGGGCTCCGGGCTATACAGAATCAAAAAAATATGGTATGATATAAAAAGATGTGACGCGGACACGGATTCTGTCGTCAGTATGTTCAGAGAGGCAAATCTCACCGCGCGGAAAACCACGACAAGGAAGTGAAGCTATGCAGATATTGGAGGACAGCGAGATCGTGCAGTTGTTTCATCAGCGCGATCAGCGGGCGATCCGGGAGACGGAATCGAAATACGGCGCCCTCGGGCTGGGTATGGCATCGAACCTGACCGGCAGCCGTCAGGACGGAGAGGAATGCGTGAACGATGCGCTGATGCGGCTCTGGGATAAGATCCCGCCCGCAAAGCCCGAAAGCCTCGGCGGATTCTTCATGACGGTCTGCCGCAGGATCGCGCTCGATAAGCGGAAGGAACAGCACCGTGAAAAGCGCGGCGGCGGTCAGGCGGCGGTCGCATTCGAGGAGCTTTCGGAATGCATCGCATCGCCGGAACGCCCCGAGGAACAGATTGACAGGCGCGCACTGAGCGGCGCGGTCAGCCGCTTTCTCGATACGCTGCCCGCAGAGACAAGGGTCATGTTCATTCTGCGGTACTGGTCGTGTCTCTCCGTACAGGAGGTCGCGGCGGAATGCGGCGCCGGGGAGAGCAAGGTCAAAATGACACTGCTCCGTACCCGGAAAAAACTGAAGGATTATCTGGAACAGGAGGGATTTCTGTGAACGAGCAGGATCTGTTTGATATCATGGACGGACTGCCGGCGCGTCAGATCGCAGAGGCAGCCGAATGGAAATACCGGCACGGAAAAGAACAGGCAAACGAGATCGACGCGATCCTGACAAGCAGCCCGATGCCCGAAAAGATCACTTACCGGAACACGCCGCCGGAAACTCCGGATACGGAAGCGGAAACGGTCGTGCTCAGCAGGCCGGCAAACGGAAGCGGGAAGCAGTCCCGTATCGTCCGTTCCGGCACGGCAGGGCTTGCGGCAGTCGCGGCGATCTTTGCGCTGGCATTCGGCGGCATTGCGTTAAAGCTGTACCGCGATAATAATGAGATTGCCGCATCGCAGCCGGGCGCGGCTGTCTCCGACGGCGGGATCATCGTCACGGAGCTCACCGCAAATGACATCGTCAACAGCACGGACATTCAGACGCAGGCGGTCGTTTTCCATACGACGGAACCCGGCACGACAGTCACGTTCGAGGTTCCGGAGACACCGGCGGAGCATCAGGAGGACAACACTGTTTCCGCAGGAGAAACGAACTTTCTGGGCGGAACGGGTCTGCTTCGGCCTGTGACGTCCGAGGGTGATCCGTGCATTCTGCAGGACGACGAGTATATTTATATCCAAAGCAACCGGAAGGTACGGAAAACTGCGCTGGATCCGCTCAATGCACCGAGTCCGGATCTCATCTGTCAGAAGGCAGGCTGTCTGCATAACACGGGCGATTGTCTGCTGAACAAATACGGGAATCTGATGAGCGGCGGAACGGATATATACTATGCCGACTGGGAGACGGAATCCGTGCAGCAGGGCTATGCGGGCGGATTGAAGCGCATCTATTCCGACGGCACCACGGAGGAGCTGCACCCGCAGAACAAGATCAGCCCTGCGGATGAAGTGTCCGGCAAAATCGTCGGCAGTATCTATTATACGCATATTCTCCGCCTCGGGGATACAGGAATATATTATCTGAAGGGGGACGGATTGCTGAATAACGACGATGAATCCGGCACGTTCACGTTTCGGGATCTCCCGCCGATGCTGATGAACAGTAGCACCGGTGAAACGATCGCGCTGAATATCAGTGAATACGCCTATATTGATCATTACGATGATTACGCGGTGATGTTTGACGAAGCATCCGGGCATCTGTTCCTAAGCATTACTGATCCTTCCGGTACCTGCAACCGCATAGATGAAATTGACATTTATACCGGAAAGATCCTGCAGGAATACAATTCGCGGGATGAGGAGGCCGATATTCTCAGCTGGTTCGTGAAGGATCATCAGCTGCATTTTCTGGGAGAGAAACCGAGTGACCGCTATAAGGTCAACTGGTATGTGCACGATATGGGAACGCAGGAAACAAAGGTGCTTCTGGCGGACTGCGGGTTCAGCTCGTTCGCGTACTGTGACGGCCGGGTCTATGCGACGCATCATACAAGCGTCGGAAACGATGCGATCTACAGCTATGCGCCGGACGGTACGGATGCGGTCAAGCTGACGGAATCCAATACACTGTTCCGCTCGCTGATGCCGGTCGCTTCTCCGGACTGCATCGGTATCAACTCCAATACCGGCAGCATTTACGTGCTTCTGCCGGACGGCAATACCTACCGCCTGATGTGACGGCTGCCTTTTTGTCTTGACATCTTTCCCGATGTATGATACAATAAACTATAACTTTGGCATAACCGCTTAATACAGAAGGGAGCAGATATCATGGAGCAGGCTGCCGCAAAGATCATTGCGTCATCGACCGCCGGCGATACCGTCGTCGCATCCGCAGCAAGGATCTCGACCACGCAGGGAACTGCGCTGGAAATCTACGAAAAATCGCGCACCAAGGACAACAACAGCACACTGATCGAGAAGGTCGTCGGCTCCGGCCACACCTCAACGCTCGAGCACCAGTTCTTCACGGTCGCGTTTGACAATGTCTCCGTCTGCACGGAGGAATTTGTCATTGAGTTCCGTCTGGGCTCTTATACGGTCAAATCCCGCAGATACGTGGATTATACCGACGCAGGATTCTATATCCCGCCGATGCCCGACAAGCTCCTGCCGGACTACAGAAAGCAGATGCAGTCGCTGTTCGATACCTACGCGGAGCTGCTGGAGCTCGAGATCCCGAAGGAGGACGCGCGCTATCTGCTGCCCTATTGCTTCCGCAGCAATTTCTACTGTACGATGAACGCACGCGAGCTGCTGTATATGATCACGGTCATGTGTATCGGGCGCGGCTCGTATTATCCTGAGCTGAAAGCGCTCGGCGAATCGCTTAGGGAGCAGATCCGGGCATACTTCCCGAACCTTCCGGAGCTGACCGCAAAACGCTATCACACCGGCAATGCGGAAAATCAGGGGCGCTATAAGCCGGACAAAAAATTCGGCAAATTCCATGACCCCGAGCCCGCTGCCGCCGAAACGATCCTGCGGAGTGTTCCGGACGGCGAGGACGCGGCCAATCTGCTGGCGGATGCCCAGAACGCAAACTGGATGCTCGCGGATGACCCGGAGGGCAATTACGAATACTACGACCTGATCGGCGGAGAGCGTCCGCGCGAGCTGGAGCTGATCCATGCGCAGTTCGAGATCAGAAACCTGTCCCTTGCCGCCGTGACGCATCTTGTCCGGCACCGCATCCAGACGGTTCTGGTACCGCATGTCTCGCAGGCGGTGCGCACGCAGACCTACGTGCTCCCGGAGACGGTCAGAAGCAATGAGAAGGCATTGAAGCTCTATACCAAGGCGTTTGAGAATCACGCAAAGGCGCTCAAAAGGCTGCTGAAAGCGGGTCTGCCCGCGGAGGCCGTGCAGTATTTTGCACTGGCGGGCAATCAGGTCAATGTCATCTGCGATATGAACGGCAGAGAGCTGCTGCACTTCATGAAGCTGCGGACATGTACCCGCGCCCAGTGGGAGATCCGCGGCTGTGCCGTTGAGCTGCTCCGTCAGCTGCGAAAGCAGTGTCCGACCGTGTTCCGCTGCTTCGGCCCGAGCTGCTATGTGAACGGCAGCTGCCCGGAGGGGCGCCTCTCCTGCGGAAAAGCATCCGGGATCAAAACACAGTATGCCGATCTCCAGATACCGGAGGAGGATGCCTGATTTCAGGCTGCACACCGCTGCCTTTATGAAGATTTCCTGTTTTTTCGCAGAAATTCCCGAAAAGCACTTGCAAAAATCCGCGAAATCCGCTATAATATAAGGTAGCTTTGTATACACAGGAAGGAGATTCGACATGCCCAGCGGAAGAAACTCAGGGTACAGAAAAAAACCGCTTGCCCGTTCCAAGCGCAGAAGAACCCGTCATAAGAAGCAGCGCCGCGGCCCGGTGATGCGCTTCCGGTTCAGCAGACTGATCCTGATCTGGATCTTCAGCCTGATCTGCTGCTTCGGTGCATATCTGCTCGCAAGAAACCTGCATCCGGACAAGGATGTGTTCGTTAAGCCTGCCGACGGCGAGACCGTGCAGGAGGAGTCCTCCGTGCAGGATGAGACGGCAGAAACACCGGCAGACAGTCAGCCGGAGCAGACACCGGATACACAGGAGGATCCCGCAGCCGAAACGCCCGGGGAGGAATCCTCCGAGGAAGCACCGTCCGGCCCGCAGAAGATCAATCCGGTTCCGGAATCCGAGCCGAAGCCGCAGGAATATCTTGCAAAATGCGCATTCGTCGGTGAAACGAATATCTATAATCTCGGCGAGGACAATCTGCTGCAGCCGTTCAGCGTCTACGCAAGCGAAAAGCTGACGCTGGAAAACTACGCAAAGGAATATGTGCTTCTGAACGGCACGACGATCCGCATTCTCAGCGCGCTGAATCAGGCAAACTGCCCGATCTATCTGATGTTCGGCACAGAGAGCCTCAGCAAGCAGACGCCTGAGCAGACCATTACACACTTCAATGAGCTGCTGGATTCCCTGATCGCGACCGCGCCGGAATCCAAGGTCATCGTCATGTCGATCCCGCCGGTCACGGCCGAGGCGGAAAAGGCAGCGGATGAGCCGCTGCAGAACAGCGTCATCGACGATTACAACTCGAGACTGCTCGAAAAATGCAACGACAAGAACATCTACTTTGTGGACGTCAACACCGCACTGAAAAACAATGAGGGCAAGCTGGACGGTCATCTTGCGACCGAGGACGGCAAGCACCTCAGCTTAGAGGGCGGTATGGTCCTGCTGAATTACGTGCTCTCGCATGTTCCGCAGGACTGACGCACAGCTTCATACAGCAAAACGAATCAGCGGCATACCGGTTCCGGTATGCCGCTGATTCGTTTTCTTGAAAGGGTTGTCATATTGTATGACTTGAAAGGGAGGATTGTGTTCAGAGAGGGGGAATGTATGCGTTGCTCAGGCGCATGTTGTTTTCTCTGATGATGTTATTATAACAGCCGATTGTGGGAAATGTGTGTAAATGCAGCGATATCCGCGGGAAAGTCTGATGACGGTTCGTGTCAGTCTGTCGTCACATTATACACAGTGTTATCAAATTCCAGACGCGTCACATCGGTGATGTCAAACAGACCGTTGAAGGTTTCCGGCTTGAACCGATTGAAATTCTTTCCCTCGATTTTCTGATAGAGCTTTGCATACATCATGGCACGCTTCTCACCGGGTTTCCAGTCTCCAGCCTGTCGCGAAACAGACGGCACATAGAATGTCGTCGCTGTTCCGTCGCTCCGGTACGCCGTAACTTCCGAATTGCGTTCATACCCCAGATCAAGGATCATATCAGCATAGATCTCAAACCCGGAAAGATACAGTTCCTCGCCGTTCTCAGCAGCCATTTTTAGAACTGGCGTATTAATAGTCAGAGGAATCTGTATTTCCAATCCGTCCGTATAACGGTTTCTGACCGGATCGGTTTCCCCGATCATCGAGGGATCTGCATAAAAATCGGCAGGATTTCCGTCATACTGTTTGATCAGTTCCGGATCCGGCAGATCAAGCTCCTGTCTCTGCACCGTAAGTGTCATGGTGGCCGCAGGCGGTTCCTCAGGGATCCAGAGCGTCATGCTGATCCAGCACTGATCGCCGACAACCTCCGGCCAGAGTCCACTGACCGGGAACGCCGAGCGGTACGAGCTTGGTTCACAGCCTGCCTCCTGCCAGTTGTACAGTTCCTTATCCCAGTCGATCTCCATATCGGGGTCAACTGCCTCCATTGTCATCAGGACAAGAACACAGTTTCCGTCACAGAGCGCGGCTTCGACCGTCGCATTGACGGTGCCGTTCGTATAGGTCACCGGCTCCGGCAGATCCATTTTCTCCAGCCGCGCCGCACCGAGAATGCCGAAGTTCTTTTCTGCCAGCGGTTTGTTATAGGTCAGCCGGCCGGATACGCCGAGTGCCGCGGCGGTCACCGTGATGATAGCCGCTGCTGCCGCCGCGATCAGGCGGAGCTTCCGCTTTTTATGCTGAACGGGCTTTTTCGGTTCCGCCGCAGGCTGATGCACGGTCTGCGGGATATTGGCCTTTTCCAGCGTCCTTTGCAGAATGCGGCTGTTTTGCGCATCCGTGCAGGACGCGCTTTCCGCGATCTGCTTCAGTTTGTCATCCGCAAGCGCAAGCGCCTGCATATTCAGCGCGTCAAACTTAGCCTGTACATGCTCCATAATGCGCCCTCCTTTCCGCTTCCCCGGCTTCGTCCCCGAGGAGCTGCTCCCGCAGCTTTTTCAAACTGCGCGAGATCTTCTTGTCAACCGTATTCGGCTTCATGCCGAGTGCTTCTCCGATCTCTTTGCTGCTCTGCCCGAAGTAATACCGGCGCAGCAGAATGCCGCTTTCCGGCTCCCCGAGTGCCAGCACCGCCTGCATCAGCAGCACGGATTCATCCGGTGCGGGGCTGCCGTCCGCGGGCTCCGTCAGCAGATGCTCGAAGGAATCGCAGAGCGGCTGACGGGTCAGCGCATAAAACCGGTTGATGCAGTGCCGCTTCGCGATCACCGCCAGCAGCGCACGGATTCTGATATCCGCATCCGGATGCGCCTGCATCCACTGATAAAACTGCAGGAACACATCGCTGACGGCCTCCTCGATGTCCTGCGGCGTTCCGCAGCTGTTCAGCTTATTTGCGGCAATCGTGTATACATATCCGCTGTATGCAGAGATGAGTGCAGCGAATCCGCGCTCCGGGTCATCCCGCAGCAGCCGGATCAGTTGTTCGTCTGTCAAGGTGCGCCTCCTTTCGTATGATCGGGTCGAAGGTCCCTTCACTGTATACAATCAGGCAAAAACCGGTTTTTCTGACATTGGAAAGAGAGAAATGCGTGAAGAGTGAATAACGGCGGTGTGCCCTTCGGTCACGATTTGAAATCATCGCCGAAGGCGATACTTTTATTATTCATTATTCGTTATTCACTTTTCACTATTCACTATTTAAGCAAGAATCCCCCGAAAAGACGATTCGGGGGATTCTTTTATTCGGACATACAGCATCAGAGAGATTTCAGAATTGAAAGCCGCGCGTTAAGGGCGTGTCACAAACCCGCCGGTCGCAGGCGCGAGATTGTCATAATGATTCTTGCGGATGACCTTGATCTGGACGGCTTCAATGCGCGCACCGTAGTTATTGCCTGCCGCACCGCCGTTCTTCGACCAGCCAAGCCAGCCCTTCCCGGCGATATGGACTCTGTAATAGACGTCGTACCTGTCGACGTAGTTGCTCGGGCGGATCTGGATCGCAATGCACTGCAGTGCCCGGGACTGACCGACCGAACCGATATATGCACCGTCGGTTTTCCAGCCGCAAACTGCACCGTTATCCGCGAAAATACCGTTATATCTGAGAAACGTGGTATTGATGCAGAGTGCTTCCAGCCGTCGGCTCTGGCCGGTCGTTCCAGCGATCTCGCCTGCGTCCACAGCATCCATCCAGCCGTAGTCCTGGACGTGTGCCTCATATTGAAATAAGATATCTGACGGGACGGCTTCGATCGGAAGCGTTCCTGCTGCAGATGCAGTCAGTGCGGGGACGGTCTGCTTCAAAGCAAGCGGCGCGGACGCCGCAGCGCAGAACATCATGGTCAGTGCCATAAAGCCGCCGGCCAGTTTTTTGAAAAGCTTATTCATGATCGGTTTCTCCTTCGTTGGTTCGATTTATAGATTTATAGATAGTGTGTTGATAATGAATTGCAGGATTCTCTGATGAATGCTGTATGAAACCGACAGGATCAGCCCTTGCGGTGCCGTTCCAGAAAACGCTCCATACGGTCTGCCGCCTCAGCAAGATGCTTGAGGGAATACGCATAGGAAATGCGGATGTTGTTTTTGCCGCACTCGCCGAACGCGGAGCCCGGCACGACTGCGACTTTTTCCTCCTGCAGCAGCTTCTCGCAGAAATCCTCGCTGCTCATGCCGCTGGATTCGATGCTCGGGAACAGATAGAACGCGCCCTGTGCCGGGAAACATGAAAGCCCCATCTGCGCAAAGCGTTCCAGCAGAAAGCGGCGGCGGTGATCGTATTCCTCGATCATGTGCGCGCAGTCTGCGTCACAGTGCTTCAGTGCCTCGATCGCCGCGCGCTGGCTGACCATCGGTGCACACATGATGCCGTACTGGTGAATTTTTCTCGCCTGCGCAATGATCTCCTTCGGCGCGGCCATCCAGCCGAGACGCCAGCCGGTCATTGCAAAGGTCTTGGAAAAGCCGTTGACCACGACCGTCCGCTCCCGCATACCGTCCAGCTCCGCAATGGAAACATGCTTGGCGCCGTAGGTCATCTCGGAGTAGATCTCATCGGACAGCACGAAAATATCCGTGCCGCGCAGCACCTCCGCGATCGCCTCATAGTCCTCGCGGCGCATGATGCCGCCGGTCGGGTTGTTCGGATAGGAGAGCATCAGCAGCTTGGTTTTCGGGGTGATCTTCGCTTTCAGCTCCTCTGCGGTCAGGCGGAACTCGTTTTCCTCCTTCGTCGGCAGGGAGACCGGCACGCCGTCCGCCATGGAAACAAGCGGCGCATAGCAGACAAAGCAGGGCTCCGTGATGAGCACCTCGTCGCCGGGATTGAGCAGCGTGCGGAAGGTCAGATCGACCGCCTCGGAGCCGCCGATCGTGACGAGCAGCTCGTTTTCGGGACAGTAGCTCAGCTTATACTTCCGCTCCATGAAATGCGAGATCTCTTTGCGAAGCTCCAGCAGGCCGGAGTTTGCGCCGTAGAAGATCGCCTGCCGCTCCAGCGTCGCGATCGCCGCAGAGCGGATCGTCCACGGGGTACGGAAGTCCGGTTCTCCGACGCCCAGCGAGATGACGCCCTCCATGCTTTCCGCCAGATCGAAGAAGCGGCGGATCGGAGAGGGTGCGATCGCCTGTGCACGCTGGGACATCAGCTGTTCATAGTTCACAGATATACACCTCTTTCATCGCCGGGCTCGTCCTGAATGAGGATGCCTTTTTCCTTATAGCGTTTCAGCACAAAATGCGTTCTGGTCGAGAGCACGCCGCTCAGGGTCGCGAGCCGCTGTGCGACAAAGCCTGCGATATCGCGCAGACCCGTGCCGGTGATCGTGATGCCGAGGTCATAGCCGCCGGACATCAGCGTCACGGATTCGACCGACTCAAAGCCGGAAATGATCTTCGCGAGCTCGTCAAAGCCGCAGTCCGGCTGCGGGGTGACCTTCAGCTCGATATAGGCGGAGACCTCGTTCTTGTCTGCGAGCTCCTCGTCCACAATGACGCTGTAGCCGCGGATCACGCCGGATTCCTCCAGCTCCTTGATCTGCTTGGCGACAGTCGCTTCATCTCTGCCGAGCATCGCGGCGAGCTCTGCATCGGACAGTCTTGCATTCTGCTTCAAAAGCTGTAACAGCTCTTTCATGGGTTATCGCTCCTTTTTTACGGTGATATCTGATCGGATCGGTTTATTTCTTGTCAAAGCGGTCGAGCTTGTCGATCAGGAAATCGCAGACAAGCCGCTCTGCTTTCTTCTTTCTGCCTGCGGAAGTGGTCGGGATGCCCGTGACCTTTGCGATCTTCCGCTTCAGCTTTTCCGTCGGGGACTGTCTGCGCTTGCGCCGCGGCTTCGGCGGCGGCGGGAACAGCGGGAACATCGGTGCTTTTCTGACCGGCATAATAGACATCTCCTTTCAGGTTTCGGCTTCGTAACGCACGGTGCCTCCGGTCATGGTCATCAGGACCTTGCCGGTCAGCGTCATGCCCTTGAATACGGTATTGTGCGATCTGGAATGCAGCTTCTCCGGATCAACCGTCCATTTGCGGTCCGGATCGACCAGGATCAGGTCTGCCGGTGTACCCTCGGAGAGCGTGTTCTCCGGCAGATGCAGCAGTCTGCGCGGGTTGTCGCACATCAGCCGGACAATATCCTGCAGCGTGAGCAGTCCGGTGTGATAGAACGCCGTCAGCGTCGCGGCGAGAGAGGTCTCCAGCCCGACCACGCCGTTCGGTGCCTTTTCAAAATCGGCCTTCTCCGCTGCGGTATGCGGCGCGTGATCGGTGATGATGCAGTCGATCGTGCCGTCCAGAATGCCCGCCTTGATCGCCTCGACGTCATCCGGCGTGCGGAGCGGCGGGTTCATGCGGTAATCGGCATCGCGCTTTAAGAGCAGCTCGTCGGTCAGCATGAAGTAATGCGGGGCGGTCTCGCAGGAGACATTGCCGCCTGCGGCCTTTGCCTTCCGGACGGCGTCGGTGCTGCCGCGTGTCGAAACATGGCAGATATGCAGCTGTGCGCCGGTTTTCAGGGCAAGCCGCAGGTCGCGCGCCGTGACCGAATCCTCGGAAAGGCGGTCCATGCCCTTCACGCCGAGCGCCTCGGAAACGGCGCCCTTGTTGATAATGCCGCCGTTGATGATCGCCAGATCCTCACAGTGCGAGACGACCGGCAGTCCGGCGGCCTTCGCCTTTGCGAGCGCGGCCTCCATGAGCTCTGCGGTCGGGACGGGTCTGCCGTCATCGGAAAGTGCCGTGACGCCTGCTGATTTCAGTGCTTCGTAATCGGCAAGCTGTTCGCCCTTCAGCCCGACGGTCAGCGTACCGGTCTGATGCACCTCCACGCCGGTATCCTTTGCACGGTTCAGAAAATCGCGCACCTGCTCAGGATTGTCCATCGGCGGGGTCGTGTTCGGCATACAGAGCACGCCGGTCACGCCGCCTGCCAGTGCGGCTGCGCTGCCGGTATGAACATCCTCCTTGTGGGTCTGTCCGGGGTCGCGGAAATGCACATGCATATCGAACAGGCCGGGCAGGGCGACAAGCCCCGTGCCGTCGATCACGCGGTCCGTCTCTGCTGCGATACCCTTCCCGACAGCGGCGATTCTGCCGTCCCGGATGAGGATATCGCAGACTGCGTCCCGCAGGCTGTCAACCGCGCGGACATTGCGGATGAGTACGGTCTCCAAGGAAACCAGCCTCCTTTGTATATAGTATCATCATAAACTTTGACGGCGCAAACGGTAAAAAGTGAAAAGTGAACAGTGAACAGTGAACAGATGCGGTGTGCCCTGCGGGCACGATTTCAAAATCAATTGCCGCAGGCGATAACGCGGTTCTGCACTTTCTGTCTGCACAAACTTTTTTGCAGCGGTGTATTCAGAACGTCCGACGGATGCTTGCAATTTTGCGTTTCAGCTTCCTGCGTTTCTGCCGCTTCCGGTGCGTCAGCAGCGTGATGAGCCCGGCGATCAGCGAGATCAGCCAGATGCGGTCCACGCCCTTTGCAAAGAGCAGCCTTGCGCCCTCCTGCAGCGGGATCGCGTCGCTCGGTTTTTCCGCGCCGACGGCGTCCTGTTGAAAAACGCCCGCATTGAAAAATGCGCTGCCGTCAGCTTTCCTCCACTTCCATTCCTTCGTCATGCGGTGCCTCCTCAGCATGGAGCAGAATGATCTGCTTCCGCTTTTCAAATTCCTCATCGGTGAGAATGCCGAGATCATGCTGCTTTTCCAGACCGCGCAGCAGCTTGACCGTCTCCGGCGCATGAAGATTCGGGACCGGCTTGCCGAAGGCATCCGCCGGGGGCTTCGCGATCAGGAAATTGATCTTCTTGCCCATTTCCGTGAACATGTTTTCATGCTCTGTGCGGATGTTGTCGGCGGGCTCGTCTGCGTGGAGATCGAAGGTATGATGCAGGATCTCCCAGCCGGATTCCCTGAAATATTCCAGCGATTCCTCGAAAAGATCGCGGTCGTCGGTCTTGAAATGCAGCTCGCCGCGCAGGACGGCCGCATACTGCCGGAGCTGCCGCGGATGCGTCAGGCGGCGCTTTTTGTGGCCTTCCTTCGGCCACGGATTGCAGAAGTTGATGTAAATGCGGTCTACGCCGTCCGCCGGGGTGAGCACCTCGGAGAAGCGTTCGATATTGAGAATGGACAGCAGGATATTGTCCGGCTCCCTGCCGGCCTCCGCGAAGGCCTTTTCGGTCTTGCGCTTTGCCATGCCGAGCATCTCGCTCTTGATATCGAGCGCAAGATAATTGCACTCCGGATGCAGCACCGCCGCCTGCGAGACCCAGCCGCCCTTGCCGCAGCCGAGCTCGACATAGAAAGGCTGCTCCGGCTTTGCGAAATGCGTCCGCCACTTGCCAGCGAGCGAAAAAGCGTCGTCCATGCAGAACGGCGAGGCCGCCAGCTCCGGCCTTGCCCATTTTTTGAATCGGATCCTCATAATAACCTGTCCTTGCTTTAAGATATAGTTATTCTTATTATAGCATATCGGATTGGAAAAAGCAATGATTTCGGAATGAAAAATCAACATTGCATTGTAGGAATGTCAATGATAGGTGACAGATTCCTTCCAAAAAAATACGAAGCACCAGAATTGGAAAGCCCAGCCTATGGAGGGAGCCACAGGCGACCGGAACAGGCTGGGCTTTCCGGCACTCACATGACTGCCAGATACT
>JAFWQJ010000054.1 GCA_017545185.1 Oscillospiraceae bacterium | reverse complement strand
CACCGCCACGCTGCCCAACTGCGGACAGACTTACAACTACTCCCTCAAGGTGAAGGATGTAAAGGGCTGTGAAAGCGCCGTTAAGACCGGCAGCTTCACCACCACCACGCCCACGATGACAATCGGTACGATCAGCAGCATGGAGGCTGTCAAGAGCGCTGAGAATTGCAAGTACTACGTCCCCTCCCAAGATGATTTGGATGCTGCTGTGAACAGCGCCATTACCTCCACCTGCGGCAATACGGTGACCCTCAGCAACATCAATCCTGCCGCCGGCTCGCTGATTGATGCCACCACGACCGTTACGGCTACTGCGACGGATATGTGCGGCAATACGGAAACCGTCAGCATCGAGGTTACCGTTCCGACCGTCACCTTCTCCATTGATCCTACTACGGAAACCTTCACGCTTCCTTACGGTGCTGCCACCATGGACGTAACGCTTACGAGCACTCCCAGCTTCGAGCCGAGCGATCTCCCCTACACTTATGAGAATGACCTCCAAAACCCGCTGGGTGTAGGTACGCATAACATTACGTGGATGTTCTGATCGCCTTGGCGATCCGACCCTGCTTGCCGATCACTCTGCCCATGTCATCCGGCGCCACGGTGAGATGCAGCACGGTCACGCCCTCCTCGTTCACCTCGTCCTCGGTGATCTGAATGGCGTCCTTATCCGTGACCAGTCCCTCAACGATCGCGTATAACAGCTCTTTCATGATGTTCTCCCAACACAAAGGCGGAGGGGCTCTGCAGATTACAGAACGCCCTGCTTCTTCAGGATCGTGCGGACGGTATCAGTCGGCTGTGCGCCGTTCTGAATCCAGCTTTTTGCCTTCTCGGCATCGACCTTCACGACGTTCGGCTCCTTGGTCGGATCGTAGTAACCGATCTCCTCAATGAAGCGGCCGTCTCTCGGATATCTGCCGTCAGCGACGACGATGCGGTAGAACGGAGCCTTCTTTGCGCCCATTCTTCTCAGACGAATCTTAACTGCCATGTTCATTCACCTCCATATATTGATAACAGGAAATATATTCATGCAAATGTGTGTGTTTGCAATGAAAACGATTGTTTGCGCCGGCTCAGAACTTCGGGAAGCCGCCCATGCCGTCTAGCATTTTCGGGTCAAGCTTCGGCATCTTGCGGCGTCCGAACAGACCCTTCTTGCCGAAGCCGCCGCCGAGCTTCTTCATCATCTGCTGCATCTGCTCAAACTGCTTCAGCAGACGGTTGACGTCCTGCACCTGCGTGCCGGAGCCCTTGGCGATTCTGCGCTTGCGCGACGGGTTGATGATCGAGGGCTTTGCGCGCTCCGCGGGGGTCATGGATGTGATCATCGCTTCGACCTTGCCGAATGCGCCCTCGTCGATATCCAGATCGTCAAGCTTTCCGGAGACACCCGGCAGCATTCCGACGATCTTTTTCAGATCGCCCATTTTCTGGATCTGGCGGAGCTGCTCCAGCAGATCCTCCATATCGAACTGGCTTTTCTGGAGCTTCTGCGTCAGGCGCTCGGCTTCCTGCTTGGAGTAGACATCCTCCGCCTTTTCGATCAGCGAGAGAACGTCGCCCATGCCGAGGATACGCGAGGCCATGCGGTCGGGGTGGAACTGCTCGAAATCATCGAGCTTTTCGCCCATACCGACGAACTTGATCGGCTTGCCGGTGACGGACAGCACGGAGAGCGCCGCACCGCCTCTGGTATCGGAATCCAGCTTAGACATCAGCACGCCGGTGATGCCGAGTGCATCGTCAAACGCCTTTGCGACGTTGACGGCATCCTGACCGGTCATCGCGTCCACGACGAGCATGATCTCGTCCGGCGATGTTTCCGCCTTGATGTTTTTCAGCTCATCCATGAGCTTTTCGTCGATATGCAGACGGCCTGCCGTATCGAGGATGACGATATCGTGATTGTTGTTCTTTGCGTAGCTGACGCCCTGCTTTGCGATATCCACGGGGTCGATCTGGCCGAGCTCAAAGACCTTGACATCTGCCTGACCGCCGACGATGCGCAGCTGGTCGATCGCGGCCGGACGGTAAACGTCACAGGCGACGAGCAGCGGGTGATGCCCCTCTTTTTTCAGGAGCTTCGCGAGCTTGGCGCAGTGCGTGGTCTTACCGGAGCCCTGCAGGCCGCAGAACATGATGACGGTCGGCGGCTTCGGTGCGATATTGAGACGGGAGTTGCCGTTGCCCATCAGCGCGACAAGCTCCTCATTGACGATCTTGACGACCTGCTGTGCGGGGGTCAGGCTGGCGAGCACTTCCTCACCGACGGCGCGCTCCGAGACCTTTGTGACAAAGTCCTTGACGACCTTATAGCTGACATCCGCCTCAAGGAGGGCGAGCCGTACCTCACGCATCGCTTCCTTGACATCTGCTTCGGTCAGCTTGCCGCGTGCTTTCAGCTTTTTGAAAACCTGTCCGAGCTTATCCTGCAATCCTTCAAATGCCATAGGTCTTCTGCTCCCTCCTGTAATTTTTATTCAGAATAGTGCCTTGCCCTTCCGCGCTGCCTCTGCGATTTTCGTGCGGGCAGGCTCGGGAAGTGATCCGCACGCCTGCTCGATCTCGCTGAACAGGGCGCGGGCGGCTTTCAGTCTGGCCGCAATGCCCATCTGCGCTTCGAGCTGTTCTAACTGGCGTTCGCCGCGGCGGATGCTGTCATGCACGGCCTGCCGGGAGATCCCGAGCGGCTCTGCAAGCTCCGCCAATGAAAGATCCTCGTCATAATAGCCCTCCAGCAGCGCTCTCTGACGCTCCGTCAGAAGGCTGCCGTAGCAGTCCAGCAGGAGCACAAAATCGAGATTCTTCATCATCGGGATGACCGCCTGCCTTTCCGCTGTCATGGTAAAGACCTTTACACCAGCCTCCCTATTATAACAGCTTTTGCCCGGTTTGTCAAGTCTCCGGCGCGATTTTTCCCGCTTTCGGCACAATGCGCAAAAGCTTCTGCGGGAAAACCGGCTTTTCCGTCAGGAACACGGGATTTGTTTTTTACGGCGCGCTCCGGATAAATAATGCAGAATTTCGTCAAAAGGGTTGATTTATTGACGGAATGATGTTATAATAGATAAAGACCGTTTCTGTTGTGACTGGATTCTGTGCAATATCTATACAAAACGGCCTGAAAGCATTAAAATATACAGAAAGGAAGGTATGTATGCAAAGAACGATATTCAGAGACAGGAGACTGACCGCCTGCGCTGCGGCTGCCGTACTTGCGGCAGCGTCATTGGCGGGAGGTGCATTCCCGCTCACCGCTTCCGCTGACGGTGCGCCGGAATATGCCTACCGTCTGCTTGCCGGCGGCGATCAGATCGGCATGGAGATCATTGTGACGGCATCCGGCTCGGTGACGGATCTGAAACTGGACACCGGTTCGCCCGCCGAGAGTCAGGTGAACAAGACAGACACCGGTTTTTCGCTGATCCTGCCGGTCAATGCCGCAGAGCTGACCAAGCCGCATACGCTCACATTCAAGGTTGGCGGCCAGACGCAGACCAAGAGCGGCATCACGGCGGCAGGCTACCTGAATGACCTGCTGGCCGATGCGCAGTACGCTTCTTATGCCGGTGTCGCGCAGGCGATGCTGAATTACGGCTATGCCGCGGAGACCTATTTCTCCGATGCGGCTGCCGATCTTTCCGCTTACGGCATGACGGCCGCGCCCGATTTCAGCGGCGTGACGGTCAGCGAAAGCAAATTCACCGGCAAGGACGCCTACAACGCCGATCTGGAAGCGAAGGATCTGCCGTACCGGTATTACGGCATGAACCTGACGCTGCTCGATCAGATCAAGTTCTCGCTGTATTTCGCGACGAACGGAGAAGCGGGCGAAGCCTATCTGTCAGACGGCAGCTTCGGCGGCGAACTGACGCAGACAGAGGCAGCCGGCGAGGGCTTCACAAAGGTCTGGAAGTCGGTTCCGGCATCCAAGCTGACGGAAACCTTCACCTGCGTGCATTCGCCTGCCGGCCCGGTCGATTTCAGCCCCGCGCAGTATATCGCGGCGGCGGCTGCCGGCGAGGACGCGGCACTTGCAAATGTCTGCAAGGCGCTTTACGCCTACGGCGAGGCAGCGAAGAATACATCATCCGTGGAGCCGCAGGATCCGGAAAAGTGGGAAAGCGAGGAAGCACATTCCGGCAAGGCGACCTTCTATGATTACGGCGGCGCATATCCGGTCGGAAACGCGCTGCTCGACGATTTCATTGAGCAGAACAGCATGAACATTGCCGCCCTGACGGACGACGACTATCATAAGTATGTCGGCGGCTACATCAAGGTAAAGCGCGGCGAAAAGAGCGTCTGCGCACTGGTCGGCGATATCATGCCGTTTGCCGATAACCCGAACGCACGGGCCGGCGACGTCGATCTGAACGAGGCCGCATTCCCGGAGATCGCGGACAAGGCTGAGGGCAAGGTCGATATCACATGGCAGCTGATCCCGCTGCCGACTGCTGCGGAAGCACCGGTCAGCTATGCGGTCAAGGAAGGCAGCAACAAATACTGGGGCGGCATTCAGGTGCGCAACACGACCTATCCGGTCGCAAAGCTGGAATGGTCTGCCGACGGCACAAACTTCACCGAGATCGAACGAATGAGCGACTGCTACAACTACTTCGTGATCCAGCCGGACGGAAAGACGAAGCTGACGTTCCGCATCACGGATATCTTCGGTCAGGTCGTCACGGACGAAAACGTCACGCTCCCGCTTACAGGGACAGATTCAACTGCGGTACAGCTTGTCTCCGGCAGCGGCGTACAGTTCCCGAAATAACCGCACGAAAGGATGATTGAATATGAAACAGATCTATATTCCGGCAGAGCTGGAGATCCTGCAGTTTGAAGCCGAGGATGTCATCACGGCATCGGTGCCTGATACCGAGGAATACGACACACCGATCATCTGACGCAAAAAGCATCGCTTACTGCCGATCTGCAAACGAACCGGAGCAGCTCCCGAGAGAGCTGCTCCGGTTTTTGTTGTTATGCTTCTGCCGATTCGGGATATTCCGTTTTGCGCTGCGGAACAAAGCACAGCAGGATCACGCCGACAACAACGAGCACGATCGTCGTGCCGAGACCTGCTTCCAGCCCGAACGCGCCGCCGCCCATCCATTCTGCAGCACCGGTCTGCTCAAAGCGCAGCACGGCCGGACCTGCATTCAGGCCGCTGACCTTCAGGCCGAAGAAGCTGCCCTGTGCCCAGTTCCAGACCGTGTGTACCGCAGCCGGCCCCCAGATGCTGTCTGTGCGGAGCATATAAAGCGACATTGTCACGCCGAACAGTGCGACATTCAGCACGCCGCTGAGCGATGCGCCGTTGTTGGTGATATGGACTGCGCCGAATATGACCGCATTGAAAATCACGGCAAGCCACGGTTTTTTATAGGTGCCTGCAGACATCATCATGAAGCCGCGGAATGTAAATTCCTCGGAAAATCCCTGGATCATCCAGCCGCTCGCGATCAGAAGCATGAGCGGGATATTCCGTTCCGCATCCTGCGTACCGGGCTGCACGGCACCGGCCGCCTTCGCCATACCGAGCGTCGCAGCAAACATGACAAAGCCAAGCACCATGCCGATCAGATAATCCCGCACGCAGCGGTGCTTTGTGATGCCCGCGGTACGCAGCGGACGGCACTCGATCACCCGGCAGATCAGCAGCGTGACCGCAATGCTGACCAAAGTCAGATACAGCTTAATCGCAAAGAAACCCGGTGATTCATAGAACGCCTGCAGCGACTGTCCCGTCACCTGCTTGACCATGATGACGGGCAGCAGCACGAGATATGTGCCGAGCCTTGTTCCGATCAGGCAGGCGATCGCCAGCAGCAGCATTGCAAAAATGTCTTCCGGCACATGCTGCTCCGGCAGGCTGCGGATACGTTCAAACTGCGGCTGTGTTCCGCGTAATTTCCAGTCCGTCATGATTCTGTTTTCCTTTCTGCGTCCGGGAGCATCCCGTGCAAAGGCTGCTGTGTTTCAGGACAGAGCGGAACCGGTCATTCCGCTGCGGGATACTCCGTTTTGCGCTGCGGAACAAAGCACAGCAGGATCACGCCGACAACAACGAGCACGATCGTCGTGCCGAGACCGCCCTCAAGACCGAAGCTGCCGCCGTTCATCCATGCAGCCGTGTCGGTCTGCTCAAAGTGCAGGAACGACGCGCCCACATCCATGCCGCTGACCTTCAGGCCGAAGAAGTTGCCCTGTGCCCAGTTCCAGACCGAGTGCAGCGCAGCCGGTCCCCAGATGCTGTCCGTGCGGAGCATATACAGCGACATGATGACGCCGAACAGTGCGACATTCAGCACGCCGGAAACGGTCGAGCCGCTGTTGCCGATGTGCGCGGCGCCGAACATGAGTGCGCTGAAAATGACCGCGGTCCACGGCTTTTTATAGGTACCCGCGGACATCATCATAAAGCCGCGGAATGCGAATTCCTCGGAGAAGCCCTGGATCATCCAGCCGCCTGCAAACAGCAGCATCAGCGGGATATTCAGGGGCGTATCGGACGAGCCGATGCGGACGGCACCGGCTGCATAGTTGAGACCGATGACCGCGGAGAACATTGCAAGGCCGAGCACGCCGCCGATCAGGTAATCCGACACACAGCGGTGCTTCGTCAGACCCATGGTGCGGCCGGTGCGGCGTTCGATCAGCTTGTAGATCAGAACATTGATAACGATGCTGGCGGTCGTGCAGTAAAGCATCAGTACCATATAGCCGGGGCCTTTCGTCATGATATGGCCGCTGAACGCGAGCGCGAGCGAGATCGGAGCCAGCACGCCGATCAGGCCGAGCTGATCGCAGAGCCAGTAGCCGATCACGAGCAGGAACAGGATAAAGATGTTCTTCGGCACGCGCTGATTCGGCAGGCTGCGGATGCGCTCAAACTGCGGGATCGTTTCTGTTAACTTTAAGTCCTTCATAATTCTGTATTCCTTTCTGTTTCCGGGATCGTTGAATGCAAAAGTGCTCCATATCCGGACAGAGCGGCGCGGTCAGGATAAGCTGTTCGCCGGTCTCCGGCTCCGGGAGGATCATTTTGCCGCAATGGAGCGCGTGGCGCTGCAGAACGGAGCAGTCCCCGCCGTAAAGCGAATCCCCGAGCAGCGGATAGCCAATGTATGCCATGTGCACGCGGATCTGATGCGTTCTGCCGGTCTCCGGCGTCAGCTCGACGAGCGTACACTGCGGCGTCTGACACAGCACGCGGTAATGCGTGACGGCCGGTTTTCCGTCCGCCCGCACGCAGCGCGTAATGACGGATTCCCGCTCCCTTGCGATCGGCGCGTCAACCGTTCCCGAACCGGTCAGGCCGGGAGGAACGAGCGCATAATATCGCTTCTGCACTGCATTCCGCAGACGGTGCGCGGCATAGACGGTCTTTGCGATGACGCAGAGGCCGGAGGTGTTGCGGTCAAGGCGGTTCACGAGATGAAAGCCGCAGTCCGGGCAGACCGCCGCAAACCAGTTCGCGAGCGTGTCATCCCGGTGAAGCATGGACGGATGCGCGGGGATCCCCGCGGGCTTGTCACAGACCAGAATCTGCGCGGATTCGTACACGACCGGCACGTTCAGCGCGGGGTTCGGCGTATGGTCACAGTGCTCCGGCAGATGCAGCAGAATGACGTCGCCGCTTCTGACGGCATCGACCGTGCGGATGTGCTGACCGTTTCTTGTCATGCCGTCGGGGACGGCTTTCAGGCGTTTGAGCATTCCGGCGGAGATGCCCGCATGATGCCGGAGATATGCACCGAGCGGCATCTCTCCGCTGCACTGAACGGCGATCCGCATCCGGCTCATAAGGAAGCCTCTGCGGCTGATGTTCCGGGTCTCACGGCAGAGCCTCCTTTCTGTTTGCATTCCGTCAAACATCTTATCATATTTTCCCCCATTTGTCAAGCGCGGAGCCCGCGCTGGCGATTCCCTCCGGGGGCGGTGAGCGGAGCTCCCCCAATTAGCCAAGTACGCGCCGCGAAGCGGCTTTTGGCAGGCATCTTCTCCCAATGTATCGGTCAGTGAAAAGTGAATAACGAAGAATGAATAGTGAATAGATATTCCGGGAGATGACCCCATTCACAGCAAGCAGCGAAACGATACGCAGAACTGAAAACAGCCATACAGACAAAAGTATGCGGTGCGCCCCAAGAGAGGGGAGGAATAAGGAAAGAGAGTCTGAGAGGAAACCTTAAGGGAGGGGAGAGAATAAGCGACGAAGGAGCGCTCTCTCCCCTCTCTTGTGGTTTCCTCTCAGAAATCGCGCCCCGCGCCCAACTAAATTTTACACCGGACAAAAAGGTAAAGCGAGGCGGGGAGCCCCCGCGGGCGATTCCCTCCGGGGGCGGTTGGCGATACTCTCCCAATATTCACAGTACACGCCGCGAAGCGGCTTTTGGCAGGCATCTTCTCCCAATGTATCGGTCAGTGAATAGTGAATAACGAAGAATGAATAGTGTTCGCCTCACTATAAAAGGGCACCGGCCGTATGCCCGACCGGTGCCCTTTCGTACTGTATTCAAAGAATACTGCGCATCCGCTTACTTCGCCTTTGCAGCCAGAAGCTTCTGCTTCATCACGCTCAGATCCGCTGCGTTGATGCGGTTGTCGTCCTTCATGTCTGCCGCAAAGATCTGCTTTTCGGTCAGAGTGCCTGCGCCGCTCAGATACTTGGACAGCGCCACGAGGTCGGCAGTCGTCGTACCCTTGTCGCCGTTGAGGTCGCCCTTCTCGATCGTGATCTCCGTCAGGGAAAGATCGTCATTCACCTTGAAATACTTGACGGCGTCCACGATGTCCTCACTGCGGTTCCAGCTCCGGCAGGAGCCGACCTTGACCTTCAGAAGGCCTGCCTGAACCGGCTTATACAGGAAGGTCGTATAAATCGTGCCGCCGGTCGGCATCTGGCCGTGGTCTGCGACGGGTACCCGGCTGTAGCCCCGTTCCGTGACAGGATCGGCAATCGCGGAGCCGGTCACTTCCATGAATGCACTGTAACCGGTCGAGCCGCTGCCGGAACCTGTGCCGAGGATAAAGCCGTTCTTTACATAAAGGACGCTGTCTTTCGAGCCCGCCGTGTCATAGTCCGCCGGGAACAGATCGTTCAGCTCGGTCTCGCGTGCCTTGAGCGTTTCATCCACATCAAAGGACAGCGTATAAAGCCGCGCCTGCGGGACGGTCTTGCCCTCCTTCGGGACGCGCAGCCATTTCATGCCGAAATTGCCCTCGGAAAGCACATTGTAGACCTCGACCAGATAGCCTCTGTCGCCCTCGGTGTAGCACTCCGTCGAAAGCAGCTTGTGGTTTGCGCTGCCGCCTGCCATGCCCGGATCGTCCAGCACATAGTCAAAGTCCTCGGAAACGGTGAACGGGATGCAGATCACGAGCTTGCCGCTGACTGCCTTATAAAGCGGGAATTCGCTTGCCTGCTCAAAGTTCGTCGGTGCCCATGACGGAACATTCTCATCGGGCATCCGCACAACGTATATGGTACCGTCGTTTCTGCGGATCGCTGCGAGTGTCTGCTCGGTGACGACCGTGCTTTTGTTATGCGTGACCTTCACCTTGATCGTTCCGGGTTCCGTGATCTGTACATAATCCGCAAACTGTACGCCGTCCGCATCGACCGGACCGGAAAACCGATGGCTGCAGTCCGACGTTTTCCAGCTCAGCTTTTTGCCCTCCAGTGTAGCCTCTATCTCATTGTAGCTCATGTGGATTGTATAGTCATTGTTTGATGCAAAGATCAGATAATCGCCTCTGCCGTCCACATTGCAGGTCGTATCGTAGGAGGAGCCGAGACCATTGCCGCTGCCCGAAGAATAGATAAACGACTCATATTCGCTCTGGCAGTCCGGCACATAGCCGCGCCAGTCGGTCTCGGTGATGCTCAGGTCATCCGCGATCATAAAGCGGAACATCTCATCGGCATCCGGGCCTGCGGAAGCTGTCGCCGGTGCTTCATAGAGCATGAACGGACCCGGACGCACGGCCTTCCATACCGTCACATGATAATAGTGATTCAGGCCGTCCGGATTCGTCGCGAAGGAGGTGGAATCGGAATATTCCCAGCCGTTATAATCCGTATAGATTTCCTGCGGGGTGTAAAATTTATCCAGAAGCTGTACGCAGTCTCCCATATCCGTACCGTCAACCGGTGCACACATCCAGTTTGACTCATCCAGCGTTCCGGTGGTATCATACCGCGAAACGATGCAGATCACGCCGTCCTCAACGTAGGAATTGCCGTGGTTGTTCTGGAAATGGCACGCATCCGTATAATACTCCGGCACCCAGTCCGGCAGGCGATTCTGCTGGATGCTGGCATCGTAAAGATAGATTCTGCCGGAGCTGTCCTTGCCTGCGATGTATTTCTTTTCTCTGGTGAGCGTGGAACTGTCCGACCGGGTCAATGAGATCCCCGCCTTGACATCGCCGATGCCCCGGATGCGGTAGAAGCGCGCGTATTGTTCGGAAGATCCGGGGTCAGGCGGCAGCAGACTCTGTTCGGTGCAGGCCGTGCGCCATTCGTCGTCTACCTCATCGCCGTTGAGCGTTACTCTCATGCTCATGGTCTCGCCGGTGCTGCCGTTAACCGTACCTGCCAGAACGATAAAATCGTCCTGCGCAAAAAATCCGTCGTGCTCGCTCATAAAAGCGTCGTATTCGGTCTTGCAGTCCGGCGTATACGCACGCCAGCCGGTCTCCGCGACATGCATCGCGTCCGTCGAGACGAGGAAGGTATACGGGATCTGCATGGTCGCGGTATCGGTGCGGCCATCCTCAGTCGGATCAAACGAATACCGGCGGGTCACGGTGTTGGCACCGGCGTCCGTCGGCTTCCACACACTGACGAAATAATGCACATTCTTGTTGTAATCGGCGATCATGCCCTCCTGCTCGAACCGTGCCTCCCATTCGGCGCGTTCCTCTGCAGGCATCGAGTTCAGATCGGGCATTCCGTCCTGCGGCTCATAGACGATCTCCTTCCGGAAGATGCGCTCCGCAGAACCTTCCGCAAGCACCTCGTTCAGATTCGGATTCCGGCTGTTGTTCACGCGCTCGCAGATGCAGTAAACGCCGTCTGCCGCACGGGTCGTGCCGTAGGTATTCTGGAAATTGACAGCCTCCTCAAGGCTTGCCGGCACCCATGACGGTACATCCGCCGCGGATGCATACACCGCCGGGAATGACGGCAGTGCGGAGCAGAACATCGCTGCGGACAGGATGACTGCTGCTGTTTTACGCTGCTTCATCAAGATCACTCCTTTTCTGTAAACATGGGATCTCCATTCGCAAGGGAAACCGGGGGCATCTGCCGCGAACGGCATCACGCTGTCTCCCTCTATACCATAATAGACCGGAATCAGAGAAAAAGGTTACAGTTATATCAGGAAATAAAAGAATTTCTCTGTCACGCGCTCTGCGGCGCCGGTTCCGGCTCCCGATTTTATGATACCACAGAATTTTGTTATAGTCAATCGCTTTACAAAAACAATGTCTCAGCCTGCCTGACAGCAAAGTGCACGGATTTCAACAGAAAAAACGCCGTTTTTTCTCCGGTGAAAGAGTCGCTCCCGCCGCTGTTTTCCCCCGCTGACCCTCTTTACATTTTAATATGAATATGGTATAATGATAAGAAACAGACAGAATCTCCGGCAGAACCTGCCGGATCAGAACGGAGGCGTCCTGCGGTATGGGCAAAATCATCGCATTTGCGAACCAAAAGGGCGGCGTCGGCAAATCGACGACCGTCGTCAGCCTCGGTGCCTATTTCGGTATGCGCGGCAAAAAGGTGCTCTGTGTCGATGCGGACTCGCAGGGCAACACCACGACCGGCTTCGGCGTTTCCAAAAAGGATCTTTCCTGTTCCGCTTATGATGTCCTGATCGGTCAGTGCCGCATTCAGGACGCGATCGTTGAAACCGAATTCGAGAACGTCAGCCTGCTGCCCGCCGTCTCGGCGCTTGCAGGCGCGGAGATCGAGCTGATCGAGCTGGAGAACCGCGTGCAGCGTCTGAAAATGGCACTGATGAGCTGCCGCCTGACGTATGACTTTATTCTGATAGACTGCCCGCCGTCGCTCAGCCTCATCACGCTGAACAGCCTCGTCGCCGCGGATTCCGTGCTCATCCCGATGACCGCGGAATACCTCTCGCTGGAGGGTCTCTCCCAGCTGTACGAGACGATCAAGATCGTGAAAAGCAAATATAACCCGGGGCTGCGCATCGAGGGCATTCTCTTTACCATGTACGACGGCCGCCTGAACCTCTCGGAGCAGGTCGTCGCAGAGGTCGAAAAATTCTTCCCCGGACAGGTCTTTCAGACGAAGATCCCGCGGAATGTCCGGCTCTCGGAAGCACCGAGCCACGGCAAGCCGGTCTTTTACTACGACCGCTCGTCCAGAGGCTCCGAAAGCTATGAGATGCTGGGGCATGAGCTGCTCGGTGAGCCGCTTGTCCCGGACATCAAGCCGAAACGCTTTATTTTCAGCAGGAAATAAACTGCGGCAGACCTTTTCTGCAGGCAGATCATTTTGATACAGAAGGCAGGCGAGAACATGGCAAAGGGCGGACTCGGGCTCGGCAGCGGACTCAGCTCCCTGTTTGAGCAGAATGCAGCAGATCCCGCAGGCGGCGTACAGACCGTGCGGATTACCGAAATCGAGCAGAACCGTTCGCAGCCCCGCAAACGCTTCGACGACGAATCGCTGACGGAGCTTGCGGAGTCCATTCAGGCACACGGAATGCTCCAGCCGATCGTCGTCAGACCCGTCGGGGAACGGCGGTATCAGATCGTCGCCGGCGAACGCCGCTGGCGTGCAGCCAAGCGCATCGGCCTCTCCGAGGTCCCGGTCATCATCCGTGAGCTCACGGACAGCGAGGCCAGCCAGATCGCGATGATCGAGAACCTGCAGCGCGAGAACCTCAACCCGATCGAGGAGGCACTCGGCTATCAGACGCTGATGCAGCAGTACGGCATGACGCAGGAGGAGGTCGCAAAGACCGTCGGACGGTCGCGTCCGGCTGTCGCGAACAGTCTCCGTCTGCTGAACCTGCCGGTGCTCGTGCAGGATCACCTCGAAAAGGGCAGGATCTCCGTCGGCCACGCAAAGGCACTGGCTGCGATCAAGGACGAAAAGCTCCTGCTGGAATGTGCCGCCCGCGCCGCGGAGGATAAGATCACCGTCCGCGAGATCGAGGCACTCGCACAGAAGCAGTACGATCCCGCAAAGCCCGCTGAAAAGCAGAAAACCCCGGAGCAGATCTTCTATGAGGAAATGGAGATCAGCCTCGGCAGTCATCTCGGCAGAAAGGTGCATGTGTCCGGCAGCAAGAAGAAGGGCACACTCACTTTGGAATTTTATAACAAGGAAGATTTGCAGGCGCTTTGTCAGCTGCTGACAAAGGATGCATAAGGCGGAAAAGGAGAAGTGAACATGATTGAAAAAGCGAACAAATTTGCAAAAGAAGGACTGACCTTTGACGACGTCCTGCTGATCCCGGGGGAATCCGACGTCACCCCGAACCAGATCCGTCTCTCGACCAGACTTGCCGGTGACATCATGCTGAATACGCCGATCATGACCTCTGCCATGGATACCGTCACGGAATCCAAAATGGCGATCGCGATCGCGCGTGAGGGCGGCATCGGCATCATCCACAAGAACATGACCATCGAGCAGCAGTGCGACGAGGTGGACAAGGTCAAGCGCTCCGAGAACGGCGTTATCGTCAATCCGTTCTCCCTGACCGAGGACCGCTTTGTCTACGATGCAAACGAGCTCATGGGCAAGTACAAGATCTCCGGCGTCCCGGTCGTGGACAAGGAAGGTCATCTGGTCGGCATCATCACGAACCGCGACATGCGCTTCCTGACCGACTACAATATCCGCATCAGCGAGGTCATGACCAAGGATCACCTCATCACCGCGCCGGTCGGCACCACGCTGCAGGATGCGCAGAAGATCCTGCGCTCCAACAAGATCGAAAAGCTCCCGATCGTGGACGAGAACAACATCCTCCGCGGTCTGATCACCATTAAGGATATCGAGAAATCCGTCAAGTATCCGAACTCCGCGCGTGATTCCGGCGGCAGACTGCTCTGCGGCGCCGCGATCGGCGTGACGGCGGATATTCTCGAGCGCGCAGGTGCGCTGATCGACGCAAAGGCAGATGTGCTCGTGCTCGACAGTGCGCACGGCCACAGCGCGAACATCATCAACAGCCTGAAGCGCGTCAAGGAAGCATATCCGCATACGCCGGTCATCGCAGGCAACATCGCGACGGCGGAAGGCGCAGAGGCGCTCATCAAGGCAGGCGCAGATGCGATCAAGGTCGGCATCGGCCCCGGCTCGATCTGCACGACCCGTGTCGTTGCCGGTATCGGCGTGCCGCAGGTCACGGCGGTCTATGACGCAGCATGTGTTGCGGAAAAGTACAACATCCCGGTCATCGCGGACGGCGGCATCAAGTATTCCGGCGATATCGTCAAGGCACTGGCGGCAGGCGCAAGCGTCGTCATGCTGGGCAGCCTGTTTGCCGGATGTGACGAGGCTCCGGGCGCAACGGAGATCTATCAGGGCAGACAGTTCAAGGTCTACCGCGGCATGGGTTCTCTGGGCGCAATGGAGTGCGGCTCCAAGGACCGCTACTTCCAGGAGGGCGCAAAGAAGCTCGTTCCGGAAGGCGTCGAGGGCAGAGTGCCGTATAAGGGGCTCGTGGCTGATACCGTGTTCCAGCTCTGCGGCGGTATCCGCTCCGGTATGGGCTACTGCGGCTGCGTGGATATCCCGACGCTGCATGAGAAGGCAAAGTTCGTGCGCATCACGGGTGCCGGCCTGAAGGAAAGCCACCCGCATGATATCTACATCACCAAGGAAGCCCCGAACTACTCCGCGCAGATTTGAGCGGTATCGCTTCGCGATGATTTCAAATGGGCTCCGCCAAACATGAAAAAACTTGT
>JAFWQJ010000053.1 GCA_017545185.1 Oscillospiraceae bacterium | reverse complement strand
GTTCAGCCGTTCGCGACAATTTGCAATCTGCGGCTCTAAATCGGCTTTTGTTTCCTGCGACATAAGAATGCCGTCATAGAGCTGCGCATCCCCGAAGAACGCCTGCCGGAACGGTTCAATGTCCGCATTCGTAAAGGTATGCTGCTTCACGCGGAAAACCGAGAGCTTCTCCGCCTGCGGAATATCCACATCGGCATCCGCATGCACCGTCACATGAAGCCCCTCGTTTTCCAGATCGGCGGTATAGTGGTCGTATTGCTGAAAATCCGCGACCTCTGCCTTGCTTGCATCGGTCTGCTGTGCCTCGTCGATCAGCTTTTCCATGTCCTTGTGAATGATGATATCCGAATCCGGATTTTCGGCGCAGCCCGCAAGCAGGAGCATTGTCATTGCCGCCGCAATAAATTTGATCTGTTTCATGCTGCACCTCCTCAGTATCCCGCACCCGGCACAATGACCGAGCCGTCAATCGCGTTGATGCTCATCAGCAGGTTTTGCATGGAACCGGATATTTCCATCCGGTCGCCGCTGTCTGTCACAATCGTGCGCGTACCGCAGAATCCCCAGACGGGAACTGCATAGCCTGTGTCAAAGCTGTCCTTTTCGGCAATGCGGATATAGCTGAGTTCGATCTTTGTCACCGTAACCTCGACCGAAAATTCAGAAATCTCGTGAGCGGTCATCATCGGAGCCATTTTTTCAAAGGTGTCCTTGATCTCCGAAAATGGCTTCATTGCCGCACCCGAAACGGTCGTTTCGAGCATTTTCAACGGAGACTGATATGCAAATCCGATAATGCCGTTGTCATCAACACGAATCTCGATCATTTCGTCATCCCATGCTTTCCGGCGGTAGTTAGCGTCTGATTCACCGTTTTTTCCGCCGCCGCGCAGCAGCGGAACGCCGTCAATGTGTCGGAAATAGCGCAGGATATAGCTTGTGCGGTAGTAGCGCGGGTCATCCTGCGAAACAGGATTCAGTTTCTCAAAAGAAGGCGCAAAATAAACCGTCTCGGTATAAAGGCCTCCCTCATAGAACGCAAAATCATTGAGCCCAAGCGCGAAGAGAAGGTCCTCCGCCTTAGTCTGTGCATCTGCCTGCGAAAGATTTGTTGTATTATCGGGCAGCTGTTCATAATTCATTTTGTTTCCGCAGTAATAGGCAAGCGTATTTTCCGGCAGACCAAACAGCTGGGATTTTTTTCCTGTTACAAAATCCAGCCCCACATTTGCGCCTGACGTCAGGCCGAGCGGTGTCCGCTCAAAGCTCAATGTGCTGCCGGTGTCCGGCGAATTGACAACGAACAGGATGGAATACATCCCGTCTGAACCGTCCGTGACGCAGCTCAGCAGCTCGGCATCGGAAAACATCTCATATTTGCGCGTATAGTACGCATCCGGACTGGCAATGCCGCCTGCCGCGATGTTTTCCTCCTCGGTTTTCTGTTTCAGCGGATGCAGCAGGCCGTCCGAGGGATAATCCGAAAAAACAAGCTTTTCCGGCGCGGCGTTGTATTCCGGCTGTAAGCGTTCGTCAATCCCCTGCTGCAGTTCTTCCTTGTAGAGTTCTATGTTCTCCGGCGCGATCTCTGCGGGCGGATTTTGCATCTGCGCGCGGTGATCGCCGATTTCCTCCAGAACATCCGCTTTTGTGCGCAGCATAAGCAGCTTGCCGTCCCAGATCGGCTGATCGCCGATGAGTGCGGCGCGTACCTGATCGACAAATTCTTGTGAAAACTGTGCCTTTTCCACATGAATCACGGAAAGGCGCTCCGCTTCCGGTGTGATAATATCTGCATCCGCCTGAACTTTAACACGCAGACTTTTGTTCTCAAATTCTGCATTATATTCCGTTTCCTGCCGCAGCTGCTCAACATCCGCCTTGCTTTCATCCGTATGCTGGGCTTCGTCAATGACCTTTTCCATATCCTTGTGAATGACGATATCCGAATCCGGATTTTCGGCGCAGCCCGCAAGCAGGAGCATTGTCATTGCCGCCGCAAGAAATCTTCCCTGTTTCATCGCTTGCACTCCTTTTCCATAGTATACCACATCTCGGTATATAAATCAAACCTTATAAGACTATTGTAACGGAAAAAAGAGCATCAAGTATTCATCACAAGGTAAACAAAATGTAAATTCCTTCATCTGAATGAAAGAATAAACACTTGATCTGAAAACAAGTGATTCTTAGCAGCATTTTGATTCAGCACTACGTAAAGCCAAAGCGAGCTGTCATTTTAGGGACAACTCGCTTTTTTGCCTATTCATTCTCATCCGAACACTCGTCAAGTCCATGTATGAGCTGAATGTATACGCACTCTGCTCGATCACGCTCCTCGCCCTCTGTGGTCATCATGAGTTCAAGGAAATATGCCTTAGCTTCTTCGTAGTCCGTCCAGACCTCACGCCTACCGTTGTACACAGTCGTGACCTTGCGTGATCTCGGCATAGCCAATTCGGATATTGCTAACATATGAAGCACCTCCTGTGTTTGTTGGTAGCTCCATTATAGCCTACAATGATTTCAGAGTCCAGCATATCTGAATTATTGTAATAATTCTTGTGCAGGGCGCAGCAATATTACAAAAGTCCTCGGTGCAATCTGCCGTATCATTCAAGCTCCGAATTATGCCTGTTCCTGTTATGCCTGCGTTCACGGCTCTGTTCAACGGCACGGCAGTTTTGCTGCCCCGTAATGTGCTTCCTGATCTCACGGCTGTATTTGCCCATAACCGCTTCGGCTTCAACCAAATGATTATACTCCTGAGCGATAGCGTTGAACCTCAGCTTCATATCATTATTGCGATCCGTTAGCTGCTTTATAGTCGGAGCTTTATCATCCTGCTTATAAGGTTCGATATGCTCCCGGACGTAGCTGTTGGTCTGTTTATAATCATCAATAGCGGCAGCATTTTTCTTCCTGAAACGGCTCTGCTTGAATCCTGTCAGCCCATTATACTCCTTGTAGATATCTGACAGCTCTTTCAGGTGGTTGATCTTTGCGATAAGCTCATCAATGGCAAGTATCTGTGATTTCATCTTTGCGAGCTTTTTACCGAGTTCTTCACGCTTAAGTCCAGCCTGTGACGCTAAGAGCGTTATACTCCGCAAGCGAATGAATGCCATCATTCTCCATATCAGCAATAATATCATCGCAGATACGCATATCTCTGATGCTTGCCCAGCCGTCAGCTTTTTCTTCCTTTTCAGGTGCATCTGTTTCAGGCTCACTGATACTGTTTTCCTCTCCGCAACCGATAAAATCATCAGCAGAAATATCTGCTGTATTTGCAGGCATAGGCTCGGCTGTAATAGCTGATGCTTCGTTTGCTTTGTGCTTTGTGAAACGCTGTGCGACAGCAAGAGCGTTCTGCATACCTTCAATGCTATCGATAATAGCTTCGGGAGTATATTCTTCTCCAAGCGTATCGGTTCTCACAAAACGCTCCTTGCCCTGCGGACGATATTTCAGCTTCACCTTATTTTCAGGCTTGTAAACAAACTCGATATTATGCTCGGCACACCGCCTGAAAAAATCGTCAAGGCTGGTACTCTGCACAATAATCGCTTTGAGTATCTGACACAGATGCTCTTTCCATGAAATGCCCGACTTTCTCGCCTCATATTCATAGTGAGATACTCCCTTGCCTTTCGGCTGCTCAATGACATATAATCCGTACTCACGGCAAATATCATCGGACAGCTTTTGTATCTCTGTCCACGCTCTTTCAGACTTGCCAGAGCATACATATTAAAATGTAGAAAAACAAAAAGAATAGTGACAAGCAAAGCGAATCATGGTATAATGAGTATACGATATATTCGCTGTCGGAACGGAGGTTTTATGTTTAAGACAGTGAACACCGCCATGACAAGAAAGGTGGCGGTCAAATGAATATTCAGGAACGCAGAAACAAAGACGGTAAGATCACTTCTTACCGCATCAGGGTGTTCGATCACCGTGATACACAGACAGGCAGACAAGTTTTCAGAACCTTGTCCATCAAGTATGATCCTGATAAGACCGAAGCGTGGAACAAAAAGAACGCTGAGAAACAGGGAATCATCTTTGAGAAACAGGTCGAGGAGCAGACTGCAAGCGACTCCCACATCACCTTTGATCATTATTGCACGTATGCGATTGGTATGAAAGAGCAAGCAGGGCTGTCATCCTCAACGATCTACAGTTACTCAGGGTATCGCAAACGTATTGCGCCTTACATCGGACACATCCAGCTCAAACAGCTCACGCCTGCGGCGATCAATAAGGCGTATTCCGATATGCTCAGCACGGGCGTATCAAAGGCAACCGTGTATCAGTATCATCTGTTCATCCATTCGATGCTTGCAATGGCGTTCAAGGAAAACCTGATTCCCCGCAACTATGCAAGTGCAGCAATGCCGCCGAAGCGTGATGCGAAAGAAGTGCAGGCACTCAGTGAGAATGAGATCAATGCATTCTTTACGGCACTCTACGCAGACAACAAGCACTATATGTATCAGGTGTTGTTCAGTCTGATGCTTGCCACAGGATGCCGGATTGGGGAAATCTGTGCATTGACATGGGACAACATCGACTTTGAGAGCAATCGTATCCACATCTGCCGGCACTTTGTGATGAGTGAATCCGGTTCCCGTATCCAGAACGGCTGCAAGACCAACGCAGGTGACCGCTGGCTCACAATGGACACAAGTATCATGGATATGCTCAGAGAGTACAGAGCGTACTACAACGTAACGGCTGAGAAATATGGCAGCAAATGGAACTACGAGGATAACGCAGTTTTCTTTTCTCAGAAGAAATACGGCACATTCCTCAATCCTGCGACAGCAAGAAGCTGGCTGAACAGTTTTACTGAAAAAAACGGACTTCCGAGGATACATCCGCATATGTTCCGTCATACATCGGTGAGCTTGAAGTTGCAGGCATCAGCATCGCAGATGCAGCTAAGAGAGCAGGTCATGCACGCCCTGATATTACACTGAGGATTTACTCTCATACGCTCAAAAAGAACGATCTGCACTGCTGTGAAGCTGTGACGAAAGCAATGCCGAAAATGCCGAAGCGTGAAGCGATGTAGGCAGATACAATAAGATGCGTGAAGCCTATCTTCCTGTATCTTGAAGTATCGTGAAAGTTGACCGGTTGTTGACCAATCCTCGAATCTGACCGATGAAAATGCCGGAAAACATCGCAATTTCGCGGTGAGGGTTGAAAAATCCGGCTTAATGTGCTATAATAAAGAACGGCACATCCGGCGTGCATCGGAAAGGACGCACATTCCGGCTGTGTTTTCTGCAAGATTCTGCATAGTTTTCTTCACACCAATTCATTCAGAAAGGACGATTATCTTTTATGATCACCGTCTTCATTGCAGCACTGGAAACGGAATACGAACGAAGTCTGTTTGAACAATGGTATCTTCGCTACCGGCAGACCATGTATGCAGTCGCCTACGGGGTACTGCACAACCGGGAGGATGCTGAGGATGCTGTCCACCAGACCTTCATCAATCTCGCCGAGAAATACGAAAAAGCGGCTTCGGTTCCGGAAAGCGAAATGAAAGCCTTTATCATTGTCATCACCCGGAACACCGCGATCAATCTTTACCGAAGGAACAAACGGGAAGCGGAACAGCTCACAACGCTGGAGGATGATTCCGAGCCCGTTGAGACCGATTTCTTTGAACAGATCGACTATGAGATGCTGGTGCAGACAATTGCTGCTCTGCCGAAAAAATACAAGGATGTGCTGTTCCTGCGGTTTGTGCAGGAGCTTTCCGCGAAGGAGGTCGCAGAGCTAACCGGGATCCCCGCGGAAACGGTCCGGAAGCGGACGGAACGCGCCAAAAAGCTGCTGAAGCTGTCTTTGGAAAGGAGTGGTATCATTGTCTCATGAACAGTTGAAGAAGGCCTTGTCCGAGACACTGATTCCCGAATATGAGCAGTCTGTGCCGGAGACAGCCCCCCATGAGTTTTCCCCCGCATTTGAAAAGAAAATGAAAGCGCTTATCCGGCGGCGGGAAAAATCCTATTACCGTTTTGTCAATACCGCCGGAAAGCGTGTTGCATGTGTTGCAGGCGCCGTACTGGTGCTGTCCGCATTATCCGTTATGAAGGCTGACGCGATCAAAAATGCCTTCCGGGATTTCTCGGTGCAGTTCCGCAATGTGTTTTCGACTGTCCGCCCGGCCGACCCGCATGATGCGCCGAAAACGATCGAGGAAAAATATGTTGTGACCTATCCGTTTGACGAGGGCTATCAGATCGACTATCAGTATGAATCGGATACGCTGTGCTCGATCACGTACCGCAAGGGCGATACGACGGTCTTTTTCGATCAGTATACCAAGGAGCTGTTTGATGCGGATGTCAACACCGAGGATGCGGAAATGATCCCGTATACCGTGGACGGCAGGGAAGCGATCTTCTTCCTTGACAATCTGGGCGCCTATCATCTGATCTGGGATGACGGGGATTATATCCTGTATCTTTTGGCGAATGTAGACAAGGAAACATTCCTTGAAATTGCTGATTCTATCAAAAAGGCCGAATAAAAATTTTTTGGAGATTTTTGTCACGTTGGAGCCTCCTGATTTGTTATGTCTCTATGAACGGGGACGATGCAGCGAACGAACCGCTGGATCACCGTTTCAGAATAACAAGTCAGGAGGTTTCTTTCTTTCATGTCCGGAATAATCTACACCATGATTCTGAGCACAGTGCTTGCCTGCACGTGTCCGGCGGTACCTGCTTCAGAATCCGTCAAAGCAAACTATGGCCTAGCGGGAGTCGCTCCTATGTCTGTCATTTCCTATTATACCAGTTCACAGCTGACTGTCAGCGGAACGTCTGCGACCTGTACGAGCACCGGAAAGGGTGCTGCCAGCACCACGACCAAGATCACTGTGAATCAGGTGCTGCAGAAGCAGAGCGCATCAGGCAGCTGGAGCGCAGCAAAAAGCTGGACGAAAACCGAAAACTCCTATCAGGTCACGGCGGTCAATACGACCTCCGGACTGAGCAGCGGAACCTACCGCCTGAAAACGACCTTTACGTTCTATAACGGAACAGCAACCGAAACCGTTGTGAAATACAGCGGCACAAAAACAATCTGATCCCGCGCTTCTTTTTATTGCGTCAAACACAATTCAGCCGGCGAAGTGTGATTGATATATACCATTGATTGCAAGAATAACACTGTAATCAGAAAGGAATTGATCATGAAAAAAGCACTCAAGAAAATCGCAGCAGCTGCACTCGCAGCAACCACACTCGTTTCCGGCATGGCGGCTGTCACCGCAAACGCTTACATCTCCAAGAGAAGCTGGAACGTCTTTATCGTTTCGACCCCGTATGCACCGGGTCAGCACCGCAGCTACAGCTGCAGCATGAACGCTTACACCGGCGGCTACATCGCAAGATGCAGCTCCATGTCCGGTTCGATCGATCGTTCGGTCTCCATCTCCGGCAGCTACTATCCGGTCAGCTGGACCTTCACCACGACCGGTACCGGCGGCTCGAAGAAGTCCAACAACAACGTGAACGGCCTGTTCTACTTCAATGTTTACGGTTACGGCAGTGAGATCGTTGCAAACGGCGATATCGGCTACGACATGTAATATCTGAGCACAACCGCAAAAAACAAGTCCGGCAGTCCCGTATGCGGCCCCGCATACGGGCTACTGCCGCAACACGGCAAATACAAAAGGAGCTGATCACTATGATGAAACCGAAGAAAATACTGTGTATCCTGTCTGTTCTCGCCATATCCGTGCTGTCCGCAGGCTGTGCCGGGTCGCAGCCGGTCAACGACAGCAGGGGGGCGGCGGACAGCTCTGCTTCCGGATCTGCCGTGCAAACAGATGCCCTGCAATTCGCAGACGATTTCCTTGCAGATCTGCCGGAGTGCAGCACATTTGAGACCTTTACCATGACCCCGAAGCCGGATCTCAGCCTTGATGCGCTTTATGAAGTGTTCGATCAGGCGGTCGAGCAGTATTTCCCCGGGACGTTTACCGACGCGGAAAAGGAATCGCTTTATGAGATCAGCGGCAGCGACCGGAACGGAGAGCACATCGGCGGTACCTATACCGCGCTGAAGGACAGATATCAGAAGGAGGATCTGCCGATGCCGTGGCTCTGGTTCACCTGTGACAAGGCCATGATGCAGATGCTCCCGAACGGCGCTTTGCAGACGGAGACCGGCAATGTCGCCTATGTGCTCGAATACGGCGCACCCGGCAACATCGGCATGTACTGCGCTGCGGATGAGAATCCGGTCAAAGAGCGCATCCATATCCCGCTGGACGGCACCGTCCCCGACCGGACAATCAAGCTGCTGGACGGTGAGGTCCCGCTGAAGGAGGCCTGCGCGTACACGATTGATTTCCTGAAGAAGGATTTTGACCCGAAAACCGGCAATCCGGAGCTGGAGCCGGATATCGCGGATATCTGGCTTGTGGAGATGAAGAACGGCGTCACGGGTCTTTATATGGAGCTGACGATGCGGTATCAGGGCATCCGCTTTGATACCTCCTACAAGCAGGACGGGCAGCGGTCGTTCTATATCTACGACAAGGGGGAGCAGCTTCCCTATGCGCTGCAGTCTGCCTATGTGTTCATGATCGAAAAGGAGAAGTTTGATTCGATCATGGTGTTCGGAACGGCGCACGCACAGGATCTGACAGACAGGCAGAGCTGTGCGCTGAAGATCAGCTATCAGGATGCGCAGGAGCAGCTGCGGGGCGAGGTCTCCAATCTGGCCAACATGCTGTTCACGCGCGCAGAGCTTGTTTATCTGCCGAAGCTTAATCTTGACAATCTGGAAAACAATTCGATGCAGGTCAGGGCATACTGGAAATTCCGTGCGGAAAACAAAACGGATCAGTATTCCTATGTGTTCTATGTGGATGCGGAGACCGGTGAAGTCGATTACTATAAGTATTGAGGAGCACTGCAATGAAAATGCTTCGGCTCATTCAGGTGAATCTGAAAAAGGTTCTGACAAGCGGCGGGTTCTATGCCTGTGCGGTTCTGACCGCCGTGCTGTGCTTTACGGCCGAGATCGGCATGGACCCCGCCAAGCAGGAGGGACTTTCCGTGCTGCAGGTCAGCCGGATGTATACCCGGACGGAGCTGCTGCAGGAAATGCAGTTCAACTATTTCAACATCCTGCGGGGCGGCATGGGCGTCTGGATCACGATCTTTATTCCGATCATAGCAGCCTTTCCGTTTGTCCCGCTGGTCTGTGATGCGCGGGAATCCCGCTCCGTGCGGATGACCTGCATCCGGCTGAGCAGGCGCACATACAGCCTCGGTTCGTTCCTGAGCGCGATGCTCGCGGGCGGACTTGCCGTGCTGGCGGGCTTTCTCGTCTTTGCCGGGATCACGGCGTTCCTGTTCCCGCAGACTGCGGAATATACGCAGGAGCAGCGTGCGCTGATCGAGGGCGTGTATCCCGAGGTATTCCCGCTGTTCCCGAAGCTCGGCTATCCGTATCTGTATCTGCTGCGCTTTGCGGAGGTATTCCTTTACGGCGCGGCCTCCGCAGTTCCGGCATTTATACTGACTGCGGTCATGAAAAACAAGTATCTGATCCTGAGCATCCCGTTTTTCATCGTCTATCTGCTGCGGGAGCTGCAGGCGAAGCTGCTGGAGCAGGTCTGGCGCGACTGGGAGCATCCCGATCTGCTGCTGAAGCGCATTCTGTCGGTCACCGGCACCGATGCGCTGAATCAGCTGAGCACGCTCGGGGAAAACATGCTGCCTGCTGCGCTGTATGCAGCGTTTCTGCTGGCGGCGGGCTGCATGATCTATCTTGCTGTGATGAACAGGAGGCTGGATTATGGCGAATAAGATCCGATTCCGGGCGATCCGGAGTGTTGCGGTCACGGAATGGGTCAAGTGGATCACGAATCCGCGCATCGTTGTCCTCGGGATCCTGATGGTATTTGTGCGCTCCTTCTGTGTGCAGCCCATGCTGACCCATGCGGAAAAATACGGCGGGCCGCTCAATGCCGCGGAGCCCTTTCTGGCGGTCTGCAACTCCGGTATGCTGACGCTGCTGATCCCGATCGTTTACATTCTGCTGATCTGCGATTTCCCGCTGATGGGCGGCAATACGCTGTTCTTTATCCACAGGACGGGCAAGCTGAACTGGTTTCTCGGGCAGCTGCTGTTCATCGCCGGCAGCATCGTGACCTTTCTGCTGGTGCTCTTTGCCGGCTGCGCCCTGATGAGCCGCGGTATCTTCGGCACGGCATGGAGCGATACCGTTACCAAATACAATGCGGCATTTCCGGATGAAGCGAAGGGCTTTGTGTCCCGTCTTCTGCCGCCGAACCTGTATAATCAGCTCACTCTGCCGGAGGCGCTGCTGAAGGCCTTTCTGCTCATGGCGCTGAATCTGCTGCTGCTGGCACTGATCCTCTGCACCATGAAAATGCTGTATCTGCGCGCCGCAGGACTGTTCTCCGCACTGGCGCTGACGGCTGCGGGCATTGCGGTCTGCTCCCTGAAAAATGCGGCGATGTGGCTGTTCCCGGCCGCGAATACCATGATCTGGCTGCATTATCAGGAGATCCTGAAAAAGCAGATCGTTCCGGTCGCGTATTCCTATCTGTATTTTGCCGTGCTGATCGCGGCGCTTCTGACCGCGGACTTTCTGATCCTGCGCAGGCTGCAGTTTATCAACATCGAACAGGAGGGAACCTGAACTATGATCGAGATCAAGGATGTCAGCCTGACGATCCGCAAAACGCCGATCCTGAAAAATGTCAGCGCCGTGTTTGAAACCGGAAAGATCCACGGACTGATCGGCCGGAACGGCAGCGGAAAGACCATGCTGATGAAGTGCATCTGCGGATTCATTCAGCCGACCGGCGGCGAAATACTTGTGGACGGAAAGCGCATCGGAAAGGACTGCGATTTTCCGGACAGCATCGGCATCATCATTGAAACGCCGGGGTTTATCCCGTATTATTCCGGTCTCCGGAACCTGACGCTGCTGGCTGATCTGAACAAGAAGATCTCCCGCGAGCGTGTCCGGGAGACGATGAAAAGGGTCGGGCTGGATCCCGATGCGAAGCGGCATGTCAAGAAGTATTCGCTCGGAATGCGGCAGCGGCTCGGGCTGGCGCAGGCACTCATGGAGGACCCCGCGCTGCTGATTCTGGACGAGCCGATGAATGGTCTGGACAAGGAAGGCGTTGCGGACATGCGGCGCTATCTGCTGGAGCTGAAGGAACAGGGCAAGACTGTCCTGATCGCATCGCATTCGTCCGAGGATATCGAGATGCTCTGCGATACGGTCAGCGAAATGGACAAGGGCATTCTGACGCCGGTGCGCGGCACGGCAAACAGCGAAATTCAGGCATAACGATCTGCAGCCCTCTGTACGGCTCCGGCGGTACAGAGGGTTGACTTTTTTCGTCATGAGCATTATAATAAAGCTGATACAGTGCTTTTTGCTTTTTTGCTAGAAAGGATGAATTGTAATGTTCCGAAGAAAAATCACTGCACTTATGACCGCTGCGGCGATGCTGTTTTGCTATGGAATCCCGCAGCAGACCGCGTTTGCCGAGAGCGACGAAACCGTATATTTCACGGTCGGCTCCGTCTCCGGCACGGCCGGAAGCAGCGTGCCGGTCTCCGTTGAGATTCAGACCGAAAGCTACATCTGGATGATGGGTCTGACCCTGCAGTATGACAGCAGCCTGACGCCTGTTCCGGCTGACCCCGCTGACCCGACTGTCCCGAAAACAGAAGCCGATCTGCGTACCTCGCGCTTTGCAAAGCCGGACCGGGAGCTCCATAGCATTTATCTCGATCCGGAGCGTCATGAAATCTATCCCTCCTGCACAAAGGGATTCCGGCTCGGTACATTCACGCTCTGGTTTGAGATCCCCGCGGATGCGGCTGTCGGCACAGAGTATCCGCTGAACCTGAAGGTCGATGTCCTGTCAAAGTCGCTCATGGAGACGCTCTCCTCTTCGGTCACGAACGGCGTGATCACAGTCACCGGTCAGCCGGCCGTCACGACAACCGCAGCGCCGGTTGAAGCCGCGTTTGATATTACGGAGGACGCGATTGATCTGAAGCTGTTTACGAGTTCTTGCAGCTATCCGATTCCCTATACAGCGAGCAAAAACCTTGATTATATTGAATGGAGCACGGATAACCGGAATATCTGGCTGGATCTGAGCGGAAAGATTGATGGCTTTAACTTTAAGGACAGCAGCGTCTTGCGCGGAACCGTGACGGCCGCTGCGCATTTCCTTGACGGTACGGTGCTGACGGATACGGTTTCCGTCTATGCGGAGGATCGGATGACGACTGTTATTACCGATCCGGCGATCGGTACCCTTGAAATTGTGCATCTTGGCACGCTGCCGCCGGCGGCAACTACAACCGCAAAGGCGACCACCACAACCGCAAAGGCTGCGACTACAACCGCAAAGGCGACCACCACAACTGCAAAGGCCGCGACTACAACTGCAAAAGCCGCGACCACAACAACAAAGAACGCGACCACAACAACAAAGGTAGCAGCCGCCACGACAAAGGCAGCAACTACAACCACAAAAGCAGCAACTACAACCACAAAAGCAGCAACTACAACCACAAAAGCAGCAACTACAACCACAAAAGCAGCAACTACAACCACAAAGGCCGCGACCACAACGACAAAGGCGACGACCACAACCGCAGCGACAACCGTTACAACCGTCACGACAACGGCGCAGACCACGGAGCCCGCGCCCCTGACCGGTGATGTGGATGAAAACGGAAAAGTCAGCCTCGAAGATGTGCAGCTTGCCCTGAAAGCGTATACAAAGCAGGTTTCCGGCAAAGACACGGAGCTGACAGACCGGCAGTACAGAGCAGCCAATGTCAACGGCGATGCGAAGCTCTCTGTCGATGACGTCCAGAATATCCTGATCTATTACGTCACCAATACGGTCGCGGGAAAGCATCTCACATGGGAGGCGCTGCTCGGCAGACAGCCGCTTCCGTATCTCCGGACGGAGGCTGACAGAAAACGCGCTGACCGCAAAACATCATAAACCGCAGAAAGAAAAACACCGCCTGATCTGAACCGTCAGGCGGTGTTTGCATTTGATTTACTGAATCTGCTTTACGGTCTGGCCGGTCGTCGGGTCCACAAAGACAAAGCCGGTCTGATCCTGGTCGTATGTGCGCTTCAGAACGATATTGTAGCTGTTGTTTCCGGTCTCCTCATAGCCGCAGATCCAGAGCTCCTGGCTGCTGCTGTTTTCCGGTGCATAGATCTCCTGATCCTCACCGTTTTCATTCCATTCGTTCAGAGCGAAGTTCAGCCGTCCCATTTCGACATAGAAGAAGCGGTGATCGGGTGCGGGCATGAGAAGCGGCTCATTGAACGGCACCTCTGTGATGAGTGCCTTTTCGCCGTGACTGTCGAAGGTATAGAGGTCAGAGTTCTCGGTCAGGAAGTACGAGCCGTCCATGTCGTAGTACAGATCCTTGATTTTTCCGTAAGCCAGCGGATCGGGCTTTTCGTCGGGCTCGTCGCCGGGGCAGTCGATGATATCAAGGATGCCGTTCCGGACTGCACACATTTCGGTCTGGAATCCGCTGCAGAAGTAGCGGGAAGTGCCGGCCGGTGCATTGTTATGGGAGATGATCTTGCCGCTGTTGTCTGTCCAGAGCTCGATGCTGATGAGATCATTGTCCGTCTTTGTGCCGGTGATATTGAGGAAATACCGGTCGCGGACATGCCAGATATTGGAGCAGCTGTAATAATAGCCGTTGTCGGTCGCATCATCGTTCAGTTCGTCGAGATACGCGCGGATCGCTGTCACATCAAACGAATTGTCGGCACTGCCCTCGGAGACAACGATCATATCCTTGGTGTAAACGCGCTCGCCGTCAGAGATGAATGCATCCTGCGGTGCCTGTGCACCTGCGATGCGTGCAGGGAGCTGTTCCTTCTGTCCGCCTGCGAGCGGGCAGCGGTACCATTTGCCGTCATTGTTGAAGAAGTAGTAGTTGTTGTCGTCGCGGTAGAGGGCAACGGCACCGCGGACATCCCAGTCCACAGGATAAAGTGTGCCCCAGCCGCCGAACACGTTTTCCTGTGCAGGGGTTTCGGAGGTGTCCGGTACGGTCTGCGTATTGTTCTGCGGTTCTGCTTCGGGATCGGGATACGGATAGAACGTGACCGTGCCGGTCTGACGGCTCATCAGGAAGTCGGTGCCGTCTGCAAGGTGTGCGCAGACATAGTTCTCATCCGCGCAGTCTACCCGTGCGATCAAAGTGATCGGGGCGCCGGCGCCGTTGACCGCCTTTTGTGCGGACTGCTTCAGAGTATCCGGAACATCGCGCTCAAAATCCATGAGGACGGTTCTGTTTTTCAGATCTGCGTCCGCGCAGAAGATCTGCGTGCCCTCAGAATTCGCGGCATAGATCTTGCCCTCAAACGGGAAGAAGTGATCGAAGCCGGGGTCGGTGCTGATGATCTCGGAACGCTTGGTCTTCAGGTCGTATTTGCAGTAATAGGGCTCATAGAAGCTGTTGTACTTACCGGTCGTCAGATAGTAGATCGCATCGTCCGTCGGAAGAATGCAGCCGTTCCAGATGATATAGGGATCGGGGGCGGGGAGCTCCTCAAAGGTGTAGCTGTCGAGGTCAAAGCGATAGAGCGTTTCAACATCATACGGTGCGCAGTAGAAGCTGTCGCCGCAGCGGTAGGTGCTGAACGGGTTGATCATATCTTCTTTGCACGGGATTTCTCTGCATTCTTCGGTCGCTGCGTTGTAGAGATAACCGTATGTCCGGAAGACAGTCGCGGCCTGTGCGACGGCATCATTTTCAAGCGATACGAAGATATGATAATACTGATCCGCCAGTTTGTCGATCATGATGTTCTGCACGTAGGCACGGCCGTTTTCCTGCTTGAATGCCTCGATATCCTTTTCGGGAACGGTGAAGAACGGGACGGCTTCCGGCCAGCGGAGCGTGTCAAGGGTGTACACACAGTAATTGTCCAGCCTGTAAATGTTGGTGCCGTCGCTGATCAGCCGGAGATTCTCCATGCCGGGATATGCCGATTTCCAGTTCGGATCCAGATAGGAGATCTGTTCGCCGGGGCTGCGTGTGCCGCGGGCGGCGTAATACGGCAGGTATACATAGCTGTCATCGTAGATCAGCCAGTTTTCGCCTGCGGTATGCAGGGTGCCGGTACCGCCGAGAAGATTCTGTTCCGCGGTATTTTCGGGGGCGGTATCCTCGGTCTCCGGCGAGCGGAAGAAGCGGACGGAGCCGGTCTTGCGGTCAACGACGGCGCAGGTCTTGCCGGGGTCGCCGAACACAAAGCAGACCAGAATATAGTTTTCGTCAGCTGCCGTGACATACGCATTGGTCAGATCGCTGCCGGTCGTTTCGTCCAGTGCCTTCGCGAAGGCTTCGGTCATGCCGCTGCGGAAATCGCAGACTGTCTCAACATTCGTCCAGTCGGGGTCTGCGCAGACAAGTTTCGTATTGCTGTCAGTCAGCGCAAAGACCTTGCCGTCACAGGGATAGAAGCGGCTGAAATCCGTCTCGTGCAGGATTTCGGTGTAGGTGTGCGAATCGAGGTCGATCTTGCCGTAGTTGTACGGTGCTTCGTCCGAAGCTTCGCCCGTACCGTTCATAAAGTACACGCTGCCGTCAGCGATCATCCAGTCAAGCATATAGCTGCCGGCCTTCGGCACCGGCTCGTACAGCTCGATCTTCACCGGGTCGAGCGTGACGCGGTACATGGAGCCGTCGTACTCCGCGAAGATGATATCCTTGCCGTCCGTGATCATCCGCGGCGTCGGCATATTGAAGATGATGCCGTTTTCTTCAACGGTCTGCGGTGCTGCGGTGCTGCCGTTCGGGACCTCGTCCTGCTGACCGTTCGCGGGCTGATAAATGATGTTGTAATCCCTGGACTGCCAGTCCTCGGTTTCCTCATTTTTGATCACGGCCGAGAAGCAGATATAATAGTAACCGTCCGCCAGCTTTCTGACGGCATGATATGTCGGTGCCGTGCATTCGCCGCCGAGCTGCGCGGAGATCGCGTCCGTGTCGATCGTATAGAACGGCTTTTCGTCCATGTGCTTTCCCTGCGCATCAATGCGGTAAAGCACTGTGCCTTCTGCACCCTCTTTGCGGTAGAACTGCTCGCCGTCATAGAGGATATCACTGAGATGGGTACCCATTTTCAGCGTGTCGATCTCGCTGCCGGTACGCATCGCCTCATACTGTGCGAACTGGAAATAGAATTTCTGATCGTCGTACATCATGAACATGTCATCGGTCGAGCGGATCTCGCCGCTGCCGCCGAGGAAGTTCAGTGCGGCCTCAACGCCGCCATTTTCGGAATCCTGCTGATTCTGTCTGGCCTGCTGTACGATGAACAGGCCGCCGCCTGCGAAAACGGCACATGCCGCCGCGGCTGCAAAGGCGGTTGCAATACGCTGCAAAACCGGTTGTTTGGTGCTCATACGGATATTGTCCTTTCTGCTGTGCGTATGCCGTGCGTCAGAAAGGCTGCTCGTTTTGCTGCTGACCGCCTCTGCGTCACGGACGCTCTTTTGTACAACAGAGCGGGACTCTCCGTGCCGTTTGACGGACGACGGCTTTGCGGCGTCGATATATTTATCCGGGATACTTTCAATCGCATTGAAAAGATCGGTCGGCTTCATAAGAATCCCTCCTGTTCAAGATGTTTCCGGAGCTTCTGGCGTGTACGCATCAGCGTGACCGAGACCTTCGATTTCGAGATGCCGAGGTCCTCAGCAATGTCTTCGATCGGACAGACGTACCAGTAACGCTGGACGAAGATCGTCTGCTGTTCGGGCTTCAGTGTTTCAAGAAAATCTGTGATCGCATCACGGAGCGAGCGGCTGTCGATCAGCTGTTCCACAGTGTCAGGATCTGTGCAGCAGTCTCTCAGCTCGTCCAAAACGAGCTCTGTCTCATTGCCGCCTCTCTTGAGCGCGTGATTTTTCTGATACCGTTTGCGCGCAACGGAACGCGCGACCGATGCAAAATACGCGTAGACATTCTCCGGGTTGGCCGGCGGGATGTGATCCCACAGACGCATCAGCACATCATTGACGCATTCCTCTGCGTCCTGCACACTGCCGAGAATGTTGTGCGCAATGGTATAGAGATATCCGCCGAATTTGCGCTGTGTCTCGGTGACTGCAAGTTCATTGCGGTCAAAGTACAGCTTGATCAGTTCTTTATCGTCCACAGTGTTCATCATCCTTTCGGTTCTGGTTTGAAGCGGCTTCATACAGACAGACACCAACCGTACCCGGCGCATTACACTTTTTCCGAAAAAATTTTTTGCAGGCGTTCAAAACAGACGCTGACCCTTGTCCAGAGTCAGCGTAAGCGGGGCGTTTTATTCCGCCCGGGATCTCTTTTTCATACAGATCAGCAGCACGGAAAGTACCGGAACTGCGAACAATACTGCCGGGAGACGGTCGCCGGTCTCCGGTGCGGCGGCTCTGGTCGCGGATGCTGTTGTCTGCGTGCTGCCTGCCGTTGTTCCGGAAGCAGCGGGCGCAGCCGTCGTTTCGGCGGGTGCTTCATAGGGATGCTTCACCGGGATATCTGCATGGCGGATATGCACGCCGTCGGCGCGGATCAGATCATAGCGGAACTGATCGCCGTCCCGGACAATGAACGAAAACTTTTTGTAGGCGCTGCCGATCGTCGTGTCGAGGTATCCGGCGTGCGCGTATGTGAAGTGCAGCGTCAGGTTTTGGGCGCTGCGGTCGGCATACCGCCGCGGGCAGATCAGCGTGTCGCCGTCGGTCAGGAACATCTCCGTTTCGCCTCTGGAATGATTGTGCCCGTAGATATACATAATATCCATATTGTACTGCTCGGCATAGCGGTTGATCGTCTCCGCCAGCTCGTAGGACATGTCCACATTATACATGTTCGCGCCTGTCCAGCTGTAGAGCGGATCGTATTTGCTGTCTGCAAGACGATCCGTCTGCTGACCGACGACATGGAGCCCGGCATGTGCGGAAATGATGACCAGTTCGCCGTGATACTGCGCGGCAGTCTCCTGCAAAAAGCGCTCGACCGCGGGAATGACGGATTCATACGTGTAATGCGGCGCACCGCCGGTCTCTTTGACGACGCCCTCATAGTTGATGCCGTAGGTGATGATGCTTTTGGCATCGCGGCTGCTGCGGGCGTTTCTGACCGCTTCCGATTCGCCGCGGAAGATCACGCCGCCCGCTGCGGGAAGATTTTTCTCCGCACCGAGTCCGGCTCTGACAGACATGATCGACGCCGCCTCGCCGGAATCGTGATTGCCGCCGACATAGACCGCGTCCAGTCCGCCGAGATGCGAAACGATCTGCGGGAAATACCGGTTGAGCTCTCTGTCCCGTTCAACGGTCGGCCCGTTGACAAGGTCACCGGTGCAGATGACCAGCGCCGGAAGATAACCGCCTGTCTGCTGCATGACCTGACCGATCGAATCGGTAATGAGGCCGTATTCCTCATGCACATCCGAAAACGTCATGACCGATTCGGGCACAACGCCCTTTGCAATGATGAATGCAGCTTCCGCCGACTGCTCGCTGTAATAATAGCCATTCTTATCATGTGCAGTGACCCGGCACTGAACGCTGTGGATGCCGGCCGGCTGATCCGCAAGGGAATCTGCCGTCAGGGACGTTCCGGTGCAGGACTGCAGCTCGCCGTCCACGACCCACTGAATGCTGTCCGGAATGACGTCGGCAAGTCCGACCGTGAACACCGGTGCCGGATAGCCGCTGCCCTCGACCGCGTAGGATTCCGCGGCGGGCTGCTTCACGATGCAGCGGCCGAACGGATTGGCGCAGGCATAGAGCTCGACTGCGGCGGCTTCGGCTTTGTTTCCGGTAAAGGTGAAGGGCTCCGCGGCATCCGCATCATATTTCAGATAATGCCGCCCGTCATTGCCGATGAAGCAGAGCGCGCTGCCGTCCTTTTCCCATGCGCGGTCATCCGACGTCGAACCGTAGAGATACGGCAGCAGCCTGCCTTCTCCGTATGAAAGCGTGTATCCGCCGGATGTCAGCGAGGCGACCCGCGGTGCATCGCTGGACGTCATGCTGATGCGGGAATAATACCAGATATTCCGGCTCTCGTCGTCGTCCGTCAGCGTGAGGAGCAGCTCCTCGCCGGCCTTGTTCCGGACGGTCAGAAGATAGCTGGAATAGTCCTCAAAATCGCCCCTGACCCTGTACCATTTCTGATTGTTTTCCATCGTGATGACACCGTTTTCCAGCCGGGGGACCGGTACTGCTTTGAAATACATTTCAGCGGCGGAAACGGACGAAAACGTCATGCAGACGGAACACAGGATGATGAACGGAAGCAGGAATGCGAATGCTCTTGCATGTTTCATGGTGAGGCTCCTTTGCGTCTGTATTGTTCAATAGTGCAGTTATGCGCCGAGGATCGGCTGGCCGTACCGAAACAGCACGGTGTTGATCTCAAAGATATCGTAGATGCCGTTCTGTACGCAGTATGTGACAATAAGATCGAATTTGTCGCTCGGGGAAAACGCGATGCCGGCGCAGGCCAGCAGACCGAGCATTTCCGGCATGCTGAGCCGCAGCGCGACTGCGAATGCAACGGCGGTTTTCTTGGTCGGCTTATAGTCGGGCTTGCAGCGGATGCGCGAAAAGACCTTTCGGTCAATGTTCGCTTTTTTGTAGACGGTCACATCGTCCATGCCGCTTTTGTCGATCAGCTTGAACAGCCGCTGCTGAAAGGTATCGCCCGTTTCGCTGAGCACCTGCTCCAGCGGCCTGACGGCATTGCCGGTGCTGTTATGACATACGGCAGGCTCTTTTTCATACATCCGCGAAGCGCGGCGTCTGCGGTGTTCCGCGAGAACGCGGTCGTTTGCATACTCTGCCGCTTCCAGTGCCCGTACCTGATGCGCGTCGAGGTAGGCGTCGATCGAGCCGACGAGCTTTTCCGAGAGCGCGAACGCCTCCTCCCCGAGCACGACAAGGATCACGTTCATCTCATGCGTCAGCAGAAATTTGCCGATCTCCGAGAGCGCGATGTTCAGTGCGGCCTCCTTCGGGAAGCCGTAAACGCCGGTCGCGATCAGCGGGAACGCGATGCTCTCCGCTTTCAGCTCTGCCGCGAGCGCGAGCGTGTTTTCGTAGCAGGCGCGCAGAATATCCTGCTCGCCGTGCTGCCCGTCCAGCCAGACCGGCCCGACTGTGTGAATGATATATTTCGCGGGCAGACGGAATGCAGGCGTGACCGCTGCCTGTCCGGGCGCAATGTCCCCGATCTTTTTTCGTTCCGCGAGCAGCGCATCTGCACCGGCTGCGGCATAGACGGCACTGTCTGTTCCGCTGCCGAACCGGGGCTTCGGGTTCGCGGTATTGACGATCACATCGGCGCTGACCTTTGTGATATCGTTCCGGATGATCTGAAACGGCATAGGCACCTCCTGCATGAAGAATCGGCTGCGCATCCGCAGAGCGTATCTATATGAAATTATAGCACAATGCAGGAACGGCGTCAACCGCTTTTTGCAATTCTTCCATTGCAATCATCCTGATAATATGATATAATGATTTTATCAATACTGCATATCTGCGAAAGGAGCATGAACATGGACAGTGCATACACGATTCGCCGTCTGCGGACGGACGAGATTCCGGCCGCGCTGGAGCTGATCTGGAAGGTCTTTCTGCAGTTTGAAGCCCCGGACTATTCCGCGCAGGGCGTGCGCAGCTTCCGCGCCTATCTGGACGACAAAGAAAAGATCGGTCTGCTGACCTTTTACGGCGCCTTCGACGGCGAAACGCTTGTCGGGACGATCTGCCTGCGTCCGCCGCAGCATATCGGCGGCTTTTTCGTGTGCGGGGATTATCACCGCCGCGGGATCGGCCGCGCGCTGTTCGAGACGATGCGAAAAGACAGCGGAAAGCATGTATTTACGGTCAATTCGTCGCCCTATGCGGTAGAGGTGTACCGGCATCTCGGCTTTGCGGCGACTGACACCGAGCAGCTGATCGACGGCATCCGGTTCACGCCGATGATCTTCGGAGAACAGGAGGACGCATGAAGCTTTTTGCAGCACTCACGGCGGCGGTGTTCTGCCTCACCGCGCTGCCGGTATCTGTTTCCGCGGAGCCTGCGGACGTCTTTTCCGACGATTTCAGCGGCACGCGGCTCGATCCGGACAAGTGGCTGATCGCGGAGAAAAACTGGGGCGGCACAGTCACTGAAAACGGAAAGACTGCCGATTACAACGGCGGCGTTATCGCAGAGAATGTGTCCGTTGCGAACGGCAGGCTGATCCTGACCGGTCACGGCAACCGCTATGACGGCACGGTGCGCGGCATCAACCGGGACGGTACCCGCCGCGCGGACGGCAAACGCTGCGGCGCGGCGATCGCGACAAAGGAATACTTCGGCTCCGGAAGCTATGAGATCCGCGCAAAGATCGCGCCGGAGCTCGGCTGCTGCTCCGCCATGTGGACATTTGAATATGAGGAAAGCTATGCAGGCGATGCGCTGACGGTTACGAACCACGAGATCGACATTGAGTTTCCGGGGCGTGACGAAAACGACGCGTTCAGTCTCAGCCACGCGCTCTGCACGACATGGGTGACCGAGCAGGACTACAAAACGAAATCGGTCGCCTGCGGCGCACAGGCGGACGGGCAGTTTCATACCTACCGCTTTGACTGGCACACGGGCAGCGATACCGAAAAGCCGCGTGTGGACTATTATTTTGACGGTGTGCTGACGCATACCGCAGAGACGTATATCCCGACGAATGCGGGGCGGTTCTGGCTCGGGCTGTGGTTCCCGAAGGGCTGGGCGGGCACGCCGGATTTTGATACCGCCGTGTTCGAGATCGACCGCGTGAAGATCACGCCGTTCCATGAGCCGGGCGATACGCCGCAGCATGAGACGTATGCCGACAGCGGCTGGGCGCAGCCCGGAACGGCGCTCCCGGAGGGCTGGCTTCTGTGGCACAGTTACAGCGATTATGCCGCACGGGACAGCCGCCTGTTTCTGCGGTCTCCCGACGGCGAAACGCAGGAGATCACAGGGGATTTTGTCCACGCGATGAACGGCAGCTTCGGCAGAACGCCGGAGCAGATCGTCTTTATGGCGATCGACGAAGCGGCGGACGAATGGGATATTTTCCGGTATGACGGCGGCAGGATCACGAATCTGACGCCGAACAGCGGCTTCCGGAACGAGGATCCGCGCTTCTCGCCGGACGGCACGCAAATTGTGTTCAAGCGCGGCCGCTGGGACAGCACCGCGGACGATTTTGTGTACGATCTTGCGCTGCTTGACCCGGACAGCGGCGCCGTCACGATGCTGACCGATGACCCTGCAGAGCAGGCCATGCCGTGCTTTTCGCCGGACGGCAGATATCTGTACTACGCGGAATATCAAAACGGCATTGGCCGGATCTGCCGCATGGCGCTGCAGACGCGCAAAACCGATACGGTATACAGCGAAAACGGCGTAACTGCGTATTATCCCGTCGCATCGGGCGACAGGCTGTATTTCACGAAATGGTACAGCGCGGAGAACCGCTGCGATCAGATCATGCAGTATGACGGCACGGAAGTGACCGCGATGCCGTTTGATTCCGCGGATTATGACTGCTCGGATGCCTGTCCGGTTCCGGGCGGCATGATCTGCAGCAGCACGAAAAACGGCAGCTATGATCTGTATTATTTTGACGGTGCACAGTCCGTGCCGCTGACAGAGATCAACACGCCGCAGAACGAGCTCGGCGCAAGCTTATTCGCAGCGGTGCGCGGCGATCTCAATGCGGACGGCGAATGCACTGCGGCGGATGCCGTTATGCTGCAGAAATGGCTGCTCTGCATCCCGGAGACGGTGCTGCCGGCTCCGTCAGCCGGTGATCTGAACAAAGACGGCATTCTGGACGCAGCCGACCTGACTTTGCTGAAACGGCTGCTGTAAGCTGCATTCCCCTTGATATGCAAACGGAACCGGCGGAATCCCGCCGGTTTTCTGTTGATTGTTAATTATTACACTTTGATTGAATTCTGATAAAACTATTAAAAAGTATTATGCTTTTATCCATTCATGCTATAATATAATCAGCAGCTATGCTGCAAAAATTTGTGAGGTGATCGTATGAAGCAATCAAAATAGTTTGCTGTGCTGTGCGCAGCAGTGCTTGCTCTCACGGGAACTGCGGCAGCAATGCCGGCGGGACGGTTCTTTGAAGCAGGCACAACAGTCTACGCTGATGAAACCGATGAGACGGTCAAGGAAGGATTCCTGTCCTTTGAGATCCTTGACGGTTATGCAGCGGTGACAGCGTGTTCTCCGGAAGCTGAAGGCGCCCTCGTCATTCCGGAAACAGTCAGCGGTGTACCGGTAACCATGATCCGTCTCGGTGAAGGCGGTGCATCCATTTTCAAATCCTGCCCCAAGCTGACGGAGATCACGATCCCGTCAGGCATGAAGAATGTTTTTCGTTTTGCCTTCAAAGGCTGTACAAATCTGAAAAAGGTCATTATCGAGGACGGCGTGGAATCCGTCGGTGCAGCAGCGTTTGCCGGCTGTAAGAATCTGACGGAGGTCGAGATCGGCGCGACTGTGCACGATTTCGGTGAGGCAGCGTTTGTCGATACGCCGTGGCTTGCTGCGAAGCAGGCAGAAAACCCGCTGGTTATTGTCAACAGCACACTTTTGGACGGAAAAAACTGTACGGGAGCAGTTGAGATTCCGGACGGTGTGTGTGTGATCGGAGCGGACGCATTCGGATATAACGACGAACTGACCGCCGTGACGATCCCGGCCAGCGTTCTCCGCATCGGCAATGCCGCTTTCGGCGACTGTGCCGCGCTGCAGAGCGTCAATATGCTGGGCGGTACCAGATTTATTGAAGAAATGGCGTTTTACCAGTGTGAAAGCTTGACCTCTGTGACCCTTCCGGATACTCTGGAGGAGATCCGGGACAGCGCGTTCATGGGCTGCAGTATGCTGAACGAGCTCCAGCTCCATGAAAGCCTCCTGATCATTGAAAGCAATGCCTTTGCAGACTGCGGTCTGACAAGCATTGTTCTGCCGGAGAAGCTGTACGCGATCGGCCGCTGTGCTTTTGCAAGCTGCAGAAATCTGAGCGAGATCCGGATCCCGGCCGGTTTTAAGGAATTCGGCTACAATGCATTTACCGGAACAGCGTGGCTCAGAGCAAAGAAGCAGGAAAATCCGTTTGTCGTCGTCAATGATATCCTGATCTGTGCAGACGGTCAGACCGGTGATGTTTCCGTTCCTGCGGGCGTGAAGGGCATCGGCGAGTATGTGTTCTCCTGTGAGTCGGACAAGCTTCCGGCCGAGGACGCAGCACTGAAAAGCATTCAGCTGCCCGACAGCCTTGAATTTATCGGCGATGCTGCGTTTGAAAACTGCCGGTATCTGGAAAGCGTGAAGCTCCCCGACAGCGTGAACGATGTGCGGCGGTATGCGTTCAATTCCTGCAAGAACCTGGAAACGCTTTCGGTTCCGAAGGGCGTCACAGTGCTGGACTGGCAGTCGTTCTCCGGCTGCTCCGCGCTGACATCCGTGAAGCTTCCGGAAGGCATGACCGAACTCGGTGCCGGTTCCCTCGCATGGTGCGATTCCCTCAGGAGCATCGAGCTGCCGGAAAGCCTGAGAAAGATCCGGAACGGCGCGTTCTTCTGCTGCGTAAATCTGGAAGGCATCACGATCCCGAAGAATGTGGAGCTTGTAGAGGATGCTGTGTTCTCGTCTGCACGGACGCAGAAGCTCGAAAGCATCACGTTCATGAACCCGGACTGCGAGATCGCATCCAAGCCGATCATTTACACCGCGGATACCAAAGAAAAGCCGTTTGAAGGCACGATCTGCGGTTACAGCGGTTCGACGGCGGAAGCCTATGCAAAGAAATTCGGCTACAAGTTTGAGACGATCGGTACGCCGGCGGAAACAGTACTCGGTGACATTACCGGAGACAGCAAGGTGAGCATTGAAGATGTCCAGATCGCACTCAGAAGCCACACCGCAATGGTCGCAGGACTGCCGGAAACCCTGACCGCTGCGCAGAAGAAGGCCGGCGACGTCACCGGTGACGGTACTGTCTCGGCCGACGATGTCCTGCTCATGCTGAAATACTACACCGAAAATACGGTTGCAGGCAAAAAGCTGACATGGGCTGATCTGCTCTCAACCGATCGTGCATAAAAACCGGACAGGCATAACAAAGCACCGGGATCCGAGGATCCCGGTGCTGCTTTTTGGTATCATGGAGCGTCTGCATCCTGAATGCTTCGCAGCTTCCGCTTAATCCGCGCCGCCGCCGCCGCATCCGCTGCAGCTCGAACAGCTGGAGCAGCTTGAACAGCTTGAACAGCTGGAGCAGCTGGAACCGCTTGAACTGTCCGAACTGCTGCTGTGTGTCCGTATCGTGCTGAAATATGTGACCATATCGCACATGCTGTCGTTGCTCAGCGAAGATACGGTTATTTCCGGATGGAGCAGGAGCGTCAGCACATCAAAGCTCTTGATCGAGCCGGTGCGTTCAAACAGGCTGAGGCAGTCGTAGGAGCTGACCCTGTACTTCGTGTAGTTCACGGTCTTGATCCAGAGATCGAGATCGGCGAGTATCTGATTCATGATGCCGTTCGAGATCAGGCTCTGATACATCGTGCTGTTCGATAATTGCTTTTTGTAATTGTTTTTCCAGTTCTTTACACCGGAAAGGAAGGAAAGCGCCCGATCGTTTTCTGAAAGCGCAAGGCGCATCCCCGTATACGGCAGATAGACGCTGCTGCCGCTGTCCTGACACTGGAACGTCTCTGCGATCATATTCAGCATTTCGAGATTCGCATTCATCTGCACCGGATCCTGTACGGCGGTCACGGTATTCTTGTTGATGACGATGCCGTCCTTTTGGAAGGTGAGGTAGCCCTGCCGTGCGAGATCGAACAGTGCGACATAGAAATCGGCGAACGGATCATAGCTCACTCTGGTGATCGGGGCGTTCGGCATGAGCGTATACCATGTATACGGGATATTGATGCTGTCGAGGCGTTCCGCTGCATTCAGCAGGCAGTCCGGATCCTTTTTCAGACGCTTGCGCGCCTTTGCTGCCGGAACTGAGATCAGTCCGATGATCAACAGAATGAATCCTGCGAACGGAAGGATCGGGAGCAGCCCGAACAGCGTGTTGAGCCATTCCAGCTCGTTTCTGCCGCTGCGCTTAGCTCTGTCCGCTTCCGCAGGGAGCTCAACATCCGCGATCCGGCCGAGTGCGCTGTACGGTGCAGCATCGGTTTTCAGCTGAATCTTATACATGCCGCTGCCGTTCGCGGCGGTGCAGATGATCTTGTCTCCGCTGCGGACATAGTCGCCGTAGGAGACCGTCACATCGTCCTCGCCGGAATGCTGCGGCAGCTCGAACTCTGCGCGGACCGCAGCGATCGTTTTCGGGAAATCTATGCCGACGAAGCGGTAGCAGAAGCAGGCGCGGTCGTTTTCGTTCAGCTTGAGCGCACCGGGGATCACATAGGTGATCTCATATTTCACGGTCTCATTCTGCGCGGACTGAAACCAGTGGATCGTATATTTGCTCTGCGTTTTCTGCAGATAATAATGCCCGGAGTTGCGGTCCGTATTGTTCTGCGCGATCGCGTCGTTATCGTTGATCTTGCAGGATTTCACCTGAATATCGCGGATGTATTCCAGCTGATTGTAGGCGTTGTAGATATCCTTGTAGAATCTGGTGAAGCTGCCCCTGATGTACCGGACACGCCATGTCTCAGTGATCAGCGCGTCGCCGTTGTCCGCAAACATCACATTGAAATCTGCGGAATCAACGGTGTATTCCTTGTCGTCCGCAGCTGCGGTCAGCGGCAGGATCAGCGTCAGCAGGAGCAGTGCGCAGACTGCCGAAAGGATGTGCCGGAGCAGGGCTTTTCTTCTGTTTGTCATGATGTACCTCCGTTCAGTTTTTGTCAGGTTCCGGTTGTTTTTGGGGGTGCAGGATCGGGGTAATAGCAGTTGGGGTCTTTATGGTTGTAATCGCCGGTCAGTGCATAGGTCAGGCATTTTGCGCCGCCTCTGCAAAGCTCCGCTTTTACACAGGAGAGACATTCGTCCGGGATCCTCTGTTCCCGGAGCTCGCGGATCAGCGGACTGCTCTGATACAGCGTGAGCATGTCCGTTTCCAGACAGTTCCCGACCGGGAGCGGCAGTCTGCGGCAGGGAAGCAGCGTGCCGTCCGCCAGCAGCGTCAGCAGATCGGTGCCTGCCGAGCAGTGATAATAGCAGCTGCCGCCTTCGAGAAACTGCAGCGAGCGGTTCAGGTGTACGTCTGTATGCGAAAAAAGCTTTTTTTGTGTATGTGCTTTCGTCAGGCAGCGGATGACCGTGCGGTATTCCTCTGCGGAGAGAACGTCCTCGCGGCTGCTGCCCATCGGGATGAGCCTGTCCGCCCAGAAACGGTCAATGCCCTTTCTCCGCACAATGCGGATCACATCCGGCAGTTCGCGGTAATTGCCCCTGTGGCAGGTAAAGGCCGCCATAGTCTGGATGCCGTTTTGTTTCAGGAGCCGCAGTCCCGCAAATGCCCTGTCAAAGTTGCCTTTTCCGCGGACGCGGTCATGCGTTTCCTTTGTGCCGTCGATGCTGACCTGCACAAAGGAGAGCCCTTTCAGTCTGCCGAGCCGCTCCGCCAGTGCGCTGTCGATCAGCGTGCCGTTCGTCAGGATGCCGAAGCTGATGCCGTGTTCCTCACACAGCGCGAGCAGCGGGAACAGCGCTTTGGAAAGCAGCGGTTCTCCGCCGGTGAAATTGATATGCCCGCGGAAACTGTATTTTCTGCAGAATGCGAGATACTGGAAAAACAGGCGTTCCAGCTGTTCACCGGAGCATTCCGCGGTGTAATCGTCCTGATAGCAGTGCGTGCACCGGAGATTGCATCTGTGCAGGATATGCCACTGCAGCACATGCTTTCTGCGCACGGGGGCTTCTGTCCCTGCGGGTACTGTTTGTCTGTTCATGCTGCCTGCTTGAACTCGATCGTGTATTTGCCCTTGATATCGGGCATGGCTTCGATCAGCTTCTTAATGAGCTGCTGGGCGCGGGTGTCGGCTTCGTTCAGGACGCCGTTGTCGATCGCGTTCAGTCTGGCCTTGTCCTTGATCTGCACGCGCAGCTCGTTGCTCTCGTCCAGTGTGATCGGATTCCAGACGGAATCCTTTTCCTCGTAGACCTTGAAGCTCTGCTCGAACAGCTCGTTGGAGAGGATCTTCGGCTTCGGGAGCGTCACGGTGATGAGCTTTTTCTTCTCGTCGCAGGTGACCTTTGCCTGCGCAAGGTCGGTGCCGGCCTTGATGATGCCGTCCATTGTGACGATCGCGACCTTATCGGAGAAGGGGACCTTCCAGTCGATGAAGGAGAAGGTCTTGGCGGAATCCAGCGTACCGACATTGGTATACCGGTATTCGACGGTCGCCAGCTCGCTGATGTTCCGGATCTCCTCGGTGATCGCGCCCGCATCAAAGACCGTGACCTCCTCGGTCAGCAGGTCGTCGATCTTCGCGGCCATTTCCTTTGCGTCCTGCTCAAGCTCGTCGATCGTCTGGTTCAGACTGCTGATCTCGCCGCTCTGCTTCTGATTCAGCTTTCCGAGCGAATCGTTCTCCGCACGAATCGCGCTGATGCGGTCTTCCAGCCGCTTTTCCTTTTCGTATTCCGCGGTCAGCTCGGTCCGGAGTGTTTTCAGCTGCTTCCGGTGCCAGCAGTATGCACCGATGATGCCGGCAAGCACCAGCACAAGGACACTGACTGCCGCGATGCGCTTGATCTTCTGTTTCATGTTGACATCCTCCCTGTATCAGATCTGTCAGGGTATACAAATGTATTATAGCATATTATCAGGTAAAAAGCAAGCTGCGCGCAGTTTTTTCATGCAGAAACCAGCCTGCCGGCGATCTTTAGGAATCGCCCGCGGGGGCTGCCCCGCTTACAGCATATTATCAGGTGAATTCCAATGGGGGAGCCGCAAAAAAGTTTTTGCTTCGGTGCATGGGCGATATCATGCGCAGCATCACAATGAAAGCACGGCAAAGGGAGCGCCTGCTGCCGGGGACTGTATTTTTCAGCGTTTGTTATGATACAATAGATAGGTAACAGAGGGGATAGAAAAACAACTTCCAAAATGATATAATGTTAAGTACCACCCAAACACCAATATCAAAAAGGAAGTTGTCTATGAACAGTATAACACAAGAAGCGCACTTTCGT
>JAFWQJ010000052.1 GCA_017545185.1 Oscillospiraceae bacterium | reverse complement strand
GTGCCGTAGCGGTTGTCAAAGAGATGCTTGCAGTCCGCGTCATTGACGAGCATCATCGGGAATTTCAGCGTCCCTGCTGCGGCCATAGCCTTCAGGCGCAGGATGCCGGTCGTCGTTTCCTCGCAGCCGCCGATGACGTTTTCGAGCAGCTCCGGATATTCATTGTGGATCAGCGTGACAAGGTCGCCGCCGTCGTCAATGATGAAATGCGGCTTTGCCTCGATCACGCGGCGGGTATGCGCGTCGTACTCCTCCGGGGTAACGCCGTGCCATGCATAGACATTCAGTCCGCCGTGCACGAGCGCCGCCGCAATATCGTCCTGTGTGGACAGCGGGTTCGAGCCGGTGATGAACATCTCCGCACCGCCCGCAGCCAGCACGCGGCAGAGATAGGCGGTCTTTGCTTCCAGATGAATGGACAGCGCAATGCGCTTGCCGAGAAACGGCTTCGTCTCAGCAAACTCAGCCTCGATCCCGCGCAGCAAAGGCATATTGCCCTTGACCCATGCAATTTTCTGCTCGCCGGATTCCCAGAGATTCGGGTCACGGATTTCGCTCATGATACATACCTCCGATCAAATTACTTATGCTTTATTTTACCATATTTATGCAGAAAATGCAAGAGATATCGCCTGATTTTCTCTGTGCGCGCGCCGAAATCCCGCAAGGCACTTGACGAAAGTCAGTTTTTGTAGTAAAATGTATAAGGATATCTGTGCGCAGGTCAGCAGACCGGCACGGATCACGAACTGAAAAGAGGGAATACAGTATGAACACTGCAGCGAATACGCAGCCCGGACTGTTTGCCGCACGCAATCTGACGATGCTCGTGGATTTTTACGAGCTGACCATGGCGAACGGCTTTCTGGAAAACGGGCTCGGCAACGTCACCGCCTGCTTTGATCTGTTCTTCCGGAAGGTACCGGATCAGGGCGGCTATGCGATCATGGCGGGGCTCGAACAGGCGATCGACTATCTGAAAAACCTGCGCTTCACCGAATCCGATATCCAGTATCTGCGGGAAAAGGGCATCTTCTCGGAAGCCTTCCTGCAGTACCTTGCGGATTTTGAATTTTCCTGCGACGTCTGGGCGATCCCCGAGGGCACCCCGATCTTCCCGCATGAGCCGCTCGTGACCGTCCGCGGTCCGGCCATGCAGGCGCAGTTCGTCGAAACGATGCTGCTGCTGACGGTCAATCACCAGTCGCTGATCGCGACAAAGGCGAACCGCATCGTCCGTGCGGCAGACGGCAGACCCGTCATGGAGTTCGGCTCCCGCAGGGCACAGGGCAGCGACGGCGCACTCTACGGCGCAAGAGCCGCGTACATCGCAGGTGCGGCAGGTACCGCCTGCGCGATCTGTGACAGAGAGTTCGGCGTACCGGCGCTCGGCACCATGGCGCACAGCTGGGTGCAGATGTTCCCAACCGAGCTTGACGCATTCCGCGCTTATGCAAAGGTCTATCCGGATGCCTGCACGCTGCTGGTCGATACCTACCATGTGCTGAAATCCGGTGTCCCGAACGCGATCACCGTGTTCAAGGAGCTGAAGGCTGCCGGACATACCCCGCAGGGCATCCGCATCGACAGCGGCGATATCGCCTACCTCTCCAAAAAATCCCGCATGATGCTCGACGAAGCCGGCCTCCCCGAGGTCAAGATCGTCGCATCCAATTCGCTTGACGAATACATCATCCGCGATCTGCTCGTACAGGGCGCACAGATCGACAGCTTCGGCGTCGGCGAGCGGCTGGTCACATCCCGCTCCGAGCCGGTGTTCGGCGGCGTATACAAGCTTGCCGCTGCGGGTACCGCAGAGCACCCGGATACACTGATCCCGAAGATCAAGATCTCCGAAAATGCCGCAAAGATCACGAACCCAGGCTTCAAAGCGCCGTGGCGGCTGTTCGACGGCGAGACCGGCATGGCGATCGCGGACGTCATCGCGCTGGCTGATGAGGTCATCGACGATACACAGCCCTATACGATCTTCGATCCGGAGTTCACATACAAGCGCAAGACGCTGACAAACTTCCGCGCCGTCAGACTGCAGGTGCCTGTCTTTGAGAAGGGCAGATGCGTATACGAATCCCCGTCGATCGCTGAAATGCGCAGCTACTGCATGGAACAGCTCGGCACGATCTGGGACGAGGTCATGCGCTTTGAGAATCCGCACGCATATTACGTCGATCTCTCCGAGCCGCTCTGGAAATTAAAGCGCGAAATGCTCGACAAATACTTCTCTGAATAAATGAACCGAAAGGACGGTTTCATGAAGCTGCCCCTGACCCGCATTCATCTCGGCGCTGCCCGTGTCGCAATGGACCTGACGGACGGAAGCGAACGCGGTGAATATGTTTCCCAGGATTATATCCTGAAAGCGCTCGGCAGGCCGATGCGGTCTGTCAATCTGATGTACTGCTACTATCCGCTGGACAAGACCTTCCCGGTCCGGGCAAGACATGCCTTCGCAGACCGCTCGGTCGCGTTCCAGTGGGATTATCCCTACGATGACTATTTCCCGTATACCGGCGGCCTGAACGGCAGCAGAAACGGCGAGGTATTCCGGCAGATGCAGGATATCCGCCGCCACGGACAGGACGTCACGCTGACGCTGACCTGCGACCCGCATGTCCCGGACGAGCATCTCATCGCGATCGCGGAGGACTTAAAGCCCTACGGCAGACTGATGCTCCGCCTGAATCACGAGGCGACCGGAAGGTGGTTCTCGTTCAACAAGCGCGCTTCGTACAAAGAGGTCGCGGACTTCTTTGTCCATGCGTCCGAGGTGATCCGCGCCCATGCACCGAATGTACAGACTATTATCTGCATCGGCGGCATTGAGGATCCGGACAGCACGGAAATGGTCTGCGAGCAGGAATTTGCCTGCACGCTTCCCGCCGCCGATCTCTGGTCGGTGGACAAATACATGGCACTCCACTGGGGCTGGCCGTATGATATCGCAAAGCACGGCGGACGCTCCTTCCGGCGTGACACCGTGCAGAATGTCTACGACCTGACCAAGCGTTCCTACCGCAGATTCACCGAGCTGAACGGCGGACAGCCGAAACCGATGCTCATGAGTGAATTCAACGCGGACGGCGACGTCACCGGGCCTTATGAGCAGTGCGATATGGTGGACGGCTTTTTCCGGATGCTGAAAGCCGACCCCGAAAACTGGCTCAGCGGCATCAATTTTTACCAGTTCCGCGACCGCGGCAGGCTCGGCCTTGAAACAGAGGATCCGTCCGACCCGGAAAACGGCTTCCCGCAGCCCGTCATGCAGACATTCAAAAACTGGCTCACCGACGACATGTTCCTGCCGCAGATCACGGCGGGATCGGAAGTCACCCTGCCGGTAAAGCTCCGCTGGGGCGGCGCAGAGGATGCCGAAGGACTTGCGGTCATGCTGCATTTCGAGGGCAATCCTCATTTCTGCGAGCTGCATTTCTCCGACGACGGCAACTACATGATCGAGCTGAACGGCCGCTGGTTCTATAAGGCGCCGCATACAAGAATGGTCGATCTGATGCCTACGTTCTTTGAACAGCCGGTCAGGGAGCCCTGCGACATGCAGCTCCGGCTGTTCGCACCGCCTGCATCCGGCCGGAACGAGACCGGTCAGGACGGCGATCTGCTGAACTGCTATACGGTGATCAAAAAGCTGCCGGAGATCCGCATTGAATATGCACCTGTGGAGGCGAGCCGTGACTGATACGCTTTTTGTAACCGATCTGGACGGCACGCTGCTGCAGCCGGATGTATCCGTATCCGAAAAGACGCGCAACATCCTGACAAAGCTGCTCCGCGAGGGGCTTCAGCTGACCGTCGCGACCGCGCGGACGTCCTTTACCGTCATGCCGCTTCTTGACGGCATCCCGTTCACTTTGCCGCTGATCCTGCAGAACGGCTCCGTCCTGCACGATCCGGTACGAAATAAAATTGTGGATGCGGCGGGCATCCCGCCGGAAGCTTACCTCGAAGTCTGTGCGCTGTATCAGCGGTACGGCTTCAACGGCTTTGTGTTCTGTGTCCCGAAGGACGAGCTCCGCTGCTGCTATACAGAACTTTCCACGCCGCACATGCAGCGGTATTATCAGGCGCGGCATGACCGCTTCGGAAAGCCGTTCTATCAGGTCGGCAGCATGGAGGCGCTTTCCGCGGAATGCCCGGTATATATGTCGCTCAACGCGCCGAAGCCGGTGCTTGATCCGCTCCGGGAGGAACTCCGGGGCATTGCCGGCATTACCGTTGCATATTATCAGGATGTATACGAGCCGGAGATCTGGTATCTCGAGATCTCCGCGCCGGACGCATCGAAATTCCACGGTGTTCAGAAGGTACAGCAAATGACCGGTGCCCGTACCGTCACAGGCTTCGGCGACAACCGCAACGATTTCCCGCTGTTTGATGCCTGCGATACAAAGATCGCGGTCGGGAACGCGGCGGATGTGCTGAAAGCCCGCGCCGATCTCATCATCGGCAGCAACACGGAGGACGCCGTCGCAGCATATCTGCAAACAGTATTTCACGGAGGTGTGATATGAAAAAGACAGTTCTGACGACCCTCGCACTGACCGCGCTGCTGGTCTGCATGACCGGCTGCGGCAAGCAGGGACCGACCCCCAAGCCGGACGACTCCGTGCGCGGTGCCGTGCAGGTCAATATCCCGGACGATCCGGTCTCCGAGCTCCCTTCGGATGATCCGGTCACCGCTGCGGATCCCGCGGGACAGCCCGCAGCCGAGGATCCGGATGCCTATGCACAGCCGGTTCCCAGCGTTGTTTCCGGCAGCTTTACCGCGACCGTGCGGAAGCTGATCCCGGATTATGTCTCTGATGCGGAAACGCCGCGTGCAGCGGTTGTCACGCTGTTCCAGGACGGCCCGTTCGTCATTCAGCTTGACGAGCATCTCTGCACAAAGCTGCAGGAGGACAAGACCTATACGTTTATTGTCGGAAAGCAGGATGCAGAGCTTTGTCAGTGGGAATACACCAACGGCGGCTTTGTTCAGCAGATCGCTCTGACGGAACAGAAGATCAGAGTCACGGATGTCCGTGAAGCGACCGAGGATGAATACGGTCTGGAATGCTGGCGCGTGGAATGCGGGCCGAAAACGTAAATCAACAGTCCGCACCGGACTGAAAAAAGGAGAATACACATGAAAAAACTGATGCTTGGCAATGAAGCATTCGCAAGAGGTCTTTATGAGGCAGGCTGCCGGTTCGCGTCCAGCTATCCGGGCACCCCGTCCACGGAGATCACCGAAACGATCGCAAAGTACGACGAAGTCTATGCAGAATGGGCACCGAACGAAAAGGTCGCTGTTGAATCTGCGCTCGGCGCAAGCTTTGCAGGCGCAAGAGCATTTGCGGCGATGAAGCATGTCGGCCTGAATGTCGCTGCTGACCCGCTCTACACCGCATCCTATACCGGCGTGAACGGCGGTCTGGTCATCGCGGTCGCGGATGATCCGGGTATGCATTCCTCGCAGAACGAGCAGGATTCCCGTCATCATGCGATCGCATCCAAGGTGCCGATGCTCGAGCCGTCCGATTCGCAGGAGTGCAAGGACTTCGCAATGCTCGGCTATGAGCTCTCCGAGGAATTTGATACGCCGGTGCTGATCCGCACCGCAACGAGAGTTGCACACTCCCAGAGTGCCGTGGAGCAGCTCCCCCGTCAGGAAAAAGAACTGAAGCCCTATGTCAAGACCCCGCAGAAATATGTCATGGTGCCGGCAAATGCAAAGAACCGCCACGTTGTCGTGGAGGAGCGCACGGCAAAGATGATCGCATACGCAGAGACCGCCCCGATCAACAAGATCGAGGACAACGGCTCCGAGATCGGCGTCATCACCTGCGGTGCTTCATATCAGTACGCAAAGGATGCGCTCGGCAGCAAGGTCAATTACCTGAAGCTCGGCATGACGAACCCGCTGCCGGACAAGCTTTTCCTTGATTTTGCCGCAAAGTGCAAGACCGTTTACATCATCGAGGAGCTCGACGGCATTCTCGAGGCACACGCAAAGGCACTCGGCATCGAATGCAAAGGCAAGGAGATCTTCGGCAACATCGGCGAGCTGAATCAGGTCATCATCGCAGAGAAGCTGCTCGGTCAGACCCCCGAGGTCACCGCATATCCGGAGCAGCTGCCGATCCGTCCGCCTGTTATGTGTGCCGGATGTCCGCACCGCGGCGTATTCTATACGCTGGCAAAGCACAAGATCACCGTTTCCGGCGATATCGGCTGCTATACGCTCGGCGCCGCAAAGCCGCTCGAATCCATTGACTGGACGATCTGCATGGGCTCGTCTGTCTCCTGCCTGCACGGCTTCAACAAGGTGCTCGGCGAGCAGTCCCAGAACAAGACCGTCGCAGTCATCGGCGACTCGACCTTCATGCACACCGGCCTGAACAGCCTTGTCAATGTTGCGTATAACGCATCCAATTCGACGGTCATCATTCTCGATAACTCGATCACCGGTATGACCGGTCATCAGCAGAACCCGACCACGGGCAAAAATCTGAAGGGCGATCCGGCTGCTGCCGTCGATCTTGAGGCACTCTGCCATGCGATCGGCATCAAGCGCGTCAGAGTTGCCGACCCGTACAAGCTCTCCGAAATGGAGCAGGCGATCACAGAGGAACTCGCCGTCAATGAGCCTTCGGTCATCATCAGCCGCCGTCCGTGCGCGCTGCTGAAATACGTGAAGCACAATCCCCCGCTGCATGTCGATACCGACAAGTGCAAGAGCTGCAAGATGTGCTTAAAGCTCGGCTGCCCCGCGATCTCCATGAAGGACGGCAAGGCCTGCATCGACCATACACAGTGCGTCGGCTGCGGCATCTGCGAGGAGCTCTGCAAATTCAACGCAATCGGCAAATAAAACGAGGTACTGAAATGAAGAAAACAACAGGCCATAAGATCCGGAAGATCAACTGCCCGTACTGCGGCATCCAGATGGAATACCGCGGTGCAAACCGCATCCAGCTCGGCAGATGGGGACTGTTCCTCGCGCACTGGGACAACTGGACTTCCGGCGCACTCGAAGTACAGATCTATGAATGCCCGAAATGCGGCAAGATCGAAATGTTCCGCATTCACAAAAAGTGATCATCACGAACGTAAAGGAGTTCTGTAAATGGAAACGAAATCTGTTATGATCGTCGGCGTCGGCGGACAGGGTTCCCTGCTCGCCAGCCGCATCCTCGGCAATGTGCTGCTGCAGCAGGGCTTTGCCGTCAAGGTCAGTGAGGTGCACGGCATGAGCCAGCGCGGCGGCTCCGTCGTCACGTATGTCAAATACGGCGATGCCGTCTATTCCCCGACCGTCGAAAAGGGCGAAGCGGATGTCATCATCTCCTTTGAGCTGCTGGAAACAGCACGCTGGGCAGGCTATCTGAAGAAGGGCGGCAAGATCGTCACCTCGACGCAGACCCTCGACCCGATGCCGGTCATCACCGGCGCGGCGACCTATCCGACCGGCATCATCGAGAACCTCAAGGGCATGGGCATTGACGTCACCGCTGTCGATGCGCTCTCCCTCGCGGAGCAGGCAGGCAGCGCAAAGGCCTCGAATGTTGTGCTCATGGGCGTTGTCAGCAAGAAAATGGACTTTGATGAAGCGATCTGGCAGGAAGCACTGAACCAGTGCGTGCCGGAAAAGTTTATCGACATGAACCGCAAGGCATTCGCGCTCGGCAGAGCAGCAGAATAATGTAAGGAAGCGGCACAGGGCGAAACGAAAACTGCATCATCCATTTTAATTGAAAGGAATGAACCCAATGGCAAATTATTGGCAGGCGGACATTGAAACAATGTCCCGCGAGGACATGAAGCAGCTGCAGAGCGAACGGCTCGTGAAGCAGGTGCGCCATGTCTACGAAAACGTCCCCTACTACAGAGATCTGATGGACAAAAAGGGCGTCACGCCGGACGACATTCAGTCGGTCGACGACCTGCACAAGCTGCCGTTTCTCTCGAAGGCAGACCTGCGCGACGCATACCCGACCGGAATGCTCGCAGTTCCGATGAAGGACTGCGTCCGCATCCACTCCACCAGCGGAACCACCGGCAGACGCGTCGTCGCATTTTATACGCAGCATGACGTCGATCTCTGGGAGGACTGCTGCGCCAGAGCCATTACCGCGGCAGGCGGCACGGCGGACGATGTCTGTCAGGTTGCCTACGGTTACGGCCTGTTCACCGGCGGCTTCGGCCTGAACGGCGGCTCGCACAAGGTCGGCTGCCTGACGCTGCCGATGTCCTCCGGCAACACCGAACGCCAGATCCAGTTCATGCGCGATCTCGGCGCAACGATCCTCTGCTGCACGCCGTCCTACGCCGCATACATCGGCGAGACGCTGCACGACATGGGTCTGACCCCCGACGATATCAAGCTGAAAGCCGGAATCTTCGGTGCGGAGCCGTGGACCGAGGAAATGCGCCGCACGATCGAGCAGTCGCTCGGCATCAAGGCGTATGATATCTACGGACTGACCGAGAGCTCCGGCCCCGGCGTCGCATTTGAATGCTGCGAGCAGTCCGGTATGCATATCAATGAAGACCACTTCATTCCGGAGATCATTGACCCGGACACCGGCGAGGTGCTTCCGGAGGGCTCCGTCGGCGAGCTGGTCTTTACGAGCATCACGAAGGAAGCGTTCCCGCTGCTGCGCTACCGCACGCGTGACCTCTGTGTCCTTTCGAGAAAGAAGTGCGCCTGCGGCAGAACGCTCATCAAAATGGCGAAGCCCATGGGCAGAAGCGACGATATGATGATCATCCGCGGCGTCAACGTGTTCCCGTCGCAGATCGAGACCGTGCTGATCGAGCAGGGCTACTCCCCGAACTACCTGATCGAGGTGGACAGAAAGAACAATTCCGATACGCTGGACATCAGCGTGGAGATGAACCCGGAGCAGTTCTCCGACAAGATCAAGGATCTGCAGGAAAAGGAGCGCAGCCTTGCATCCGCGATCAAGACGATGCTCGGCATCAGCCCGAAGGTGCATCTGGTCGCACCGAAATCCATCACCAGAAGCGAAGGCAAGGCAGTCCGCGTCATCGACAAGCGCAAGCTGCATGACTGATATCACTGACATTGAAACTGAAACAAAAGGAGCATACCCGAATTGAAAAAGCATTTTCTGACAATCATGACCGCAGTCGCGGCAGCAGCGATGCTGACCGGCTGCGGCACCGGAACGACAGCCAAGAACGGCACGTATATCTCCGTCAACGGCATCAGAAATCAGGCTGATGCATACCGCACCGATCCCGATGCTGCGCTGGATGCAGTACTGGCAGAGGAAATCGAATCCGAAGCTGCTGTGACGCTGAATCAGAATCAAACACTTTCTATCCTGCGGCATTACGCTGCAAACAATGCGGTCACATGGAACGGCACATACAGCACAGAGGGATCGAAGCTGATCTTCAACTATACCGGCGCAGAGGCCGACAGCAATGCGGATCGCTTTACCGCAAAGATCGCAGACCTGAACAGCACCGGTGCCTATCCGGATTCCCTCATGCCGCGTATCTATCTGACTGATGCGGCATCCGCATTCTCCAGACTGCCGGTCGGGATCCTGCGCAGCAAAGAAGCGGACGCACCGTCAGAAGCATCGCTGCACGGAGACTTCATCTGTACGCCGATGTTCGGCATGACCGCTGACGGCAAGTATGAAACCGGCAAGGATTTCGCACTGAATTACGTCCCGGCGGATACGCTGAAAAACGATCCGTATTCCACAGCGTATTACAACGTGCAGGACAAAACCTATTTACAGGAGCTAGATGCGGAAAAACTGGACCTAGAGCTCAGCCTCCTCGCAAACCGCTACGGCTTGGAGAACAGCGATAACATGCAGTTCCGCGTGAGCTTCTCCGGCGGCAAATGGGAAATGGCCGAGGCAGACGGCAGCGCCTTCAGCCACGGTGCGTATGCGGAGAGCAAAAAACACCCCGGGTTCATCAGTATGTATGAAGAGCCGGACGATCCGCAGACTGCGGCGAGGCTCGGGTCGTTCTACCCGCTGTTCCTGTATATCGACGGTAACGGCGTTTATTATCCGGGACTTGTCAGAAAACCGTAACCCCCGAAAAAGGAGGATTTTACTATGGACACGATCAAGCAGTTTTCTATCTTCGTTGAAAACAAGCAGGGCAAAATGGCAGAGCTCACCCGCCTGATCGCAGATGCGGGCATTGACCTGCGCACGCTGAGCCTTGCGGATACCCGTGATTTCGGCATCCTGCGCATCATCGTCAACAAGCCGGACGAGACCGAAGCACTCCTGCGCGAGAACGGCTGGACCTTCAAAGCAACATCCGTGATCGGCGTCAAGGTGCCGGACTGCCCGGGCGGCGTCGCGACTGTGCTGGAAGCGCTCAATGAGGCGGACGTCAACGTCGAATATATGTATGCATTCGTCAACCGCACGCCCGGCAGAGCCGATACGGTCATCTGCGTGGACAACGAGCAGGCGGCGCTCGATATCCTGAAATCGAAGAAAATCGACATTCTCACCGCCGAGGAAGCTTATGATATCTGACCGCGGATCCGCCTGCCGATTCGGTTCTCATATAACAAAAATCAGCAGGGCTATTGACTTTTCCGCGCAAACAATGTATAATAAGATTACAGATCATTCGCGGGCCGGTTCTGAGCAGTCCGCAAAAATCAGTCGCCGCCGCAGGTTTGTGAAGGACTGCGGTGCGGAATGGAGTGTGTATCATGAGCATCTTTGACAAGGTCAGTGACATGAGCAGAGGCCTCAGCGAGAAGGCTTCCAATGTCTCTGAGGTCAGTAACCTCAAGCGCAAGATCCTCTATGAGGAGGAGCGCATCGTTGAGATTTTCGCGGATCTCGGCAAGAAATACTACAAGAACCCGGATGAAGATCCGGCAGTTTTCCGTGCACTGTGCGACGACATTGATGCCAGACGCCGCCGCATCAAGAAAATGAAGTTCGAGCTGAACACGCTCCGCGGCTACAAGATGTGCCCGAAGTGCGATGCCGAAAACAGCGAGAAAAACATCTTCTGCGGTGTCTGCGGTGCCCGCCTGCCCGATCCGGACGACGAGGACTTCTCCTCTCTGGAAGAGAACGATTACTACACCGAGACCAGCAATCAGTTCTTCAATGCCGACAGCACCGGCAACATCGGAATCTGAACAAATTGACAGGCCGTCCGCTCCGCGCAGACGGTCTGTTTTGATAAAGGAGGGACACTATGGTACCGTCAACTTCAATCGCCGTCATGATCTGCGGCATCGTATTCATTCTTGTACTGGTCATCGGACTGCTGCTGTTCTATAAATTCAAATATCATACAAAGATCACAACCTTCCTGATCGGCGCGGCGGCCTTTATCCTGTTTGCACTGGTTCTGGAACAGATCATGCATGTGATCGTTCTGTTCAAATCACCTGCAGGTGACAAAATACAGAACAATATCTGGCTGTATGCACTTTACGGCGGACTGGCGGCAGGCGTCTTTGAGGAAACCGGCAGACTGATCGCAATGAAGTTCCTGCTGAAAAAGGAGCATTACAAGCCGCACACCGCACTGATGTACGGTGCGGGACACGGCGGAATCGAAGCTGTTTTGCTTGGTGCAATGTCTCTTGTGAGCAATATTATCTACTCGCTCATGATCAATGCCGGGCAGGAGCAGATGCTGCTCAGTCAGGTTCCGGCAGAGCAGAAGGAGGCACTTCAAACAGCCTTCACGCAGCTCAAGGAGTATTCCCCCGCCGTATTTGCCGCAGTCCCGGCGGAACGGCTTTCCGCCGTCACACTGCATATTGCGCTGTCGGTTCTGGTCTGGACGGCCGTTGTAAAGAAGAAACCCGCGTTCTTCTTCCTCGCGATCCTGATTCATACCGCCGTGGACGCAGCAGCCGTGCTACTGAAAGACCGGCTTCCGATCCCCGTGCTGGAACTGATTATTTTCGCAATGTCCGTCATCGCCGCAGTTTTTGCGTACATAATCTGGAAAAAGCATCTGAAAGGTGCTCCGTCGGAGACAACCGTTCCGGAAGAATCCGCAGCATAAGCATCATCAAAGCCCGTACTTCGGTACGGGCTTTTTTTGTTCTATCGGCAGCGGGACGGGCATAGGATGTACCAAGATAACGGAAAGGCGGTGCGTCCATTGACAGTACACAGCAGCTTTCAATATATCCTTCCCTATCTGCCGCCGGCGCTGCAGCAACCGCTCATGAAGCTGCAGGAGCCGGAAACCGTGCAGGAGATCCGCCTGCGGAACGGCCGCTCCATGCAGATCATCCGGCAGGGACAGGCATACGCCGTCACGCGCTCCGGCAGTCTCACCGCACCGGAACAGGACGGCATTCCGGTCACCGGACAGGTTCTGGATACGGTATTCCGGAACCTCTGTGCGCAGTCCGTGCACAGCTTTCAGGACGCGATCCGGCAGGGCTATCTGCCGCTTGCAGGCGGAAACCGCGCAGGGCTCTGCGGGACTGCCGTGCTGCGCGGCGGCGTGACGGAATCGGTCCGCGATATCAGCAGCATCAATCTCCGGATCGCATCGGAGCGTACAGGCTGTGCAGAAGCACTTGCATCAGAGACCGGCGACCCGCGGCAGTCCGGCGGCATCCTGATCGCAGGGCCGCCCGCATCGGGCAAAACGACCGTTCTGCGCGATCTTGCGCGGATATTCGGCGGCAGAATGCGCGTCTGTATCCCGGACGAGCGCGGCGAGCTGGCAGCCGTCCGGAACGGCATCCCGCAGTTTCAGGTCGGCGCACAGACCGACGTTTTCGACGGCTATCCGAAAGCGGAAGCGATCGCGGCGGCAATACGGGTCATGAGCCCGGAGCTGCTGATCTGTGACGAGCTCGGCGGAGAACATGAGGCGGAGGCGCTGCTTTCTTCGGTGCACAGCGGCGTCACGCTGATCGCGTCCGCACATGCCGCCGATCTGCGGACATTGCAGCTCCGGCCGCAGATCCGCCGCCTGATTGATGCAGGCATGTTCCGGCTCGGCTTTCTGCTCGGGACCGGCGAACGCTGCGGACAGGTCACCGGAAAAACCGTGTTCGGGAGGGATAACGAATGAAGTGCGCAGGTGCTTTTCTGCTGCTCGGTACCTGTTTGTTATGCGGCATACGCGCGGCAAAGCAGCTTGATCGGAAAGCCGCGCAGATACGGCTTCTGCGGCAGCTTGTGACCGATCTGATGAACGAGCTCCGGTATACGCTGGCACCGGTCGGGCATTTGCTGCGGACACTCGCCGGACATGCAGCCTACCGGGAGCTTGCCTTTCTGCAGAATGCCGCCGCAAACGCAGATGCCTTTCCGCAGAGCTGGCAGACAGCCGTGCAGTCGGACGGGCAGCTGATGCCGGAAGCCGCCGCGGTACTGGAAACGGTCGGGCAGACGCTCGGCAGCACGGCACTGGACGGTCAGCTTTCCGCGCTGGAGCTCTGCTGCGAACGGCTCAGCAGCCTGCAGGCTGAGGCGGAGCAGTCCGCACAGAAAAAGGGCGCGCTGTACCGCAGTCTCGGGCTGTTCGGCGGGCTGTTCTGCGTGATTCTACTTCTGTAACGGAACGGAGCGTTGTTATGGATATCGACCTGATATTCAAGGTCGCGGGCATCGGCATCATCGTCGCGGTGCTGAATCTGGTGCTCAAACGGGCGGAGCGCGAGGAGCAGGCCATGCTGACGACCCTCGCCGGACTGATCGTCGTCCTGATGCTGATCATCAACGAGATTTCGGATCTGTTTGATACCGTGAAAACGGTGTTCGGCCTATGGTAACGGCAATGCAGGCCGCGGGCATTGCGCTGACGGCGGTCATGCTCGCGAAGATGCTGGAACGCTATGCGAAAGAGCAGGCTATGCTGCTGACGCTGCTGACCGGTGCGCTGCTGACCGCCGCAGCCGTCACGATGATGACGCCGGTCACGGAACAGATCGACGCGCTGCTCAGCAATGCGGGACTGGAACCGCAGCAGACCGCCTGCATCACGAAAGCGATCGGCATTTGCTGTGTGACGCAGCTCGCGTCGGACGTCTGCAAAGATGCGGGAGAATCCGCCATGGCATCCGCGGTCATGATCGCAGGCAAGACCGCGCTGCTGGTGCTCACCCTGCCGCTGATCCTGCCGCTCCGGCAGATTTTGGAGGAGGTGCTCTCATGCGCGGCATCCTTCGGATAAGCACGGTTCTGCTGCTGATCTCAGTCTGCTTTTTTATGATGCGGCTCCCCTGCTCCGCCGATACGGACGACCCGCTGCAGGCCATACAGGAAAGGCTGTACGCGCTCGATATCCCGCAGGATGCGGATGATGCGCTGCGCGATCTTGATGTCGATCCTGCCGACCCCGCAGGCATTACCGCGCTTTCGCCGGGATCGGTCTGGCAGCGGCTCCGGCAGACGATCACAGAAGAAGCTGCCGCCCCGCTGCGACTCTGCGGAATGCTGCTCTCGCTGACCGTCCTGACCGCGCTGCTCGGCGGGTTCAGCGATGCCGCTGCGGGTGACACGCTCCGGCAGCAGTACGACACAGTCTGCACGCTGATCTGTGTCTGCACAGCGGTAAAGCCGGTCTGTACCTGCCTGATCCGGACAGCGGATGCACTCTCGGACGGACAGGTCTTTATGGCGGGATTCGTCCCGGTATTCGCGGCATTTCTGGCGGCTGGCGGTTCCGTTGCAGGCAGCAGCACCTATCAGGTCTTTGTCCTGTTCCTGACGGAAGGCTTCATGCAGCTGACGAACGCGGTACTGTTCCCGCTGCTGCAAATGGGTACGGCCGCCGGCATCGCGGATGCGATCGCACCGCGGCTGAAGCTCGGGCGGCTTGCGGACGGCTTCCGGACGGCTGTCACTTGGCTGCTCGGGACAGTGACCGCGCTGTTTTCGGCGATGCTCTCCGTGCGGAGCTTTGTCGCGTCGGCGGCGGATACGCTCGCATCAAAATCCGTCCGGCTGCTGACCGCCGGCATCCCGATCGTCGGCAGCGCGGTATCGGAGGCATACAGCACGGTTCAGGGCAGTATCCGTCTGCTGCGGAACGGCACCGGTGCAGTCGGCGTTCTGGTCATCCTCTGGCTGACGCTCCCGCCGCTGCTGTCTCTGCTGATCTACCGCGCGGTATTCTGGCTGATGCAGCTGTTCTCCGAACTCGCCGGCGCAGAATCGCTGGCAAAGCTGTATAAAAATATGCAGACGGTGCTGTCAGCGGCATTTGCCATGCTGATATGCGATGCCGTCATGCTGACCGTTTCCGGCGCGCTGATGATCTTGCTGACCGGCGCGCAGTAAGGAGGAACCATGCAGGAACTGCAATCATCCGTGCTGCTCATCTGCCTTACGGCACTCGGCCTGACGCTCGCGGAGGGTCTGCTCCCCAATCACCGGTTTGAGAAGCAGATCAGGCTGATCACGGCTGCGCTGCTGCTGACCGTCATGCTGAAACCGCTTGCGGGGATCCGGTTCAGCGGGTTCAGTGCCTCGCTCTGCGAATCGGAGGCAGAGAAGGCGGAACTGACTGCACTTGCGGAACAGGCTGAAAATCATGCCGTCTGTGAAAGCATACGGAGTGCACTGAACCGGGAGCTCGCCCTGCGGGATATCCCCTGTGAGGTGACGGCAGTTACCGCGCATATTTCGGAGGACGGCAGCATAGTTATCAGTGAGGTACAGCTGAACGGCAATCTGCTGACAGGCAGTATCTGCCTGAAGGAATGGCTCGGTCCGGATATCCGGATCACGGAAGGGGGCGTCTGATATGCAGCCGTGGCTCACCGGACTGCGGGAACGGCTCCGGATGCTGCAGCGTCCGCGCCTGCTGCTGATCGCAGGGCTCTGCGGCGCGGCGCTGCTGATCCTGCCGGGGATCAGAACGGAATCGCGTGCGCAGTCCCCGCCGCCCGCAGACGGCACCGCACAGGCGGAGCAGTACCGTGAAGCGCTTGAGACCCGCCTGACCGATCTGCTGAACGGCATGGAGGGCGTCGGGCAGGTACGTGTCATGGTCACGGTCAGCGGCACCGCGGAGCAGGTATACGCAGAGGAGGTGAAGGCCTCGCAGAACGAGCGCGGGCGGCAGCAGGAGGCACAGGTCGTTATTACAAGGAGCAGCGGCGCGGAAGCCCCGATCGTTGCAAAGACGGTCTGCCCCTCGGTACTCGGTGCCGCGATCCTCTGCAGCGGCGGCGACCATGCAGCCGTACAGGAACGCGTCCGGAAGGCAGCGTCCGCGGTGCTCGGCATCCCGCAGGGACAGATCTTCGTCGGCAAATCAGCAACATCATCCAAATTTTGAGAGGAGTCCATATCATGAAAAAGCCTACAGTCATCATCGGAAAAAAGCAGATTCTGTTAAGCGCACTGACGCTGCTGCTCGGCGGCGCAGTTTATCTGAATTATGTGCTCGCAGACGGAAACGGCCTGCTTGATCCGACGCTTCTGCGTACCGATCCGGACGCAGCAACAGCAGCCGAAGCAGACGATCTTGCAAATTACGGCACGGCGGAAATGGTCAGTGCATCCGCATCCGGATCGGATTATTTTGCGCAGGCAAGGCTCGACCGCCAGAGCAGCCGCGACTACGCCGTGCAGACGCTCCAGAGCATCCTGGGCGGCGGCGACCTCAGTAAGGACGAAATGGTGACAAATGCGATCGACGCGGTCAATCTCTCAAAGCAGACCGAAAAAGAAAGCGTGATCGAAAACCTGATCCTCTCGCAGGGCTTCTCGGACTGCGTCGTCTATATGGACGGACAAACCGCGAAGATCGTTGTTGAGAGCAGCGGGCTGAAACCGGAGCAGGCCGCGGCAATTAAGGAAATCGTGCTCTCGGAGTCTGATGTTGCGGCGGAGGGCATCCGGATTTTTGAGGTCGCATCCGGCGAAGCGCCTGAAAATATACCCGCTCCATAAAAATATTTGCAAAATATACGGCTTTTTTTCAAAAAAAGGTTGTACGAACGGAGAAAATCTGCTATAATATAAGATGTATCCATGCAGGCTGACAGCAGGGCCGATCCTGCTGTCCGTCTGATCTTCACAGCAGAACCGAGGAGGTAGAAACAATGAGCAATGCATATCCGAAAAAAGCCGTGACAGCCGGTGACGTCCGCATTTCCGAAAACGTCATCCGCTCGATCGCAGGCGTTGCCGCAAAGGAAATTGACGGCGTGGCCGAGCTTGCAGAAAGCAAAGGCTCGCTGCTGATGCCCGCACCCGCTCCGGTCAGCGTCAGCATCGTCAACGATATGGTCGAGATCACCGTCCGCCTTGTGCTGATGAACGGCGTCCGTCTGACGACCGTCGCAGAGCAGGTGCAGAAGAATATCAAGGAGAATGTTCAGAGCATGACCGGCGTGGTCGTGTCCAAGGTACATGTGATCGCCTCGGACATCGCATTTGACGACTGAACGAGGAAAGGATCCAGGACATGTCCAAAATTACCAGACGCGATATCCGTGACAGCGCCATGAAGCTGCTGTTTGAAATGACCCTGCGCGACGATCCCGTGGAAGTGCTCTACGAGATCGCGGAGGAGATCGACGAGATCATTGTCGATGACGATGTCCGCGCACTTGTGGACGGTACGCTTGCGCATCAGGACGAGATCGACGCCCTGATCCAGAAGTACAGCCCGAAGCGCAGCATCAACCGCATTGCAAAGCTCTCGCTTGCGATCCTGCGGCTTGCGGTGTACGAAATCCTCTATGACGATCTGACGCCGACGAACGCCGCGATCAGCGAAGCCGTTCTGCTCGCGGAAAACTACTCCTACAATGAGGAGGATGTCCGCTTCATCAACGGGCTGCTCGGCGCATTCGCAAGAGCACAGAGCAAGGAACAGCCGGACGGCAGCGCATCATGAAGCTGCTCGGCATAGACACCAGCAACTATACGACATCCTGCGCGTGGTACGATCCCGATGCGCAGACGATGATGCAGCGCAAGCAGCTCCTGCCCGTTCCAGCGGGACAGGCAGGGCTCCGGCAGAGTGACGCGGTCTTTCACCACACCAGACAGCTCCCCGCGCTGATCGAGCAGCTTGCAGCGGATGCAGGCGGCGCGCTGATGCCGCAGGCGGTCGGCGTATCCGTGTCCCCGCGCTCCGCGGAGGGCTCCTATATGCCATGCTTTTTAGCCGGTGCCGGTTCCGCGAGGATCCTTGCGGCGGCAGCACATATCCCGCTGCATCAGACCTCGCACCAGATGGGGCATATCCTTGCAGCGCTGTATTCGGCGGGCTGTCTTTCGTGGGTAAAGCCCTGTGCCGCGCCGTTTCTGGCATTCCATGTCAGCGGCGGCACGACCGACTGCGTGAAATGTACGCCGGATGCGGAGAATGTGCTGCTGATCGAGCCGGTCTCCGAATCGCTTGATCTGAAAGCGGGACAGGCCGTTGACCGCGTCGGGCTGATGCTCGGACTGCAGTTTCCCTGCGGCGCCGCGCTCGAACAGCTTGCGATGCAGAGCAGCAGTACAGCAAAGATGCAGGTGCATCTGAAGGACGGCTGCTGTTCGCTTTCGGGACTGCAGAATCAGTGCGAACAGATGCTGAAAAAGCAGGTTCCCGCCGCCGATATCGCAAGATACTGCCTGAACTCGATTGCGGCCGTGCTGACTGCGATGACAAAGGATGCCGCAAAGCAGAACGGCGATCCGGCCGTACTGTATGCCGGCGGCGTGCTGTCTGATAAGCTGATTCAGGATGCACTTGCGAAGCTGCCGCTGCAGACCGCATTTGCGGAGCCCGCATTTTCCTGCGACAATGCAGCAGGCATCGCGGTTTATGCCGCACGGAAGGAGCTGCCGTCATGTCTATTCTGACCGTCAGCCAGCTGAACCGCTACGTCGCGTTCCGTCTGCAGGAGGACGCGAAGCTCCGCGGCATTCTGCTGCGCGGCGAGATCGCCAATTTTACGAGAAATTTCCGTTCCGGTCACTGTTATTTCAGCGTCCGGGACGAAGAAGCTTCCGTCAAAGCCGTGATGTTCCGCTCGAATGCGGACAGGCTCCGCTTTGAACCGGAAAACGGGATGCATGTGATCTTACAGGGCACGGTGACGCTCTATGAGCGGGACGGCGCCTATCAGATCAATGTGACCGATATTCAGCCGGACGGCGTCGGTGCGCAGGCACTTGCTTTGCAGCAGCGGCGAGAAAAGCTTGCAAAGCTTGGCTATTTTGCAGCAGAGCGCAAGCGTCCGGTTCCGCCGCTGCCGAAGAAAATCGGCATTGTGACCTCACGCAGCGGCGCGGCACTGCATGATATGCTGCAGATTCTGGAACGGCGGTTCCCGATCGGCAGCGTCTGCATTTATCCGGCACTCGTGCAGGGCGACGACGCCCCTGCTTCGATCGCGGAGGCACTCCGCACAGCCGGGTCGGACGGCTGCGATGTGATCCTCATGGGACGCGGCGGCGGCTCGAATGAGGATCTTTCCGCATTCCAGTCCGAGGCGGTCGCGGAAGCGGTATTCCGTTCGCCGGTGCCGGTCATCAGTGCGGTCGGACATGAAACAGACCACTGCATCGCAGACGAGGTCGCAGACCTGCGCGCCCCGACGCCCTCTGCGGCGGCGGAGCTGGCTGTCCCGGACAAAAGCATCCTGACCGCCGCGATCCGCGCACAGGCTGAACGCGCAGAACGCGCACTGACTGCCCTGACCGATGCAAAAGCAGCGGCACTCCGCGAACTGCAGAACCGGTTAAAGCAGCAGGACCCGACCTTCGCGATCACAAGGCAGCAGGACAGGCTCTCTGCCCTGCGCGTCCGTCTTGACCATGCCGCGGAGAAAAAGCTCGCTGCCGATACGCAGGCACTCGCCCTGCTGCTGAACCGCATCGAGGCGGTCAGTCCGGTCACGGTGCTGCAGCGCGGCTATGCGCTGGTCTATCACAATGAAAAGCTTGTGCGGGATGCCGCTTCGCTTAAAACGGGCGACCCGCTGGAGATCCGGCTCGCAAACGGAACCGTCACCGCATCGGTCACGGCTATCCGGAAGGGAGATACATCAGATGAACTTTGAAGAAGGAATGCGGCAGCTTGCTGAGATTGCTGAAAAGCTTGAAGCAGGCGGTCTGCCGCTGGAGGAAGCCGTGCGGCTTTACGGCGAGGGCGCAAAGCTCGCCGAAAGCTGCCAGAAAGAGCTTGAACAGGCAAAGCTGACGGTTTCCGAATACACAAAGCCTGCCGCAGAACCGGCAAATACCTGAAACGCAGCGGCATACCCGTGTATGCCGGACGGAGAAGAAAATGAACAGAGAACGTCTAATCACGGCGACGCCCGTTCCTGAGCTTCGGAACATGAAGCTGCCGGACGATCTGCAGAAGCTGACGCTCCCCCAATGCGAAGCACTGTGCGAAAAGATCCGCAAGCTGCTGATCGACACAGTGCTGCAGACAGGCGGACATCTGTCCTCCAATCTGGGCGTGGTGGAGCTGACGCTCGCGCTGCACCGGCACTTTCATTCCCCGCAGGACAGGCTCGTCTGGGATGTCGGGCATCAGGCCTATGTCCACAAGATCCTGACCGGACGCGCCGGAAGGCTTCCGGAGCTCAGACAGGAGAACGGCCTTGCCGGCTTCCCGAAGCCCTCGGAATCCGTGCATGATACCTTCATCACCGGCCACAGCAGCACAGCTGTCTCCGCGGCCTTCGGCATGGCGGAAGCAATGCGGATGTCCGGCGACACAACGCATTATGCGGTCGCGGTCGTCGGCGACGGCGCCATGACCGGCGGCATGGTATACGAGGGACTCAACAACGCCGGCAAAACGAAAACGAACCTGATCGTCATTCTCAATGACAACAATCAGGCGATCTCGAAAAACACCGGCGCAATTGCAAAATACCTGACAAGGATCCGCAGCAGCTCCGACTATGTCCGCGCGAAGTGGAAGGTCGAGAGCGTCATCCGCAAGACGCCGGCGATCGGCGATATGCTTGCGGTCAAACTGAAAAATACAAAGGACAGAATGCGCCACAACCTCGTGCAGTCCACGATTTTTGAGGATCTCGGCTTTGTGTATCTGGGACCCGTGGACGGCCACGATATGGAGGCACTGGACGATGTGCTCGAGGTCGCGAAAAGCTACCGCAGACCCGTGCTCGTCCATGTCAACACGGTCAAGGGCAAAGGCTATAAGCCTGCGGAGGACAACCCCGGCGAGTATCACGGCGTCCCCCGCTGCGAGCATATCCATGCGGATATCGCACGCGTCGATCTTGACGCGAAGGATCCGGAGCTCTCGATCGACGAATGCTTCTCGACCGTATTCGGCCGGCATCTAACGGAGCTCGCCAGACAGGATGACCGGATCTGCGCCGTGACCGCCGCGATGAAATACGGCACCGGCCTGCAGTTCTTTGCTGCGGCGCATCCGGGGCGGTTCTATGACGTCGGCATTGCGGAGCAGCACGCCGTCACCTTCTGCGCGGCACTCGCATCCATGAAAAAGCTCCCTGTTTTTGCTGTATATTCGACATTTTTACAGCGCAGCTTCGACCAGCTCCTTCATGATGCCGCGATCGCGGGCTATCATCTTGTGTTAGGCGTGGACCGCGCCGGACTGGTCGGCGAGGACGGCGAAACGCATCAGGGCATCTTCGATATCCCGATGCTGACCGCGATTCCCGGCTGCACGGTCTACTCCCCTGCCAATTACGCGGAACTGAAGCTCTGTCTCGGCCGCGCACTTTATGAGGACAAGGGTCTGGTCGCCGTCCGCTATCCGCGCGGCAAGGAGAAGGAGCATTCCGCGCTGAAGCCCGCGCCTGTCCTGACGCATGATGCAGGCAGCGAAACGCTCATCGTGACCTACGGCAGACTGTCCGAGCAGGTCACGGAGGCAGCGGCACAGCTCCGGCGCGAGGGCATCCCCTGCGGCGTGCTGCGGCTGACGAAGGTCTTTCCGCTGCCGGATGAAACACTGACCATCGCAAAGCAGTATCAGAATATCTGCGTCTTTGAGGAGGGCAGCACCTCGGGCGGCATCGGCGAAAAGCTGGCTGCCATGCTGCTGCTGAACGGCTGGAACGGCACGTTCCGATGTCATGCGATCAACGGGTTCGTGCAGCAGGCGGCCGTCAATGCCTGCCTTGCGAATGTCGGCCTGACGGAGCCCGATATCTGCGCTGCGGTCAGGGAGATGCACAATGGCTGAACGGCTCGATACCGCACTGACGGCAAAGGGGCTCTGCAGCAGCCGCAACCGTGCCCAGACGCTCATCAGCGAAGGGCATGTCACGGTCAACGGCGTTGTCTGCATGAAGGCCTCGCAGAAGGTCGCGGACACGGATGAGATCGCCGTCACGGAGGCACTTCCGTTTGTCGGGCGCGGCGGCTATAAGCTGCGGTACGCGCTTGCGGAATTTGCGATCCGCGTTGACGGTCTGCGCTGTCTGGATATCGGCGCATCGACCGGCGGCTTTACCGACTGTATGCTGCAGCACGGAGCCGCGCATGTGCTCGCGGTCGATGTCGGACACGACCAGCTTGCACCGGAGCTCCGGGCGGATCCCCGCGTGACCGTCATGGAGGGCACCGATCTGCGGACGCTTCCCGCAGACACAGAGGGACTCCCTGCGGATTTCGCTTCCTGCGATGTCTCGTTCATCTCGCTCCGGCAGATCATCCCGCATCTGCCGAAGCTCCTGACGGAGAACGGCTCTGCGGTGCTGCTCGTCAAGCCGCAGTTCGAGGCCGGACGCAGCGCACTCAATAAGCACGGCGTCGTGAAGGATGAAAAGATCCGGCAGCAGGTGCTTCGCGATATCATGAACTGCTGTGCCGAAAACGGCCTGCTGCCGTCTGGTTCCTGCGAGTCCCCGATCAAGGGCGGCAGCGGCAATACGGAATACTTGCTTTATGTAAAAAGGGTACCGCAATGATTTGTGTGATTGATCCCAATCTTTCCAAAAAAGCGGCGCTGGAGACCGCCCTGAGCGTCTGCGAACGGTTGCATCTGCTCGGCGCGGAGATCCGCATGACAGAAGCGCTCCGGAAATTGTTTCCCGATGCGGAACATGTCAGATTCCTGCCCGCGGAAGCTGTCCTTGACGGTGCGGATTTCGTCATCGCGATCGGCGGCGACGGCACGATCCTGCGTGCAGCGGGCTGGATCCTTGATGAAGCTGTCCGGCAGGGCACACCGCCGGTCAGACTGGTCGGCATCAACACCGGCACGCTCGGATTCCTCGCCGCATTCGAGGCCTCGGAGCTCGATATGCTTGACCGGCTGAAAACAGGCCAGTTTGCGATCTCGCACCGCATCATGCTGAAGGCCGCGATCAGCGGCGGTGAGCAGGACGGCAGTGAGATCCATGTGCTCAATGATATCTACGCGTCACGCTTAAACGGCAGGATCTGCGATTTTGCAGTCGCCGTTGACGGCCGGCAGATCGGTGTTTACCGTGCGGACGGCATCATTTTTTCGACGCCGACCGGCTCCTCTGCGTATGCGCTGTCTGCGGGCGGCCCCGTCATGGAGCCCGATCTCGCGCTGATCGAAATGAACCTGATCTGCCCGCATTCGCTCTTTGCGCGGCCGATGCTGTTCGCGCCGCAGAGAAGCATCCGCGTCACCTACCGCGGTGCCGGAGACGGCGGGCTCAATGTCCATGCGGACGGCATCCATGCTGCGGTGCTCCACAATGCGCAGTCCTTCACAGTGACCTGCTCAGAGCGTTACATGCCGTTTGTGGACTGCAAGGGCTCCGCATTTTACGATGCACTGAACGGCAAGCTCATGCAGCCGCTGAAGGGGATGCCGGAATAACCGGAAGTCAGTCATAACCGACAATTAAAGGGAGGCAGATTTATGCACAATGCCAGACAGGAATTGATTTTACAGCTGATCGCATCCCATGAGGTCAGCACGCAGGAAATGCTCCGCGATCTGCTGGAGGAGCAGGGGTATTATGTCACGCAGGCGACAATTTCGCGTGATATCCGTCAGCTCAAGCTGCGGAAAAAGCGCACGGCATCCGGCCGGAACTGCTATGCCAAGGCACCGGCAGCGCCCGCCGCGCCGAACGGCCTGCTGATGGACGTCATCGTGAAGATCGACTATGCGATGAACACGGTCGTCGTGACCTGCCATGCCGGCTCTGCACAGGCGGCCTGTGCGGTGATCGACCGGCTCCAGCTTCCGGAGATCGTCGGAACGATCGCCGGCGACGACACGATCTTCATTCTGACACGCTCTGAAAATAATGCAAAACAACTCATACATTTACTCGAGACCCAGATCTGGGGGTAAACCATGTTAAAGGAACTTGCGATCGAAAACCTCGCAGTCATTGCCGCCGCGGAGATCCCGCTGGAACAGGGCTTCAATGCCTTTACCGGCGAGACCGGCGCGGGTAAATCCATTCTGATCCACGGCATACAGGCAGTGCTCGGTCAGCGCACAAGCAAGGATTTGGTACGGACAGGCTGCAAAAAAGCAGTCATCAGCGCACTGTTCTCGCCGCTGCCGGAGGAGACAAAAGCGATCCTTGCCGGATACGGCTATGACCCCTCGGAAAACGAGCTGCTCCTGACCAGAGAGATCTCCTCGGACGGCGGCAGCAGCGGCAGGATCAACGGAAAGACCGCGCCCGCGGCCATGCTCCGGGAGCTCGGCGAAACGCTTGTCACGATCCACGGGCAGCATGACAACCAGATCCTGCTGCATCCGGAACGGCATTTAGAGGTGCTCGACCGCTTCGGCGACGATCCCGCACTGCTGCATGAATATCAGCAGGCATTCCATGATCTGCAGGCCTGTGCAAGAACACTCAATCAGCTGAAAAAGACCGAGCAGGAAAAAATGATCCGCCTGAAAACGCTGCAGGAAACGATCGGCGAGATCGGGGAGCTCGATCCCCAGCCGCAGGAGGACCGTCTTCTGGACGAGCAGTACCGCGCCGCCGCCAGAGCGGAGGATACCGCGGAGCTGGCTGCCGGCATCGGCAGAATGCTGACCGACGGCGAAGAAAACATCTCCGATGCGCTGGCTGCAGCATGTGAACAGCTCCGGAATCTCGCAGCCGCGGAGCCGGAAGCCGAGGCGCTCTGCGAACGGCTGAAGGCGCTGAACATTGAACTGCGCGATATCGCGGACGAGGTCAGCGACTACGCAGGCGGACAGCTCTCCCCTGCCGAATTTCAGAAATTATCCGACCGCCGCAATGCCGTCAACAGTATGGCGGTGCATTATCATACCGACGCAGACGGTCTGCGGCAGATCTATGCGGATGCGCTGAAAGAGATCGAAGCGATCGAAACGGATTCCGACAGGCTCCGCAGGCTGACTGAGGAACGCACCGAGCGGCTCCACAATGTCACGGCACTGGCGAAAAAGCTGACCGCGCACCGGCAGAAGCTTGCTGCGGAGTTCTCCCGCCGTGTCGGTGAGGAGCTTGCTTATCTGAACATGCCGCGCGTGCAGCTTTGCGTCGATCTGACGCAGGGCAAGCTGACACCGACCGGTATGGACCGCGCGGAGTTTCTGATCTCCGCGAACCCCGGCGAGCCGCCCAAGCCGATCGCGCAGATCGCGTCCGGCGGTGAGCTCTCCCGCATGATGCTCGCGCTGAAAGCCGTCCTTGCGGAGCGCGACGCGATTCCGACGCTGATCTTCGACGAGATCGACACCGGCGTCAGCGGCAAGGCGGCACAGAAGATCGGCTTAAAGCTCCGGGAGCTTTCGCAGCATCATCAGGTGATCTGCGTCACGCATCTGGCACAGCTCGCCACGCAGGCAAATCATCATCTTCTGATCGAGAAGCACAGCACCGAAACGACAACGAATACAGAGGTCACCGTGCTGGAACGCAGCGGACGCATCGCGGAGATCGCCCGTATCATGGGCGGAGACGACAGCTCCGATCTGCTGCTCCGGACGGCAGAAGCCGCGCTGGATGCAGCCGGAGAAGGAGGGCGCGCATGAATCCGGAGCCTGAATTTGCAGCCCCGCCCCGCAGCCAGGACACTCCCGCCCCGAAAAAAGTGCGCTATGCCGGCATTGACATCATCAAGATCCTTGCGCTGATCTTTGTCGTGACGGTGCATTCCTTTCTGCACACCGGCTTTTACAGCACACCGATGTCGTTTGATTTCGGCCTGTTTCAGGTATTTTTCCGCTGGGCAGCATTCTGCTGTGTCCCGCTGTTCATGACCGTCACCGGCTATCTGATGAGCCGGAAAAAGCTGGAACGCGGCTTTTACAAAGGAATGCTCCGCATGCTGGTCGTTTATGTCATTGTCAGCATCATCAGTGTCATTTTCAATATCCGCTTTCATCATTATGTCTATACACCGTGGGCATTCATCCGCGGCCTGTTTATGTTCTCCAATGTGCAGTACGGCTGGTACGTGGAGTATTACCTCACCCTGTATCTGCTGATCCCGTTCATCAATCAGGCTTACCACGGGATGCGCACACGGCGGAACAAGCGCATCATGCTGATGACCGTATGCTTTCTGTTCCTGTTTGCGCAGTCCTTTTTCATCGGGGCAGAGCTTGCTACGCAGATCAAACCGTTCCCGAACTTCTTTACGCGCGGCTATCCCTTTGCATATTATCTGATCGGCGCGTATCTGCGCGATTTTCCGCCGAAGCCGAAGCGGAACCGCAAGCTCCGGTATTTTGCAGTATATTGCGCTGCGCTGACATGGACATCGCTTGTCACATTTTATCAGTGCAGAACGAATACAGAAACCGGCGGCACATGGCGTCCGTGGCATAACGATGACTATGCCGCATGGCCGGTCGCGCTGATGACCGTCATGCTGTTCCTGATGCTGTTTGACCTCAAAATCCGCAGCAAAACAGCCTGTGCCGTGCTGAAACGGCTCAGCAATGCGACCTTCGCCGCATATCTCATATCCTATATTTTTGACTGCATCACATACCGCAGACTGAACGAAGCATACCCCGCTGTTCCGGACCGGTTCCGGCATGTTCCGTTTGCAGTTGCGAAAAATGTATTCTGGTCGATGCTCTGCGGCCTTGTGATTCAGGGCGGCTATGATCTCGCCGTGCTGCTGATCCGGAAACGGAAGGTGCAGAAATCCGCCTGCAGAGCCGAAATTCAATCGTGACCCGCATTCTTTGCCCGCCGGCAGGATGCGGGTTTTCTTTGACATATTTTACATATCAATCCGGCGGAATTTGTCTATCATTTGTGCAGTTTCCCGGTTACACCAAGAAAAAAAAAATTATTCGTATAGTATGCGAATTGAAACATCTTGCGCGAAGTGGTAAGATGAATATCAGAGGGCAACCCACCTTTTACGCAATCACTATGTTTTCTGAAAGGACAGGAGGAATTATCATGAAGAAAACAAGAATCATCTCCGCGGTGCTGGCCGCCTGCATGTTCGCAGGAAGCTGCATCACAAATCACCCGGCATCTGCATGGATCCCCGACTCCGAACTCCCCTATGCCGAATCCTACATCGAATACGGTGACGTCAATCTCGATCTGTGGGTCGATGTTGCCGACGCTGTCATGGTCGCCAGATTCTATGCAATGGATTATACCCTTCAGATCACCGATCTGGGCAAGCGCATGGGCGATGTCAATCTGGACGGCAATCTGGACGACGACGATCTCAGACAGATTCTGGAATACATCGCGCACAAGCGGACAGCGCTCGGCGTCGCGGACAGCCCGGTCGAGCATCTTTATCAGGCCGTCAACCTCACAGAGCAGACAGAATCCGGCGAAGCGACCGGCAAGGAAGCAGACGAAGCATTCATCAGCAGCCAGATGAAGCTGACCGTCGGTCTGTTCAAAGGCTCGGCGGCTGACAGACAGTCCAAAGGACAGAACGTCCTGATCTCGCCGCTGTCCATTTCGCAGGCACTGGCGATGACCGCAAACGGCGCGAACGGTGAAACAAAAACCGAAATGGAAAAGCTCCTCGGCGATACGATCAAAATGGATGAGCTGAACCGGTATTACTACGACTACACGGCAGACCTCACCGGCAGCGAAGATGCCGCGCTGCATCTTGCCAATTCGATCTGGATCAATAACAAAAGCGAAACCCTGCAGGTTCGCACCCCGTTCCTGCAGACCGCCAAGGACTACTACCGTTCCGAAGTGTTCGCTGCCCCGTTCGATGACAGCACCCTCAATGACGTCAACAACTGGGTGAACACCAACACGCATGAGATGATCCCGAAGCTGCTTGACACGCTCGACCCGCAAACACAAATGATCCTCATCAATGCACTGGCCTTTGAAGCGGAATGGTACAACCCCTACCGTGCAGACCGTGAATATGACAAAACCTTCCATGCGGATACCGGCGATATGACAGCGACGCTGATGTACTCCGATGAAAGAACCTATCTGGAGGACGAAAAAGCGACCGGTTTCATCAAGCCGTACGAGGGCGGCCGTTACAGCTTTGCGGCGCTCCTGCCGAACGAGGATGTTTCACTCAGCGAGTACATCGAAGGCATGACGCCGGAATCGCTGCAGGCATTCCTGAACAGCAAACGGTCTGAAGAAGTTGTTGCAGCGATCCCGAAGTTCGAGGACGACTATTCGATCACCCTGGACGATGTGCTGAAAAAGCTCAGCATGGAAAGCGCATTCACGGACGGCGCAGACTTCTCTGAGCTGAATGCAAAAAAAGACTCGAAGATCGACACTGTGCTCCACAAGACCTTCGTCAAAGTCGATGAGCGCGGAACGAAGGCCGGCGCAGTCACGGCAGTCATGATTGCACCGACCAGTGCAATCCCGGAAGATACGCCTCAGCCGAAGTACGTGATCCTTGACCGTCCGTTCATCTATATGATCCTTGACAACAAGACGAATCTTCCTGTCTTTATCGGCTATGTCCTGCACCCGACAGCCGTTGAAGCAGCAGAAGCCGAATGACCTATGATCCAAAGGAGGGTAACATCATGAAATTCAGAAAAGCATTATCCGCACTGCTTGCAGTTTGCACGCTGGCAGGCAGCTGCATTACACCGGCGGCCGTTTCTGCCGATCTCGCAGAGCCCCGCGAGATCATTTACGGCGACGTCAATCTCGATGAAAAGGTCGATGTTTCGGATGCGGTCATGATCGCAAGATTCTATGTCATGGACTGGGGTCTGGAGATCACCGATACCGGCAAAAAGCAGGGTGACGTCAATCTGGACGGCAATCTGGACGACGACGATATGCTCACAATCCTGCAGTATATCGCCCGCAAGCGCGCGCAGCTCGGCGTGAAGGAAGAACGGCAGGAGCAGAAATACAATTCCGTCAACCTGACGGAAGCGGTCGCAGCCGGAGAGGCTGTCGGCAAGGAGGCAGATGAAGCCTTCATCAGCAGCCAGATGAAGCTGACCGTTGATCTGTTCCGGGAAGCCGCCGCCGATCAGCAGTCCGAGGGCAAAGATGTCCTGATCTCGCCGCTCTCCGTTTCACAGGCACTCGCGATGACCGCGAACGGCGCAGACGGCGAAACGAAAACCGAAATGGAAAAGCTGCTCGGCGATACGCTCGATATCGACACGCTGAACCAGTATTATTACGACTACACGGAAAGGCTTACCGGCGGTGAGGACCCGGCACTGCATCTTGCAAACTCCCTCTGGGTGAACAAGGACGAAAACCGCATCAAGGTTCCGCAGGCCTTCCTGCAGACCACGAAGGATTACTACCATGCGGAAGCATTCTCCACCCCGTTTGACGACAGCACCGTCAAGGACGTCAACAACTGGGTGAATTTCCACACGCATGAGATGATCCCGAAGCTGCTTGAGAAGTGCGATCCGGAATGGGTCATGATGCTGGTCAATGCGCTGGCATTTGAGGCGGAATGGTCGGAGCCCTACGAACGCATGAACATCCGCGACAACACCTTCCATGCCTATGACGGCGACATGACCGTCGAGATGATGAGTTCAGAGGAAGGCCGCTACATCTCCGATGAAAACGCAGTCGGCTTCATCAAGCCGTACAAGGGCGGCCAGTACAGCTTCGCAGCGGTCCTGCCGAATGAGAACATGACCGTTTCGCAGTATGTTGACGCCATGACGCCGGAATCCCTGCAGAAGCTCCTCAGCAGTGCAACCAATGATACGGTCTACGCAAGGCTGCCGAAGTTCACGTATGACTACGATCTCATCATGAACGACGTCCTGCAGGATCTCGGTATGAAAAAAGCATTCGGCGATGCAGATTTCTCGCGGCTCACTTCCGTCGGCTGCCCAAATATCGACATGGTGCTGCACAAGACCTTCATTCAGGTCGATGAGCGCGGAACGAAGGCCGGTGCGGTCACAGCCGTCATGTTGGCAGAGTGCGTCGTGGAGGATCCGCCGCAGCCGAAGTACGTCTATCTTGACCGTCCGTTCATCTACATGATCCTGGACAGAAAAACAAATCTGCCGGTGTTCATCGGCTATGTCCTGCACCCGACAGCTGTTGAAGCTGAATAAAACAACCGGCCTGACATCCGTTTAAGGAGGAATCATTATGAAGATCCGGAGAGCTTTATCTGCACTGCTGGCCGTCAGCGTACTGGCAGGCAGCTGCATCACACCGCTGGCCGTCTCAGCCGATAATGACGAACCCCGTGAAATCCTGTACGGCGACTTCAATCAGGACGAAAAGATCGACGTCACGGACGCGGTCATGATCGCAAGATTCTATGTCATGGACTATGATCTCGTCGTGACCGATCAGGGCAAGCGGCAGGCGGACGTCAATCAGGACGGCAACATCGACGACACCGATCTGATTCAGGTACTGGAGTACATCGCACGCAAGCGTACCGTCCTCGGATACGGGGAGGAGAAAAAGGTGGAATACAAGGCGAAAAACCTAATGGCCGGCATCGAAGCATCGGTGCCTGCATCCAAGACCGCCGACGAAGTTTTCGTTGACAGCCAGCTGAAGCTGACCGTCGATCTGCTGAAAGGCGCAGCCGCCGATGAACAGTCGAAGGACAAGGATCTGCTGATCTCGCCGCTGTCCGTCTCGCAGGCGATCGCCATGGCGACGAACGGCGCAAAGGGCGAAACAAAAACCGAAATGGAAAAGCTGCTCGGCGATACGCTGGACATTGACGCACTGAACCAGTATTACTATGACTACACAACGAAGCTGACCAAAGCGGATAACGCAAAGCTCAGCCTTGCCAATTCGCTGTGGATCAAGGATGACCCCGATGCAATTCAGGTGCCGGAATCATTCCTGCAGACGACCAGGAATTACTACGGCGCAGACGCATTCATGGCACCGTTTGATCAAACGACCGTCGAGGACGTCAACAACTGGGTGAATCTCAACACGCATGAGATGATCCCGAAGGTCATTGAAAAGATGGATCCGAACTGGATCATGCTGCTGATCAATGCACTGGCCTTTGAAGCGGAATGGGCAAATCCTTACTATAAAGAGGATGTGCAGGAAACGACCTTCCACGCCTATGACGGCGACATGAAGGCTGACATGATGTACTCCCACGAGTATTGCTATCTGCATGATGACAAGGCATCCGGCTTCATGAAGCACTATAAGGGCGGCGATTACAGCTTCGCGGCGATCCTGCCGGACGAAGGCATTTCGGTCAATGAATACATCGAAGGCATGACCGCCGATTCGCTCAAAAAGATCCTGAACAGCAAGAGCAATGAGCTCGTGTATACGGGGCTTCCGAAGTTCAAGTATGACTACTCGATCACGATGAACGATATGCTGCAGGCACTCGGCATGAAGCTGGCCTTTGAAAGAGGCACCGCAGATTTCAAGGGTCTGAACACCATTGAGCAGACCTACATTGACCTTGTCGTGCACAAGACCTTCATTCAGGTCGATGAGCGCGGCACGAAGGCCGGCGCGGTCACGATGATCGCAATGGCAGGCAACGGCGTCATGCCGGAGCCGAAGTATGTGTATCTTGACCGTCCGTTCATCTACATGATTGTGGACAACAGCACGAATCTGCCGGTATTCATCGGCTATGTCCTGCATCCGGTCGCAGGAAAATGATCCTGCCCCCTGAAAAGGAGGAAACAGCATGAAAATCCGAAAAGCTCTGACAGCATCGCTTGCATCCGTCATTCTTGCAGGCAGCTGCATCACACCGGCGGCTGTTTATGCAAACGATCCGCCGCTTTACGGCGACGTCAATCTGGACAATTTCGTTGACGTTTCGGATGCCGTTATGGTCGCAAGATTCTGCGTCATGGATGCAGGGCTTCAGATCACGGATTACGGCAAAGCCTGCGGTGATGTCAACGCAGACAGCAAGCTGGACGACAAAGACCTGATGAAGATCCTGCGGTTCATTGCAAAGCAGGTCACACGCAGCGAGCTCGGAAAGACCGATACAGACGAACCCCGTCAGCAGCGGTCGGTCAGTCTCATGGAGGGGATCGAACCGAAGCTGGCAAATGAAAAGGCGCCCGACCGCAAGTTCATCGCAAGCCAGATGAAGCTGACCGCCGACCTGCTGAAGGCCGCGGCCAATGACCCGCAGTCCGCAGGCAAGAATCTGATGATCTCGCCGCTGTCCGTTTCGCAGGCACTCGCCATGACCGCGAACGGCGCAAACGGCAATACGAAAGCGGAAATGGAACAGCTGCTCGGCGATACGATTGATCTGGAAACGCTGAACCGGTATTATGCCGGCTACACGGCAAAGCTTTCCCGCTCGGAAAAGGTCAAGCTGAATCTTGCCAATGCGATCTGGATCAAGGATGACAGCAGGCTGATTCAGGTGCCGGAGGCATTCCTGCAGACAACCGCCGACTATTATCATGCGGACGCCTACAAGGCACCGTTCAATGATACAACGGCTGCGGATATCAACGGCTGGGTCTATGAAAACACCTTCGGGATGATCCCGGAGCTGGTGGACGATATCAACCCGGACACGGTCATGATGCTGGTCAATGCGGTCGCCTTTGAGGGAGAATGGGCAAGTCCGTTCACCCTGATCGAAGAGGACGAACCGAGCGTGTTCCACGCTTATGACGGCGACATGTCCGCCGATATGATGCGCGGCAGCGGAACCTGCTATCTGCAGGATGAACACGCGACCGGCTTCATCAAGCGGTATGCAGGCGGTTACAGCTTTGCAGGCATCCTGCCGGATGAAGACATTACGGTCTCCGATTATCTGGACAGCATGACCGGCGAATCCCTGCAGGCAATGCTTGACAGCAAAGATTATGCCGATGTGATCGTCACGATGCCGAAGTTCAGCGATTCCTACGATATCCTGATGAACGATATGCTGATGAAGCTCGGCATGAAAGACGCATTCGACCCCGCCGCCGCTGACCTCACCGGACTGAACGCACTCGGCAACACCTGCATTGACTTTGTCCTGCACAAGACCTTTATCGAGGTCAACGAAAAGGGCACAAAAGCAGCAGCCGTGACCGGAAACGGTACGGTCGCCGGTGCGATCAGGACGATGCCTCAGTATATCACGCTCGACCGCCCGTTCCTCTACATGATCCTTGAAAACAACACGAATCTGCCGGTGTTCATCGGCTATGTCCTGCATCCGTCAGCAGCGAAAACCGCCGCGGAATGACCCGCGCATCGGGGAGGTACATCCTATGAAATTTCTGAAAACGATTTCCGCAGCACTGGCCGCCTGTGTACTGGCCGGGAGCTGCATCACACCGGCGGCCGCACTGACGCCGGTCATCACCTACGGCGACGTCAACCTTGACACCGTTGTCGATGTCTCAGACGCCGTCATGATCGCAAGATTCTACGTGCAGGATTTCAGCCTGCAGATCACCGACGTCGGCAAAATGCAGGCGGACGTCAATCTGGACGGCAACATTGACGTTGACGACATGACATACGTGCTCGAATATATCGCGCACAAGCGGACGGAACTCGGCATCCCGGAGCAGAAGATCCAGCCGAAGTATCAGGCGGAAAACCTGACCGACGGCGTAACGGCGGGAAATACCTCTGCAAAGGCAGCAGACGAAGCCTTCATCGCATCGCAGATGAAGCTGACCGCCGGCCTGTTCAGCAGCGCGGCGCTCGACCCGCAGACGACGGACAATATGCTGATCTCGCCGCTGTCCATTTCGCAGGCACTCGCCATGACCGCGAACGGCGCAGAGGAAAACACGAAAACCGAAATGGAAAAGCTGCTCGGCGATACGATCGACATTGAAACGCTGAACCAGTATTATCTCGGCTATACCGAGAGACTGACCGCCACCGACGAGCTGTATCTGGCCAATTCGCTCTGGATTCGCGACAATGAACACCGCATCACCGTGCCGGAAGCATTCCTGCAGACCGCGTCGGGCTACTACAAGGCAGACGCGTTCAAGGCACCGTTTGACGACAGCACCGTCACGGACGTCAACAACTGGGTCGGTGCCAACACCCACGGCATGATCAAAAAGCTGATCGACCGGATCGACCCGAACTGGATCATGCTGCTGATCAACGCACTGGCGTTTGAAGCAGATTGGGAAACGCCTTATCCGTCAAGCAGCATCCACAACGGCACATTCCATGCCTACGACGGCGACATGACCGCCGAGATGATGTACGGCGAAGTAAACAGCTACATTGAGGACGAATACGCGACCGGCTTCATCAAGGCATACAAGGGCGGAAAGTACAGCTTCGCTGCCGTGCTCCCGAAGCAGGAAACATCCGTGACCGTTTCCGATTACGCCGGCATGATGACCGGTGAATCCCTGCAGAAGCTGCTCAGCAGCAAGCAGGATGCATCTGTCCGGACAATGCTCCCGAAGTTCAAGTACGACTACACGATCACCCTGAATGACACGCTGAAAGCACTCGGCATGAAGGACGCCTTCGTTTATCCGATCGCGCGCTTCGGGAAACTGAACAGTGCCAATCCGCTGACCTTTGTGGATCTGGTGCTGCACAAGACCTTCATTCAGGTCGATGACCGAGGAACGAAGGCCGGAGCCGTGACCATGGTCGTCATGGCAGACAGAGCGATCGACCCGCGTGAGGTCAAAACGGTTTATCTTGACCGCCCGTTCATTTACATGATCCTTGACAATGAGACAAACCTGCCTGTATTCATCGGCACTGTCATGCACCCGACAGCCGCCGAGGCAGCGGAAGACTGAAACAAACGCAACCGAGCCTGCCCGGGGATCCGGACGGGCTCGGCTCCGTGAACTGATAACCGAAAAGGAGGAACCATCATGAAATTCCAGAAATCCATCGCAGCAATCATGTCCCTTTGCATCCTGACGGGAGGCTGCTTTACGCCTTCCGCATTTGCAGCAGATACGCCGGCTTCCGGCGCAGTCACCGTCACAAAGTACGGCGATGCGACCGTTGACGGCACGGTCGATGTCTCCGACGCGGTGCTGGTCGCGAGATTTGCGGCAGCCGACAGGACCGCGGTCATCACCGATACCGGCAGACTGAATGCAGACGTCAATCTGGACGGCAACACCGACAGCGAGGACGTCACGCAGATCCTTGAGTTCATCGCAAAAAAGCGCACCTATCTCGGCAAGGAGGAATCAGGCAGCGCGCAGGGCTATCACCGGTACAGCCTGACCGAAAACCTCACCGCGCATGAAGTCCCGGACAAACCCGTTGACGATGCATTCGTCAAGAGCCAGTATGACATGACCGCCAAGCTGATGAAGCAGATCTCGTTCGATGATACAGAGGCCGAGAATATCCTGCTCTCACCGCTGTCGATCGCATCCGCACTGGCGCTTGCCGTCAATGGCGCAAACGGCGAGACTCTGACAGAGCTCCAGAATTTCCTTGTCGGCGAGGACATCGACACGGAATCCGTCAACGAGTATTACCGCAATTATATTTCCAATCTCCCGAGCAGCGACAAAGCAAAGCTGCATCTTGCCAATTCGGTCTGGAACAGCAATGAGCTGACGCTCCGCGAGGACTATCTGAAAACGATCGTCAATTACTACGATCATACGGATATTTTCAATGCTCCGTTCACCGACGATACGCTGAAGGACATCAACAGCTGGATCTACGACAATACGGACGGCAAGATCAAGGATATGCTGAAATACATGGACGGAAACGCCGTGACCTATCTCATCAATGCACTGGCCTTTGATGCGGAATGGGAGAACGAATGGAACACGACGCTGAAGGGTGTATTTGCCGACTACAACAAAACCGGGCAGACCGTTGATATGATGATGGGTACCGAGCAATACTACATCTCCGATCAGTATGCTGAGGGCTTTGTCAAGCAGTATTCCGGCGGCACCTACAGCTTTGTCGGCATCCTGCCGAGAGAATCGCTGTCCGTCACCCTCTCCGATTACATCGGCATGATGGACGGAAAGACGCTGCAGAAGCTGCTTGACAGCCGCAAGGAGGAATCCGTCAGCGTCACAATGCCGAAGTTCAAGTTCGATTACGAGACCGGAGACACGCTGCTCACGCAGGCGCTGCAGAAGCTCGGCATCAAGCAGGCATTCGAGTGCGGACAGGCGAATTTCGGCCGGATGTATGTGGATTCTGACGGCAACAACGACCCCTATATCAGCAGAGTGATCCACAATACCTGCATCGACGTCAACGAAAAAGGCACCGAAGCCGCAGCGGCCACGATCATTGAAATGACCCAGAAGGGCGGCGGCCCGTCTGTTCCGTCGCTGAACTTCAACCGCCCGTTCCTCTTCATGATCCTTGACGAACGCACCAAGCTGCCGGTCTTTATCGGAAGCGTGAAGAACCCGCAGAGTGAGACGGAAGAACCGCAGCAGCAGCAGAATGATCTGCAGCCGGGAGAAGTCCGCTTCACGGTCGTCGATGACAAGACCGGCAAACCGATCGAGCTTTCTTCGCAGGGAACCCCGCTCGGCATCGAAACCAATATCGAATACGATACACCGAACGGCCGCGTCAGTACCGGCCCGATCATCGCCATTTCTTCCAATCCCCATATCGAAGATAATTTCGCCGGCTTCTTCAATGCGGATTACTTCGGAATGCGCATTGAAGAATACACCGTTCCGGCTGATTACCGCGTACCGGACAACGCGCTCACATGGGTGAAGCATGACAACGGCTCCTACGACGTCACAGTCAAGCTGCAGTATCTCGGCGAACTGAAGGAAAATGAGGTTCGCTTCACGGTCGTTGACCTGTACACCCGCGAGCTGATCCCGCTTTCGGAGCAGAATATGATGATCGTCGAATCCGGACCCAAAGAATTTGACCCGGAAAATGCGACGATCGGCAGCCCGGTGTTCGGCCTGAAGGAAAATCCGGCGGTTGACAAGTCCGGCGCATTTGCAATGCTCTGCAGCTCCGATTCCGTCGAGCTGACCGTGCACAATACCCTGATACCGGAAGGCTATGAGCTGCCGGAGGCTTATCTCTACAAAATCAAGCACGAAAACGGCTCCTACGATGTTGTGATCCAGCTGAAACCGATCACAATGGTGCCGTAAATCACCCGTATCAACAAAGAAGCTGCCGCCCCGCAGAGGGACGGCAGCTTTTTGCGTATATTCAGTTTGTTCCGGGATCATTCCTGCCATTCCGGCTTCATCATATAGCCGATGAACAGCGGAAGCTCCGTCTCGTTATCAACGATCATATAGATGAACGGATGATCGAGGATGACATCCTTTGTCTTGAACATAGCGCCGCCGCCCATGCCGATGCCGGTTGCGGCCGCCGCTCTGGTGCCCTTTTCATCGACCTCGATGCGGGTCTTCTGCAGCACCTTGTTGATCCATGTCGGCGGGATCTCATTCAGTCCGGTGAAGTCCGCGGCAGAGGAATCAAAGGCATCTTTCACGCCGAGTGCAGCCATCACCGGGATCAGATCGACGCTGTAATCCGAGCTGAACTTCGGGATCGCCGCAGTCACGTCGCAGAGTTCCTTGCTCGCGAGCAGTTCCTTCAGGGACTCCCCTGTCATGTTCGCGATGCATTCCTGTACGGAGCTGTTCTCCTTCGGAAGCAGACCGACAAAGCTGTAGCCCTCACCGGCATACGGCCGCATGAAGCCGGTCATGCAGTCGTTTTCGAGATAAATGCTTTCCTGACTGGACATCAGCTTGACACGCACAGCCTTACCATTCTCCGACTCCGCAGGCTGTGAAGGCGCATCGGGCTGCTGTTCGGAAACATCCGTCCCGGACGGCTCATCATACGGCGACCCATCCCAAACACCCGGCCAGCTCCAGGGAAACGCATCGGGCGGATACGGACCGAGCTCCTCATAATCCGCCTGATATTCAGCGCCCTCGCTGAGGAAGAACCAGCGATCATGCACCTGAAAGTCCTCATAGGGCTTCTTCCACTCCGCATCAAAATAAACCGCGTTCACGAGCATCATGACCGACGCCGGATCGAGACTGTCAATGAGCTCCGGGATCATATCATGCGTCTTTTCCTTGACCCAGCCGTTGATATCGTTCACGGTCTGCTGATTGAACGGCGAACGGAACACATCGGAATCAAAATAGTCCTTGGTCGTCTGCAGATAGTTCTGTGGCACTTTGATCTTATTGTCATCGTCAATGAACCAGATCGCGTTTGCGATATCGAGCTTGGCCTTTTCGCTCTGCGGCAGATTACCGGCATAGCTGCTGTAATACTGATTCAGGTCGTCCATGCTCAGATCGCCGCCCAGAAGCTTTGTGAGCTCATCCAGCGTATTGCCCTTTGCGCCGTTCGCCGCCATAGAAAGCGCCTGCGAGAACGAAAACGGCGAGATCATGACATTATTGCCCGGCTCTTCCTTTTTGCTGACCTCTTTCAGAAGGCTTGCCGTCAGATCATACTGACTTACCCGGAACACATCATCAGCCTGCTTGCCGCTCTGCGCCGAGCGTGTCAGGCCGTCCATGAGGTTCTCGGTTTTCGTCAGCTTTTCCGCGGGCTGCTGCGCCGCAGCACCGGAAAACGCCGTGCGCTTCTTGGCAATATATTCCAAGATCTCCTGCATATCCGCAGAATCCAGGTTTCTGTCACCGTTGACGTCGGCGTTTGCCCTTCCGGTATCGGTGATGGTAGCCAAAGCATCCTCCGCACAGAATCTTGCGACCAGCACCGCATCCGCCACATCAACTTTCCCGCTGCAGTCCGCATCGCCCCACGGCAGACAGCCCGGAAGCTGCTCCGCAAGTACGGAAAACGGTGCCATGCAGCTTGCCGCCAGCATACAAGCTGCCAGCAGAATCCCGTGTTGTTTGGTATGTTTCATATGATTCCTCCCTTTTTTGCGAACAAAATCCCCACTTATATTATAGAAAAAAAGGAAGTTCCTGTCAATCGGCAAAGATAACAAGAACTTCCTGAAATTGTATATAATATACTACGCATCAAGCAGGATGCCGCGCATGAGCGTCCGTTCGAGAATGCCGGTGCAGGCGGCAAGCGTCACGCCGTAATTCGTGAACGGCACCCCCTGCGAAAGCGCTGTGCGCATCCGCCACTGAAGCTCCCGCTCCGTGCGCATACATCCGCCGCAGTGGATCACGAGCGAGAACCCGGAGAGGTCCTCGGGGAACGTCCCGCCGGAGCAGTAAGCAAGCTCGAACTGCTTTCCGGTCAGCTTCCGGATCGCATTCGGCAGCTTGACCGTGCCGATATCATTGCACTGACGGTGATGCGTGCAGCCCTCCGCAATGAGGATGCGGGCGCCGTCCGGCAGCTTTTGAAGTGCCTGCACGCCGGTGACCGCGGTCTGCAAAAAGCCCTTGTACCGCGCCAGCAGAATCGAGAACGAGGTCAGCGGCACGGATTCCGGCACGGTTTTTGCGACGGCGGCAAATGCCTGACTGTCGGTCACGACCATGCGCGGCGGCCGGTTCAGCGAGTTGAGCAGTCCGCCGAGCTGCTCCGTCTGCACGAGCAGCGCGTTCGCATGGGCATCGAGCACCTCGCGGAGCGTCTGCTGCTGCGGCAGGATGAGCCTTCCCTTCGGCGCAGATTCGTCGATCGGCGTCACCAGAATGACCAGATCATCCTCTGCGATCAGGTCGCGGATGATGAACCGTTCCGCGCCGGCATTCTGTGCCAGCGCCCCGAGCATCTCTTTGAGCTGCGTGACGCCCTCGCCGGTTTTCGCACTGACAAGCACCGCATTATCCGACAGCTTCTCCGGCAGCGTTTCCAGCGTATCCGACTTGCTCAGTGCCAGCAGATACGGCGTATGCTCCTGCTGAAACAGCGCGATCAGCTCTTTTTCGGTATCGGAGAGCGGCTTTGCGGCATCCGAGACCAGCACCGCGATATCCGTCCGGTAGAGCTCCCGCTTTGTCTTTTCGACGCGCAGCGCGCCGAGTGCCGCGTCATCGTCGTCGTAGCCTGCCGTATCGGTGATCATGACCGCGCCGAGCGGCAGCAACTCCATGCTCTTGCGGACGGCATCGGTCGTGGTGCCGGCCACATCGGAGACGATCGAGACCTCCTGCCCGGTCAGCGCATTGACAAGGCTTGATTTGCCCGCATTCCGCGCCCCGAAAAATCCGATATGGATGCGCTCCGAGGCAGGGACCTGTTCAAGTGCCTGATTCATCGTATTCCTCCCAAACAATGCAGGCGGCAGTAATTTGCCGCCTGCTGTTGCTGTGTTTCAGTTTTCGCCGGATGCGTTCACCGCAGCTGTGCTTTTTCAATTCGCAACCGGCAGTATCTCGATTTTCGCGATATGCCGCAGAATCGCTGTGATATCATCCGGATCAAGATTTCCGTTCCGGTTCGCGTCCGCATTGCGTCTGCCTTTGTCGGTAATGACCGCTGCCTGATCCTCCGTGATCACACGCGCAAGCAGAACAGCGTCGGACACATCCACCATACCGCTGCAGTCGGTATCGCCGTATATCACCGCTGTAACACCGGTTTCCCCTTCAGTTGTCGTCTCCGGTGCCTTTGTCGTGGCAGGCTCGGTCACTGTCGTAACAGGCTCCGTCACAGTCGTGACATGCTCCGTCACGGTCGTTTCGGGTGCAGCCGTCGTCGTGACAGGCGGCTCCGTCGTGATCTTCGGTGTCGTGCTGTGACCGCCTCCGTAGTATTCGCTCAGCGACTGGCCGTTCACGCCGATCGGTCTCTGATGGTCAAGGCTGATGAACACGCCGTTCTCATCCTGCCAGAGTGCCGGCTTTACGAGATTGTATTTATCCATATCCCATGTTGTCATATCCTCAAGAACAAGTCCGCCGGTATCGCCGGAATTCCAGTTGTAGCACCAGAATGTGTGATGGATATGCTTTTCGATCATATAGTCACGGAGAACCTTCATCCATTCCTGGTTTGCACCGGCACCATCATGTTCTTTATCAATGAAGCCGCCCCATTCGCCCATCAGCAGCGGAGCGATGTGCTCCTCACAAATATACGCCCAGGTATCGAGCCAGTATTCATCCAGCAGAGACTGCCGGTCAAAATTATAAGCGGAAATCGTATTTCCCTCTCCTGTGAGATGGAACCACTTTTGCGGGTGAACAAGCGGGCCGTAATCATGCGGCGAATAGACGATATGACTTTTCAGTTTTTCGTCCAGCGGGAGCTTTTTGACACCGCGGAGATTTCCGCCCCACCATGCGCCGAACACTTTGCTCGGCTCACCGTAGTGCGCATAATCGACCGACGGCGTTGTCCAGTCGGCGCCTCTGTCGAAATCCGGATAACATTCAATACCTTCGACCATAATCAGAAGATTCGGATTGCCGGAGAGACAGGCCTCAGCACCGCGTTCAGCCGCATATTTCCAGTTGTTTTCGTCCTTGCTTTCGTCCCACTTTGCAAACTTGCCTTCTTCGGGCTTACCGTGCGGCTCGTTTTTCAGGTCGATCGCAACAATCGTATCGTCGTCTTTGTATGTATCGCAGAACCATTCCAAAGCGGTGAGCCATTCTTTCGTACCGAAATTCTCATCGTACCACAGCGGGTAAGTATGACCGCCTGCATTGGTTGTGGCGCAGTGAATGTCAATCATGATTTTGATGCCGCATTCCTTGCACCATTCCACTGCCTGATTCCACACATCGAGGCTGTACTTCGGCGTGCCGCCTGCAACGCCCTCGACTGTCAGCTCAGGATTTTCCCATTCACCGACTTTAATAATTGAATCAGGTTTTTTATTCTTCCACTGTATCAGGATCTCCGTGGACATCGGGACACGGAGCAGATTGAAGCCGTGATCCGCAATATCCTGTAAATCTTTATGCAGATTGGAATTCCAGACGCCGTCAAACACCTGCGAGCCGACGTTGTAGCCGAACCAGTTGACGCCGGTCATCCAGACCTCTTTGCCGTTCATGTCAACGACCTTGTCGCCCTCAACATGAAGCCAGTCGTCGTGACAGTCGTCGGGCGCTGCCGATGCCGTCGGTGCGGGAAGTGAGATCCCCTGCATCGAGAGCATCACGGCTGCCGTCAGGACTGCCGCCAGTTTTTTCATCCTTTTCATTCGCAAAACCCCTCTTTTTTTGCATGTTTATTGAATCAGTATCCGTACTGCTGATCCCGTTTCTGTCTGATGAACGAACGGATCGTGAGCACGAGCATGAGGAGCGCTGCGGCCGCGCACCCGATGCCCGCATAAAGCACCCACGCGAAGCGGTCGAACTTGGAATACCTGATCACGATATCCTGTTCGACCTCGTTCGGCGCATCAAAGCCCTCGCCGTACCACTTCCGGAAGATCGGCAGCAGATCGGAGGGCATAGTCTCGACCTCACCGGTGAAATCGAGCGTGGTCGAAGGCTGATGAAGCTGCGAGAAATCCGCATCCTCGCCCGCATCCTCTGCAAGCATCTGATATTCCGTGTAATACGTCTCTGACTCATCCGCCATTTTGTCGAGCGTATTGATCTGATCCGAATTGCCGGTCTGGTACACCACATAAAAGTCACTGCATGTATAGCACGCATAGTACTGTGCGGAAGTACGCTTGGAGGTCGGAATGCCGAAAGTGGTATTGGTCTCCTCCATTTCGGCAAAGCAGCCGTCGGTAATGTCGATCGTGCCCTGCACGAGGTCGCCCTTTTTCAGCTCCCCGTAAGCGACCGTGCTGAAATCCTTGATATCGCCGTTCTTATATTTGATGACCTTCGGCGTCTCCGAAAGGAACAGCACTGCGGCACATCCGAAAATGATCGTCAGCGTTCCGAAAATTTTAGAACCCTTCATGTTCTGACAAAACCCTTTCTGTTTCCCGGAGCAGGCTCAGTCTTTCATAGAGGACACGCGGAGACGGTTCAGTGCGCGCTGAAGCTTCATTTCCGCATATTTGAGATCCTGCTGATTTTTGCTGTTCTCGACGCGGCGGCGTGCGTCCTCCTCCGAACGCTTCGCCCAGTCCACATCAATATCCTCCGCCCATTCGACGGCATTTGCGAGAATTGCAGTCCGGTCCGGCGAGACCTTGACCGCTCCGCCCGAAAGCGCAGCGAGTTTTTCCGTTCCGTCGGAGAGGATCACCTTCACAGGTCCGGACGGCAGTGCCGCGACATACCGCTCATGCTTGGCGAGAATGCCGACATCGCCCTCCGTGGTGCGGATAATCACGCGCTGCACCTCACCCTCAAAGAAGATCTTTTCCGGCGTGATGATCTGCAGCGTGAACGTACTCATTCCGCATCCTCCATGGACTTCGCCTTTTCAATAACGTCGTCGATCGTGCCTGCGAACAGGAAGGCGGATTCCGGCAGGTCATCGTGCTCGCCGTCAATGATCTCGCGGAAGCCGCGGATCGTCTCGGCGATCGGGACATATTTGCCCTCCATGCCGGTGAACTGCTCCGCGACAAAGAACGGCTGGCTGAGGAAGCGCTGCACCTTTCTGGCGCGGCTGACCGTCAGCTTATCCTCGTCGGAGAGCTCATCCATACCCATGATCGCGATGATATCCTGCAGCTCGGTATAGCGCTGCAGAATGGTCTGCACCTGACGGGCAACGCGGTAATGCTCCTGTCCGACGATCTCCGGCGACAGGATGCGCGAGCTCGATTCCAGCGGATCGACTGCCGGATAGATACCGAGCGAAGCGATCTGACGGGAAAGGACCGTCGTTGCATCCAGATGCGCGAAGGTCGTGGCCGGAGCCGGGTCGGTCAGGTCATCCGCCGGGACGTAGACCGCCTGAACGGAAGTGATCGAGCCCTTGCCGGTCGAGGTGATGCGCTCCTGCAAAGCGCCCATTTCCGTTGCGAGCGTCGGCTGATAACCGACGGCGGACGGCATACGTCCGAGCAGCGCGGAAACCTCCGAGCCTGCCTGCGTGAAACGGAAAATATTGTCGATAAAGAGCAGAACGTCCTGCCCCTCGGTATCGCGGAAATACTCCGCCATGGTCAGGCCGGAAAGTGCAACGCGCATTCTCGCCCCGGGCGGCTCATTCATCTGACCGTACACAAGGCAGGTCTTTTCGAGAACGCCGCTGTCCTTCATTTCGTGGTAGAGGTCGTTGCCCTCACGGGTACGCTCGCCGACACCGGTAAAGACCGAGATGCCGCCGTGCTGGTTCGCGACGTTGTTGATCAGCTCCTGGATCAGAACGGTCTTGCCGACGCCCGCACCGCCGAACAGACCGATCTTGCCGCCCTTCAGGTACGGCGCAATCAGGTCAATGACCTTGATGCCGGTTTCCAGCACCTCGGAGCTTGCCGCCTGTTCCTCATAGGACGGCGCATCGCGGTGGATCGGCCAGCGCTCCTGCGTTTCGGGTGCAGGCTGCTCATCGACCGGGTCGCCAAGCAGATTGAACACGCGTCCGAGGGTCTCTCTGCCGACCGGCACACGGATCGGGCTGCCGGTATCGACCGCATCCAGACCGCGCACCAGACCGTCCGTGCTGCTCATCGCAATGCAGCGGACGATATCGTCACCGATATGCTGTGCGACCTCGAGCACGAGACGCTGCCCGTTGTTGTTGCATTCGATCGCGTTCAGCAGTCTGGGCAGCTCATGCTTTTTGAAGCGCACATCAACGACTGCACCGATGATCTGCACGATCTTGCCGGTGCCGCCGCGCTTGATTTCTTCGTTTGCCATTTCGGTAGCTCACTACTTTCTGTTATAGATGTATCCGCAGCGCCGCTTATCCCTGCGCATTCGCACCGGAGACGATCTCCGTCAGCTCCTGCGTAATGGACGCCTGCCGCGCACGGTTATATTTCAGCGAGAGATCGTCGATCATCTCCTGTGCATTGTCGGTCGCGTTCTCCATTGCCATGCGCCGCGCCGCCTGCTCGGAAGCATAGGTATCGACCACGGAGCAGTAGAGAATGCCCGCGAGATACTGCGGGATCAGCGAGTCAAACACCGCTTCAGGGCTCGGCTCGTAATCGGTCAGGCTCTGCACGCCGGGATTCCGTTCGAGATTCGGCACCGGGATCACCTGCATCTGTCTGGGCTCCTGCGAAAGCGGGGAGACCATGTTCGTGAAGAACACCTCGACCATAGCAAGATGCCCCTGCTCGCACAGATGCACGATATGGTTCGCCATGTGGAGCGCGGTATAGGTCGTGATCGTCTCACCGACGTTATCGAAGGTGCCGAGAATGCGGTTCGAGGTTTTCGCATAGTGCTCGGAAGCCTTTTTGCCGACGGTCATCAGAATGACCTCTCTGCCCTGCTGCTCCAGCTCCCGGACACGCGCATCCGCAAGACGGAACACATTGAGGTTGAAGCCGCCCGCAAGACCGCGGTCGCCCGCCATGACGACGAGCAGTGCAGCACCGTCCTCCCGCAGCTCGGTATAAGCCGAGTGGAAGCCGACGGCCTCGGATGCGACCTCGCTCATAGTCTGATAAAGCAGATTGAAAAACGGCACCGCCTGTTCGGCGCGTTCCTTCGCCTTGCGCAGCTTGGACGAGGAGACAAGCTCCATTGCCTTGGTGATCTGCATGGTGCTCTCGACGCTCTTGATCCGGCGTTTGATCGCCTTCATATTGGAAGCTGCCATGATTCAGCCCTCCGATCAGACAAAGCGCAGCACGAAATCCTCGATCGCGCTTTTGAGCTGTTTTTCGTTATCGGGCAGCAGCTTACCGGTCTCCGCAATGGAATCGGTGATCTCGCTGTGCGTTTCGCGGATCTCGGTCAGGAGTGCCTCCTCAAATTCCGCAATGCGATTGACCGGCACATCTTTCAGCAGGTTGTTCGTGACCGCGTAGAGGATCACGACCTGATCCGGCGCGGAAAGCGGCTGGCTCTTGCCCTGCTTCAGCACCTCGACGACGCGCTCGCCCTTTGCAAGACGCTCCTTCGTATCTTTATCGAGGTCGGAGCCGAACTGCGAGAACGCCTGCAGCTCGCGGTACTGCGAATAGGTCAGCTTCAGCGAGCCGGAAACCTTCTTCATGGCCGGGATCTGCGCGGCAGAACCGACACGGGAAACCGAAATACCCGGGTTGACCGCCGGACGGACGCCTGCATTAAAGAGGTCAGTCTCAAGGAAGATCTGGCCGTCCGTAATGGAGATGACGTTCGTCGGGATATACGCGGAAACATCGCCGGCCTGCGTCTCGATGATCGGCAGTGCGGTCAGAGAACCGCCGCCGTAGTTCTCGTTCAGGCAGCAGGCGCGTTCCAGCAGTCTCGAATGCAGATAGAACACATCGCCGGGATAAGCCTCACGCCCCGGAGGACGCTTCAGCAGCAGCGAGAGCGTTCTGTAAGCGACCGCGTGCTTGGAAAGATCGTCGTAGATGATGAGCGCATCCTTGCCCTGATCGGTGAAGTATTCGCCCATCGTGCAGCCGGTATACGGCGCGATGTACTGCAGCGGCGCCAGCTCCGAAGCCGTCGCGGAAACAACAATGGTATAGGACATGGCATCCGCCTTGGTCAGCGTCTCGACGACATTCGCAACGGTCGAACGCTTCTGACCGATCGCGACATAAATGCAGATGACGTCCTTGCCCTTCTGGTTCATGATCGTGTCCAGCGCGATCGTGGTCTTGCCGGTCTGGCGGTCACCGATGATCAGCTCACGCTGGCCTCTTCCGATCGGGATCATCGAGTCGATCGCCTTGATGCCGGTCTGCAGCGGCTCATGCACGGATTTTCTCGTGATGATGCCGGGCGCGATCTTTTCGATCGGCATGACCTTTTCCGTCAGGATCGGGCCCTTGCCGTCGATCGGCTCGCCGAGTGCGTTGACGACTCTGCCGAGCAGCTCCTCGCCGACCGGAACAGACACGATCTGCTTGGTGCGGCGGACAGCGGTGCCCTCCTTGATATTGTGATCCGAGCCGAGCAGCACGGCACCGACAAAGTCATGCTCCAGATTCAGTGCCATGCCCGAAACGCCGCCCTCAAATTCGAGCAGCTCACCGGACATGCATTGCTCCAGACCGTGCACGTTTGCGATACCGTCGCCGACGGTGATCACCGTACCGACATCGGCAAGGTTCAGCTTCGCTTCGTAGTTCCGGAGCTGCTCCTTGATAATGCCGGTAATTTCATCTGGTCTCAAATTCATTCTTATAACCTCGTTCAATCAGAATGCGCGGTTCCGCAGACAGATCCGCAGAACCGATATCCCGTTCAGGAAAGCTGCTCTTTCAGCGCATCCAGACGGTATTTGACGCTGTTGTCGATGCGTGTGTCGCCGTACTGCACGATGACGCCGCCCAAGATGCCGCGGTCGATATGCTCCGTGATCCGGATGACCTTCCGGAGCTTTGCCGACAGCGCGGCGCGCAGACGTTCCTTCTGCTCCGGCGTCAGTGCGACCGCCGTCGTGACCTTCACATCCTCGGTGTTCTGATAATCGAGCATCCGCCTGTCAAAGTCATCGGCGATCTCGCCGATGAACGGCACGCGGTCATGACCGATCAGCAGAAACAGCAGCTTTGCAGCAAGCCCCTGCTCCCCGAAGATCTTTTTCGCAATGCCGATGCGTTCCTCAACGGAAAGCGTCGGAAGCGAGAGCAGTCTTGTCAGATCCGGATTCAGCGAGAACAGCACGGCCGTCTGCCGCAGGTCGGAACGGGTCTCTTGCATGACAGCGTCGCCCTGCTCATTGGCCAGCGAGAACAGCGCATTTGCGTAGACCGAAGAAACCTCCGAACTCACTGTACATCACCCACCGAATCAATAAATTCGTCGATCAGTCTTGCGTGATCTGCCTGATTGATCTCACGCCCGACGACCTTTTCCGCGACCATGACCGCCAGCCCGGAAACATCCGAGCGGAGCTGGCTTTCGGCTCTGCGCTTTTCGCGCTCGAGCTCATCGCGGTTCTGCTGCAGGATGCCCGCAGCCTCCGCCTTTGCACCGGCAACGATCTCCTCGGAACGCTGCTGTGCCTTTCTGGCCGCATTGCGGAGCATCTCCGCAGATTCCTCTTTTGCCTTGGTCAGCTTTTCCGTATACTCCGTCTCGGCAGCCTCCGCGCGCGCACGCGCATCCTCGGCGTCCTTGAGCGTCTGATCGACAGCCGCCTGCCGCTCGGACAGGATCTTCTGCACGGGCTTGAACAGAAAATGCTTCAGCGCAAAAAAGAGGATCATCAGGTTGATCCATGAAAAGAGGATCGTCCCGATATCAATGGATAAAAATCCAAGCTTCATTCCGTATCAGCCTCTCTTATCGTATTTGCTGCTTCTGCCGGTCAGGTGAACGGCTTGAGGAAGATCAGCAGCAGTGCGATAATCAGACCGTAGATACCGGTAGACTCAGCGACCGCGCAGCCGACGAACATCGTTCTGGTGACGGCGCCGGACGCCTCAGGCTGTCTTGCGATTGCCTCACAGGCCTTACCGACAGCATAACCTTCACCGATACCCGGGCCGATACCGGCGATCATTGCAAGACCCGCGCCGATCGCGGAGCCTGCCAGAATAATTGCTTCACCCATGTCCATAATAAGAAACCTCCGTATGTAAATTTTTGGTTACCGAAAATTGTTTATGCAGCCGCCTCATCCTCGGCGGGGCCTGCATTGCTGACAAAGACCATCGTCAGCATGATGAAGATGAATGCCTGCATGAAGTCCGAGAACAGGTCAAAGTACAGCGAGAGCACCGCGGGAATACCGATCGTCAGGACCGGCACCTGCATGTGCAGCATGTGACTCAGACTTGTCAGGCCGAAGTAGATCAGACCCATGATAATGGAACCGCCGGCGATATTGCCGAAGTGACGCAGTGCCATTGCGGTCGGGGTCGCGACCTCGCTCAGGATATTGATCGGGAGCATGACCGGGATCGGGTCTGCAAAACCCTTCAGATATCCGCCGACGCCGCCGTACTTGATCTTGGTCGCGGTGATGAGGATAAAGGTCATCAGCGCCCATGTCAGCAGCACGGAAAAATCAGAGGTCACGGCGCGGACGCCGAGCAGACTGATCAGGCTGCCGAAGATCGAAAACAGGAACACCGTCGCGATGTACGGGGTGAACGCCAGCCAGCGTTTTCCCATGGTATCGCGCACGAGATTCGTGATCGCCTCCACAGCCATTTCCGCGATCACCTGCCGCTTGGAGACGGCCTTGACCTTCAGGCCGCGCGTCAGGAAGATGCACAGTCCGATGATGACCGCCATGACGATCCATTCCAGCACGACCGTTTCCGTGAAGTTGATGTCCAGCCCGAAAATATGAAAGGTTTTGATGACCTTCGGACCCGTGACGCTCAGCTCCTCGGAGCCGCGCAGAAATTCAGGCAGAGCCATAGCCAGAATAGCCATATATGTTGATTCTCACCTCTTTTTTATGCGGGAGTCTTTGCCGGAGCGGGCAAACAGTGCCCCGGCGGTATAGATCAGGCGCGGATACAGCATCGGCAGACAGACGGCAGCCGGTGAGATCCGTGTGCGGAACACCAGCGCCAGTGCAAACGCCGCTGCGAATACAAGCAGCCTGAGCGCATAGAACAGCAGATGCCGCCGCTGACTGGTCACGCCGTAGCGCTTTGCGTCGTCCTCCATGCGGAGCACGCTCAGCCGGATCAGAAGCAGCGTACAGAGCAGCACGGCTGTCCCGAGCAGCAGTCCCAGTGCGAAGCGCAGGGTCGCGCCGACAAAGATGATGCTGATCAGATATGCTGCGATATTCAGAAAAACGGCACGCTTCATGAGCATGAAAATCTCCTGCCGCATCGGTTCGGACGGCATCGAAACGCCCCTTTCCTGCATATTCACTCACAGTATACCATAAATCCGGGAAAAAAGCAATGGGCAAACGCAAAGAATCATCCGGAAACCGGACAAAACGCGCCCCGTGCCTAAAACACGCCGTACATAAAAACAGCCCTATCAGACGAACTGATAAGGCGCCTCTCTGCATCCTGACACAGTATACCATATAATGCCGAATTTGTCAAGCAGCAGAATGCGGTGTTTTTCCGGCACCCGGTCAGATATTGCGGATTCCCGCACATTGACAAAACAGCGGTTTTCCGATATAATAGAGTCGGAAAATAACAAGAGCGGGCGGTTTTCCGCCTGCTGACAGGAGTGTATTATGCAAAAACGTGTGGGGGCACTGTGCATCGCTGCTGTGATTCTGTTTTCTCTGACCGGCTGCGGCAGAACTGCGGACGGTCAGCAGGAGATCCGGTTTTCGTGGTGGGGCGGGGATTCCCGTCATCAGGCGACAATTACGGCCGCGGAGCGTTTTTCCGCGTCGCATCCCGGCGTCGAGGTGCGCACCGAATACGGCGCGTGGAGCGGCTGGGAGGAAGCGGCAGCGGCAGCACTCTATGCCGGGACCGAAGCAGATGTCATGCAGGTCAACCGGAACTGGCTTTTCGATTACAGCTCGGAAACGACCGGCTTCCTCGACCTGCGGGATTACAGCGATATCATTGATCTGACGCAGTATGATGCCGATGTGCTCGATATGTGCACCGCGGACGGCAGACTGCTCGCCGTGCCGGTCAGCCGGACGGGCAGGGTCTTTCTGTGGAACGAAACGACCTTTGAAAAGGCGGGGCTCTCCGTCCCCGGAAGCTTCTCGGAGCTCTGCGCAGCGGGCAGAATCTTTGCGGAAACGCTCGGCGCGGATTATTATCCGCTGGCACTCGGCTGGTACGACCGGATGCTGTTTCTCGTATATCTGCTGCAGTGCGAATACGGCAGAGAATGGGTCGGGGACGGCAGTCTGCAGTATTCGCAGGCGGAGATCGAAAAGGGTCTTGAAACGATCTGCAGAATGGAGCAGGATCATGTCATCCCGCCGCTGAAGCAGATCGCGGGCGGCGGCGCGGACAGCTTTGACAAGGACGAAAACTATATCACGGGCAGATATGCCGGGATCTACGAATGGGATTCCTCGGCAGGCAAATTCGTCAGCGCATTAAGCGAGGGGCAGACGCTCACCGTCGGCGAATATTTCACCGATCTCGGTGATTATCACGGCGGCTTTTCCAAGATCTCGCTCTGCTTTGCGATCTCGAAGCATACAAAATATCCGGAGACCTGCGCGAAGCTGATCTCCGATCTGGTCAGCGATCCGGAGACCGTGAAAATACTCGGCACGGAGCGCGGGATCCCGCTCAACAAAAAGGGATATGAAATTTGCAGCGATGCGGGGCTGTTGGGGGACATCTCCGCAGAGGCGAACCGCCGCATGACAGCGTGGATGCAATTCCGGATCGACCCGGATTTCGAGCACGCGTCCCTCAAGGGTGTCAGCGGCGTATACGAGGATGTGTTTACCGGGCTGAGCTACGGCGATTATCCGGTTTCCGTGGCGGCAGAACGGCTGATTGCCGGAATCCAGGCTGTCGTCAGCGGAGAATCGCCATGACGGATTCATTCTTTCAGCAATATCTTGCGTCTTACCGTCCTTATAAGCCCTACTGGAATTATGAGGACGGCTGCGTGCTGCTCGGATGCGAGGATATGTATCATGCATCCGGTGATGCGCGGTACGCAGATTTCATTCTGGAATACCTGTCCTGCCGCATCGGTCAGGACGGAACGATCGCGGATTATCCGGCATCGAGATACAGCCTTGACAGCTTCAACAGCTGCAAGCTGCTGTTCTTTGCATGGGCGCAAACGAAAGAGGAACGCTACCGCCTCGCGATCGGCAGTCAGATCGAACAGCTGCGGCAGCATCCGCGGACGGACAGCGGCCTTTGCTGGCACAAGGGCATTTATCCGCATCAGGTCTGGCTGGACGGCTGCTTTATGGCCGCGCCGTTCTTCACGGCCTACGCGGACATGACCGGCAGTGCGGAACTGTTCCGCGAGGTGCAGCACTGCTTCCGGTATATCCGGGCACACCTGCGCGACGGCAGGACCGGTCTTTACCGGCACGGTCTGGACGAATCGCGGGAGCAGGCATGGGCGGACAAGGAGACCGGCTGTTCCGCGGCATTCTGGCTGCGCGGCATGGGCTGGCTGCTCGCAGCGCTGACCGACACCGCCGTCCTGCTGCCGGAAAAGCAGGCGGATATAAAAAAGGAATTATCGGATATGTTAAATGAAGCCGTCACCGCACTGCTGCGGTATCAGGCAGAGGACGGACTGTTTTATCAGGTCATCGACCGCCCCGATGCCGCCGGCAATTATACCGAAACATCCGGCAGTCTCATGGCAGCATACAGCATGATGCGCGGCGCCGGAGCGGGACTTCTTGACGCGCCGTTCTATGAGATCGGGCGTTCGATACTGGAAAATGTAAAGTCGCAGAAAATCTGGGAGACCGAGGAGGGCATCCGCCTGACCGATATCTGCGTCTCCGCGGGACTCGGCGGGGAACCCTACCGCGACGGCAGCTGCGCATATTATCTCTCGGAGCCGGTCACCGAAAACGACCCGAAGGGCGTCGGCTTCCTGATGCGCGCAGAGGCCACGGCGCGCATGTACCGAAACGGGGCGCGACGATGAAGCGTCCTGCAAAAAAGCATCTGAACCGGCTGTATCTTTTGCCGTGGCTGCTCGGATTTCTGCTGTTTCAGGCTGCGCCGATGCTGTACTCGCTGTTCTGCGGGTTCACCGATCTGCACCTGTTCCGCGGCATTTCGCAGACCGGTCTGATGAATTATGTCCGCATTTTCACGGAGAGTGAATCGCTCCGGGCGATCGGCCTGACGCTGAAATTCGCGGTGCTCTCCGTCCCGCTGAAGATCGCGGCGGCCCTGCTGACGGCCGTTCTGCTGACAAAGCCGCTCCGCGGGCTTCGGCTGTTCCGGACACTCTGTTATCTGCCCTCGATCCTCGGCGGATCGGTTGCGGCGGCGGTGCTCTGGAAGGCGATGTTCCGCGATCACGGCGTCGTCAACGGCATCCTGACCGCGATGCATCTGCCTGCTGTGACATGGCTCTCCGGGCAGGAAACGGCACTGTGGGTCATCATTCTGCTGCGCGTCTGGGAATTCGGGATGCCGATGCTGATGTTTCTTGCGGCGCTGCAGGATATCCCGCAGGAGCTGACCGATGCCGCAACTCTGGACGGTGCGGGCAGTATCACGCGTTTTTTCCGCATCACCCTGCCGATGATCTCGCCGGTTCTCTTTTACAATGTGATCCTTGCATTCTGCATGGCACTGCAGGAATTTCATGCGCCGTTCGTTATCACGGAGGGCGGCCCGCGCGGCGGCACGACGCTGCTCTCGCTGCTGCTCTACCGGAGCGCGTTCACGGCCAATGAAATGGGCTATGCCTGTGCGCTGGCATGGGTGCAGTTTCTGGTCTGCGCGGCGTTCAGCGCGATGCTGCTGCCGCTGTGCCGGAAATTGGTCTATTTTGCGGATGAGGAGGGCACGGTATGAAGCAGGCACGCCGCAAAGCCCGTCAGCGATTGCTGCGCTACCTGCTGCTGACTGCCGTGGCTTTCCTTATGATCTATCCCCTGCTCTGGCTCGCCGGTGCGACGCTGCGGGACAATCCGGAGCTGTTTGCCTCTGCGGGAATCCTGCCGCTGCACCCGACGCTCGACGGCTGGCGCAGAGCATTTGACGCATACGGCGGACAGATCGGCCTGCTCCGCGCTATGCGCAATACCTATCTGATCGCGCTGCCAAAGGTGCTGCTGACGCTTGTCTCCGTCACGCTGACCGCATACGGCTTTGCGCGGTTCCGGTTCCGCGGCAGGCATCTGCTGATGCTGATGCTGTTTTCTACGCTGTTTCTGCCGCAGACCGTGCTTTATGTGCCGCAGTTCATGCTGTTTCACAGTCTCGGCTGGATCGACTCCCCGGCGTATCTGCCGCTGATCGTTCCGGCGGCCTGCGCCTGCGATACCGTGCTGATCATCGCGCTGATGCAGTTTTTCCGCAGTATCCCGAAGTCCTACGACGAGGCCGCTGCGCTGGACGGCTGCAACTCTTTCCAGACGCTCCTGCATGTGCTGATCCCGCAGCTGCGTCCCGTGCTGATCTCGGTCGGCGTGCTGCAGCTGCTCTGGTCGGTCAACGACTACATGGGGCCGCTGCTCTACGTGAATACGCCGTCGCGCTATCCGGTCTCGGTGTTCGTCAAGCTCTCTATGGACGCGGACAGCGGTTTTGCATGGAACCGCGTGCTCGCGGTCTGCCTGACGGCGATGCTCCCGCAGATCTTGGTTTATTTTGCGGCGCAGAGATACTTCATCCCGGAACCGGCCGGAATAAAAGGATAAAGGCTGATGTACTATGAATCCACGCGAATTTCTTGACATTCTGCATACCGCAGAAAAGCTGAAGGATACCCTGCGGCACTGTACAACATCAAACCGCAGACCCGAAAGCGTCGCGGAGCACAGCTGGCGCACCGCGCTCATGGCGATGCTGCTGCGCGGCGAATTTCCCGATGCCGATACCGACAAGATCATCCGGATGTGCCTGATCCACGACCTCGGCGAATGCTTCACGGGCGATATCCCGACATTTGCCAAGACCGACGCCGAACGCGCCGCCGAGGATACGCTGCTGGAACAGTGGGTCGCTTCCCTGCCGCAGGATACCGCAGCAGAGTTCTCCGCGCTGTTTGCGGAAATGCAGGCGCAGCAGACGCAGGAGGCCAAAATCTTCCGCGCGCTCGATAAGCTGGAGGCGCTCATTCAGCATAATGAATCGCCGCTTGACACATGGTCGGAAAATGAGTATACACTGAACAAAACATACGCATTTGATGCGGCTGCGTTCTCGGAATGGCTGACCGCGCTCCGGCAGGAGATCCTGCAGGATACGCTGGATAAAACGACGGAATCATCAGCGAAGGCGCTTTCTGAAAAGGAACCGCGCCCAAAGCCGGAGAATGCCTGATCTGTACAGACGTTTGACATATTCAATTATCAAAGTACCAAAGCGCATCCTGTCTTCGGCGTTCCCGGAAACGAATCGACCCCAATGACGACGCCCGGTCTGCTCACATGCCGCAATGCTGCGATTCCGGAAAACCGAATACCGCAGACATCCGTATCGCTCTCTGCTAAAGGCGCAGAAATAAGGAAAAGTTGCACGTTTCGGTGCAACTTTTTTGATTCCGGCGACAATGACACAGCGTTTTGGAGATGATCTGACAGAACCGCACGTCAGATCGTCATGATCTGCAGAGAATTATCATCCCGCCAAATATTGACATTTATCAAAAAATATGCTATACTATACGCGGCATAGTGTGTGCTGAAACAGATACGCACTGCGGTCTGATCGATGCGATCCGCATACTATGCTGCCCGGAAGTGTCCGTGCTTGTACGATATCCCCGCGCGGGAATTAAAACAGGAGGAGGCATTTTTATGTCAAAAGAATCTACCGCAAAGTTCAACGTCAAGACAATTGTCGGCATGGGTGTGCTGACAGCGCTCGTCATCGTCCTGCAGGCGATCGGCAGCGTCATCCGCTTCGGCACGTTCAGCATTACGCTCGTGCTCGTCCCGATCATCGTCGGTGCCGCGCTCTACGGCTGGAAGGCCGGCGCATGGCTCGGCTTCGTGTTCGGCATCATGGTCCTTGCGACCGACGCAGGCGCGTTCCTCGCGATCAGCGTTCCCGGCACAATCATCACCTGCCTGCTGAAGGGCATCCTTGCCGGTGCGGCCGCAGGCATCGTGTATCAGCTGTTTGAGAACAAAACGAAGCTCGGTGCCGTCATCGGCGCAGGCATCGTCTGCCCGGTCGTCAATACCGGCGTGTTCCTGCTCGGCTGCCTCGTATTCTTCCTTGATACCGTTAAGGAATGGGGCGCGGGCGCAGGCTATGAAAATGTCGGCGCGTTCTTCCTGTTCGGCTTCGTCGGACTGAACTTTGTCATCGAGCTGGCGATCAATCTCGTGCTCGCGACTGCGATCGTCCGCATCCTGAATATCATCAAAAAGCCGGAATCTGCTGCATAAAGAAAGGCATAAACATGAAAATCATTACCGTCGATATCGGCAACTCCAATATCTGCATCGGCTGCGTGAACGACCATAAGGTCGAGTTCGTCGAGCGGATGCACACCGACCGCAACAAAACCGATCTGGAATACGCCGTGCTCGTCAGAATGGTGCTTGAGCTGCACAAAATCGACATCAAAGAGCTGCACGGCGGCATCATCTCGTCCGTTGTGCCGCCGGTGACCGAGCTGCTGGCAAACGCGCTCGAAAAGCTGACCGGCATCCGCCCGCTGATCGTCGGGCCGGGCATGAAAACCGGCATCAATATTCTGCCGCAGGGCGTCGGTGCCGATCTGGTCGTCGGCGCAGTCGCCGCGATCGAGGACTACGGCGCGCCGTGCATCATCATTGACATGGGCACCGCCACGACCATGACCGTCGTGGACGACAAGAAGCACTTTATCGGCGGCATCATCTTCCCGGGCGTCGCGATCGCGCTGGAATCGCTCGAATCCGGCACCGCGCAGCTCCCGCACATCCAGCTGAAAGCCCCGCAGAAGGTCATCAACATGGACACGATCCCCTCGATGCAGGCGGGCGTCGTCTACGGCAACGCGGGCGCAATGGACGCGCTGATTGACCGCATGATCGACGAGCTCGGTTATCCCGCGACCGTCATCGCGTGCGGCGGACTTGCACCGCTGATCGTCCCGCACTGCCGGCATGAGATCATCATCGACGATGAGCTGCTGCTCAAGGGACTGGATACTTTGTATTATAAGAATTGCAAGGCAAATTAAGACAAATAACCCGCACGGTTCGCAGCCGCGCGGGTTTTGTTTTTATTGCTCACTGGGTAACTGCCTGATACAGCACGCGCTTGGGATAGCCGGTCTCGGCAGCAAGCGAACGGCACACATCCGAGGCGCGCTCTCCTGCTTCGATCCGCTCCCGCGCGATCGCGATGACCGCTTCCAGCGGGGGCTGAGCGTCGGAATCATCGGGCTTCGCACCGGCGACGACCAGCACAAATTCGCCGCGCGGAATGTTCGCTTCGTAATACGCGACTGCCTCGGAAAGTGTGGTTTTGCGTACTTCCTCATGGATCTTCGTCAACTCGCGGCAGATCGAAATTGAACGGTCACCGAATGTTTCCAGCATATCCTTCAGCGTATTGAGCAGCTTATGCGGTGCCTCGTAAAAGACCATGGTGCGCTGCTCCTTTTTGAGTGCTTCCAGATGCGAATACCGCTGTTTTTTTGTCACAGAGAGAAATCCCTCAAAACAGAATCTTGTTGTATCTTGCCCTGATATCGCAAGTGCAGAAACGACCGCGCTCGGCCCCGGAACGACCTGAATCGCAATATTTTCCTCAATACACCGCTGCACCAGAATCGCGCCCGGATCGGAGATGCAGGGCATTCCGGCGTCCGTGACACAGGCGCAGTTCTCACCCGCAAGCAGGCGCTCGATGATCTGGCTGATGACAGATTCCGGGCTGTGCTCGTGATAGCTGACAAGCGTCGTGTGCAGGTCAAAATGCGCAAGGAGCTTGCGCGTGACGCGGGTGTCCTCGGCTGCGATAAACGACACAGAATCGAGGATTTCGAGCTGCCGCTCGGTGATATCCCGCAGGTTGCCGATCGGCGTGCCGACCAGATAGAGCGTTCCGCTCATCAGTATCCCTCCCCAAAATGGCAGATCTGCGCGGCCTCGGCGGTCATGCCGGCGCCGGAGCGCACAAACAGTGTCGGCTCGATCTGCAGGAACGGTTTTGCAAATTTCTTGCCCTCCAGCAGAAAGAGCCACGGCGGACTTTCCGGCGTCTTGCAGACCAGCCGCATCCGCTTCGGTTCGATGTCATGCGCACGCATCGCGCACATCACATCGGCTAATCGCTCCGGCCGGCAGCAAACGCAAAATCGTCCATGATATTTCAGCAGCTTTGACGCCGCTTCACAGATATCCCCGATATCGCCGGCGATCTCATGCCTTGCGATCTGCTTCTGCGGGTCGTCCGAGAGGATGCCCGCATTCGTTGCCTTATACGGCGGATTGCAGGTAACAAGGTCCAGCTGATGCAGCGGCGCGCCTTCCCATAAATCGCGCAGATCCGCGCATATCGGTATGATCGCAGGATTCCCCTCAGACCGTTCCAGCCCTATTTTCAGTTGGCTGATCGCATCCGGCTGAATGTCAACCGCGAAGATTTCCCGCGGCGGACGGTCGCGCTGCATGAGCATCGGAATGATGCCGCAGCCCGTTCCGAGGTCGCAGACGCGGTCCCTCTGGCGATAGCAAGAAAATCCTGTCAGCAAAAAGGCATCCGTTCCGAAGCTGTGTGTTTCACTGCGGCAGACATACAGCCCCGCCTTCAATTCTTCAAATTCCACCGCATTCCTCCGTAATAATGTATCGCTTCGCGATGATTCAGAATGGGCTCCGCCCAACCCCGCCAGAGGAATACTATCCCTCTGGACTCCCATAATTAGAAACTTATTGCTGCGTAGAAGGGAATCATAAATCTAATAAAAACACATTATGTCGCTCGATGACTCATTCCCATTCCCACATAATGGGATTTCAAAGGGACAATGTCCCTTTGGCAGGGCTCAACATGAAGAAACAAGTTTCTTCATGTTTAGGCGGAGCCCCATTTCTAATGCATCGCAGATACATCTTAAACTTCCCCGCGGAGCTCCTTGGAGGCCATGGCGTTGAGGGATTCGTCCGCGGTGATGCCTGCAAGATAGTTATAGTAGCCCTGTGCCGCGATCATTGCGGCATTGTCGCCGCAAAGTGCAAGCGGCGGCATATACAGCGTAAAGCCGTTCTGCTGACAGGCGCGTTCCAGCGCATTCCGCACACCGGAATTTGCAGACACACCGCCTGACAGCGCAATGCTCGTATACCCGAGCTCCTTCGCGGCGGCGATCGTTTTTTCCGTGATCGTCTCCGCGATATCATGCTGCAAGGCCGCCGCAAGATCATCGCAATTCAGATGCTCGCCGACCTGCTCGGTATGGTGCAGCAGATTGACAATATACGTTTTCAAGCCCGAAAAGCTGAAGTCATACGGATTGCCGTCCATTTTGGTTTTCGGCAGTCTGAACGCCTTTGCGTCGCCGCGCTGCGCTGCCTTGTCAACATGCACGCCGCCCGGATACGGAAAGCCCATTGCCCGTGCGCACTTGTCAAAGCACTCACCTGCTGCGTCGTCGCGGGTCTTGCCGACCGTCCGAAACGTCGTATAATCGAGGATTTCCGCAATGCGCGTATGCCCGCCGCTGACGATAATGCCCAGATACGGCGGTTCCAGATCGGGGTGCACCAGATAATTTGCAGCCGCATGTCCCTCCGTATGATGCACCGGGATCAGCGGCTTTCCGCTCATCATGGCGAGCCCCTTTGCAAAGCTGACGCCGACCAGCAGCGCACCGATCAGTCCCGGCGCGTAGGTCACGGCGATGCCGTCAACCTCATCCAGCGTCATGTTCGCATCGGCAAGTGCCTGCCGGACGACGGGCAATATATTTTCACAATGGCGGCGGGATGCCAGCTCCGGCACGACGCCGCCGTACTGTTTATGCTCGTCTGCCTGCGACGCGATCACATTGGAAAGTACCGTTCTGCCGTCCTCGACGATTGCCGCAGCCGTCTCGTCGCAGGAGCTTTCAATTCCCAAGATCCGCATACTGACCCTCCTTCAGGCGCCGTGCGATCTCCTGCTCCAGCATGTGGAACCGCTCCGCCTTGCCGTTTGTTTCGGGGTTGTCCATCGCAAGATCGCGCACATAGGTCTTGCCGCCCCAGCCGTCCACATTCGCTCTCCGCATCGCGCCGAACACCCGCGTTTTGAAGCCGGGATTCTGCTTCTCCTGCTCGCGAATAAAGGTTTTCATCGTCTCGCGCATGGTGTGGCCGTCCACGGGACAGCGCGATTTCACGATCTCCGGCACATTCAGCTTTGCCGCATGGACGATATCCCGCTCCGGCGCAAAGCTCAGCGGCCGGATCAGCGTCAGATCCTTGCGGGACAGATACGATTTCGGCGCGTAGCAGCCGATCCGCCCCTCGATAAACAGGTTCATGAGGAAGGTCTCGATCGCGTCGTCATTGTGGTGGCCGAGTGCCAGCTTGTTGCAGCCGAACGCCTTGGCCTGATCGTGCAGCGCGCCGCGGCGCATCTTCGCGCAGAGGCTGCACGGGCTCGATTCCTTGCGGACGTCTATGACAATATGCCCGATCTGCGTCGGGATCAGGTGGTATTCGACGCCGAGCTGCTCGCAGAATGCTGCAGCTGCGGAATAATCCGTCGGGATGCCGCCGAACTGCGGGTCCAGCGTGATGCCGACCAGCGTATAATCCAGCAGGCCGAATTTCTGGAAATCCCGCAGCGCCGCAAGCAGCACAAGGCTGTCCTTGCCGCCGGAGATCCCGACCGCAATCCGGTCGCCGTTCTGGATCAGGTCAAATTCCTGCACCGCACGGCGCAGGTAGCCAAGAATTTTTTGCATATTGCCAAATCAACCCTTTTTCGTAAAAATCCTTTTTTACATAGAAAAACGGGATGACCGGACGCCATCCCGTTTCTGTCAAATCAGCATTACTTATCGAGCAGATCCTCTGCTGCGTCCTTGATATCGTCCGCAATGTCCTCAGCTGCGTCCTTGATGCTGTCAGCAGCATCGTCGATCGCATCGGCAACATCCTCTGCGGCGTCCTCAGCAGCCTCGGCAGCGTCCTCTGCAGCTTCCTTCACTTCGTCCGGAACCTCGATCCCGTCGTCACACACACCGCAGTCTTCGCAGAAATCTTCATCATCAAATTCATCTGCATCATAGCGGCAGCAGGCCTCGTCCTGACGGCGCTTTGCGATCATAACCGCAACAGCGGCACCGGCGGCGGCAGCGGCAAACAGTGCAAGAGCAGTCATTGTTTTCATAGTCATTCCTCTTTCTCCGCAAGGTGCATTTCAATTTGAGCGGCACAGCCGACCGATCGCCGCCCATGCGGATGCAGCGATCCTCATAGTTGTATTATACCACAGTTTCGCAAGGATTTCAAGCATTTTTTTTGATTTTAAGAAAAACTTATGATAATGTCCCCTTACAGTGTCCGGAGCCGTTTCTGCCGGTATCCGGCATGTGATGTCCGCGCCTCGTACTCCCGCACGCAGGCTCTCAGTTCACTGTAATAAAATGCTCGTGTTTGCGATGTTTTGTGCAGTCCAGCAGATAGGTTCCGGCACCGGTTTTTTCCATGCCGATCTCCGAATAGAAGTCTGCGACCATTTTATTCTTCGCGGTCGGGAGATATTCCGCGGCAAGATACCGGAAGCCGGCGTCCAGCGTCATCTGTACGATCGCGTCAAACAGGCAGCCCTCGACGCCGCGCCGCAGCACACGGCAGCTCATCAGCCATGTGTCAATGAACAGCGTCTGTTCGTCCTGCTTCCGGCAGATCACGACCGAGATCAGGCCGTGCTCGCCGTAGCGGTCGGAAAGCGTCATGTAGCGCGTCAGATAATCGGGGTCGGCTGCGATCGCCGCAATGTCCGCTTCGGAATAGCGCACCGTCCGCAGATTGAACTGGTTGGAGCGCTGCGTCAGCTGCGCGATGCGCGGGAAATGGAACGAATCAAACGGCTTGATCTCACCCTGCATATCCAGCGCCTGCAGATATTCGTCGTAGCTGGCGAATTTGGCCTGCGCAGCCGCTCTGCCTGCCTCCGCCTGATACTGCGCGGTACGGGCGGCGTCCTCCTCGGAGAAGCTGACCGCCTCAAACAGATGCAGCGATTCCAGAAATGCGGGGACTGCGGAAGGATCCTCCGGCAGCTCCGGCACCGTGACCTCCGGGATCATCTCCCGGACGAGATTGCGCTCAAACGGGTTATCGTCAAGGAATACAAAGCTGTCCATGCCGATGTTCAGCGTCTGCCGGATCTGCCGGATGTTCTGCGCCTTGTTCTCCCAGTTTGCGACAAATGCGGCGAAATCCTCCAGCCGCAGCACCGATTCCGGATGCTTTTCAAACGGCTCTCTGGCCGTGTCATCGTTATTTTTGCTGCATACCGCCAGCAGCAGACCGCGCCGCTTCAATTCGAGCAGCCAATGCTGCAGCGCCGCAAATGCAGGGCCGTCCCCGAGCTCGCCGAGCTGGATGCCGTCGATGCCGTCGTCGCCGATGACGCCGCCCCAGAGGGTATTGTCAAGGTCGGTGACGATGCACTTTTTCACCTTGCCGGCCAGCGCCGTGACCGTATCAAGGATGCGTGCCGCAACTGCAGGCAGCGCGTCCGTGCGGACGGCCATTTTCGCGAGATACCATGTTCTGTCCTCAAAGAAGGCTTCTCTGCCGAGCATGGTCTGCACGGCGCCGAGCGCGATCGGATAGACAGCCGGATAATCGGCTGCCATGACCTCGCTCATGCGGAAATTGAGCTTCCGCACCTGATAGGCAAAGGAGACCGGCGTCCGCAGCGCATAGCTGCCGAACACGGCATCGGGTTCCTCCGGAAAATCAAACATCAGGATGCGCGCCTTGCAGTGCGACTGGATCGCCTGCCACAGTCCGCAGAAGCGTTCGAGCTCCCGCTCCGCAAAATCCGCACGCTCCGCCGGAACAGTATCGTAAAAGCGCTTTTTCAGCTTCTCCGCCGATGCAAACAGCAGAATATAGTCCGGTGCAAAGCGGTAGACCTCCGAATTCGGATCAAGCAGCTGCGCCTCCATCTGGTCATAGTCCGCATCGAGGACATCGAGCGGATGCGCGCGCAGGACGGATTCGCCGCGGATCGCCTCCGCGAGCTGCTGGGTCGCGCAGTCGCCGAGCAGCGCCAGCTTCTGCTTCGGGGCGTCAAGCTGCTTTGCAAGCCGTTTCAGATCTTTGTAGCGTATCGTTTCCATTGTTCCTGTTCCTTTATCGTTCTGTATCATGCCTGCGCTGACGTATCAAAGCAGGGTACACCGTTCTCGGTATAGATGCCTCTGTCCGAGACCATTTCCATGAATGCGCCTGCGATCGCATCGGCGTATTCATTGAGCTTTGTATCAAAATTGCTGTTGTCGATCTCCGAGGTCATGAAGCCCATTTCGACCAGAACGCTCGGCATATTCGTATAGCGGTTGATGTAGAAATTCTCGCTCTCGGCATCGACGGACGAATTGCGCAGTCCCTTCTTGATGCCGCGGTTGTTCGAGATGCCGGCCTGCTCCAGCCATTCCATGATGTATTCCGCCATCATCTTGTCCATCGTAATATCGCCCATCGAATCATTGTTGATCCAGATCTCGACGCCCTTGCCGCTCGTCGCGGAATTGCGGTGCAGCGATATGAAGAAATCCGCGTTCGCATTGTTCGCGACATCGCAGCGCTCCTGCAGTTCGACAAACACATCCGTCTCGCGCGTCATGATGACCTGCACATGCGGATACACATTCAGCCTGTCCTCGACCGCCAGCGCCAGCCGCAGGTTATCGTCCTTTTCAAAGCGCGTCTGTGTCTGATCGACCGCGCCGTCGTCATTTCCGCCGTGTCCGGCATCGACGACCACGACCAGATCGCGGTACGGTGCCTGCACCGGAACAACCTCCGAATCCTGACCGGACTCCTCGATCAGCATGGATTCGACCGCGCCGGGATCCGTTGTACTTTCTTCATCGTCACCGTGGTGACACTTCACACACAGCAGAATGATGATCAGCAGGATCGGGCCGAACACCAGCACAACGCGGTCCCAGCGGATCCGTCTCCTTTTTGCCATAAGTAATCTCCTATATCTGTTATTGTTTCTGTCTCATCACACAATATACAGATTTATTATAGCACATTATCGCCAAAAAAGCAAGGATTTCACTTCAAAAAATCAAATTCCGGTTTTCTGCCCGAAGCGGGAAATCCCGGGAAACAGCCGGAAAATCCCGTTCTCCGGAATATCTGCTGCGGCGTTCCGCGAAAGACTTTCGTTTTTTATATAAATTTCACAGGAAACGCTTGCAAAACCGCAGAAAATATGCTATACTAGATATGATGCCTCTGCATCTGATATCACAGCAGCAAAGGAGTGTCATGCGATGCTGGAATCAGCCCTGCCTTCCCCGTGCTACCTGATCGACCAGACTAAATTAAAGCAGAATCTGCAAACGCTGGATGCATTGCGGCAGCGCTCCGGATGCAGGATCCTGTTTGCACAGAAGGCGTTTTCGTCCTTCCCGTTTTACTCCATGATCTCACGCTATCTGGACGGTGCATCCGCTGCATCGGCCTATGAAGCACAGCTTGCACATCTGTATTTTCACGGCGAAAACCATGTCTGCCAGACGGCCTATCTGCCCGAGGAAATGGATGAGCTGCTCAAGATCTGTGACCATATCACGTTCAATTCGCCGTCGCAGCTGGAACGCTATGCCGGCATGGCACATGAGCACGGCGTTTCCGTCGGCCTGCGCGTCAACCCGGAATACCTCTCCCAGCAGATCGACGAATTTGACCCCTGCGCACCGTTCTCCCGCCTCGGCACGACGGTCTCGCAGTTCCCGATGAAGCTCCGCAGGCAGATCAACGGCCTGCATGTCCATGCGCTGTTTGAGCAGAATTCCGATGCGCTCTACAATCTCGTGAACGCGCTGCTCGCAAAATTCGGCGCGCTGCTCCCGGAAATGGACTGGCTCAACCTCGGCGGCGGACATCACATCACCAGAGAGGGCTATCAGATGGAGCGCCTTGAGGAGATCATCTCGATCCTGCAGAGCCGCTTCGGTCTGAAGATCTATCTCGAACCCGGCGAGGCGATCGTCTGGGAATCCGGATATTTCATCACGACGGTCGTCGATCTCATCGAAAACGGAATGCCCATTGCGATCCTTGACGCTTCGGCGGTCTGTCATGCTTCGGATATCACCGAGGTGCGCTATCACCCGCCGCTGATCGGCGCGGACAAGCCGAATGTTCTGCCGTATACCTACCGGCTGGGCGGCAGGAGCTGTCTGCCGGAGGATGTGTTTGGCGACTACTCCTTCGATCACCCGCTGTTGATCGGCGAACGGCTCGTATTCAAGGATATGGCGATCAATACCCTGACAAAAGCCCGCATGTATACCGGTATGCCGATGCCGGCCGTCGCGCTCCGCGAAACAGACGGCAACTGCAAGATCATGCGCACATTCAATTTCAGCGACTATAAAAACCGGTTCTGAGCGGAACCGAAACGCACGCCCCTTCATAAGCTGATAACAACAAGCTTATGAAGGGGTGTTTTGTTTGGAGATACAAACCTTGGCGGAGCTGCCCGCCGGATGCCGCGCCGTCATCCGGGAGCTCCGCACCGACCCGGCAGAAACGCAGCATCTCGCGGAGCTGGGGCTGATCCCGGGCGCAGAGGTCGTTATCAGGCTGCGCGGCGCGGGCGGCTCACCGATCGCGTTTTCCGTGCACGGCGTCACGCTCGCGCTGCGAAAGGAAACCTGCGAACGCATACTTGCTGCGGAGATCAGCCGCCCGCCGGTCTGGCTGCTCGCGGGGAACCCGAATGTCGGGAAAAGCACCGTGTTCAATGCGCTGACGGGTCTGAAGCAGCATACCGGCAACTGGTGCGGCAAGACCGTCGCCGGAGCAGAGGGCGTCCTGCGGTACGGCAAAACGCGCGTCCGGCTGATCGACACGCCCGGTACCTATTCGATCCGCTCCGGGACCGCCGAGGAGGCCGTCACCGGAGAAATGCTCCGGCAGACGCCGCATGACTGCGTGATCTGCGTGATCGACGCGACCTGTCCGGTGCGGGGGCTCGTCCTGCTGCTGGAACTCGCGGAGCAGGAGCCCTGCCTGCTGCTCTGCTGCAATCTCATGGACGAGGCGCGGCGCGCCGGCATCCGCATTGACCTGCAGAAGCTCTCCGCAAGGCTCGGCATCCCGGTACTCGGCATCACCGCGCAGAAGCGTTCGGCAGTCCGTGCAATTCCGGCTGCCGCCGCACAGGCCGCGCAGTCTCCCCGTCCATGCCGCGAAAAACAGACGCGGACGGCACTCTACCGGGAAGCGCATGACATCGTGCGGGAATGCTTCACCATGCCGCCGGTGCCGCATCCGAAAACGCAGGCCGCTGACCGTCTGCTGACGGGACGCTTGTTCCGCATTCCGCTGATGCTTTTGCTGCTGCTCGTGATCTTCTGGCTGACGCTGGCCGGTGCCAATTACCCCTCTGCGCTGCTCGACAGGCTGTTTTCCTGCGGCTGTGACCGTCTGATGCGGTACGCGGACGGTGTGCTGCCTGCTTGGCTCTCCGGTGCGCTGATCGACGGGATGCTGCGCGGTACCTGCCGGGTGATCTCCGTCATGCTGCCGCCAATGGCGATCTTTTTTCCGCTGTTTACGCTGCTGGAGGACGTCGGCATCCTGCCGCGGATCGCGTTCAGCTGCGACCGCCGCTGCGCAAAATGCGGTGCCTGCGGCAAACAGGCTCTGACGACTGCCATGGGCTTTGGCTGCAATGCCGTCGGCGTGACGGAATGCCGCATCATCGAAAACAAGCGGGAACGCCTGATCGCGATCCTGACCAATTCCTTCGTCCCGTGCAACGGGCGGTTCCCGTCGCTGCTTGCGGTCGTGACTGTCTTTTTCGCCGGAAGCGGTGCATTCAGTTCGCTGCGGGCTGCCTGCATCATGACCGGACTGATTTTGCTAAGCCTTGCGGCAAGCTTCGGCTGGTCTGCGATCCTCAGCAAAACGGTGCTCCGCGGGAAAGCATCGTCCTTCATTCTGGAACTGCCGCCCTACCGCCGCCCGCAGATCGGCACGATCCTTGTGCGCTCTGTCCTTGACCGCACCGTCTTTGTGCTCGGACGCGCTGCAGCGGTCGCGGCACCGATGAACCTGCTGATCTGGCTGCTCGCCAATATCCGCATCGGGGCGCAGAATCTCCTGCAGCTGACGGCCGCGGCGCTCGACCCGTTCGGCATTCTGCTCGGGCTGGACGGTGTCCTGCTGCTGGCGTTCATCCTCGGCCTGCCCGCAAATGAGATCGTCCTGCCGGTCGCGCTGACGGCCTATCTCGGGACGCATACGCTGACAGAGCAAAGCTCGCTGACCGCGCTGCACGGCATCCTGACCGCGAACGGCTGGACATCTCTGACGGCTGTCTGTTTTCTCGTATTTACGCTGTTTCATGCGCCCTGCGCGACCACGCTGCTGACGGTATATAAAGAAACAGGCAGCCGGAAATGGACCTTCGCCGCGTGGCTCCTGCCGACGCTGACCGGCATTCTGCTCTGCGCTATAATTGCGTTCCTCTGCCGGATATGAATACAGCCCATACCACGCTCGGTATGCGGCTGCATTCTGTGAAGAACGATCATCTTTTCGGGTCAGTCAAAGCTGTATGTGCAGGGGTCGCCGGGTTCTGCCGTATAAAGCCGGAACATGCAGGAATCGCTCCGCCAGTATGTTCCGTCCGGCTTGTTGATTATGAGAAAGATTTTGATTCGCGAACCGTCCCTGGAATAATCCGGCATCAGCGAGATTTTGTGCGTATTTTCACTCCCGGCATCCTTCGAGGTGAACCTGTATGACTTGACGGATTCCCCGGTTTCCGGGTCGGTGATATCCAGCACCTCACCGTACTGCTCCGCGACGACCCGGTATTCACAGCCGGGAAGTAAATCCTCCGCACACTCAGGGATCAGCGTCAGCTCCACAGGCGTCCCCTCAGGCTGGTAGATATTCGGTACCTGATATGCGCCGTTGTAGATGGCCGGTGCACCGTCGAACATTTCAGTATGACTGTTGATCAGCCTGCAATCCTGATACAAAACTGTATAATCGACATTGCCGGAATATGACGCAACCAGATTTCCGTTTTCGTCAAATTCGGCATAGTAACTGCCGCTGCTTGAACCGTTATGCGACAGATCAATCCCGATGCCGTCTTCCTCTGAAAATGCCGGCGTCTCTGACTGCTGCCCCGAAATCTGTACACCCGGCTGCACGGTCATGCCGCCGTTTTTGTTCGACAGCACGGAGCCTGCAAATGCACCGATGCTGAACAGTGCGACCGCTGCCGCGATCCCGCCGAGCACCCGGAAGATCCGGTTCCCGCTGCCGCGATCCGACGGCAGAGACGGTTCTGCAGTGCGTTCAGCCGGAATCCCCGAAGCTGCTTCGCTTTGCGCTGCGGGAGCCGTACCGAGCAGATCGGTAAAATCCGGCGCCTTTGCTTTCGTTTGATATTCTGCGATCCTGCGGCTTGCAGCTTTCGCCTCGCGGTCTGTATGCTTTGCAAAAATCTGCTGGATCTCATTCTCCGCAGCAGTCTGCGATTCCGTTGCTGACGATTGTTCCGCGGCACGGTCCGCAAGCAGATCGGCTTCCTGTAACCATGCAGGATCAACGGCACGGAATGCATCAAACAATTCCTGTGCGTTCATATCCATTCCTCCTGTTCGAGATGTTCTTTCAGTTGTCTGCGGGCGCGGGACAGCGTCATTTTGACCTTGCTCTCCGTAAAACCGTACATGTCAGCGATCTCCTTCACAGACAGTCCGCGGACATACCGCTGCACGACGACCGCGCGCGCTTCGGGCTGCATCCGACCGAGATACCGGTTCAGCGCCTCGACCAGCGCCCTTTGCTCGGTATGCTGCTCCACATCCTGACCGGACGGGACGCATTCCGCGAGTTCTTCAAAGATCGCCTGATTCTGGACTGCACCGCCGCGCTTTTCAGCATGATTCTTCCGCACCCTGCTGATCGACAGGCGCTTCGTGACCGCTGCCGCAAACGAAAACAGATTCTCAGGATGCATCGGCGGCACCGCGTTCCAGATATGCAGCATCGCATCATTGACGATCTCCTCCGCATCAAGACGGTTCCCGAGAATGTTATACGCAATGGACTGGCAGCTTTTGCTGAATTTCTGACGCATTTCACTGAGCGCACGCTCATCGCGCAGTTCCAGTAATTCGATGATCCGGCTGTCGTCTGTCATATACAGCCTCCTTTCTGAAAGGGCCTTTCACTCTATAAGACGCAAAAGCTTCCGGTCAGGTCACATCCAAAACAGAAAAAAACGCCTGAGCAGATCACTCAGGCGTTTTGAATGCTGTTACTGTCTGACAGCTGCCACGACAAAGCCGTTGATGTTATCGCCGGAGATCATCGGAGCCGCACCGTTTTCATCGGACGGATACTGGATCTCGGTCGTTGCCTCGGTCTCAGAGGCCTGAACATAATACATCTCGTATGTCGTATCGCCGACGGTCGCAGTCAGATGCTGGCTGTTCCACGGATGTGTCACGATCAGGTCGAGGTATTCCTCAAGGCAGAGATTGTTCTCATACATATACTTTGCGTGCGGTGCACCGACATAGCGGAAATGCCATGTGACGCCGTCGTGGCCGGTCTTTTCGGCCTTGTCTGCCGGATAACGGACGATGAAGCCGTAATCGGCAGCGTGCTCGGTCAGCCATGCGTAATTGCCGTCCGGCGTATACGGAGCGTGGCTCTTGGCCGCCTCGTTCAGAATTGCAAAGTCAAGCGTCAGACCGCTGCTGCGCTCCGGAATGGAGAGCGAATACGGTGGATATGCCGGCTGGTCTGTCGTGTTATAGACCATCACATTGCCGAGACCCGTTGCCGCGAAGAAGTCATTGAACATGTTTTTGATCGGAGCGGCAAGCTGTGAATCGACCTTCTGCGAGGTGCTGACCAGACGCAGATGCTGGAACGGGAAGTCTGCGAAGGAAATGAGGCTCGGCGTGAATGCCTGCTGATGATCGCCGTCGATCAGTGCGAGGCAGCCGCTGCGCTTCGCTTCACTCGGCACGACCAGCGTCGAGGTCGGACGGTTGTCGAGGAAGGTGGTGCCGGTCGTTCCGCCGGAAAGATCGGTGCCGCTTGTTGCAGTCGTCGTCTCGCTGGTGATCTCAATGGTCACTCTGGACGGCGCTGCGACTGCGGTGGTGCCCTCCGCAGGTGCTGTGGTGACATCCGCCATGGATTCCACATGCTGGGATTCCTGACTCTGGATCACGATATCGCCCTGCGCGCTGCGCCAGTCGTTGATCAGTCTGCGGCCGAAGTCGATCGCAAAGATACCGAGGATCACAAAGGTCAGGATCAGCGCGATCTTGCCGAGATCGACATGGCGCTCGTCGTCATCGTACTCCTCATCGTCGTACTCCTCATCGTCCATGTCATCGTAATCCTGATCGTCCTCGTCGTATTCGTCATCATCGTAATAGTCGTCATCGTGCTTCTTAAAGGGATTCCTGAGGGAGAGACCGCCCAGCAGGCCGCCCTTTTCGCCGGCATCGGAATCATCCGCACTGTCTGCGTCCTCCGGGAACTCCTCGTCTGCGCCGTGCTTTTTCTTGAACGGATTGCGGAGCTTGAACGGCAGACCTGCGCCTGCTGCATCCTCCATCATGGCCTGACGGATCTCCTCGTCCACATCGTAATCGTCATCCGCTTCATCCGCGATGCGGTCAGCTGCATCCTCTGCAGCATCCTCTGCAGCGTCCTCGGCATCATCCAGCAGATCGTCGATCTCATCTGCGGCATCCTCCGCCTTTTCCGTGAGCTTCTCCTTTTTGGACTTCACCTTGTCGGAAACCGCATCCGCGCTCTTTTCCACGCCGCTGATGATCTCCTCAAGCTCACCGGTCACAGAGGAAACCGTTTCCTCCGCATCCCGGACAATATCGTTTTCCGCCTCGTTTTCAGCGGGATTCTCATGAAGATGCTTACTCATTTTCTGTTCTCTCTCCTCTGATTTTCTGTTCGCTTCGTTCTCACGCTTCACAGCCGATTTCCACGGCTTCAGGGTCTCCGGTTCTTCGTCCGCAGGGATGACCGGCGCGGGCTTTTTCGCCTCCGGTCTGCGGGATGCAGGCTTTTCGGCCAGCACCTTTGTTTTCTCGAGCTCGTCGTCATAAGGCTCTGAGGTTCTTGCGGTCACCTGCTTCGCTGCAAGCGGTCTTGCGGCTGCAGGCTTCTTCCGCACCGGTGCAGCTGCCTTCTGATGCGCTGCCTCATCCGGCGGATTCGGCTTCTGCGGCGGCTTTTTCCGGCTCACCGGGCGCTGCTCCGGATCACCGGAGCGTGCTGTGCTTTCTTTGTTCTCTGTCCGTTTTGCGGTGTTCTCCGACTCCGCCTGTTCCTCCGGACCGAAATCCGGGAGTGCAAGCGCTGCTCTGTCGGCCGCAAGTGCTTTTTCATTCTGCTCGACCAGCGCGGAGACATGCTCCGTCATTTCCTTCCGTACCTGCTTCAGAACAGCGGGCTCCGGATCGGCGGCCGTTGTTTTCGGGATATCGAACGGCTTGCCGTAGCTGATGCGGATCTTGCTGCGGAAGTGCAGCTCATCGTCAAATGAGATCGCGACCGGCACGACCGGCACACCGGTCTGCGAGGCGATCAGTGCGGCGCCCGTCTTGAAATGACCGAGCCTGCCGTCCTTCGATCTTGTTCCCTCCGGGAAGATCAGCGCATTCTGGCCGTTCTGCAGCCGGAACTCGATCTCCTCGAGCGCGGTCAGATCACCCGCTCCGCGGTCAACCGCGACGGCTCCGAGCTTTCGGAGCAGCCAGCCGATCAGACCGTCGGAAAACAGCTCCTGCTTTGCCAGAAAGCAGAACTGTGTTTCGGGATTCTGAACGCCGATCAGAATCGGATCTGCATTGCTGCGGTGATTGCTGACAAACAGGTACCCGCTGCCCTCCGGGACATTTTCCAGTCCCTCGGTCTCCAGCTTGTACCACAGCGGCATCACGAATCGCAGCACGCCGATCGCAAACTTATAAAACCCGTTCATAGCCTGAGTTTCTCCTTACATACATCAAGCAGCATCTGCTCGGACTGTGCAAGATCGGCATCCGTGGTATCCACGAGCACGGCGTCCTCCGCCTGCTTCAGCGGTGCGATCGCACGGTTCATATCCTGCTCGTCTCTGCGGATCACATCCGCAAGCACATCCTCATAGGACTGCACGCCCGGCTGCTTTTCCTCAAGCTCCAGATAGCGGCGCCATGCACGCTTCTCCGGCGTTGCAGTCAGAAAGATCTTGACATCTGCATCCGGAAGCACGACAGTTCCGATATCCCTGCCGTCCATCACGACCGAATGCTCTCTTGCGAGGCGCTGCTGCAAATCAAACAGAAACTGCCGCACTGCCGGAATCGCAGAAACACGGGACGCGCCCATGGAGACCTCCGGCGTCCGGATCAGGCCGGACACATCCTCGCCGTTGACCAGAACGTGCTGTACGCCGTCCTGATAATCAATCGCGATATCAAGTTCAGGGAGTCTCTCTGCAATATCCTGTTCGGATTCGGCATGGTGCTGCAGCATATCATATGCGATCGCACGGTACAGTGCACCGGTATCAACATAAATATAGCCAAGACGTTCTGCAAGACGGCGGGCAAGCGTACTTTTGCCGGCGCCGGACGGACCGTCCACGGCGATATTGACGTTCTTCATTGCGAACCTCCAAGATGATGACATTGATATTCCTATATAGTATAGCATATTTCGACTTATTTTGCAAGTGCTTTCCGGTCAAAAACAGAAAAACTTTTCAAAAAAGGACAATTTACGAAAAAATCGCACCGAAGTGTGCGGACTTCCGTACAAAATCATGATAATCCGTCAAAAAGAACGGGGCACCGCAGCACGGTACCCCGGATAAATTTACCTTTTTATCCCTTTGCGATCTTCAGGATCTCATACAGATCGGAAAGCGTGATCTGTCCGTCGCCGTTCAGATCGGCCGCCTCCGCAGCCCGACCCGGCAGCATCATGCCGCCGCCCTCCGCGAGCCAGCGGCTGAGCGTCTGACTGTCGTCTGCATTGACAAGGCCGTCTCCGGTCAGGTCGCCGCGCACGGAGCAGTCCGGATCAATGTCCGAGAAGCAGTAGCCGTTTTCGTCGCAGAACGCTTCGACCGCGCCGCCCGGCGTCCCGTAGATCGTGACCGTTCCGACGAAGAAGTCGTAGCCATGCCATGTCAGCTTGCCGAAGATCTCATAGAACCGCGCCGTGATGCCGGTCTCGGGATCGGTCACCGTTTCCGGCAGGATATACCCGCACTGATCCGGCGGGAGCGCCATGACCGAGAACGTGCCGTCTGCCGCGGTCAGGAAGCTGCAGCCGTTCTGCTCAAAGCTGATCACCGGCATTTTTTCCGTCATGCGGACGGACGCGTCCTTCTTCGGATCCGTATCCGATTCCGGCCAGTTCATGACGGATATGAACCGGATCGTTTCACCCTTTTTCATCTTGAAGCAGAGCCTGCCCACGGAGAACGTACTTTTGTCCTTCGCGTACCGCAGCAGCGTGCAGCAGTCACTGTCATATTTGCTCATGTCCAGATAGTATGTGCCGTCCTCCGGCGCCGTAAAGCTGAGCGAATGGCAGCTGCCGGGATAAGAGGGCCGGAGCATCACATCCTGTTCAAGCGTCATGGCGTCTGCTTTATCTTCGCAATACACGGTGTCCAGCTGCGGCGCGACATAATACTCATACAGCACCTCGCCGGTGTATTTTCCGCAGCCGCGGATATACAGAATATTATATCCGTACTGAAACGGCGTATCGCTGACGAGCATCGTATAATCACAGCCTGCCAAAAGTTCAGTATCGCCGTCAAACACATGGATCTCCGGCAGTTCCTCGCGGCCGTTCCGCTGCAGCAGCTTTTCGCCGGTGATCCGGCAGGAGCTGATCGCGACGGCATCCTCTATGACCTCGAACCGGACGACGCCCGTCTCCTGCGGCGCGGTCAGGGCTACAGCGACATAATACTGCACGCCTGCCTGCACCGCGGCCACGCTGCTCTGCGCCCCGATGCCGGACGCTCTGCCGACGGTCAGTCCTCTGCTGTCCAGCAGCCGGACCGACGCATCCGGCATAGATGTTTTCATGAGGCAGCAGCTTCTGCTCTCCGGCACGAAGCTGTAAAGCTCCGCCGCGCCCGGGCTCCGGATCACGGCTTCCATGACGTCCTTCGGCACCGGCGTCAGCTGCTCCGGATCCGGCATCACGATCGTAAAGGAGCCGGTCAGCGTGCCGGTAAAATCGCCGAGGCCGGTCAACCGCGGATAATACTCCCCGCATTCGCGGCATTCACCATTCATCCGGATCGTGTAATCGGTCCCCTCCTGCAGCTCGCGTCCCTGATAGGTCACGCGGAAGGAAGGCTGCTGCACCTGTCCGGTATAATCCGCCGTGACCGGCTCCGCTTCGGCATCCGCAAGCAGGATCTTCTTTTTCCCGCCCTGCAGGCGGTAGCTGTGCGGCCTGCCGTCTGACGGTCTGACCGCGATATACGCTTCCTGATACTTTCTGAGCTTCTGCGCATAGCGGTACGATAAACGCTGCCGGCATTCCCCGTCCATGTCCTTATCAAAATAATACGCACATTCAAACGCGGAGCCGTCCTCGGAAATGATCTCCGGCACAGGCTCGTCACCGCGCTGCACATACCGGAATACCGCGGCATTTCCGCTGCAGGAAACCGGCTCATCCGCCCTGATCTCCGCAGCATTGTTAAAATCATAATGCAGTCTCTGCGTCAGGATCTGACAGCCGGCACAGCTGCCCTTTCCGGTCAGCACCCAGCGCACATCTCCCGGCAGCAGCACGTCCGCGCGCACCCATTCATAATCCGTCCCTGCGGTCAGAACGGCAGGCTCCGGCGGCACATAATCCGGCTCGCTGCCGGATGCATTCAGATCAAGGTCAGGCGGATAGCACAGCACCTCCGGCGGGCAGTCCGGCTCCGAACCGGTGAAATCTGCTTCCTTCTCCCGGAAATACGCATAGCCGAGGTATTTTCTGTCTCCGAGCGGTTCCGCATTCAGCACATAGCTGCGGCCGCTGTTTTCCCGGATAAACAGCATCAGATACACCGGCTCCCCTGCCGTGAACCGACAGAGATACTGCCCCGTGATGCTGAGCGAATTGTCCGCTTCGATCCATTCCAGACTGCTGTCCCAGATCAGCAGATCGACATTCATCGTTTCGGTCGTCATGAGCTCCGGGAGCCTGTCCGGCTCGCCCGGCACCAGCGAAACGACATACTGCCCGCTCTGCTCCGGGATCATCCGGTAAAGATGCGAGCTGTAACCGTCAGCCGGGAGCCGCAGCGCAGTGCCTTCGGAATACGGCTCCGCATCCCACGCACTGCAGTACAGAATCCCCGCGTACATACCGATGCCGACCGCATAGATCTCCGTGATGCCCGGCTTCTCCGCAAAGCGGCAGCGAATCACATAATCCGTATCCTGCTGCAGGACCGTGCCCCGATCCTTCACCGTCACGGCGGGCGGCTCCTGATCCGGCTGATAATCGCGCAGCGCTTCCTCCGCTTCGATCACGGCGTCCGCAAGCGTCTGCTTCGGGTACTGCTCCGAGACCAGAACCGCATTGACGGCATAGGAGCCGAGATCGCGCAGTGTCATCGTGACCGTTTCCCCTGCCTGCAGATGCACATGGGACAGCTTTCCGGGCTCCGTGCCGCTGCCCTTCTGGACAAAGGCCGCCGAGGTATCCGGCTGCACCGTGAGCTCTCCCGCCGGGTTCACCGCATAGCAGATGTAATCGCCTTCATGCGGGGCAGTAAACGTGTACTTCGCAGAAACCGGCCGGCCGGCAAGAAGGTCCAGCTCCGACTGCGGTATCAGCTCGTTCCAGATCACAAGCACGGGGTCATCCGTTTTCGCGATCTTCGTATACTTGATAAAATCAGTGCGGACGGCGCTGACCTCCCGCGTCTTGAGGAGCGTTTCGTTTTCCCAGAGCATCGCCTTCCAGCTGCTGAGCTCACCCGATACCGCAAACGGATCGAGATCGGCAAACAGCATGTCAGCGCCCGCTGCGGAGACATCCGGCGGCGCCGCATCCTGCTGCCAGGATGCCTGCAGCCCGATCCCGAGCGGCACGGCGGTCAGCAGTGTCTGCTCACCGGTCAGCATCCCAGGCTTATCCTCCGGCAGAAATAGATCCGGCGTCTCCCGGAACGGATAGTTATGCTTCCGGCAGAATTTCACGGCACCGGAATTTGCAGGCGCCGCGACCGCGGCATAGAGCAGCGGATCACCGAGCGCGTTTTCATCAATTTCAATACGGCTGCTCCCGAGGATCAGACAGCAGGATTCCGGCTGCTTCGGACTGACCGCTTCCTGACAGATCAGCTCTGCACTGTCCAGACGGAGCACCTCACTCCGGATGCCGCTGAAGGTATCGGACAGCACGGTCTTGAGCTGCGGAAACGCCATGCCGCGGCAGCTCACATGCCGGAATGCGCCCTTGTCAGCCTCCGTCAGCGCGGAGAAGATGATCTGCCCGCCGGTCACAAGGTTCAGATCGGCAAACGCAAAGGCGCATTCGCCGACCGCAGTCAGCGCCTCAAACGGGATCTCCAGCCGCAGGATCTCACGGTCGCCGGACTCGGCTGCAAGTGCATTTGCGCCGATCTCCGTCACGCCCGGCGCGGTCAGCGAAAGCTTTGCCGTATTCCGGCAGAGAGCGTCCGGGAGCTTTGTGATCCGTTCCGGCAGGATCAGATCAAGGCGCTCCATATCGGAAAAGGCTCCGCTGCCGAGCGTTTCCAGCGCAGGCAGATCAAACGTATCACTGCAGCCGCTGCCGGCAAACGCATACGCACCGACCGACCGGAGCTTTTTCAGATCAAGCCCGCTGCTGCACATTGCCCTGCAGCCGGAAAATGCATAGGCAGGAAGCTCCGTCACGTCGCCGAGCGCTGCGGACGCCAGACTGCTGCATCCGGAGAACACACTTCTGCCGAGCGTCACGGCGCCCTTTGCCGTCACCTGCTTCAGATCGGTGCAGTTCTCAAATGCGGCCTCACCGAGCACCGTCACGGTATCCGGCAGCGTGACCGCAGTCAGCCCGCTTCTCTCCGCGAAGACGCGCGGTGCAATCTCCGTAATCTTATGTGTTCCGGCAAGCGCGGCAAGATCCAGCTCCCTGCCGGTCAGATAGCACCCGGCCAGCACGGAGCCCTCAAACCGCAGGAGACGCTCCCTGTGCAGGCCGCCGATCTCGTAGGCCGCCCAGAGCGGTTCACTCTGCATCTCTCCGATCACGGTGACCGCGCCGATCAGCGTGGTTTCATCAATTTCGATCGGCTCGCCCTCATAATGCTTTGCCGTTTTCGGGTCGGGATAAGAACCGTCCAGCGTATAGTAGATATCCGCCTGCACCGCACTGCGGAGTTCCGGACTGACCGTGTCGCTGTATACGCCGGGCTTGACCGACACCTCCGGCACCGGACAGTCAATGCAGTATTCGCGGACCAGAACCGCGCTGACCGCCTGATCGGTATACGCGATCGCCTTCAGTGTCATTGTCCGGTCGATCTGCAGCGGCGTCCCGTCATACCGGATGCCGTTTGACCTGTCCGGTATACTGCCGTCGGTCGTATAATAAATATCGGAAAATTCTTCCATGCAGGAAAGCGTCACCGGGGTCACGGCGGTAAAATGTCCGCTTTTGACCGATGCCTCCGGACGCTGGCAAAAGCCCTCCGTCATCACAAAATCCTTCATGCAGACCATACCCCAGCCGAACTTCACATCATACTCCTGCTCGCCGAGATCGACCGTATTTCTGCTCAGCACTTCAAAAATCTGATCCGATGTCAGCAGCGGGTCATAATCCAGCAGATTCGCACAGCAGGCCGAGACAAAGGGCGCCGCCATGCTGGTGCCGCTGTCCGTCTGAAGCCCGTCCTTCGTATGATAATACGCACTGGTAATGTGATCGCCGGGCGCGCAGAAGTCGATCATTTTGCCGTAATTGCTGAACTCCGAAAGATCATAGCGGAACTCCGGCGGCATGGCAGGGTCTTTGCCGTTCAGCTGCGTAACAGACGAGACTGCGACCACACCGTCGATATTCGCGGGATTGTCGTAAATCACATCCCATTTTTCGTTTCCGGCTGCCGCAACACAGGTGATGCCCTCATTTCTGAGCAGCTCCGCGCCTTCCTCCAGCAGCAGAGACTGCCCCATTCCGGAAAGGCTCATGTTGATGACATCGGCGCCGAGCTCTGCCGCGTACAGCATTCCGCAGTAGACCTGAACCGATGTGCCGTAGCCGGTGCGGTCCAGCACCTTCAGCGGCAGAATCTTCACATTGTCTCTCGTGCAGTGCGCGATGATGCCCGCACAGAAGGTACCGTGCCGGTGGTCATCGGCATTCGTCATGACCTCCGGGACAAACGAACAGCCGCCCTCCGCGATCCGGTTCCTGAACCAGCTGTGCTCTGCGGTGATGCCGGTATCGAGCACCGCCACACAGAGCGGATTTGCATCATTCTGTTCGTCGTCCAGCCTCTGCATGAACACATCACAGCCGACTGCGTCATAGCCCCACTGTCCCTCTGCGATCTCATCGCTGAGTTCCCCGCCGTCTCCGTCACCGCAGACATGATAGATCAGCTCCGGCTCGGCAAAGGAAATACTGCCGTCCGAGCAGAATGCATTGTATGCCTGATAGGCATCTGCGGCGGTCGGATACTGCAGGACATGCAGCCCTTCAAAGCCGGACGCCGTATCCGTTCCGCCGCGCAGATCAAAGCTGCCCTCCGACCGGACAATCAGCGTGCCGGACTGAAACGGCGAGCTGACAACAGTCCGCCCGTTTTCGGTGATCACACTGCAGCCGATCTTCTCTGCGGCCTCCGCAAGGGAGACCGTACCGGACGCATCGGCACCGGCATCAAGCTCGGCCTGCGTCAGAACCGCGGCCTTCTCAACGGAAAGCACGCCGTTTTCCGCGGAGAATCCGGCAAAGCATTCCCCGGCCGGTGCACCGTCCCGCAGGAGCTGCCCGGTCTCACTGTCATATACCAGTTCGGCAAAGGGCTGCTCCGGCAGGCTGCGGCCGGCAGAGAGCAGCTGTTCGGCAAACGCGGAGACCGATCCCTTCCGCACCGCCTGAACCGGTACGGGCACGGAAGCAGCGGAACCGTTCAGCAGCAGAACGGCAGCAGTCAGTACGGCAAATTGTTTTTGCAATATTGTCATAGTGATCCTCCTCCGATCGGATAATCTTCTGTCTGAATTATATCATATCAGCAAAGAAAATGCAATGGGAACAAGAGAAAAACACAGAAGAACCGGATAACTGATACAAAAAGCACGCACCGTCCGCAAAGACAGCGCGTGCTTATCGTTTTTATTCATCAGCGGAATCCGCAGCCGCATCCTGTGTGCCGTCATCAGACCTGCCGGGGTCCATGCAGACAGTCTCATAGCCTGCACCGCAGAGCGTTTCGATCAGATGCGTGATCTCGGCATCCGTTCTTCCGCCGGCCGGGATCACGGGGATCAGCTGACGGCCGCCTGCCGCGGCTTTGGCTGCGGATGCGAGCAGCAGGATCTTGTCATCGCCGGAAAGCGAAGCGGGATCGTAATTCTGTCCGCCGAGCGTGAACGCCTGCGGCAGATCCTGCGGATCAATGCGGACATAGACCTGCTTTGCTTCGAGCATCTCCGGCACGAATGCCTCCTCATGGCCGAGCACCAGCTCCGCAAGGGAGATATAGCTGCCCGCAGAGGGTGCCGCCGCGGAGATCTGGTTCAGCACGGAAGTCAGCGCCTTTTTGCGCTGCTCATTATCCTGAATGCGGTTGCCGAGCAGCTCCGCGTCCGAGCGAAAGAAATTCGGGAATACCGCATCCGTGCAGAGGATGTGCCGGAAGCCGCTGCGTTCGATCTCCGCCGCAAGATCAGCCAGATAATTGCCGGATGCCGGATCGAACGGATTGAGCCACGGCTTGCCGCCGGATTCCGGCTTGTTGTCAAGCCAGCGCGTCGAGCCGTTGAAGATGAAGGAGCCGTCCATGTACACATTCGGATAGACATGATCCTCCAGCGTGCTGAACAGCGCCGAGCAGGTCAGGTGATAACGGTCTGCGGCATTCGTGATCTCACGGAGCGTCAGCATGTTGACACTTGACGCGCCGCAGGTCTTTGCGCGGTCATTGCCGGACGCATACTGCAGCATGCCGCCCTTTAATTTCAGCGGCAGAACGACCGCCGTATAGCCCTGCTTTGCAGCGTCCGCCGCATAGCGGTCAAGTGTGTTCAGGTCGCGGAGCGCATCCTCCGGCAACATGTAGTCGACCTCGGCGCCGTCCGGGAACCGCGTCATGACCGGCTCTGTCGTCGTTGTAACGGTCGTCGTGACGGAGAGCGTGGTCGCTTTGATTTTCGCGGTCGTCTGCTTTGCGGACTGCTCCGGCTGACTGCCTGATTCCGGTGTATCCGGTTTATCCGGTTTATCGGATGCATCGGATGATTCGCTGAAATACGGGTCAGGCGTGGTCGTCGGGTGCTCCGCCTCGAGATTCACCCGCGTGACGATCGGGCCGATCACGTTATAGCCGACGATCACACAGAATGCGAGCAGCGCCAGCAGAACCGCCGTGCCGAATGCCGAGCGCATCGGATGATTGCGGTTGAATACCCGTCTGTTTTTGGTGCGGTATGTATAGATTCTTCTTCCTTTTTTTCTGTGCTTCACGAATACGGTCTCCTTTCCGTTCAAGCAGTCGGAAACATGCAGGCACCTGCCATGGAAAGCAGTGCACAGTATAAAAACAGGCCGCGCCAGCCGCGTACCGCAGCAGGCATTTTTTCGCCGCAGATCGTCGGAATCGCGAGCCGCAGCAGGATGCACGCGAGCAGATAGCCGCAGCCCATGCGGAAGCCGTACCGCAGGGCAATGCCGAATTCATGCGTATAATCCGTGCTGTAGAGGATCGCGGCCAGCACCGCGGACGAGCAGGCCGCCGCATGGAGCTGCGGGGCGATCGCTTCGGTCATTTTCTTGGAGATCAGCCTGAAAAGCAGCATCAGCAGGATATCCATGACTCCGCAGACGGCTGCGATACAGAGCGGGAAAAACAGCTTTTCCGTCCGGACGGACAGCAGGTTCCGGAGCAGCGACGTAAAGCCTGCGCCGAATGTACAAAAGAACAGCGTAAAGATACCGGCGCGCAGCAGACCCTTGCCCCGCCGCCCCGCATCCGCGACGGACGGGATGCCGAGGAACTCCGAAAAGAGCAGGTTCTGCCCGAGCAGCACCAGAAAATCAGCCAGCAGCACGGTCTTCCGCCTCCTTTCTGATCCGCTTCGGCAGATACACACGCGCGATGCACAGGCAGCAGAGCAGCAGCATTCCGCCTGCCGGTGTGAGGATAAACGGCAGCGGCGGCGTCACAAACGCTCTGCCGGAAAGCGTCCCGGTCCCGAGCAGCTCGCGCACGGCACCGAATACCGTCATCAGCAGCGAGACCGTCAGCACCGTCCGCAGCAGATTGCGGAACATGCCCTTTCCGCCGAAATAGCGGTCGCGGCAGACCGTCATGGCCGGCATCAGCGCGATCACGGGCATCCAGATGCCGCCGGAAACCGTCGGGAATAAGGTCGCTGCAAAGAGTGCAGCGGGGATATACACCAAAGCGCAGACGGCAGAATAAAATAGGATGCGCACCGAAAGCGGCAGCTTCCGCGGAACGAGTGCCGTCAGCGGGACGGCGATCAGCATGACAGCCGCCAGCATAAAGGCGCTTGCCAGTCCGTGCGCGAAATCCTCGCAGAACACCGCCAGCGGCGCCGCGAGCAGGCCGTCAGTCAGTACCGGATCCCGGTACGGCAGACGCTTCGTTTCGTTCTGCACCGTCAGCACCTCCATTCTGCGGCTGATATCTGCGCATCAGTTCGCACAGCTTCAACGCTGCCGGTGAGAGTAGCACCGCCAGCATCACGGGCGCATCCGTGATAAACAGCACGCGCGTCAGGATCACCGACGCACCGGCCAGCGCAACGCCGTACAGCGAGCCCGCCAGATCGGGCGGGGAAAAGGCGGGATCCGCGTGCAGGAAGATCACCGAAAACAAAAACTGATTTGTCAGGCAAAGCCCGATGATCTGCACGGCAGGCTGCCGCATAAACCCAAGCAGTACGCTGCAGAACGCGGAAAATGCAACAGCAGGCAGAAGCACCCAGCCGTTCGCCGCCTTCCGCAGCACCAGTACCGCGGCAACAACCGCAAGCAGCACGACCGAACCCGTCCCGAGCGGCTGGTTCGGCAGACCGGTCAGCCAGTCAACCGCATGACCCGAAAGGCCTCTGCCGCGGTTGAACGTGTCCGAGATGCCGCTGACCAGTGCACCGGCATCCGCACCCGCAAGCGGGATCGCGCCGAAGCGTTTGGAAAACATTGTCACGGCAGCGCGCTGATTCAGCATCGCAAAGCAAAAGCCCGCCGCCGCAGGATGCACGACCGGATTTTCCCTGCCGCCGAGGAGCTGTCTGCCGAAAATAATTGCAAAAATACAGGACATGATAAGCAAAGAGAACGGAACGGATGCCGGTAGCATCAGCAGCAGGATCACGCCGCAGAGCCCTGCATCCAGATTCGCCCGCGTAAAGGGACGCTTCCGCAGATACAGGCAGCACCATTCCGTCAGCAGGGAAACGATCAGCGCAGCAGCAGCCAGCAGCCAGACCCGAAAGCCGTAGCTGTAAGAAGCAGCGGCAAGGATCGCCAGCAGCGCACAGCCGCGGTCAAACATCTGCCTGCCCTCAAGTTGATTCTGCAACCGGTTCACCCCCAATGCTCACCGCCGGGATCTCCGGCAGAAAGGATATCCAATGACCGTACAGCAGCTCTCCGCACAGTCCGTCAAGGTGCAGCTCACAGCGGATGAGCTGACCGTCTTTTTATATGATCCGGATGCACCGCCGGATTCGCCGCAGGTGCTCCGTCTGATCTCGTTCATGCTCTCAAAGGCGGAGCTCGCGACCGGCATTCCGTTCACGGCGCATCCGGTCACGGTCGAGCTGCTGACCGCAAGGGACGGCAGTCTCTCCGCGTATTTTACGGTACAGTCCGCGCCCGCCGAAAAGCCGAAACAGACAAAGACCGTCCGCCTTGCGGCAAGGTTCCCCGACCGCAGCACGCTCAAAAGCTGCTGCAGGCTGCTCCGCGAAAAGCAGGATGCGATCATCAGCAGCAGGCTCTATGAATACCGCTGCCAGTTCATCCTGACCTTAAAGCTCCGGCGCACGGGTGCCGCGACCGTTCATCATCTGCTGTCGGAATACGGCAGACCGTTCCGGCTGTCCCCGCTGAACCGCGCAAGGTTATCGGAATACGGCAGCTGCCTCTGCGAGCAGGATGCCGTCAGGGTATTCTGATTCAGAGCGGCGTTTTCAGCGAGCGCACCGCTTCTGCCGGGTCATCCGAGCAGAGCACATAGGAGCCCGCGACCAGATAATCCGCGCCTGCTTTCCGGCAGCGCGCGCCGGTCTCCGCGTTGATGCCGCCGTCCACTTCGATATGGAGCGGCATGTCCAGCGCCGTGATGCGGCTGCGGAGATGCGCGATCTTTTTCAGCACCTCCGGCATGAACTGCTGCCCGCCCATTCCCGGACGGACGGTCATCATCAGGATAAAATCCTCCGGCTGCATCTTCTCAAGCAGCGGAAAGACCGTTTCCTCCGGCGTATCCGGGGAAACGGCAATGCCCGCCGGAATGCCGAGGCTGTGGATCGCGTTCAGCGTCTCCCCTGCATCGGAGCGGCTTTCGATATGAAATGAGAGCAGATCCGCGCCGGCCTTCACAAAGCGTTCGGCAAAATGCAGCGGATCCTCGATCATCAGATGTACATCGACCGGGAGCGTGACCAGCGGCTTTAAGCAGCTCAGCACCGGCAGCCCGAAGGAAAGATTGTCCACAAAGCTGCCGTCCATCACATCAAAATGCAGCATATCCGCACGCGCATCTCCGATCACCGCGGCAACATCCGCCAAACGTGCAAGATCGCCGTTGAGTATTGAAACCGATACCAAAGCCATACTGTCCTCCAATCACCGGAATGCGAAATCATCCATGCTATATTATATCGCAAAATCGTTATTTCGTCAAGCATTCCGGTCATTCCGGCGGAACCGGTGCCGTTTTTGGAGAGTTCCCCCAAAACTTCCCGTACATTCCGCCGCAATCCTGTGGAAATCATGTATACCGCATCACCCGGCTCCCCTGCACACGATCTCCGGCGGCTGATCGCCGGGCTTCGGTTCAGGGTTCGGCTCCGGCTGCTCCGGGCGCTGCTTCGGAATATCATTCCCGCCGCCCTGATACCGCGGCACATAGATCTTGATATCGGATTCACGCTGTTCCATATTGCTGCTCCTTTCGCATATCGCATCATCGGATGCTCCGACAGGAACAGTATGCCGCAAACCGGGCGGAATACACAGAGGAAAAATGAAGCAGTCAGAAAAAGCTTCCTCACATAAAATGTCCGCTGCTGCATAACCTGAAAATGCGGACATGTTCCGCAGGAAAGGATGACAGCATGAAACGGGCAAAGTATCTGTTTCCGGTGCTGGCGGCGGTCTCCCTGCTGACAGGGATGCAGGTCTCTGCGGAGGGCTACGGTCAGGGCAGAGAACGCGATGCGATGAACCGTCCGGCCGGTGCCGTCACATTTCAGGCGCAGTACGCCGCTTCCGGCGCGTTTGCGCTCTCGGATGACCCGCAGCGGATCATCCTGACATTCGATCAGGGCTACGAGAACGGCTATACCGCGAAAATCCTTGACACGCTGAAGGAAAAGCATGTGACTGCGATCTTTTTCCTGACCGGCGACTATGCACGGAAGGAACCCGCGCTCATTGAACGCATGATCGTGGAGGGACACACGCTCGGCAACCACGGCATGAAGCACGCCTGCATCGCGGGCATGAACAGTGCCGCGATCGAGGAGGAGCTGATGACGCTGCACAGCTTCGTGCAGCAGCAGTACGGCTATGACATGCAGTATTTCCGGCCGCCCTGCGGCGAATACGACGCATTTTCGCTGGAAAAGGTCAAGTCGCTCGGCTACCGGACACTGTTCTGGAGCGCGGCATACGAGGACTGGAAAACGGACGATCAGCCGGAGCCCGCCGCAGCCCTTCAGAAGCTGACGGATATGGCACACGGCGGCGCGGTCTATCTGCTGCATTCGGTCTCGGAAACAAATGCGACGATCCTCGGGGAGCTGATCGACAGCCTTCGGGAAAAGGGATATACGGTGTAAAAATTTTTTCGTGAATAGTGAATGACGAATGGTGAAGCGTGAAGAATGGCGGTATCGCCTGCGGCGATATTTTTTGATAGGTGCCCGCAGAGCACTCCGCCGCGATTCGTTATTCGCTGTTCGCGCTTCACTATTCACGCTTTTTTTCTCTGCTCCCATTGAAATTTTGCTTATCATATGTTATAAGCGGGCAGTGGCCGCTGCCGTTTTTGCTCCCATGGAGTGCAGCATGAATCTTTTTGCTGCGTTCCCATTGAAATTCAACGTAAAATGTGTTATAATAAAGAAGTATCCATTTTACGGAAAGGCAGGAGACCTGCTATGAAAAACGAATGCTTTGAAAACCGCGAGCTTTCATGGCTCCGCTTCAACGCGCGCGTACTGGAAGAGGCACGGGCGGAGAGCAATCCGCTGCTGGAACGCCTCTGCTTTACCGCGATCTTCCAGAGCAACCTCGATGAATTTTTCCGTGTCCGCGTCGGCAACCTGATCCGCAAGCAGGCGGAGGAACCCGACAAGCCGGATTCGATCAGCGGCATGAAGCCCAAAGCCCAGCTGAAAGCGGTCTATGAGCAGGTGCGCGCACTGCTGCCCGCCCGCGATTCCGCTTACCACGAGATCATGGGTGCGCTGCGCAGCGAGGGGCTCGAACAGGTCAGCGTTGCCTCTGCGACATCCGCAGAACAGGTGCTCCTTGCGGACTGGTTCCGCAGAGAGATCCGGCCGCTTTCCATGCCGGTCATCGTCGATAAAGGCAAGCCGTTCCCGTTTCTGCGCGACCGCGCCCTGTACATCGTCCTGCGGCTCGAATCCAAATCCGGCATCCGCATGGGCATTCTCCCGGTATCCGATCAGTGTCAGCGCATGGTGCGGCTCGGCGGCGGCGGCAGATTCGTGCTCGCGGAGGACGTCATTCTCGCTTATGCGCATACCGTGTTCGGCAACTCCCGCGTCATTGACCGCACCATTCTCCGCGTGACGCGCTCTGCAAGCATCTCGCCGGAGGACATCGGCGACATGCGCACCGGCGATACCAGAGCAGACATGGAGCTGATGCTGCAGGAGCGCAAGCGGCTCCCGGTCGTCCGGCTGGAACTCTCCGAGACCTTCTATCAGCCCGCACTCGACTACCTCTGCAAAAAGCTCGATATCACAGATGAGCAGGTGTTCTACGCCAAGGCACCGATCGACCTCTCCTTTGCCTATGAGTGCAAGAATCTCGTGCAGGACCCGAAGCTGCAGTATGTGCGCATGGTGCCGCAGAAATCCGCGATGGTCGCGGAGCACGGTTCCATGTTCCCGCAGATCCGGAAGCATGATATCCTGCTGAGCTATCCTTATGAGAGCATCCGGCCGTTCCTGCGCCTGCTCGATGAAGCCGCGGACGATCCCGCCGTGCTGAGCATCCAGATCACGCTTTACCGCATGGCAAGAGACAGCCGCGTGATTGCAGCACTCTGCGAGGCGGCAGGCAGAGGCAAGGAGGTCACTGCACTGACCGAGCTCCGCGCCCGCTTCGATGAGGAGGGCAATATCAAATGGTCGAAGGCACTTGAACGCGCAGGCGTCCGCGTGATCTACGGTCCGGAGAATTACAAGGTACATTCCAAGCTGCTGCTGATCACCCGCAAAAACCGCGGGAAGGTCGAAGCGTTCACGCAGATCGGCACCGGCAACTATAACGAAAAAACAGCCGCGATGTATACCGACTACTGCCTGATGACGGCGGATAAGCAGATCGCACAGGACGCCGCAAACATCTTCGATGCCCTGCGCGAAAACAAGCTCCCCGACCCGCAGACAGAGCTGCTCGCTGCACCCTTCGGTCTGCTGGAGCCCGTGCTCGGCATGATCGACGATGAGATCGCATACGCAAAGCGCGGCGAGGACGCCTACATCGGTCTGCGCATGAACGGCCTCTGCGACAAGAACATCATGAAAAAGCTGATCGAGGCTTCCTGCGCGGGCGTGAAGATCGAGCTGCTCGTCCGCGGCATCTGCTGCCTGATCCCCCGCATCCCCGGCCGCACCGAAAACATCGAGGTGCGCAGCATCGTCGGGCGGTATCTCGAACACGGCAGAGTCTATTTCTTCGGGGCACCGGAGCGGATGCGCGTCTATCTCGGCTCCGCGGACTTCATGCCGCGCAATACCGTCAAGCGCGTGGAGATCTGTGCGCCGGTCAAGGATGCGGCACTGAGAAAACGGCTTTACAGCGAATTCCGGCTGCAGTTTGACGATCCCGTCAAGGCGCGCTGCCGCACTTCGGACGGCGACTATCATCTCCCCGAGGGCGGCAATCCTGCCGAGAACTCGCAGGAGGCACTGCACCGCGCCGCCTATGCACGCGCACACGAAATGGAACACAGTGCCAAATCATCGGAATCCAAAAAAAATGACGCATAACGAAAGGGAATCTCATGGATCATGAACGCCGTCCGCGGCTCAAATCCTCATTCATGCTCGTGACCTACGGCATTCTGCTGTATCTCGGGCTCACGCATTTCTCCACGATCAAAAGCGCGTTTGTCTGGCTGTTCGCGATCATCCGGCCGGTCGCCTACGGCATCTGCATCGCGTTCGTCATCAATCTGATCCTCAACCTGTTCAAACACAAGGTATTCCGCAATATGTCGGCATCCAGTCACCCGATCGAGCGGAAGATCGCGCCGGTACTGAGCGCGGTCTGCACGGTGCTGCTCGGCCTGATCCTGCTCGCCATGATCGTCCTGCTCATTATCCCGCAGGTTACGAACGCGGTCAACATGCTGATCGAGAAAATGCCGCGCAGTCAGGATCAGCTCTGGGAGATCTGCGAAAAACAGCTCCTTGCATGGAACACGCCGGAATTTATCATGAAAAAGCTCCGCGAATTTGACGTTGACTGGGACACCGCATACAACTACGTCACGAATTTTCTTGACGGCAAGGTCGAGATCACCTCGGTGCTCGGCACGGCGTTCTCCGCGACGGCCTCGGTGCTGTCCACGGTCACGAACCTCGTGCTCGGGCTCATCATCGCGATCTATCTGCTCGTACAGAAGGAACGCGTGCTCTATGTGTTCCACAAGTTCCTGCAGCTCGTTTCGCCGAAGCGGTATCAGGAGCAGGTGTTCCGCATCCTGCATCTTGCAAACACCTCGTTCGCGAATTTCCTGACCGGACAGATCATCGAGGCGGTCATCATCGGCTCGCTCTGTACGCTGGGGCTGTATATCTTCCGGTTCCCCTATGCCGCGACGATCGGCATTCTGACCGGCATCACGGCACTGCTCCCGATCATCGGCGCATGGATCGGCGGCGGCGTCGGTGCGCTGCTGATCCTCGTTGAGGCACCCGAGCGCGTGATCTGGTTCCTTGTGTTTATCCTCGCGCTGCAGCAGATCGAGGGACAGTTCATCTACCCGCGCGTCGTCGGCAATTCGATCGGCCTGCCGGGACTGCTCGTGCTGGTCGCGGTCATTCTGGGCGGCGGCTTCGCGGGCATCATGGGCATTATCTTTGCCGTGCCGCTGTTCGCGATCCTCTATCAGCTGCTGAAAGAGGCGATCCATAACATGGAGGAGGCCGAACGGCTCGCCGTGCCGGAACCCGAACCCGAAACCGGACTTCGCATTGTGGACAGGCCGCTGAACGGCCCGACCATGGAGGCGATCCAGCATCCGGCGATCGAACCGGAGCCTTTACAGGAGCCGGAAGTACCGGAACAAGAACCGGATCCGCCGGTAGAAACGAAGCCGTTACAGGAGCCGGAATCCGCTGCTGCGCACAATGCGGCACAGGAACGCAAACCGATCTCGCAGCAGCAAAAGAGCTACCCGCAGAAAAAGCATAACAGCAAAAAGAAAAAGCGGTGAGAGCATACATTGTCCGCAGCCCCCGTTATACAGATATAAAAAGGACGCTGACAGCAATCAGCGTCCTTTTGTGATTGATTGTACTTCCGGTGCGCTTCAGCATTGGGAGAAGCAAAGCCGCAGAAGCCGCCCCGCGGCGTGTACCGCGAATATTGGGAGAACTACGCTCACCGTCCCCGAAGGGAAATGCCCGCGGGGGCTCCCCGCCCCGGAGGGAATCGCCCGCGGGGGCTCCCCGCTAACCCGCCATGACGTCCGCCCATGTCGGCTTCAGACCGGCAAGGCTCTTCGTGTAATACCGCAGAATGTAGGTCGTATCCGCAAGCGTCGCGCCTTCTTTGCCGTCCACATCCGTAACGAACTTCTGCACATCGTTCAGGAGCTCTTCCTTTCTGCCCGCAACCCCGTTTACATAATGCTTGAGCGCGAGCATCGCGTCCTGGACCTCGACCTTGCCGTTCAGATCTGCGTCGCCGCGCAGATACACCGGAACCGTGCAGCTGATGCCGTGCGTGCTGAAATAACTCTGGATATCCCGGTCGCCGCCGCGGTACTTGAACGTCACCGCATTGCCGGATGCCGGCGTCATATTCGTAAAGCAGTCATTCGTGATATCGACTTCCTTCGTCTGACCGTTCTCGGAAATGACCGCGACCAGCGTGAAATCACGCATCTGGTACGAGCCCTCATCCGAGAGCCAGACGTTCCGCTTCGGGGATGCCGAGACTGCAATGCAGCTCCGGACGACCTGCGGCACATTCTGCTGGAACACCACGGAGACCGTATGGTTTGCGTTCAGGTCGCGGATCGTGAGGGAACCGTTCTGCGAAACGGATTCGCCGTCCAGCAGCACCGCCGCAATGCGGTAGCCGTTGTTTGCCCGGAAGCTGACCGTCGTGCTGCTGCCTGCCGCCGCGCGGATCTCGCCGTTCGGCGTGACAGTGCCGCCTTCATTTGCAGTGACCGTGATCACATAGCTCGTCAGCTTCGGGATCTCCTGCGTGCGGGTCTTGCCGCAGCGGGCGCATTTGCTTTCCTCAATGCCCTCGGCGTCGATCGTCGGCTGACGGGTCGTTTTCCATTCGCCCCATTCGTGGCCGAGTGCCCAGAGATCGCGCTGCTCGGTCTTGCCGCAGTTTGCGCATTTGCGCTCCTCGATGCCCGCCGTCTCGCAGCCGGGTGCAGTTTTGACCTTCCATTCCCCGAAGCTGTGGCCGGTCGCGCTGACGATGCGCTCCTCGGTCTTGCCGCAGTTTGCGCATTTGCGCTCCTCAATGCCGTCGTTCTCGCAGCCGGGTGCGGTTTTGACTTTCCAGTCGCCGAAGCTGTGGCCGGTCGGTTCCGTCAGTCTGAGCTCCGTCTCGCCGCAGTTTTTACAGGTACGGATCTCTCTGCCGTCGGATTCGCAGCCGGCAGGCTCATCCAAAGTCCAGTCCGACCAGCTGTGTCCCTTTGCAGGAATGTCCTCGGTACGGGTCTGCTCGCTGAATGCCGGATTCTCAAATTTTGCCGTATAAACGGCCTTGCCCTTTTTCGTGCAGGTCGCGTCCGGATTTGCGGAATACACCGCATCCACGGTCTCGGATTCGGTCTTGCCGGAGTTTGCTTCCTTCCGGGTCGCGGTACAGCGTCTGCCGTCTGCAGACCATGTGTATTCCGGCGTGCTCCATCTGGAATCCACGGCCGGGATCTCGACCTCCACGGACTGCGCCGCAAACGCTCGGTTGCTGAATGCCGCAGTATAGACGCCCTCGCCCGGAACACCGACGCCGGCCTGCTTTGTCACGGCATAGCTGCTCTGTACGGTTTCGTGCTCGGTCTCACCGCATTTTGCGCAGGTTCTCGATGCCGTGCACTTCGCATGTCCGTCAGACCATTGATACTGCGGGGTGCCCCAGTTGTGGCCTTCCGCAGGAACTGCAGCGGTCTCCTCTTTGCCGCAGCGGCTGCATTTCCGGGAATTGACGCCGTCCTCCGTACAGGTCGGTGCCTTGCGGACATCCCATGCGCCGAAGCTGTGTCCGAGCGGCTGAACGGTCTGCGTCTGGGATTCGCCGCAGCTGCAGGTACGGGTCTGGACGACAGCCTCCTCACATTTCGCGGCAGGTGCCCACTCCGACCATGTATGCGTATGCGCAGGCGGATCGGAGCCGTTGGCGCTTCGGAACTCCAGTCCCGCGGATTTTGCAAAGGTCTCCGCTGCGGTGCCCGGCTTGCCGTAAATCACCGTGACGGCCGGCTTGCCGCCCGAACTGCCGATGAAGGAATTGCCGCTTGCCTTCACGGACTCATAGCAGAGGCCGATCGCACCGGAGCCGATCGCCTGGATCGTATCCGGTATCACGACGGACGAAAAGCAGCCCGGATAGAAAGCATTTGCGCCGATCGTCTTCAGGGACTTGCCGAGCGAGACACTCCGGAGATTCGTTCCCATAAAGGCTGCCTGCCCGACCGACGTCACGCCGTCCGGCAGCGCGATCTCGGTCAGCCCGAGCGCGCCGTAAAAGGCACTGATGCCGATTGCCTCCAGTGCGGCCGGCAGCTCTACCGCGGTCAGCGATTTGCAGCCGTAAAAGCCGTTGTTCGGAATGATCTTCAGATTCTTCGAGAACCGCACCTGCTTCAGGGCGATGCAGCCGTAGCAGAAATTTGCGCCGAGCTGCGTGACAGAATCCGCCATTTCGATCTTCTCCAGTGTTTGGTATGCGTTAAATGCATAAGACGGCATAGACGTAATGCCGTCCTGGATAACGACGTTCCTGAGCGTGGAGCTGACGCTCGTCCATGAGACCATTGTGACCGCGCCCGTGCCGCTGATCGTCAGCGTGTCGCCGGAATAATCCCATGTCGCGGATCTTCCGCAGGTTCCGCCGGCCGCAAAAGCTGACTGCGGCAGCACCGGAAACAGTCCGCCGGCCAGCACGGCCGCCGTCAGAATACCGGCTGCCCGTCTGAAAATCTGCTTGAATTTACCCATACATAATACTTCCTCTCGTTGCATTGTAACGTGCTGATACGGTATCATTATTATACCATTTATATGTGTTATTGTCAATGAAATGCGACAAATTTATGCATTATAGATAAAACAATCGCCCGGTTTCCGCACACCTGCACAAATCAGGACTTTACAAAATGTACACGGTATGTTATAATATAAAGGAGTGTAAAATCCCCGGCGAAAATGCCGGAAATGAAATCAGAGGGCAACGGATACTATATGAAAAGACTCGGACTGGATATCGGTTCCACAACCATCAAATGCGTCGTGCTGGGTGAGCAGGATGAGATCCTGTTCTCGTCCTACGAGCGGCACATGTCCCGCATTGCGGAAATGACAGCGGTTTATCTCCGGCGGATCACGGAGCAGACCGGTGACGAGAATATGCATATTACGATCTCCGGCTCCGCGGGCATGGGTCTTGCGGAGGCACTGGAGATCCCCTTTGTGCAGGAGGTCTATTCGACGCGTGCTGCGGTCACAAAGCTGAACCCCGGCACGGACGTCGTCATTGAGCTGGGCGGCGAGGACGCAAAGATCCTCTTTCTGACCGGCGGCTTTGAGGCGCGCATGAACGGCAGCTGCGCGGGCGGCACCGGCGCGTTCATCGACCAGATGGCCACGCTGATCGGCGTGACGCCGGATGACATGAACCTGCTCGCGGCCAAAGCCGACAAGATCTATACGATCGCCTCGCGGTGCGGCGTGTTCGCCAAATCGGATATCCAGCCGCTGCTCAATCAGGGCGCCGGGTTCCCGAACATCGCTGCCAGCATCCTGAAGGCGGTCGTCAACCAGACCGTCGGCGGCCTTGCGCAGGGACGCCCGATCGAAGGGAATGTGCTCTATCTCGGCGGGCCCCTCACCTATCTCGATATGCTGCGCAAAAGCTTCGACGAGACGCTGCACCTGACCGGAAAATGCCCCGAGCACGCGCTCTATTATGTCGCTTACGGGGCGGCGATGCAGTGCGATGACCGGGCATTCTCCCTGACCGCGCTCGCGGAAAAGGCAGAAGCCTACACCGCATCGGGCAGTTATATGACCATGCAGCCGCTGTTTTCCTCGCAGGAGGAATACGGCGCATTCTGTGCGCGGCACAAGGCAAATTCCGCGCATATCCGGTATATTGACAAACCGGAGGGCGATATGTTCCTCGGCATTGACGCAGGCTCCACGACGATCAAGGCGGCAGTCACCGACGCGGACGGCGGCATCCTTGATACGATCTATCAGTCGAACAAGGGCAATCCGGTTCCCGTCGTCCGGGACTATCTGCTGTATCTCTATGAGAAATACCCCGGGATGCACATTGCCTGCGCGGCTGTCACCGGCTACGGCGAGGACATCATCCGCGAGGCGTTCGGCGCCGATCTCGGCATTGTCGAAACGATCGCGCATTATACCGCGGCACAGAAATTCAAGCCGGACGTCGATTTCATCATCGACATCGGCGGACAGGATATCAAATGCTTCCGCATCCACAATCATGCGATCGACAATATCTTCCTGAATGAAGCCTGTTCCTCGGGCTGCGGCTCCTTTTTGCAGACCTTCGCGGAGGCGATGCACTATTCCATTGCGGATTTTGCGAAACTCGGGCTCTTTGCGGAACAGCCGGTCGATCTCGGCTCGCGCTGCACGGTATTCATGAACAGCTCCGTCAAGCAGGCGCAGAAGGACGGCGCATCCGTGGAAAATATCTCCGCGGGGCTCTCCGTGAGCGTGGTCAAGAACGCGCTCTATAAGGTCATCCGCTGCGCGAATGCATCCGAGCTCGGAAAGCATATCGTCGTGCAGGGCGGCACCTTCCTCAATGATGCGGTGCTCCGCGCCTTTGAGCTGGAACTGAAGCAGGAGGTCGTCCGCCCGGAGATCTCCGGCATCATGGGCGCTTACGGTGCCGCGCTCTATGCGATGCAGCACAGCACCGGCAAAAGCACGCTGCTCACCGCAGAGCAGCTGCGTGATTTTACGCATACCGTGAAAACAATCACCTGTAAGGGCTGCCACAACAACTGCTCCCTGACCGTCAATTCCTTCGGCGGGGAACATACCTTTATCGCGGGCAACCGCTGCGACCGTCCGCTCAAACTGAAAGAACAGCCGACGGTCTGCAACCTCTACGAGGAAAAGCGGCAGCTCCTGATGAAATACCGCAAAAACGAACGCAAAGCAGGACAGCCGGTCGTCGGCATCCCGCTCGCGCTGAATCTCTATGAGCTGCTCCCGTTCTGGCATACGCTGCTGACGGCGCTCGGGTTCAGCGTCATCGTCTCGCCGGATTCCACGAGAAAGCTGTTTCTCTCCGGGCAGCACACGATCCCCTCGGATACGGTCTGCTTCCCGGCAAAGCTCCTGCACGGACATATTGAAGCCCTGCTCGCGGAAAATCCCGACATGATCTTCTATCCCTGCATGAGCTACAATGTCGATGAGGGCGCGGGTGACAACCATTATAACTGCCCGGTCGTCGCGTATTATCCCGAGGTCGCGAACATCAATATCAAGGCGCTGAAGGAGATCCGCTTCCTGCACGATTTTGTCGGCATCCACAACCGGAAAAGCTTCCCCGCGAAGTTCCGTGCGATCCTGCAGAAATACGGCTACAGCTTCACACCGAAGCAGATGAAGGCCGCTGCGGATGCCGCATACCGCGAATACGAATGCTATATGAAAGCTGTGCGCAACAAGGCCGAGGAATTCCTCGCGATCGCGAAGGCAAAGCAGATGCCGGTCATCGTGCTGGCAGGCAGACCCTACCACATTGACCCCGAGGTCAATCACGGGCTGGACAAGCTGATCTGCGGACTGGGCGCCGTCGTCATCACCGAGGACAGCATCGCCTGCCGCGTCGATCCGTTCCGGACGACCGTCTTAAACCAGTGGACATACCATGCACGGCTGTATCTCGCCGCAAGATATGTCGCGGAGGCGCTGCCCGAGGAGCGGATCAACCTCGTGCAGTTCGTATCCTTCGGCTGCGGCGTGGACGCCGTCACAACGGACGAGGTGCGCTCGATCCTCGAAAAATCCGGCAAGATCTATACGCAGCTGAAAATTGACGAGGTCACGAACGCCGGTGCCGCGAAGATCCGCCTGCGGAGCCTGTTTGCCGCGGCGGGCTATGATGGGTGCAAAAAGGAGAGTTAAAGCTTGGCAACCAATGAGCTGTATCCGGAATTTACCCCGGAAATGAAAAAAACGCATACCATTCTTGTCCCGAACGCGCTGCCGGTGCACTTTTCGCTGATGGCGTCGGTGTTCCGGGATGCGGGCTACAAGATCGCGCTGCTCGATTTCGACGGGCAGAAGGTCATTGACACGGGGCTGAAATATGTCCACAATGACGCCTGCTATCCGGCGATCGTCGTCATCGGACAGCTGATCTACGCGCTGGAATCGGGCGCGTTTGACCCGAAAACATCCGCGCTAATGCTCTATCAGACCGGCGGCGGATGCAGAGCCTCAAACTATGTGCATATGCTCCGCAAGGCGCTGAAAAAGGCCGGGCTCGAATATGTGCCGGTCGTCTCGGTCAACTTCGGCGGCATCGAGAAGAACAGCGGCTTCGATATCTCCCCGCTGATGTTCCTGAAAGGGCTCATCACATGGCTTTACGGCGATTTCGTCATGCTGCTGCGCAATCAGGTCGTGCCGTATGAGAACAACAAAGGCGATGCGGCCGCTGTCATGGAGAAATGGCGCGTCAAGCTCACTGACCAGATCCGGGAGAACAAGGGGCTCACCATGCACAGCATCAAGCGGAATTTCCGTGCGATCGCGGACGACTTTGCTGCGGTCCCCGTGACGAAAACCGTCAAGCCGAAGGTCGGCATCGTCGGGGAGCTCTACGTCAAGTATGCGGATTTCGGCAATGATCACCTGCCGGATTTCCTCGTCGAGCAGGGCGCAGAGGTCATGGTGCCGGGGATCCTCGGCTTCGCGATGTACAGCCTCAATATCGTGCGGGAGAACCATAAGCTCTACGGCGACCGCAAGGGCGTGACGTTCAGCCGTGCCTCGGTCTGGTATGTCGAGCAGCTTGAGCGCGTCATGCTCCGTGTGCTGAAGGACTATCCGCAGTTTGAGAAGCCGATCCCGTTCCCGAAGCTGAAGGCGCTCGGCGAGGAAACGATCAGCAGCGGCGTCTGCATGGGCGAGGGCTGGCTCCTGACAGCGGAAATGTCCGAGCTGATCGAGAAGGGCTACAGCAATATCGTATGCGTGCAGCCGTTCGGATGCCTGCCGAATCATATCGTCGGCAAGGGCATGATCCGCGGCATGAACGAGAAATACAAGGATGCCAATATCTGCGCGATCGACTACGACCCCGGCGCGACACGCGTCAACCAGCAGAACCGCATCAAGCTGATGCTCTCGATCGCCAAAGAGCGGACTCCCGATCAGCAAAGCACACGCCGCTGATCGCGGCTTTTGAAAGGCATTCTCTCCCAATGCTGAAGCGCGCCGAAGGCAGAAGCATACCGAAAAAATCCGGAAACCATACAAAAGGACGCTGACAGGGTTCGGCGTCCTTTTTCATCTCCCCGTTTGCTGTGCGCAGAGCGGAAAACAGGATGTTTACCTTTTAACATTTTCTCGCATTATGTTCAATATAAAAACAGAGAAATCCGGAATTGCCGCTAAATGATATTAGTAAAATTGCGTTTAACAATTACGATTGCCGCAAGGTTTTATAATATTGCGATTTATTTGTAGATAGTGCCGAAATCGCACATTTACAGTTGACAAACAGCAGCCTTTGATATATAATAGCCGCGGCCGGAAGGTCAATATACTACATTTCAGAATAAGGAGTAGAAAACATGAAAAAATCAACCAAAAGAATCGTCTCAGTCATGATGGCAGCCACCTGCCTCGGCGCAGCACCGATCGTTCTCCCCGAAGCACTCAAGCCCGCCGCAATCACCGCAAGCGCTCACGACCCTTATACCACCGCTTATTACCTCTTCAGAATCCCCGTCAACGGTTACAATTACGGCTGGTACCCCCACACCGGCAGCACCAATTATGACCGCGAGTGCATCAAGTTCATTCAGGCATATTACAATGGTATGTGCGGAAACGGTGCCTGCGACAGATACGGCAACCCCCTGCAGAAGATCGTTGTGGACGGCTACTACGGCTACAATACGCAGCAGGCTGTTCTGAAGATGCAGCAGATCCGTAATGATAACATGCGCCCCTACGGCGTCGCCCCGATCGCTGAGGACGGTATTTTCGGACCGGGTACTTTCAGGGCACTGATGCCGTCATTTGTTCCGTGGGGCGGCCGTCTTTACAGTGAAGTCTGGCAGTATATCGGATGAAACACTTGCCGGCTTCACAGAACACATAACCGCAAACAGCAAAAACATGAAAGAAAACGGACTCGCTGCAGCAATGCAGTGAGCCCGTTTTTGTTATATGCGGAGCAGATATTCACTTTTCTCCCTTGTGTACAACGACCTGCGGGAACGGGATCTCCACGCCCGCTTCGTCAAGGGTCAGCTTCACGAGCTCCCGGAGCTCCGGCTGTGCGGTGAAGTAATCGAACTTTGCGACCCACACATTCAGCAGCAGCTCCATGCCGCTGTCGCCGAGCACATTGACCGTGACGGTCGGCTCCGGTTCGCGGATGACATATTTCTGCTTTTTCGCAGCAGTCAGCAGCGCGTCTCTCGTCTGTGCAATGTCGGTGCTGTACGAAACGGAAACGGGAATGCTGATGCGCAGCTTGCCCTTGCGGGAGAGATTGACGACCGCCCCGGACGAGACCCTGCTGTTCGGCAGATAAACGCTGCGGTTATCGCGGGTAGTCAGCTGCGTATAGAGGATCGTCACCGCCTCGACATAGCCTTCCTCGCCGTCCGCGATGATGTAATCCCCGGCCTGAAACGGTTTCGCGAGCATCAGCACAAAGCCGCCTGCCAGATTCGACAGGCTGTTCTGCAGCGCCAGACCGACGGTCACGCCGGCAGCACCCAGCAGCGTCACGACCGACGCGGCCGGTACGCCGAGCAGCGACAGGCAGATCACGATGAGCGTCACGTACAGCAGGATGCGCGCAAACGACTGTCCGAAGCTGATCGCGGCTGCATTGACCTTTGCCCGCTTCATCGTATGCTTGAGCAGCCAGATCAGGAATCTTGCGATCAGCACGCCGATCAGGAACACGACCAGCGAGCAAAGCAGCGTCGGCATGAAGTTGACGACCTTTTCCCCGAGCTTCGTCAGGACGCCCGCGGTCTGTTCGAGCGCCTCCTGCCCGGCTTCGAGCTGGTTATGCATCAGTTTCCTCCTCCGGCAGCGGTTCGGGTTCTGCGGTCACGGACGGGTCATAGGCTGCGCCCGGCGCCTTGCCCTGCGTATCCCGCAGCGGATAGATGCCGTCAAACACCGCATAATACTTGACCGGCACATAGCGGTTCAGGTGACATTTGCCGAAATACCACTGCTGAAATGTACAGATCTGCGTCAGATCCTCAAAAAAGGCGTGCACCTCGAGCCGCTGCATCATATCGACACGCAGGCAGTCCTTCAATGACGCGGGCGGCTCATGCGTGATGATGTAATCAACGGTATTGTCATGCGCCTTGAGGTTCTCGGCTGCGTGGAGGATCTCCTCGTAGGTCGGCTGTTCGCGCTCCCACCAGTTCTCGGCGGTGCGGTATTCAAAATCCTGCGAATGTCCGCCGCCGAAGGTAAAGAACCGCTTGCCGCAGATCGTATAGATCTCGCCGCGGAGCAGGTGCACAAGGTTCGGCGCGATGACGTGGGCTTTTCCGCCGTTCCATTCCTCAACCGGATAGGCTTCCAGCATATCGTAGTTTTCGTGGCAGCCGTCCACGAACGCGACGGTGTATTTGAGATCGAGGAGCTTTTCGCGGAGCTTCTGCTCCTTTTTGGAATCGTCCCAGAAAAAGCCGAAGTCCCCGCAGACGATGACGATATCGTTCGCATCCGCCTTTTTGAGCATCGGGTGCTTGAAGCGGGAAAAATCGCCGTGCGTGTCGCCGGTCACATATACCATAGTGTTCTCCTTCACTATTCACTATTCGTTATTCATTATTCGTTATTCACTATACAACGAAACGCCTGCGGGGGCTCAGGATTCCAGATCCGCCTGCGAGACGCCCTTCATGGTCAGGCTGATGCGCTTGCGCTTGGCATCGACCTCGAGCACGCGGACACGGACGATCTGCCCGACCTTGACGATATCGAGCGGATGCTTGACGAATTTGTTTGCAAGCTGCGACACATGGACAAGGCCGTCCTCATGTACGCCGATGTCCACAAATGCGCCGAAATCAATGATATTGCGTACCGTGCCGACCAGCTCCATGCCGGGCTTTAAGTCCTCTGCGGTCATGATATCGCCGCTGCGCATCAGCGGTTTCGGGAGCTCGTCGCGGGGGTCGCGGCCGGGCTTCTGCAATTCCTTCACAATGTCGCGGAGCGTCGGCTCACCGATGCCGAGCTTTGCTGCCATATTCGCGCAGCCTGCCTTCGTGACCGCCTCGCTCAGCTTCGAGAGATCGCCGCCGACATCGGCAAGCGTATAGCCGCATTCCTTGAGCAGCGCCTCTGCCGCCGCATAGCTTTCCGGATGCACGCCGGTGTTGTCCAGCGGATTTTTGCCGTTCCGCACCCGCAGGAAGCCCGCGCAGAGCTCATAAGCCTTTGCGCCGAGCTTCGGCACCTTCATCAGTGCCTTTCTGGACGTAAATGCGCCGTTTTCCTCACGGTATGCAACAATGTTGTGCGCAATGCCGCTGTGAATGCCGGAGATATACGAGAGCAGCGAGCCGGACGCCGTATTCAGGTCAACGCCGACCGCGTTCACGCAGTCCTCGACCACGCCGGTCAGGGATTCGTTCAGTCTGGCGGGCGGCATATCATGCTGATATTCGCCGACGCCGATCGCCTTCGGCTCGATCTTGACGAGCTCGGCAAGCGGATCCTGGAGTCTTCTCGCAATGGATACCGCAGAGCGCAGCGCAACGTCATAATCCGGAAATTCCTCTGCCGCCAGCTTGGACGCCGAATATACAGACGCGCCTGCCTCGCTGACGACCATATACGCAGCCTTGCATTCAGGCAGCTCGTGCAGAATTTCCGCGACGATCTGTTCCGATTCGCGGGAGGCCGTGCCGTTGCCGATCGCAATCGCCTCGACATGATGCTGCTGGATCAGCCGTTTCAGTTTCAGTTTATCGCGCTCGATCGCCTGCTTCGAGTTCGCCGTGATATGCACGACGTCGGTCACCATGACCTTGCCGGTCGGATCGACGATCGCGACCTTGCAGCCGGTACGGAAGCCGGGGTCAAGCCCGAGCGTGATCATGCCCTTCATCGGCGGCTGCAGCAGTAACTGCCGCAGGTTCGAGGAAAACACCGTGATCGCCTGCTCCGCGGCGGCATCGGTCAGAGAAGCGCGCACCTCGCGCTGTACCGCGGGGAGCAGCGATTTTTTGTATGCTTCGAGCGCAGCGGTCTCGACAAGCTGACCCGCGGGGGTCTGGTTCTTCACATACGCCTTGGTAACGATCTGCTCGCCGAGCCCCTCCGGCATCGTGACGGCGACCTTCAGATAGCCCTCTTTTTCGCCGCGGTTGATCGCAAGGATGCGGTGCTTTGCCGCCTTCTCGACCAGCTCCGCATAATCATAATAGTTGCGGTACACACTGTCCTCGTCGGGGTCGGTCGCCTTGACGGTCAGGCTGCCGCGCAGTCCGAGCACATTGCGCAGACGCTTCCGGAGCTCCGCGTCATCGGAGACGGTCTCCGCAATAATGTCCAAAGCACCGGCGAGCGCGGATTCGACGTCCGGGACTTCCTTCTCGGCATCGACGAACGCAGCGGCTTCCTTCTCCAGGTTCGTGTTCATATTCTGCTCCATGATCAGCAAGGCAAGCGGTTCCAGCCCGCGCGCCTTTGCGACGGACGCCTTGGTCTTGCGCTTCTGCTTATAGGGGCGGTAGAGGTCCTCGACCTCAACAAGCGTTTTCGCCGCGGAAATAGCCTCGGCGAGCTCGGGGGTCATTTTTTCGAGCGCGGTGATCGCGTCGGTGATCTCCTGCTTGCGTTCCTCGAGCTTGCGCAGATAGTTGAGGCGGTCGCTCAGCGCGTGGAGCGTCTGGTCGTCAAGGGAGCCGGTGACTTCTTTGCGGTACCGGGCAATAAAGGGAACTGTTTTGCCCTCGTCCAGCAGCGCGACGGCGTTGGTGACCTGCTCGGGGCGGAGCTTCAGTTCCTCTGCAATTTGTTTCAGAATATCCATGTTATACCTCCGTAAGAAATGCTGTCTATTATTATAGCATATTATCCGGGGAATTTCAATGGGAGAAAAATAAAAAAGTGAAGAATGAAGAGTGAATAACGAAGAATGAATAACGGCGGTATCGCCTGCGGCGATTGATTTTGATATGCCCGAAGTGCACACCGCTGTTATTCACTCTTCACTATTCGTTATTCACCATTCACTGTTCACTGAAATCAGGATTACCGGTACGCTTCCGGCGCGCTTCAGCATTGGGAGAAGCGACCTTACAGAAGCCGCGATCAGCGGCGTGTACTTGGCTGGTTGGGAGCGTATCGCCTGCCGCCCCCGGAGGGAATTGCCCGCGGGGGCTGCCCCGCCGCAATTCCTGAGAGGAAACCACAAGGGCGGGGCGAGAGCGCTCCTTCGTCGCTTATTCTCTCCCCTCCCTTAAGGTTTCCTCTCAGACTCTCTTTCCTTATTCCTCCCCTCTCTTGGGGCGCTGCGCATACCTCTGTCTGTTTGGCGTTTTCAGTCCTGCGTATCGTTTCGCTGCCCGCAGTAATAGGGGCATCTCCCGAAAGCACTATTCACTATTCGTTATTCACCATTCACTGTTCACTGAAATCAGGATTACCGGTATGCTGTCGGCGGGCTTCAGCATTGGGAGCAGTAACCTATCAGAAGCCGCCCTGCGGCGTGTGCTGCGAAAACTTGGAGAGCTTCACCTGCCGTCCCCGGAGGGAATTGCCCGCGGGGGCTCCCCGCCCGGAGGAAAATGCCCGCCCGGACTCCGGGCTTTGGGCAAAAAAACGGGAAGTTTCCCCGTGAGAGTGCGGTTCCGGAAAGTTTTTCAAAAAAAATCTGTGATTTTGCAAAAAAACACTTGCTTTTTTTTGTGAAGTATGCTAAAATAGGAATGTACGAAAAATCGGCGCGGATCGCATCAGTTCTGCGTGTTCACGCACTTTTTTCGTGATATCAGCGTTTTTCATTGGTTTCTGCGCGGACGCATCAGAATTATGCACAAATGGCAAAATGCCCAAAACAACGAAAGAATCCAACATCAGACGCATGAACGCAACATCTTGAAAGGGGCGCAAGGCTATGGCAAAACTCCGGCTGCTGATCCTGTTCGGCGGCGCATCCAATGAATATGAAACCTCATGCAAAACGGCTGCTGCGATCATCCGGACCCTTGAGGATGACCGGTTCGAGATCGTGCCGGTCGGCATCAGCAAAAAAGGCAGATGGCTCTATTTTCCCGGTGAGACTGAGGAGATCGGGAACGGCAAGTGGATCGAAAATCCCGACTGCACACCCGCGGTCCTCTCCCCGGATTCCGCACACCGCGGCATCCTCATCATGGAGGACGGCAGCTATACGCTCAAGCGCATTGACGTCGTGTTCTCCGTGCTCATGGGCAAATACGGCGAGGACGGCGCTGTGCAGGGGCTCTGTGAGCTTTCGCATATCCCGTATGTCGGGAACAGCATTCTCGGCTCGGCGATCTGCCGCAGCAAGGCGGTCACGCATTCCGTTCTGAGCACCGCGCACATCCCGATGCCGCACTGGACGACCGTCGCCCAGCGCAATATGAGCCGTCTGGAGCATGAATATGACCGCATTGAGGAACAGCTGGAATACCCGGTCTATGTCAAGCCGTCCAGCTGCAATTCCGCCGTCGCATCCGGCATTGCCGCAAACCGTGCGGAGCTCGCCGCGCATGTCAAGCGCGCCTTTACGCAGGACAGCACCGTTCTCGTGGAGGAGCTTGTCCACGGCAGGGAATTCCGCATCGGCGTATTCGGCTATGATCTGCCGTTCGCATCGTTTGTCGGAGAGCTGAAGGACGGTACACTGACCGTTCCGGCCGAACTTGACGATACGACTGCCCAGACGATCCGCGAGCTTGCGATCACCGCCTATCAGGCACTCGAATGCCGATCGCTGGCACTGTTCGATCTCTTTTATACCGAGCGCGGCGATATCCTGTTCGGCGAGGTCAATACCCTGCCGGAGCTGACCGAATCAGCGATCTACCCTGAACTCATGGGCGATCTCGGTATGCGGTTCCGCTATCTGCTCGAAAAGCTCATTGAGCAGGCGATCGAGCACGCAGACCGCTGAGCAAACCCCACGGAGGTCAGAATATTGGCAAGAAAAAAACACGAACGCGACGAAAACGCCGTCGTCCGCATCATGAGCATCCAGAATGCGGAGGGCGAAACGGATCAGTCCGAACTGAACACCACCGCGTCCTACCGGATCACGCCGGAGGCTGCGGAGATCATATACACCGAGCTGGATGAGACCGGCGACGTCAGCGGCGAAACGATCATCACCGTGCTGCAGGACGGGCTGGTCACGATTCGCAAGACCAGCTTTGCCGATGCACTCATGATCCTTGAACGCGGCAAGACGCATCCGGTCAAATACAGCACGATGCTCGGCACAATGGAAATGCTGCTCTGCGCACTGGAAATCAACGCGGAGCTTGACGAGGAAGGCGGCAGCCTGCATCTCAGATACCTCATTGATATCGGGGAGGCCTATTCCGCCCAGAACACGATTGATCTGCGGGTCAGCCTGCGCAGCAGCTGATTCCGCCGGTTCATAGAAATTCACGCTATGAAAGGAGTGCTGCACTTGAATCACATTTCCGCTTCCGCAACGGAAGCAAAAAATCTGATCATGGAGGCAATGGGGCGTCTGGTCGCCGAAGGGGTCTTCCCCGCGGAGCCGCTGCCTGCCTTCAATATTGAAATTCCCGCAGACCGCGCACACGGCGACTTCGCAGCAAACGTCGCAATGGTCTCCGCAAAGGCGCTGCACATGGCGCCGCGGAAAATTGCCGAGGCGATCGAAGGTGCACTGGTACTGGAGGGCTCGTCCTTTGACAAGGTCGAGATCGCGGGCCCCGGCTTCATGAACTTCTATCTCGCACAGAAATGGTATTCCGGCGTGGTGAAGAACATCACAAAGGAGGGCGCGGATTACGGCAGATCCGATACCGGCAAGGGTCAGCGCGTGCTCGTGGAATTCGTTTCCGCAAACCCGACCGGCCCGATGCATGTCGGCAATGCCCGCGGCGGCGCGATCGGCGACAGCCTCGCTTCCGTATTACAGGCGGCAGGTTATGAGACCGAGCGCGAGTTCTACATCAACGACGCCGGCAATCAGATCGAGAAATTCGGCAAGTCGCTCGACCTGCGCTATATGCAGCTCTGCTCGGACAAGGGACAGGCTGTGATGCAGCAGACTGACAGCACCGAAGCGCTCTGCAAGGCGATCTACGGCGAAAACGGCAATACCGCGGATTTCCCAATGCCCGAAGACGTCTATCTCGGACAGGATATCATCGCGCACGCAAAGGGCTACTACGACCTGAACGGCAGCGCACTCTCCGCGCAGCCCGAGGCAGACCGCCGCAAGGCACTCGTCGCCTACGCGCTCCCGAAGAACATTCAGGGATTAAAGGACGATCTTGCGCAGTACCGCATCCACTATGACACATGGTTTGCGGAGAGCACGCTGCATGAAAACGGCAGCGTCGCGGGGATCATTCAGCAGCTGAAAGACAGCGGCTACACCTACGAGCAGGACGGCGCACTCTGGTTCAAGGCCGAGGCGCTCGGCGCTGACAAGGATTTCGTCATCGTCCGCTCGAACGGAATCCCGACCTATGTCGTGCCGGATATCGCATACCATTACAATAAGCTTGTGACCAGAGGCTTTGACCGCGCGATCGACATTCTCGGCGCGGATCACCACGGCTATGTCCCCCGCCTGAAGGCAGCACTGAAAGCCCTCGGCGTCGATGCCGACCGGCTGACCGTCGTGCTGATGCAGATGGTCGCGGTCATGCGGGACGGTCACCCCGTCAAGCAGTCCAAGCGCAGCGGCAAGGCGTTAACGCTCGTTACGCTGCTTGAGGATATCCCGGTCGATGCGGCAAGATTCTTCTTCAATCTGCGGGAGGCCAATTCGCACTTTGAATTTGACCTTGACCTCGCAGTCGAGAAGTCCTCGTCGAACCCGGTATACTATGTACAGTATGCGCACGCAAGAATCTGCAGCCTGATCCGCAATCTCGCGGAGGCCGGCGTTCCGGTCCCTGCCGCGGAAAACGCGGAGCTTGATCTGCTCGCTACCCCGGCAGAGCGTGAGCTGATCCGTCAGCTGGCACTGATGCCAGCGGAGATCGAGACGGCGGCAAAGGCGCTGGATCCTTCCAGACTGACGAAATATTCGGTCGATCTTGCGGCGCAGTTCCACAAGTTCTACGACGCGTGCAAGGTGCGCGATGCGGAGACCCCGCAGCTGCGCGATGCAAGACTGCTGCTCTGTGCTGCGACCTGTCAGGTGCTCGGCAATGTGCTCGGGCTCCTCAAGGTATCCGCGCCTGAGAAAATGTAACCGGTTTGTAATAATTTGGAGCGTACAAATCCGGTTTTTCATCCTGTGATTCGGTATTTTTCACAATGAAAACGTCGAAAAAAGACTGAAATCGCAGAATATTAACACTTTGTTCACACTTTGGTAACAATCGAGCGAGGGAAATGTGTTACAATTTGTAATAGTTTCAGATCGGGATCATCTTCTTGAAGTGAAACCTGCAAAAACAGGCATTTCCTTTTCGCTTTGTATCATGGCACTCCCCACTCTGAAAAAATCATGAAGAAAGCGAAGGGATCGAGATTATGTCTAACAGACCGTTTCAGGGACTTGTCGTGCAGATGCATGACACCATCCATGCGACCATCGGCGTTGTCGATGAGACCGCTACCATTATCGCGTGCAGCGACCCCAACAAGGTCGGCACAACCAACGAGTTCGTATCGAACGATATGAACGAATCCGGCGACCTGTTCATCCGCGACGGCTTCACCTATAAGCCGTTCGGCGTCCGGACAACACCCGACTACGCGGTGTTCGTCGAAGGAACAGACGAGAATGCTGCCAGATATGCGGATATCCTTGCGATCGCAATGTCCAGCATCAAGCAGTATTACGATGAAAAGTATGACCGCAACAACTTCATCAAGAACGTCGTCCTCGACAATGTTCTCCCCGGTGATATTGTGGTCAAGGCGCGTGAGCTCCACTTCAATGCGGAGATCAGCCGCGTCGTCTTCCTGATCCGGATCGTTTCTGCGAATGATATCTCCGCTTACGATGTCATCCAGAACCTGTTCCCGGATAAGAGCAAGGATTTCGTCTTCAACATCACGGAGACCGATATCGTGCTCGTCACGGAGATCAAGTCCACGGTCGAAAGCAAGGATCTCGAAAAGCTTGCCCGTTCCATTGCGGATACCCTTTCGAGCGAGTTCTATACCCGCGTCAATGTCGGCATCGGCACCAGCGTCATCGGCGTCAAGGAGCTTGCACGCTCCTTCAAGGAAGCACAGATGGCACTGGAGGTCGGAAAGGTCTTTGATACCGACAAGGTCATCGTCAGCTACGATAACCTCGGCATCGCCCGCCTGATCTATCACCTGCCGACCACCCTCTGTGAGACCTTCCTGCATGAGGTGTTCAAGCGCGGCAGCATCGAGAGCCTCGATCATGAAACACTCTTTACCATCCAGCGCTTCTTCGAGAACAACCTGAACGTCTCCGAGACCTCGCGCAAGCTGTTCGTGCACAGAAATACGCTTGTGTACCGCCTCGAGAAGATCAAGAAGCTGACCGGTCTCGATCTGCGTGAATTCGATCACGCGATCGTGTTCAAGATTGCGCTGATGGTCAAGAAGTACCTGTCTGCAAGTCCTGTAAAATTCTGATTTTACTGCAAAAAAATGGTTGCTGGGGAGTGCCGAACGAATCGTATTCGTTTGGCATTTTCCATGTTCAAACAATTGATTTTCGGCCTTAGTACGATGTCCGGGGAACTGCACACCCTCTCGTAAAAAATGTGCCGTTCCGCAAAACGTCCAAAAGGAGGATTCTTCTTGGTAGAACTCAAAAATGTTTCCGTTACCTATGAGAGTACCGGTGTCGAAGCGCTTTCCGACGTCAGCCTGAAGGTTGAGGACGGCGAGTTTGCATTCGTGATCGGTCGCTCCGGTTCCGGAAAAAGTACGCTGATCAAGCTGCTGATGAAGGAGCTTGACGCGAACAAAGGTGAGGTCTATGTCAACGGCTATGACCTCATCAAGCTGAAAAAACGGAAGATCCCGGAATTCCGCCGCACGATCGGCGTCGTGTTCCAGGATTACCGCCTGATCGAAAACCTGACCGTCTATGAGAATATCGCATTCGTGCTGCGCGTGATCGACGCACCGAAAAAGCAGATCCGCAAGCGCGTGCCCTATGTCATGTCGCTGGTCGGGCTGCAGGATAAGGCGGACTGCTATCCGAGCGAGCTTTCCGGCGGCGAGCAGCAGAGATGCGCCTTAGCGCGCGCACTGGTCAATGACCCTGCCCTGCTCATTGCCGACGAGCCGACCGGTAACGTCGATCCCGAGCTGGCCTACGAGCTGGTCGAGCTGCTGCAGGGCATCAATGCCTGCGGCACCACGATCCTCATGGTCACGCACGCACATGAAATGGTGCGGCATTTCGGCGGCAGAATCATCAATATCAGCGAGGGCGAGGTTGTATTCGACGAAGTGATTGGAGGCGCAGAAGTTGAAGCTCAGTAGTTTTCGGTATCTCGTGAGACAGGGCTTCGACAATGTGTGGAAGAACCGCGTCATGGCGTTTGCTTCCTTCTGCGTGCTGCTGGTCAGCCTGCTGCTGGTCGGCATCTCCGTCCTGTTTTATATCAATATCAACGCGATCATCGGCGGCATTGAGGATAAGAACGAGGCAGTTGTATTCCTGCTGGACGACACCTCCGATGCCCGTGTGGAGGAGATCGGCGAGACCCTCCGCAATATGGAAAATGTCAGCTCCGTATCCCTGTATACCGGTGAGGAGGCACTCGAAAACCTCAAGATCAATATGCAGGATTATACCGAGGTCTTTGATTCCTACGAGGATGAACAGATTTTGCCGGATGCCTACCGCATCCGCGTCGCGGACATTACCAAAATGGATCAGACCGTCAAGGCGGTCAGGGAGCTCCCCGATGTCGATTCGGTCAGCTCTCCGGATTCCTTCGTGGAGCTGCTGACGGAAGCCCGCCGCATCATCACGATCGTGGCCTCTGCGATCATCATTGCACTGCTGATCGTTTCCGTCGTCATCATCTCGAATACCACACGCGCCAGCGTGTTCTCCCGCCGCCGCGAGATCAGCATTATGCAGAGCGTCGGCGCAACAAAGGGCTTTATCCGGTTCCCGTTCTTTATTGAGGGCATGGTCACGGGCTTCCTCGCAGGATGCTTTGCCACACTGATGACATGGTTCTCCTACGACAGTCTGGTCGATCTGCTCGGCAGATTCGATGTCCTCAGCGCGATCGGTCTCGGCAATGTCATCCCGTACAGCAAGATCAGTGCAGTCGTCACGCTTGCTTACGTCATCGCCGGTTCCGTGATCGGCGCGGTCGGTTCCGTGCTCTCCACCAGAGTACACCTCAAATACCGCGCGGCCAATATGTAAGGAGCAGAGTCAATGGATATCAGGATCAAACGGACACTCGCGCTGCTGTTCGCGATGACCACCGCTGCTGCATCCTTCTCCGCATGGCAGAACGTGCCCGCTCCCGCAGAAGCGAAAACGCTCGAGGAGATCGAAAAGGAGAAGAAGGAAAAGCAGGAGCAGATCAACAAGAAAAAGGAACAGCTTGCCGCACTCGCCGACGATCTCAGCAAAAAGGCGCAGTATGAGCAGACGCTCAAGGAGCAGATCGAGCTCATCAACGGCAAAATGCTGCTGATCGACACGCAGCTCCAGAATCTCCATGTCGATATGGAGGATACCGAGACGCAGATCGCGGCACTCGAGGAGCAGATCGACACGCAGAAAAAGCAGGTCGAAAAGGACCGCGAGCTGTTCAAGAAGCGCATCCGCGCGATGTATGTGCACGGCAACGACGGCATTCTCTCCGCGCTGGTCGGCGCGACCAGCTTCTACGATGTGCTCTCCCGCATTGATATCGTCAAGCGCATCTCCAAGCATGACAACGAGATCATCGAACGTCTGCGCAAGGAGATCCGCGAGCTGCAGAAGTCCGAGCAGGATCTCACATCCAATCTGCAGTCCCTGAATATTCAGGAAACCGAAATGGGCGTGCTCTACGGCGAATTCAAGTCCTCGCAGGATGAGCTGAGTGCGGCCTCTGCACAGAACGGCACCGAAATGCAGATCATCATGGATCGGCAGGCGGATGTCAAGGTGCAGATCGCGGCCGACCAGAAATCAATGGATGAACTCGCCGAGGAAGAGGAAAAGATCATCGCGGAGGCGATCGCAAAGGCCGAGGCAGAACGCAAGGCAAAGGAAGAAGCCGAGCGCAAGGCCAAGGAGGAAAAAGAGCGCAAAGAGCGCGAAGAAAAGGAACGCAAGGCCAAAGAAGAAGCCGAGAAAAAGGCAAAACAGGAGGCCGAGCGCAAAGCCAAGGAAGAAGCCGAACGGAAGGCAAAGGAAGAAGCCGAGCGCAAGGCCGCAGAGGAAGCTGCCAAGAAGAAAGCCGTCACCGCGGCACCGCAGCAGCAGACGCCGACGACCGTGACCACGGCGGCTCCCGCTCCGGCACCGGCCGTCACACAGGCACCTGCCGTGACGCAGGCACCTGCAACGACAAAGGCGCCGGTCGTCACGCAGGCACCGGCCACACAGCCGACGCAGACCAATCCGACGCCCGATTATCAGGGCGGCAAGCTCTCATGGCCGGCTCCGGGCTATTACCGCATTTCCAGCGGCTTCGGCCCGCGCTGGGGCACGCATCACAGCGGCATTGATATCATCGGCTCGACCAGCGCGATCAACGGCGCGGCAGCCTGTGCGGCAGCATCCGGCACCGTCATTCTTGTCAAGGGCGGCTGCAGCCATAACTTCGGCAAAAACTATAACTGCGGCTGCAACGGCGGCTACGGCAATTATGTCATCATCAGCCACGGCAACGGCATGTATACGCTCTACGCGCATCTTGCCAGGGCGACTGTTTCGCAGGGCCAGTCCGTGACGGTCGGTCAGCAGATCGGTGTCATCGGCTCGACCGGCCATTCTACCGGCCCGCATCTGCATTTTGAGGTGCGCATCGGCGGAAACAGCACCAGCAACCGTGTAGACCCGGAGGCCTATCTGTTCTGATCTCCGGTCACGCAGACACACCCGCGCACATATCATAGGGTGAAGCCGTCTGCATCAGGAAAGGAAGCCTGACATGAACAGAACCGTAAAACGAACCCTCGCGCTGCTCTGCGCTTTGACCGCAGCAGTCTCTCCCCTCTCCGCATGGACGCCCGCATCGGCCGAGACCCGGACGATCGAGCAGATCAACAAGGAGAAAAAGGAAAAGCAGGAGCAGATCAACAAGAAAAAAGAACAGCTTGCCGCACTCGCGGACGATCTCAGCAAGAAGGCGCAGTATGAGCAGACGCTCAATGAGCAGATCGGGCTCATCAGTGACAAGCTTACGCTCATTGATTCCCAGCTTCAGGATCTCCATGTCGATATGGAGAACACCGAGGATAAGATCGGCGAACTGGAAAATCAGATCGCGGAACAGAAGGAACAGGTCGCCAAGGACATGGAGCTCTTCAAAAAGCGCATCCGCGCGCTGTATGTCCACGGCAATGACGGCATTCTGTCCGCACTTGTCGGCGCGACCAGCTTCTACGACATCCTCTCCCGCATTGATATCATCAAGCGCATCACCAAGCATGACAATGATATCATCGAGCAGCTGCGCGACGAGATCCGCGAACTGAACAAAAGTGAGCAGGATCTGACCGCGAATCTGCAGGCACTCAATATTCAGGAGACTGAAATGAATGTGCTCTGCGACGAGTTCCGCGCTTCGCAGGATGAACTGCATCTGGCCGCTGCACAGAACAGCTCCGATATGCAGACGATCCGCGGGCAGCAGGATACCGTCAAAAGGGAGATCGCCGGCTACGAGGAAATGATCGAGGAGCTGGATACCGAGGAGGATAAGCTCATCGCAGAGGCGATCGCCAAGGCAGAGACCGAGCGCAAGGCAAAGGAAGAAGCGGAGCGCAAGGCCAAAGAGGAAGCCGAGAAAAAGGCCAAAGCCGAGGCAGAACGCAAGGCGAAGGAAGAAGCCGACCGCAAGGCAAAGGAAGAAGCTGAACGTCTTGCAAAGGAAAAGGCTGCCGCACAGCAGCAGGCTGCGGTCACGCAGGCACCTGTCAATCAGCAGCAGAACCCTGTGACCGCGACAACGGCAAAGCCCGCGGCTCCGGTCACGGCGGCTCCGGTCGTCACAACACCCCCGCAGCAGCAGAGCAGCAGCAAGCTGCAGTGGCCTGCACCGGGACATTATCATGTCAGCAGTTATTTCGGCTGGCGTACCCTGCACAATCAGCAGAATTATCACGGCGGCATTGATATCAGCGACGGCGGCATCAACGGCGCGGCTGCCTGTGCTGCCGCATCCGGAACCGTTCTGATGCACGGCGCCAAATTCTGCCCCCATAATTACAAGAAGAATTCCAGCTGCGGATGCAACGACGGCTACGGCAATTATGTCGTCATCAGCCACGGCAACGGCATCTATACGCTTTACGCACATCTTGCTTCTATTTCGGTTGCAGACGGACAGTCCGTGACCGTCGGGCAGCAGGTCGGCGTTATCGGTTCAACGGGACATTCCACGGGACCGCATCTGCACTTTGAGGTGCGTGTCGGCGGGAACTCGACCAAGAACCGCGTGAATCCGCTTGATTACCTGCCCTGATACCGGAACGGGTCAGTCAAACAGAGATAGAACAAAAAGAAAGCAAAATCGCAAAAATCCGGTCAAACGGCAGGAGACGGACAGGTCTCTTGCCGTTTCCGGCGTTTCATTCGGAAGGAGCATCCGGCATTGAAAAAGCAGATATCGCCCGGCACCGTCCTCAGTCTGATGGCGCTGACCGCGGCGGCGACCTTTACCATTACGCTCTCGATGAGCAGAAAAGCGTTCAATGAAAAGGTCACGGAGGTAGACCGGCTGGCCGACAAATACGACCGGCTCGATGAGCTGGACGCCGTCGTCCGCGAAAACTACTACCGCGAGGTGCCGGAGGAGGACGTCCTCGACGGCATTCTGACGGGCTATGTAGCCGGGCTCGGCGACCGCTACAGCGTCTACCGCAGCGCAAGAGAACTGACAGACTATGAGGACACGACAGCCGGCGTCTACACCGGCATCGGCATCACCGTCACGAAAAATGATGACGGCGACGTCGAGATCGTCGATCTCGCGCCGGGCGGCTCCGCAGAGCAGGCCGGCATCAGAAAGGGCGATCTGCTGATCGAGGTCGAGGGCATCTCTGTCCGCGAAAACTACACGGAAGCGATCAACAAGATCGGGGGCGAGGTCGGGACATCGGTCACGCTGCGTGTTCAGGAAAAGGCTTCCGGCAGACAGAAAAAGCTCTCGGTCAAGCGCGTCCACATCGACGAGGTCACGGTCCTCGCAAAAATGCTTGACAACAAGATCGGCTTTATCCGCATTGAAAAATTCCGCAGCAACACCGTCACCCAGTTTGAGGAAGCCCGTCAGAAGCTTCTCAAGGAGGGCGCAAAAGGCTTTATCTTTGACGTCCGGCAGAACGGCGGCGTGCTCGGCGCACTCGAACAGCTTGCCGATCCCCTGCTGCCTGAGGGCGAGCTCGCCTTCTCGACAACAAAGGACGGCACGCGTGAAACGATCATCACCTCTGACGCAAACTATACCGACATGCCCTATGCGGTGCTCGTGGACGGCGGCACGGCAAGCGCATCGGAGCTGTTTGCCTGCCTGCTGCGCGATTACTCCGGCGCGATCCTTGTCGGGGAAAAGACCTTCGGCAAGGGCATCATGCAGGCGACCCTTGCACTGTCCAGCGGCGGCGTCACACTGACCACCGCGACCTATGAAACCGGCATTACCCCCTGCTATCACGAGATCGGCCTTGAGCCCGATGTGCTCAGCGTGTACGATCCCGAAGCAGAGACCGACACCCAGCTCGAAGCAGCGCAGAAGGCACTGCTCAGCCGGATGAACCAGAAGAAGGCGGCATAAGCCGCAGACTGCCTGAAAGGAGGCGGAGGCTTCTTGAACCGGAATGCCGTCCGGGACGGTGTCGCACACCGGATCACCGGATGAACAAGCAAAACAGCGTCAGCGGATTCTCCCGCTGGCTGCTTGTGATATTCTCCGTCGCACTCGTATCCTGCACCTTCCTGTTTGCGCCGCTCGGCAATGACCCCTCCCGCAGCACCCGTGACCTCTATGAGCAGTACCTCGCCGGTACAGCGAACGGTGCGGAACGGCCGAATGCCGACGAGCTGCCCCCCGACCGCAGGATGCTCTCAATCCCGGAGATCAATCAGACGCCCGTTTCCATGACCGTCGAGGCGGAAACGCTCAAGGTCCGGAACCCGCTCACCGTGCAGTGTGAGCGTCCCGGCTATACCGGGGAGGGCTATATCGGTACGCTGCCGAAGGACACCGAAGCAGCCGTGACCGTCCCGCTGCATATCAGAGCGACCCAGCATTATGATATCACGCTCTGCGCGGCGGCAAAAAAAGACTGCGAAAACGCGCTCTGCATCAACGGGAGCATGGTCTCGCAGTTTTCGCTCGAAGGCAATGATACCTTCACAAAGATCACATTCTACGGCATTTTCCTCGAGGCCGGCGACAATACGCTGACGATCGACGGCATTGACGGCGGGCTCGATCTTGATTATATCATGCTGCGGAACGACACGACCGATTACCGGCCGGACTTCGCACTGACCGAATCGCTCTGCAATCCGAATGCGGATGCGGAAGCGCAGAAGCTCTACGCATTTCTGCGGGAGCAGTGGGGCAAGACCGTCCTGACCGGACAGTATGCGTCCGACGGCAGCAACCCGGAGCTGAACCTGATCTATCAGATCACCGGACAGCTTCCGGCGATCCGCTTTTCCGCACTCGGCACCGGCGACGACCGCGCACAGACCGACGCCGCGATCGACTGGAGCGTCTATACGCACGGCATTGTCGGGCTGATGTGGCAGTGGAATGCCCCCGGCTCCGATTCCGTCTACGCGGATGAGACCGATTTCAAACTCTACACCGCGCTGCAGCGGAAGGACCCCGCATCCGTCGCGAAGCTGACCCCGAAGCAGGCGGAGCATGCCGTCGAATGCGGCGCGCTCTCGAAAGAGGCGCAGATGCTGCTCACCGATATCGACAGCATTGCGGTGAGCCTCAAAAAGCTCGATAACATGAACATTCCGGTACTGTGGCGTCCCCTGCACGAGGCAGGCGGCGGCTGGTACTGGTGGGGCGCTGACGGCAGAGAGGCCTATCAGAAGCTCTGGTCGCTGCTCTGGCACCGCCTGACCGATTACCACAGGCTGAACAATCTGATCTGGGTCTGGAACGGGCAGAGCGCCGCGTATCTCGTCCCGGAGCAAAGCTATGACATCGCCTCGCTGGACGTCTATCTCCAGCCGAGAATGCAGTTCGGCAGCCGCTATGAGCAGTTCATCTCGCTGGCGCGCATCACGAACAGCAGAAAGCTGCTCGCACTCAGCGAATGCAGCACGCTCCCCGACCCCGAAATGATGAAGCTGGACGAATCCGTCTGGTCGTTCTTCGGGCTCTGGTACGGCGATTATCTGATGAATCCGGACGGCAGCTTCAACGATTCCAATTATTCAAGCAGTGATTTGTATAACCTGTACAACTCTGAATTAGCTTTATCGCTGAATGATTTTCTGTCGCTTTCCGAATGATGCATTGCAATCAGGCGTCTTTCATGCTATAATAAAAGCAGAGCCGCGGCAATGCGGCGGAAAGGCGGGCACATCATGAATGGAAAGATCATCGGCGGGACTTCGCTCCCGCATATCCCGTGGCAGGATAAGCCGGCAGGCTGCCGGGACGTCCTCTGGCGGTATACGGAAAACCCGGTCATCCGGAGAGACGCAGTCCCCTGCGCGAACAGCATTTTCAACAGTGCGGCCGTTCCGTTCGGTGACGGCTTTGCCGGCGTATTCCGCGTCGATGACAGAGCGCGCAATATGCAGCTTCATGCGGGCTTCTCAAAGGACGGCATTCACTGGGACATTCAGCCGGAGCGCATCGAATTTGTCCGGAACGACCCCGAGATCCAGCCGTTCCAGTACGGCTATGACCCGCGTGTCTGCTTCATTGAGGACAGATACTATGTGACATGGTGCAATGCCCTCGACTGGAAGCCGACGATCGGCATGGCGTATACCTTCGATTTCAGGACGTTTTATCAGACCGAAAACGCATTCCTGCCGTTCAACCGCAACGGTGTCATGTTCCCGCGGAAGATCAACGGCATGTATATGATGCTCAGCCGCCCCTCGGACAGCGGACATACCCCGTTCGGGGATATTTTCCTGTCGCAGTCGCCTGACCTCACATTCTGGGGCAAGCACCGGCATGTGATGTCTCCGCAGGCACCGTGGGAATCGACCAAGATCGGCGCAGGGCCTGTCCCGATCGAGACGGAGCGCGGCTGGCTACTGTTTTATCACGGCGTCCTGACCTCCTGCAACGGCTTTGTGTACAGCTTCTCGGCAGTGCTGCTTGACCGCGACGAGCCGTGGAAGGTGCTCCGCCGCGGCAGAGAATATCTGCTCAGCCCGCAGAGGGATTACGAATGCGTCGGGGATGTGCCGAATGTGGTGTTCCCCTGCGCGGCGCTGACCGATGCCGATACCGGCAGGATCGCGATCTATTACGGCTGCGCGGATACCTGCACATCGCTCTGCTTCACGACCGTTGACGACGTCCTCGCATGGCTGGATGAAAGCGGTATTGCTCCGCGATGATTTGAAATGGGGCTCCGCCCCAAACCCCGCTGGGAACTAGTCCCCAGACCCCATTATGTGTTACGGAACGGGTGCTGACAGATTCAGTCGGCACCCGTTTTCTTTTTTCGGGAGATGTTCCCATTCACAGCGCAAGACAAAAGAATCAAACAAGGATGCCGAACGATACGCTCCCCCCTTTGAAATACGCAATAAATTTTTTCATTCCCTGTCATATCTTCCGGGAAACGGGTACTAATATACAGAATCCGAACATCATGCAGAAAAGAGGTGCTTGCCGATGGAGGACTTCGAGGAGATCTACCGGAACTATCAGCCGGAGGTGTTCCGCTTTATCCTGCGCATGACCGGCTTTGAGCCGCAGACCGCCGAGGAGCTCACACAGGAGACATTTTATCAGGCGTTTCTCTCCTTTGGCAGGTTCCGCGGCGAATGCAGTATGCGGACATGGCTGTTTCAGATCGCAAAAAATGTCTACGCCAAATTTGTCCGGAAGGAATCCCGCCAGCGCGCTGCTGTCAGGAGCGAGGAACCCATGACCGCTCCCCCGCCCGCCGCAGAGCTCGAACAGCAGGAAATGCTCACAATTTTGCGCAAAGAGATCGCCGCCCTTGCGGAACCGGCGAAATCCATTGTCGAATACCGGCTGTATGCAGAGGCGGGCTATTCCGAGATCGCGGAGCTCCTGCACATCAAGCCGAATACGGCGGCGGTCATTTACCGGAGAACGGTCGCAGCACTGCGCAAACGTATGAAAGAGAGGTACGGCTATGAAATATCAGCATGAAGTCGTGCGGGATCTGATGCCGCTGTGCATCGACGGCATCGCATCCCCGCAGAGCGAGCAGCTTGTCCGGGCGCATATCGCGGAGTGCCCGGAATGCGCTGCGGAATGGGCACAGATGCAGCCCGGCAGCATCCCGCAGTCCCCTGCCGAACGCCCCGCAGAGGTTCTCCGGTACGCAGAGACCGCAAAGCGCGTGCGGCGGCATAACCGGCTGATGCGTCTGCTGACGGCAGGCATCGTGCTGGTGCTGTTCGGCGGTCTGTATGCCAGAGGGCTCTATACCAGCGGCGCGCATCTCACCATGCGCGGCGTCATGGACGATCTGGTACAGAAGAACATCGCGGATCATGTCTTTTCCGAGGAATACGGCCAGACCCCCGACCCGCACAATCTGCCGCATCTGGAATACGAGTATCTCGGCGAGGTCAAAAATCCAAAGGGTTATGCGGCTTCTGCCTATGCGTTTGTCAGGCATCCGTACAAGGAGCTTTACAGCTTTACGGAGTGCCACGGCAGCAGAAAGGACGCCTACCACTTTAATCTGCTGTATGAGTGCGCCGGCGGCGGCTGGAGCTTTCAGCCGATGAAAACCGGCATCTATATGCAGGACGGCGGTTTCTCGCAGACATCGTCAACGGAAAAGAAATCGGCGGAGATCCGCTGCGCAGCATTTTACGTTACCGACCCGCGCGTCAGAACGCTGACCGTCACGGACGGCAATACCGAACGCACACTGACCCCGGATGAAAACGGCTTCTGCGCGATGCTGCGGCAGTCCGACCGCGAGATCACCTGCGGCACCGCTTACGGCGAAAACGGCAAGGTTCTCTATACGGTTCAGCAGGTTCAGCAGACAACGGAACACGGTCAGCTTTACGACGAACCGGAATGGGTACAGGCTGAAGGATAAAAAACGCTCCCGCATTCGGAAAATGAATGCGGGAGCGTTCTGTATCGCAGCAGCATACAGCAGTATTTCTCTTTTCCCTTGACAAAACAACATTATTGCGATATAATCAAGAAAGAACACATGAATTGTTCATGGTGTGAAAGGAGGATAATTATGAAATTATTACGAAAAATGGCATTTATGAGCGCAGGTGCGCTGTCCCTGATGAATCTGACTGCGGTGATGCCCGCGGTACTTTCCGTATCCGCGGAGGAGAAGGGGACATGGAGCTTTGACGAAGCAACCGGTACGCTGACGATCTCCGGCGAGTGGCCGGATTTTTACAACGATTACGATCATCTCAGCGATTATTCCCGTCCCTGGGAGGATCTGAAGAACAGCGCAAGAACCCCGGTCAAATCTGTTGTATTCGGTGAAAACACGACCGTCATTCCGAAAAATGTCCTGAACGGATTCAGAACCGTGACATCGGTTTCCGTTCCGGAGGGCACGGATTATATCGAGGATTCTGCGTTTGCCGGCTGCAGTGCGCTGGAGCAGATCACACTGCCGGACAGTCTGATTGAAATCGGGTATTCCGCATTCTATAGATGCACCAGCCTGAAATCGGTTGCCGTTCCGGAAAATGTCACGCTGATCGGGAGCGAGGCTTTTGAGGAATGCACCGCACTGAAAGAAATCACACTCCCTGAGAACCTGACCGAATTCGGTGTCGGGGTATTTCGTGATACACCGTGGCTGTCCGACCGGCGCGCGGAGAATCCGCTTGTGATCGTCAACGGCATTGTCATCGACGGAATGAACTGCAAAGGCGTTGTACAGATTCCGGACGGTGTCAGGATCATCGGCTATTCTGCGTTCCAAAAAAACAGTGAGATCACGGAAGTCATCCTGCCGGAGAGCGTGACAAAGTTTGGTTCCTATTCCTTCGGTGAGTGTCCGGCACTCGAAAAAGCCGTGATCCCGAAGCAGATCAAGAGCGTGTCAGATTATGCATTCTTCAACTGTGACAACCTGAAAAGCGTCGTCATAGAGGAAGGCGTCACCGAGCTCGGTAACGGTGCGTTTGCAAACTGTGATCAGCTGGCGGAGATCACGATTCCGAAATCCGTGAACAGCATCGAAACGTATGCGCTCTCAAATACGCTGTGGATGAAGAACCAGCAAAAGGAAAACCCGCTTGTGATCGTCAACAATATCCTGATAAGCGGCACAGCCTGCAAGGGAAATGTTGTGATCCCTGATGAAGTCACAGAAATCGCACCCTATGCGTTTGAGCAGAGTGAACTGGCTTCCGTTGTCATTCCGGAAGGCATCAGGGAGATTCCGTTCATGGCATTCGGCACCTGCGAAGAGCTGACATCGGTCACGATTCCGGATTCGGTCACGTTCATCGACGACAGTGCGTTTTCCTCCTGCAGCAAGCTGAAGAAGATCACGATACCGCCGACTGTCCGCGAGCTGGATTATCAGGTGTTCTGGGATACGGATGTAACGATCAAGGGATACACCGGCTCCCCCGCAGAAGCGTATGCAGAACAGTATGAGATCCCGTTTGTTGCGATCGGCAGCGTTTCCGCTCAAGCCTCGGAGCTCTGCGGCGACGCCAATGCGGACGGCGTATTTGATGTATCCGACGCCGTGCTGGTATCCAGATACGTCGTTATGGATAAATCAGCATTTATCACCGATGCCGGCAAGCGGAATGCGGATGTGAACGGTGACGGTCACGTTTTTGCGAATGATGTGACCATGATGCTGCAGCGCATTGCCAAGAAAATCTCCCAATTCCCGGCAGAGGAAAAGAAATAAGAGCATTCACGCACAAAAGCTCCCGCATTCACAAACGGAATGCGGGAGCTTTCTGCAATCGGATGACGCGTAAAACAAAACAACGCCTGACAGTTTCCTGTCAGGCGTTTGTGGTTGGGGTGGAAGGATTTGAACCCTCGAAATAACGGAGTCAGAGTCCGCTGCCTTACCGCTTGGCGACACCCCAGTATCAGGTCGTCTCGCTGACGACTTGTATATTATAGCATAAAACGGATGATTTGTAAAGCCTTTTTTTCGATTTTTCTGAATTTTTTGTATTTTCACAAAAAGCGCTTGCATTTTTCGTGCAAATTTGCTATAATGTCATTATGGGGTATTGTAAACGCCCCATGATGAGAACGGGGATGTCTCCTGCGGCAGTGACGGGTTTGCGTGAGACCCGGATACGGACTGCCGTGCATCCCAAAATCGGCATAGAGGAAATGAGAGAATGAAGAAGCTGTATTTTATCACCAATCTCCGCTCCGGAAAAAATGCCATGCGCGGAAAGCTTGCTGCGGTCATTGATATCTTTACGGCAGCAGGCTACGAGGTCACGGTGCGCACGACGCAGGGCAGGCGCGACGCCACCGCTGCGGCGGAATATGCATGTCTCGTCGGACATTTCGATATGATCGTCTGCTCCGGCGGCGACGGGACGCTCAATGAGGTCGTGCAGGGACTGATGCACAGCCAGAGACCGCTCCCGATCGGCTATATCCCGTGCGGCTCCACCAATGACTTCGGCAGGTCTCTTAAGATCCCGACGGACATTGAGGAGGCCGCCCGCCAGATCGTGAACGGACATCCGTTTCGCTGCGATATCGGGCGGTTCAACGCGAGCAATTTCCTTTATGTTGCAGCCTTCGGCGCATTTACCGAGGCAGTTTACGAGACGCCGCAGAATGTCAAGAATGTCATCGGACACATGGCGTATCTGCTGCACGGTCTGACGCTGATCCCGTCCATCCACGCGCTGCACATGAAAATTGAGTACGACGGCAAGGTCGCTGAGGACGACTATCTGTTCGGCATGGTCAGCAACACCGCATCTGTCGGAGGAATGCTGAAGCTCAACAATTTCCGTCTGGACGACGGCATGTTTGAGGTCATGCTGATCCGCAAGCCGCCGAATGTCATTCAGCTCAATAAGATCATTACGCAGCTCATGGATATCAACATGGATATCGACGAGGAGTATGTCTCCTATTTCCGTGCCAGTCACCTGCGGTTCATCTCCAATGAGGAGATTCCGTGGACGCTGGACGGCGAATACGGAGGCGCCACTTGCGATTCGGAGATCGGGATCTGTCACCATGCCGTGACATTCTGGGTCAGCGACGATGCGCCGTATAATGACGATGAGATCAGAAGGCTGTTCAGGGAGGAGCAGGAGGAGGCACCTCATTTTGAAAAGGAGGAGTGAGCCCTCTCGAAAAGCGGCTCATCAACACTATGCGACTGTTTCTGATTGATTACGAAAATGTCAACTCGGCGGGTCTGCACGGGATCGGGCAGGCAGAGCCGGATGACCGGTTCATCCTGTTCTACAGCCGGGAGGCGAACACGCTGTCGTTCGAGATCATGGACGAGATGATCGGCGCGAACATCATGCCGGAGCGCGTCTGTCTCGAACACAGCGGAAAAAACGCGCTGGACTTCCAGCTCGTGACATTTCTCGGATATCTGATCGCGAAGGAAAAGGCTGATACGTATTACATCATCAGCCGGGATTCGGGCTTCCAGTCCGCGATCCTGTTCTGCCAGTCCTATCTGGGCGTCAAGGTGCACCTGAAGCCCTCAATCAAGGCAGCGATCGGAGTCTCTCCGAAGAAAGCAAAGAAAAAGGATCTGCCGCAGGAGTCTGCGGTAACGCTGAAAAAAGCCGCCAAGGCACAGCCTGTCCTGAAAAAGGCGAAGAAGGCTGACGAAAAGGCGGAGAAGAAAAAAGGCAAGGCTGCCGCTGTCAGCCTGCGGAAAAAGGCAACTGTGATCCAGGTGCAGCCTGTGAGCGGACCGGTCTATACCGAGCCGCAGGAGGATGCGGTGCCGATCGACCTTGAGACTGTTCTCACGCTGGTACAGCCCGCGGTCAATGTCGATACCGCAACGGAAATTCTGCACTGTCTGCAGAAAAGCCACAGCAAAACGGAGTTTCATAATGCGCTGCAGCAGCATTTTGACAATGACAATGTCAAGCAGTATTATCACTGCATGAAGCCCTGCTTCATCACGTTTGTGGAATAATATGCAGCACCGCAATTGTGTACAGTCCGCGCATTGCGGCACAGGCGCAGGAAACCACAGAACCTGCTGTGATACGAGCGTATCGCAGCAGGTTCTCTTTTTTCCCCGTTTGACAGGGAGATCTCTGATTTCATGCAACAGGATAGAACATTCTGTCTCCGAACCGGAAGGCCGCGACCGCGTTCACATCAATGAAGCCGCACCAGTCCTCCGGGCTGTCAAACGAAATGCTGCCTGTCACATTTTCACTGCCGATCACATCATGGGTCGGAACTGCAAATTCGCCCCATGTCACAGCGGGCGCACCGGATACCTGATGCGATCCTGCAAAGTCACCGTGGTTGATCCGCTGTGTTTCGCCGTTTTTCCATGTGATCTCCAGACGCCACCAGTCGTCGTGCTTTGCCTGATAGCCGGTCATGTAAAGTTCAAACGGGGACAGCGTCAGTTCTTTGCCGTCCTCAGAGCGCATCTGTACGACATCCAAATTCTGCCGGAGATTGACCGGAATCGAAATATCTGAAAGCAGGTCACCGTTGACATACTGCTGACCGTTTGCATCAACGACATCAAGGAAGCACTCCAATACTGCATCTGCAAGCGCCTCATCGGAAGCATCCTCCGGCAGGGTGAAGTACATCTTGATCCAGCGCTGATCTGCCGCTTTCATGATTTCGTAAGCCTCGTTCGTGCCGTCGTCCGAGAAGACATTTTCAGACGGTCTGCCTGTCGCAATGTCTGATCGATATTCCTCTCCGCCAATCAGAAACCGATTCCGCATGGCATGATTCTGTTCTTCGTCGAACTCCGACCAGTCAAACGTCTGCGATTTGTCAACCGGTTCCAGCGTCAGCAGCAGCATGGCCTGTTTGCCGTCGCTCAGGACATTTTCCACGGTGACAGACACCCTGCCGTTGTCGTAAGTCACAGGCTCCGGTGCAGCGAGCTCTGCCATGCGCGCTTCACCGAGCGTGCCGAACCCGAACTGCACCATTTCCCGGTTATAGCGCATATACGCGCCGACACCGACCGTCAGGCAGACCGCTGCGGCCGCCGCTGCGATCAGCGCAGGCATCAGCCGCTTTTTGTGCTGCCGGATCGCAGGCTGTTCCGATTCCGCAAGATACCGCGCATCCAGACCGCTCATCCATTCCAGCATATCCGTGCTTTTCATTCTGCATCCTCCTTTTCAAGATACGTTTTCAGTTTTCTGTGCGTGCGCGTCAGGGACACACGCACCTTGCTCTCCGACATACGGTACATCTCCGCGATCTCCCTTGTGCTGTTCACATACCAGTAACGCCGCACAAAGATCTTGCGGGCATCCGGTTTCAGGGTATCGAGGAACCGTTCCAGCCGCCGGAGAAAACTGCGTTCATCGTAAGCCGCTTCGACTGTTTCCGCGGCGGGGATACAGTCGGCAAGCTCATCGAGGACTGCGGGGACCGTACCGCCGCCCCGCCGCAGACGGCTGTTTTCCTTCCGCCGGTTGAGTGCCAGATTCCGCGTGATGACATGCAGATATGCAGCAAGACTGTCCGGCTGCTGCGGCGGGATCGTGCTCCATGCTTTCATCAGCGCATCACTGAAGCATTCTTCCGCATCTTCGTCCGAGCCGAGAATGCGTACCGCGAGCCGTCTGCATTCCCTGCCGTATTTCTGCTCCGTTTCCGCAATCGCGCGCTCGCATCTTGCTGCAAATAATCGCAGAATCTCGCTGTCATGCACCGGAAACCGCCTCCTTTCATCGTCCTCTGTCTCTTATGACAACATTTGAATGCGGAATGTTACATATTTCAGTTTTCGTTCTGTTTGACACAAGCGCAGTCACCGTGCTATAATAGACACAAACACCCGCTCCCCTGCTGACCGGAAAAATTTTTTCGGAAACGCGTTACCTTTCCGGTGCGTTTCCTGTCAAACATTGCAGGGACGGCAAACAGCACAGTTCAGTAAAGGAGGTGTCCGCAATGATACCGGCAATCGAACAGCACGATTCCGAAGGCCGCACGAAAAAGGCCAAACCAATCCAAAAGCATATTTCGGATGAAGCGATCATCCGCATGTTCACAGAACGCCGGGAAGCGGCACTGCAGGAAACCGAAGCGCGGTACGGACAGATGAGCCGCAGGCTTGCATTCCGCATTCTGGGCGATCGACAGGATGCAGAGGAATGCACGAACGATATGCTGATGCAGCTCTGGGATTCCATTCCGCCGACGATCCCGCATTCACTTCCTGCGTTCATTTCCGCACTAACCCGGAACATTGCGCTCAACCGCTACGAGGAGCGCAAGACCGCCAAACGCGGCGGCGGGCAGTATGCGGCTGCACTGGACGAGATCTCACCGTTTCTTGCCGATCCCGGTCAGGATGTTGAGGACAGCTTCACGGAGATCGCCCTGCGCGATGCACTGACCGCTTTTCTCGGGACGCTGACGGCCGAAAACCGCCTGATCTTTCTGGCGCGATTCTGGTCGTTCCAGCCGGTCGCCGAGATCGCGGCAGACCATAACATCAGCGTCGGCGCCGTGAAAATGTCACTCAGACGAACCAAGAACAAGCTCAGAAAATATCTCATGAAGGAGGGGCTGATATGAAGCGCAGAGAAACCGTTTTTCTGAAAGCACTCGGCGATATCCCGCAACCGTACATCGACGAGCTGACGCGGTTTCAGCAGGAGCACGCCCCTGCATCCGCGGCAAAGCCGAAGGTAGCCGCAGGGGATCATGCTGAGCCGCTGAATCAGAAGGAGCGATTTGGAATGAAGCATACAGTACAGCAGTCAGCAGACAAGAACAGAGAAGCCGGGATCAATGTCAGAAAACTAAGACCTGTCACGATCGGCATTCTCGCATCGCTTACCGCCTGCGCGGTGATCGCGGCAGGCTTCGGGACCGGCCTGTTCGGGAAGGCTCCCGACCGTCTGCCGGGTCTCTCGCCGGAACAGTCCGGTGCGGAGGTCCTGCCGGAGGAGGATGAGAACGCGCATACCGATGTGACCGAAGTGCCGGAAACGGACGAAGCAGACGGCGATCCGGAAGGTGACGAAGTCAATGTTCAGGAGGAGCTGTTCTTCCCGGCATTCTCCTGCTACGGCGACAACACGGAGACCGGCGGCATTCCGGAGATCCCGGAGAACGGCGCGACGCTCTTTACCTCAATGGACGATCTCCGTCCGCTGCTCGAACGCGCAGTCAATACCGACCTGCCGGTCAAGGGCGTTCAGCACACGGAAGGCCTCTTTGAGGACGGCGGCAGTGTGCTGGTCATCAAGGGCACATGGGACCGGAAAAGCATTGACCACGGACTCCGTTCGATGTATCTCACCGCGGACGGTTATCTCCATGCAGACATCGCGGCCTATCTCGATCTGAATTATGATGCCGGTATGCCGGAGTCGATCACAAATTATTATATCCTCCTCGGTGTTCCGGCAAGCGTGGGGCAGATCAGCGGTGTATCCGTGCAGGAGACGCTGTTTGTCTCCGAAGGGTCAGCCGAAGCGGATCCGATCGAAGCCGAATTCCGTCAGGGCTATGATTACGCCTATTCGCTGAAGCGTCTTGCAAACAATGATGCGGATTACATCTTCCCGGAGACGACCTACGAGTTTTATTCCGCGGAGGATCTTGACAGCAGCAGCGCATGGAATATCGGCAGCATGTGGGCGATGATGCCGGATGCAGGCAGCGGTCTGCCGCAGTTCCTCTCCGATCAGACGGACAGCATCGTGCAGGAACAGCTTGCTGCAGGCGGCAATGCGGTCATCGGAACGAACAGCGTGCAGAACGGCACGGCTCCGTTCATCGCAGTCTACGACAGCATGACCGACAGCAGCAATCCGCGCCGCCTCGTGTATCCGGAGCAGCATTTTGCAGAAATCATGAGTTCCGGCACCCGCATGACGATCCTGTGTTCGTCCGAACTTTCAAAGGATGCACAGATGACCGCGCCGCCCGAGGACATCATTAACCCCGACAGCTATCTGCCGCATACCGAAGGTCACGGCTCGATGCTCGCGCTCGTCAACGGACAGTGATATCAGAACACCCCATAACACAAGAGACCGGCTTCGCGCCGGTCTCTGTTTTTATGCTTCGGGTCGTGCGGTCAGATAACGGAGAAGCTGACGGGCATCCGCTGCATTCCGTTCGCCGTCGCCGTTCCAGTCCGCGGCAGGCAGACAGAGGTCATCGCGTGTGCTGCCGGATAAGACCTGTTTCAGCAGCGACAGGTCAGCCGCATTGACAAGGCCGTCCCGATTCAGGTCGCCGGGGATGTAATCCTCAGGTTCGCCCTCATATTCCGTATACACATGGATGCAGACATCGCCGTAGCCCTTGTCAAAGCAGTCCTTCCACTCCCGCATTTTTGTTTCACCGTAAACTGCATAGAAAGAAACGCCCTTTTTCCGGCAGGCAGAATCTTTATAGACATAATACTGCTTTCCGATCGGTAGCCGGATGACCACGGAATACCGCTGCCCTGCCCCTGCCGCAAAGTGCTGCGGCAGGCTGACCGTATGGAATCCGCCGTATTCCGCGCACCAGTCAAACTGTTCGATCAATGTGCCGTCCTGCGGATCCGTGAAATCAGCATCCAGCGCATATACAGAGATCTGACAGGATTCAGACGGCAGATTCGTAAAGAATCCAACTGCCGTGATCGTTTCTTCTTTCTCCGCCTGAAATACATTCGCCATGTACATTCCGTTTTTCTCATTGGACGCAAAAAGCGTAGTCAGATCAGAACCGTTATAATGATGCACGTTCCCATAATTCGTCACAGGCTCAAAATCCAGACGATAAAACATCTGGATCGAAGGCTCAAAATAGCTCATAAAAAAATATTCGTTTTCGTTTTTGATACGCGCCGACTGACTGTCCCGGATCATCCATGCGCCGTCAGCAGGCGGCTGATCCGTGAAATTCTCTTTTGCAAAGCTGTCATCCCATCCGACGATGACAACATCATGCAGCATTCCGTTCAGAGTATCCTGTTCCTTGCGTTCTGCGTAGTCTGCATTATAATAACCGTGCTGTGCAGAGATCGGATCATCATGCGAATTATAATACATCAGGATCATCGGCCCGTTTTCCATAAGCTTTTCCTTGACTGTCTGCGGTTCATCCGGAGGATAGATTTCCGAATTCTGCAAATGAGCGATTGACTGATAACGCAGCGATTCCTCCAGCGGCTGCATATCCGCATGAGATGCGGCATCGCTTTCCGGGATCACGCCCTGCCATGCAGCAAGTGCATTGACTGCAGCTTTCACCGAGCCCGTATCACGATAGCCTTCGATTCCCTCATTGTGTCCGCCGCCGTAACGCGGATCATCCGGATCGGTCGGGGAACCCTGACATTCCGTAAACCAGATCAGATGTGACTCCGACAGATCAAGGCTGCTGTCTGCCAATCCCTTTTTGATCAGATTGGCTTCTGCACAGGCGATCGTTGAGTATGCCCAGCAGGTGTTGCCGATCTGCGCCTTGACCGGCGTTATGATCTCCGGAGCTTCCTCGCGCCAGTCAAAGCATGCGGGCAGCTCTGTTTCCTCCGCTGAAACTGCCGGAACCGTCATGCCGGTGCAGCAGAGTGTGCAGGACAGCACACACGCCGTAAGCATGCGCAAAATGGATTTGTGTTTCATAGCGCCCACCTTTCGTTACGCTTCTGCTTGCTGCAGGAAATCAAGGATTCCTCCGGCGTCCTCTGCGTTGATCGCCTGATCTTCGTTCCAGTCTCCGGCAATCATGCAAAGGTCTGTGCGTTCGCTGCCGGTCAGCACCTGTTTCAGCAGGGAGAGGTCAACCGCATTGACAATGCCGTCACGGTTCAGGTCGCCGCGGATCAATGTTTCTGCGTCTGCTAATTCTTTTTCTGTGATGACAAAATCGCCGTTTTTGTCATAAGCATCCGCAGCAGCTTTCCGGTAAAGCGGATCGGGATAATTCTGCTCACTGATCGCGGTGCCGTCCTTTGTGAACGCCTTTGCCACGATATTTCCGTAGTTCTTGCTTGACGAAACCAATGCCCACCTTGTCTGCGATGTCTCGTCGTATTCCATGAAATAGGTTTTGACCGGGCCGCTGCCGTTCATGTCAAACCACAGATGCGATTCTTCCTTGATACCGGTTTTCACCGCGACGGAGAATTGCTGTCCGGCTGCGACCTGACATACTGTGTGCAGCGGATAGGTGTGATAGCCCTCATACGGTTCTGTGCCGCTGATCTGCGCCAGCAGTTCGCCGTCCAGCGGATTCTGATAATTCTCCTTCAGCGCGAAGATGCTGATCTCATAAGGCAGGTCGGGATCACTTGTATAAATCGCTGCAGCGGTGATATTCTCATCCTTTTTAGCGGTGTAGACATTGGCATAGACATATCCCTTGTTCTGACGCGTCCGGACACCGTGCGGAAAACCGCAGCACTGATAGATCCCGTCATAGTTATCGACCGGCTCCACATCATACTGAACAAAGCTAGAGATAGAAGGTTCGTAGTAGGAAAGGTAAAAAAAGCCTTCCTCCATGGAAACGGTCGTATCGCCCCAGCTGTTTTTGCAGAGCCAAGCGCCGTCTCCGGGCGGCGTTACGCTGAAGTTTTCTTTCGGGAAATTGTCATCCCAGCCGCAGAGACAGACCGCGTGCCATGCGGCGTCCAGTTCCTTGACATTACTGCCGTTATAAAGCGTTTCGTAATAAGCGTGCTGTTCGGAATACAGCCCTGCCTGATGCACATTCAGATATGAAATCTGCATCGCGCCTTTTTCCATGAGCTTTTTCTTGATGATATCCGGTTCGGAAAGAGGGTATTCCGACGAATCCTGCAGATGCGCGATCGACGCATAACGCTGCGATTCATCAAACGGGATCTTCGCTTTGTTTTCAGAGGTTTCAGATTCAGCAACCACCCCCTTCCAGCAGGCAAGCGAACCGGCGAGGTACACACACGTTGCAAGATGTGTATATCCGCTTACACCGAGTTCCGATCCGTCGCCGTAAAGCGGATCGTCCGGATCGTCCGGACTTCCCTTGCAGAAGGTGAACCACGAAAAATGTGATTCGGAAAGATCAAGCGTATTGTCCGCCATACCCTTTTTGATCATATTGGATTCGATCGCCGCCATGCAGGAATAAACGCCGCAGGTGCCGCCGTACTGCTGCTTGACAGAAGTCATCGCGCCTTCATCGCGCAGGTCAAATTTTGCAGGCAGTTCTTCGTTCTCGTCCGCCGAAAACGCCGGAGCCGTCATGCCGGAGCAGCAGAGTGTGCAGGCCAGAACCGTCGCTGTGAGCCTTGATAAGAATGCGGTGTGCTTCATAAACGGATTCCCCTCCCCTTTTCAGATCATGCGGAATATACGTGAGAAAATTGCGCTCCATAGAAAAATTATAGCATAAGAAAATCAACAGGTCAATAAAATCCGACAGAACGCCGTATTTCGCGACGAAATCCCGCTTTTTGAGGACGAATTCCCGTTTTCGGCGGACGAACGGGATGTGCATTTCATCTGCGACGAAATGCAAAGGCTTTCACGCTTGACTTTTCTCCGGAAATGTGGTAGAATCTTGTAGTACGAGAAAACGGCATCTCCGGACGGCTGTCCGGCAGATGCACAAATAAAGGAGCATGACCATGAAACGACTGATCCCGCTTTTTCTTGCATCGGCACTGCTGCTGACCGGCTGCCCCGGCAGTGACAAGCAGACCGTTTCCGATTCCCCTGCCGAGACGACCGCGGCCGTCACCGAAGCACCCTCCGAACCGGCGGAGACTGAAGCCGCCGAGCAGACCGATGCGCCGAAGCAGACCAAAGCAAAGGCAAAAAAAGACGCCGATACCAAGGAGACGACCGCCGCCGGAACGACCGCAAAGCAGTCTGACGGAACCGCTGCACCCGCCGCGTCCGCACAGGACGAGCTGCCCGTCATCGGCGGTGAGAGCGCAGACCCGGCGCCCGCCCCGCAGACCCCTGCGGATCCGGAGCCTGACGACGAGATCACCTTCAATGAGGACGGCGTCATCGAGCTGCCGATCATCCCGATCCGTTAAGCGGACAACGAAGCGCTGCCATTTTTCGCGGTGCACGCCGCAAACCACACAAAATCAGGATCAAAAAAGGACGCCGATCATCACATCGGCGTCCTTTTTGATCCGTTCCGGCACTTCGCAGCCGAACCACGCGGGCGATACACACAACAAAAACCGCTTTCCGGAAGAAAGCCGGAAAGCGGTTCTGTATACGGTCAGATCATCAAACCGTCGTCACGCCGTCCGGGGTAAACCGGAAGATGCGGTCGCAGATATCGAGTGCTGCCGGACGGTGCGTCACGATCAGCACGGTTTTGTCCGTCATTTCGCGGAGATTGTCGAGCAGCTGACGCTCGGTCGCCTCGTCGAGTGCGCTGGTCGCCTCGTCGAGCACGAGCACCGGGCTGCCGGAAAAGATCGCTCTTGCAACGGCAATGCGCTGCATCTGCCCCTCGGAGAGCCCCGTTCCGCGCTCACCGAGCACTGTGTCCGCGCCCTGTTCCATCGCATTGACAAATTCGTCCGCGCAGGCGATCTTCAGCGCGTGCTGGATCCGGTCGTCATCGTTCATCGCGTCCGGATCGGCAAAGGCCACGATCTCGCGGATCGTGCCGCGCATGAGCTGATTGCCCTGCGGCACATAGGCAAACAGCCTGTGCCATGCGCCGTCGAGGAGCTGCTCCCCGCTCCTGCAGGAAACATACCGTTCGCCGGTGTCCGGCTTGTAGACGCACATCAGCAGCTTCAGTACCGTTGATTTGCCGCAGCCGCTCTGTCCGGTGAAGGCAGCGTACTCGCCTTTCCGCACCTCAAGCGAAATATTCCGCAGCACAAGCGGCATATCCGCTTTCGACTGCTCCGTGACGGTATCCGTCGCCGCATAGTACGTAAAATCAACATGCCGCAGCCCGATGGCTTCGAGCTCCCCGCGGTAGCAGGTCAGGATCTCGTCCAGCGATTTCGTCTCGTTCTCGCAGTCCGGTTCAAAGGACTCGACCTCGATCATACGCTCCGCGCTGGCCATGGTCGCGTAATACTTCGGCAGGTAGCCCGTGATATTGGAGAACGGCGCACGGATCTGCGTGATGAGCTGGGTGACCGCAGTCAGCGTACCGAAGGAGATCAGCCCGTGCAGAATGCCGTAGCCGCAGTAGCAGACGCCGATCAGGTACATGCCCTGCATACCGATCTGAAAGCCGACATTCGTCATGACGGAAAAGTTGTTTTTCTTCATACGGGCGGTCTTATGCGCCGCCATTTTATCCGCCGCGTAAGCCTCAGTCTGCTCCTCCGCTGCGAAGGTGCGCAGCATCATCAGAGAGCCGAGACGCTCCTGCAGAAAGATGCGGAGCCTTCCGTCCGCCTCCTGGATCCGTCTGTGCAGACGCTTCAGCGGCTTGCGGCAGAAATGCGTCACGAGCAGCACCGCGATGCCGACCGGCAACAGGATCGCTGCAAACCGTCTGTCAAGCACGATCAGCATGACCGCCGCGCTCAGCAGCTTGATCGCCATGCCGAACACGCCCGGCAGGATATCGGTGAAATTCGTCGCGACGAGCTGACAGTCATTGGTCAGGCGGTTGAGCCATTCGCCGGAGTGCACCGCACTGACCGCGCCGAAATCCCTTGTCAGGATGCTGTGAAAGAGCCGCTTTTTGAAGCGGTTTTCCATGCCTGCGCGGCAGAGCTCATCCAGCCGGTAGATCAGTCCGTAGACCGTGATCTGCGCTGCTACCAGCGACACGATCAGCAGCACATTCCGGAAAAAGCCGCTGCTGTCCTTTTCGGTCGCACTATCCACGATGTTCCGCAGCAGCAGCGCGTAAAGCACGCCGGAGCCGCCGTAAGCACCGTTCAGGATCATCAGCAGCGCAACATAGAGCTTCTGCTTTCCAGTGACCTGCCAGAGCCATTTGATTGTGCTTGTCGAATTATGCTTTTCCATGCAGCTTCCTTCCTGCAATGGTACGAAGCCGCTGCAGCAGGATCCGCACCGGTGCAGCCGCAACCCAGACCCGGCTGTACAGGCGGTAGACCGCATCCTCTGTCGTGTGCTTCCTGCCCTTGCGGACATAGCCCGTCATGACGCCGATGATGTCGTCATCCGTGATGCCGTATTCCTTCCGGCTGCAGTTGTCCCCGCGGATCACATAATCCTTTTCCCGCACCTCAATGATGCGGTGCAGGACATAATGCGCAGGGGGACGGCGATAGAGCACAACATCGTATTTGCTACAGCGCTCCGCGCCCTTTTTCCGCACCGTAAACAGATCGCGTCCCTGCTTCAGCAGCGGCATCATGCTGATGCCGACATTGCTGTAGGTCATGGAGCCGTTCTGTTCCAGATATTCCTCGTAGGTGGTCTTATCCATCAATCGCTCCGATGCCACTGAGCTGGTCGATGACCTTTTTCACATCGCGTGCGATGACCTCGCGCGGTGCATCGTATTCCGCGAGCATCTTCTCAATGATCTCATCCTCGGTCGTCTCGTTTTCGAGGCAGCTGATGATGAATCCGGCCGTGCCGTTGCTCCGCACCATGCCGGAGAATGCCGTGCCGCCGGTGGAGACAAGCAGCTTCTCGTCACCGTCATCGTGAGAAATAAATCCGCTGTTCAGTTTCATACTGTTCCGCCTTTCATTCCGTTGTAAGCGACCTCAGCCGCTTCCGGTTCCATATTGCAGCCCAGCCGGTAAAACGCGGTATGTGCCGCGAGCCGGTCGAGCAGCGTCAGTGTTTTTTTCATCTGTCCCGTATCCTGCGGGCGAAAGACCTGCTGCAGCAGCATCGGATAAGCCTCGGCCTTTGTGATGCGGACGATGCTGTTTTCCTTTGCCCGCGTCAGGATGCAGATCGCTTTGAGCGGGACGGACATATTGCAGCCGAGCCGGTGCTTGCCGTTATACGGCGTGCCGTAACCGGTGACGCCGGTTTCTCCGACTGCAAGCAGCGGCTTGTCATCGTTGACCGTGACAGCCCTGTCTCCGAGCATCTCCCGCCAGAGCCTTGTATGCGTGGATTTTCCGGTGCCGGAATTCGCCGTGAACAGATAGCCCTCGCCGTCCGCCGCAAGCAGCGAGCCGTGCATAAGGATCGTATCGTAATCGGGCATTCGCTCGGCGATCCTGCGGTAGACCGCGACCTCCTCCAGTGACGCATCCGATGAGTTCAGCGGCGGCAGACCCTCCGCGGCGCGCTCCCTTGCGGATTTTTCGCGCTCAAAGTCGATCTGCTCCTGCGTGATCGTGACCGTAAAATCCGGTGTGCCGTCCTCTGTGCGGTAGTCCGCGCAGAACCGGTGCACATCCGGCCAGATCGACTGCACAAGGATGCGTTTTCCTGCGATGAGATACATTCCGTTTTCCATGCTTTTACTCCTGACCGTTATGCCGTTTGATAAGCCATTGCATACCGCAACGAATTTATTATACTATATTTTTGCAAAAGATGCAAGTATCAGCACGAATTTTTTTGCGGCACGGCCGGTTCCTCCGGATAGCCCATTGCGGACTTCCGCAGCAGCAGCACAGAGACTGCGCCGAAAAACGTCAGCTGAATAATCGCAGAGAAGATCAGCACGATCCCGGTGATCTCCGGGGATGCATTCGAGCCGATCGCGCTTTCGACCGTGCCGTCTCCCGCAAAGAAGCCCTGCACGAACATACTGCCGAAATCCACGAATGCATGGAGCAAAATCATGAGCCAAATGTTCCGGCTGCGCAGATAGACCGCACTGAGCAGCCAGCCCGCACCGGTCGCGCCGATCACCTGCACGGTCACGGCAGAGAGCGCGATCCCGGAAAAGATGTTGAAGAAATGGATCAGCCCGAACAGCGTGCCGCAGACAAAGCAGGAGATGACCGCCCCGGCAAATGTTTTTGTCCCGAAGGCCGCCGTCAGGATATTCAGGATGACGCCGCGGTGCAGCAGCTCCTCGGAGACACCGACCAGCAGAATCGTCAGGCAGTAGGCAATGATCTCCGGCACCGGCCGCAGCGCGCCCTTCTGCGAGAGGAACTGCCGCAGCGTCACGGTCAAGCAGTAAAGCAGCACGCACAGCACGGGGATCCAGTAGGTGCGGAACGGTTTTCCCTTTTCCCGCAGGACAAACTGCTTCCGGAACAGGAACAGCCAGCCGCAGGAAAGCAGCGCGCTGACCGTCTGGATGAGCAGCCGCTGATACCAGTAGGTTTCGATCGGCAACTTCCGGATCAGAAAGCCGCCCAGCCTGTGCAGCAGGATACCTGCCAGTGCGATCCCGCAGGCCAGCAGGACGGCTTTCGTTTTACTCGTTTTATTTGTATTTGTCATGTATATACCCCGTTATTGTATCGGCAGAAATCTGACGTCTGTCAGCGTGACGGTATGTGCCGGGAGCGACGCCGCATCCCCGACGCTGCCGAGCTGGAATTTCAGGTCTGCCGCCATATTGGACGGGACCGTGACCGCAAGCGCATAGTGCTTTGCCTCGGGCGTCAGTGTGATCTTCTGTTCAAGCAGCCGGTTATAGGCGCTGTCCTCAAGCGTCACGACCATGTCACGCGGCTGATCGCAGGACGCATCGAACACGACATTGTATGCGGTATTTGCCCGGACGTCAATGCCGCGCCGCAGTGCCATGACCGCGTATTCCTTTTCGCCGGTGCTGCGTACCGTGACCGCCGTCCCGTGCTCGGAATTGTGCAGCTCCGCGTCCGCGCCCTCTGTATAGAGCTCCAGCGGCAGAGACGGCCACGACGTCCGCATGAAGTCCTCCTCCGGCTCGTAGACACGCACATAGTCGATCTGGAACTGCTTTTCGCCGTCCGCAAAGGTCGCGGGGTCGCCGTAGATGCCGTCCACGCCGTCAAAATGTCCGCCGACGGCCAGATTCAGAATGAGATAGAAATCCTGATCGAACGGCGCGGGACGCTCATAGCCGTCCGCCGACCATTCCGTCTGCGTGCTGTAGAGCTGATCGTCCACATACCACTGAATGCAGTTTCGCTTCCATTCGACCGCATAGACATGCCAGTCCGCGGCGGAAGTGCCCGCGGGGAAATTGTAGTCGGCGGTCAGATAACGGTTGTTCGGCCATGTGCCGCCGAAATGGATCGTGCCGCAGATCTTCTCCGGCGTACTGCCCCAGCCCTCCATGATGTCGATCTCGCCGGAGGCCGCCCAGCCGCCGTAGAGCTCATCCTCGGGCAGCATCCAGATCGCAGGCCAGAGCGATTTGCCCGCATCGCAGCGGGCGCGCACCTCGATCCTGCCGCCGGTCACGGAGAATTTCTGCGCCGTGGTCAGCTTGGCAGAGGTGTATTCATAGCTGCCCTGCTTTTCGTCGGTATAGCTTTCATGCCTTGCCGCGATCGTCAGGACGCCGTCTTTCACAGCCGCATTTTTATCGGTATAGAACTGCTGCTCGTTGTTGCCCCAGCCGTTCGTGATATAGTTGCCGTCTTTGTCGAGCTTCCAGTTTCCGCGGTCATAGCTCCATTTGCGCAGATCGACCGCATCGCCGTCAAATTCCTCGCTGAATACGAGCTTTCTGTCGGCGGGCTGCTGCGCCTGCGGATCAAGCAGCGCACGCTTGATCAGTGTCAGGTCGCGCGCATCGAGCACACTGTCGCCGCTTTGTTCCCATGCCTGATATTGTGCGGTGTCCGCATCCGGCTCGGACAGCAGATATCTGCAAAGTGCCCTTGCATCCGCATCCCCCGCCGCGGATACGGCGGTACCGGACATGCAGCAGGCCGCCGCGAGCGCGGTCAGCAGTGCCGTGATTCTGAATTTTCTCATGGTTTCCTCCGTATCTGAACCTCTCTCTGCCGGTGACCGGCATATCTGCAATCAGTATAACATATTACGGAAAAAAATGCAATCATTTCCGTATTTCATTTTACGGTGAGGGATGCATAGCCGAAAAAAGCACCGCGTACCCGTACCGTACGCGGTGCTTTCAAGAATGCTGTCAGCCAGCCCCCCGGAGCCATTCTGCCAGCGCGGTAAGGTCGTTCTGATCAATGCCGCCGTTTCCGTCAAAATCGGCATTCGCATACGCCGTATCCGTCAGCCCGCTCTGCTGCAGCAGATGCCGCTTCAGAAGCGTCAGGTCGCGTGCGTCGATCACATTGTCACAGGAAACATCACCTAAAATCGTCGGATCGGGCGGGTCAATGATGATCGCCTGCTCCTTTACGATCACCGTATAATTCGTGACGGTGCCGGTCATGCCGTTCGTGCCGAGCGTGATCTCCGTGCCGCGCGGGAAATCCTGCTGCCAGATACCGTAGGTCACATTATCGGTGCTCTCAGCAGTCAGCCCGGTATCCCAATAGCCGGACATCCACGCCGGCAGATTCTGATTCCGCTTGTCCATGGCGATGAACACGGAGATATCATCGCCCGCGGTGAAGGTCGCAAGGTCGCCGCTGATCTTCTTGCCGTCGCAGGGCGTGACGATCTGCTCGGCGCCTGCAAATATCTCCGGCAGCGTCCGGAACGCGTAGTCTCTGTCGGTGTAGAGCTTTGCGTCCAGCGGCATATTTTCAAGGATCTTCCACTCGTACATATAATCATGCGGCTTCAGCTCCTTGACCAGCGTCCCGCTGAGCGGCTCGATCTCCGGCAGCGTACCGCCGTTCAGGTAATACGGCACCCATGCGCCGAGATAGGTCTGCGTATCAAGCCCGTTTGCGGAATACTGCACCGTACCGCGCACTCTGCTGCCGGTGTTGACCGGCTGGCCGTTGCAGGTCGTGCCGTATTCCTTGAACTTTGCGTTTTCCGGCTGATTGCCGCTCATGGACGTCCAGCCCGCGCCGGTGATGATGCCCTCATACTGCAGCTGCGTGTTGACGAACGCGACATCCGCGGATGCGCCCCACGGTCTGCCGAAATAGCCCGCCGCGACCGGCAGCGAGCCCTTTGTCACGCGGCAGCCGGTGAACAGCGTCTGCTTCTTATCCTTCATCGCGGTGATATAGCCGCCGACACCGCCGGAGCTGTAGCCCTTGAACCGCAGCTCGCAGGCATCGAACACGTAGGTGCCGTTCTGCCCGAAGATATAGTCGGTGTTGCCCTCGATCGTGCAGCCCTTGAAATAGCCGATGCCGCCGCCGATATAGAGCGTGTCCTGACTGCTCAGGAAGGTGCAGTTCAGGAACTCGGTGTAGTCGGATTCGATCGCGAGTGCCGCGGCGCGCTCCGTTGCGGATTTCTGCTGCACATCGGCACCCTTCTGCCGCCAGAAGTTGATGCTCTGGCTGCCGGAGACCTCAACGCCGTCCGCAATTTCCTCGTCGGTGACATAGCGGTTGAAGGAGTTTTCAAAGATGATGTTCTCCGCACGGAAAAACTTGGAGCCCGAACGCAGCCGCACCGAGCAGCCCCAGCGCTGTGTCGGCTCATTTTTTGCATTCTTTGCGCGGGCGGCATCGGCACTGTATTCGCCGTTGCTGCCGACGCTGTAATACTTATATCCGATGCCGTAGTACCATGTCAGCGTGACCTGCTTTGACGGATCGTCGTTGACAAAGCTGATATACGGCGTGTTGACCGTGACCTGCTCGCGGTAGGTGCCGGGCGCAATGTGGATCGTCACGCGGTCATTTTCGGATGACGGATTCCGCAGCGCGGCCGCACTGACCGCCGCATTGACGGTGCTGTAATTCCCCTGCTTATCCGCATAGCCGACATACAGGTCTGTACCCGCGGCCTGTGCCGGGATCGCCGGAAGTGCCGTCAGGATCAGGACGGCGGCACAGCAGGCAGCGGTCTGTTTTTTCAGCTGCATTCAGATTCCCCCTTTATATATATGGTATCTTTTTTTATTGTATCACAGAATTGCTGCGGATACAATACCCAAAAGTTCACTTTCACTGTATAATTGTACCCCCTTGCAGTCGGCAGGGCCGACAGCCGTTTCCCTCCGGCGGGAATGAGCGGAGCTCCCCCAATATGCTAAGTACACGCCGCGAGGCGGCTTCTTTGGCGTTAAGACGCCCAATGCTGAAGCCCGCCGCAAGCCTTCCCTGAAAGGAGAGGTGTCAGCGTTGGCTGACGGAGGGGTCTGGCAGCATACGCCGCGGGAACCCCCCGCAGAAAAAGAATCCGGACCAGCATTCTGATTTTTCATCCCGCTCCCATTGAAATTCACCGTAAAATATGCTATAATAGGGATGCTGCCGGTAAAAGTCCGGCGGCGGAATCAGAAAAACAGGATGTGATCGCTTGGCTCGGATCTATCCGCTGTTCAGCTCGAGCAGCGGCAATGCGGAATTTATCGGCACGCCGGAGGGCGGGATCCTCATTGACTGCGGCGTATCCGCAAGGCGGCTGACCCTCGCGCTCGAACGCTGCGGCATCCGTCCGGAGGCGGTGCAGGGCATTTTCATCACGCATGACCACTCCGACCATGTAAAGGGACTGCGCGTATTTACGAAAAAATACGGCACACCGGTCTTTGCGCAGCGGATGACAGGACAGTGCCTTTACAGCTGCGGCTGGCTCGACCCGGAACAACCATGCACCGAGCTGACCGGTACTGCGGAATGCGCAGGCATCCGCGTCACACCGTTTGCGACCTCGCACGACACCGCACAGAGCTGCGGCTACCGCATGGAAATGCCGGACGGCAGGGTCTGCGCGGTCTGCACCGATCTCGGCTATGTCTCGGAGGATGTGGCAACGGCACTGACCGGCTGCGACCTCGTGCTGCTGGAATCGAACTACGACAAAAACATGCTGCGCACGGGACCCTATCCGGCACAGCTCAAAATGCGGATCGCGTCGCAGGTCGGGCATCTCTCCAATGACGACTGCGCCGCAGAGGCCAGAGCCCTCGTCAGCACCGGCACGGCGCATCTGGTGCTCGGGCATCTCAGTCAGCATAACAACACACCGGCGCTTGCAGAGCAGACCGCCGTGGCGGGGCTCGCGGGCTTTGTCCGCGGACAGGATTACACCCTGCGGACGGCGGCACCGGAAACGGACGGGAGGATGATCGTGTTTTGATGCAGATACGGCTTGTCACAGTCGGAAAGCTCAAGGAGAAATGGCTCCGCGATGCCTACGCCGAATACGAAAAGCGTCTGCAGCGGTACTGCCGCCTGACGCTGACCGAACTGCCGGAATCCCGCCTGCCGGAATCCCCGGCGGAATCGGAGATCGCGGCGGCGCTTTCACAGGAGGGCAAGGCGATCCTTGCAGCCTGCCGCGGCAGGATCATTGCGCTTTGCATTGAGGGAAAGCTCCGCAGCAGCGAGGAATTTGCAGAGATGCTCGAACAGGCGGCCGTCTCCGGAGACAGCACGGTCAGCTTTGTGATCGGCTCCAGCTTCGGTCTCTCCGACGAGGTCAAAAAAGCCGCCGATCTGCGCTTTTCGATGTCTCCGATGACCTTTACGCATCAGATCGCCCGCGTACTGCTCATGGAACAGCTTTACCGCGCGTTCCAGATCAGCACCGGCGGGAAGTACCATAAATGAGCCGCACATACTATATAATAATGAAAAGGAGCGTGTACCATGAATTACCCTGAAATCCAGGCGACCGCTGATTCGATCGCAAAGCTCGGCAAACCGCTGAAAGTCTATCTCATCAGTACCAAGACCAATCAGGGCACCGGAGAGCTCATCAGCTTCAAGCTCGCGCTGATCGTCTCTGACGAAACGCCGAACATCTCCGAGCTGGAATGCTTCCTCTACACCGCCGTGGACTGCGATTATCCCTATGACCTCGTGCTCTATAAGCAGAAGGAATGGGAGACGCTTTCGCAGGATCCGCGGACATTTGCATGGTCGATCCGCGAAACAGGAGGTGTGCTGTATGAGCAGGGGCTTTCGTGACGGAGACAGCAAGCGGTATTTCGACTGGCTTTACTATGCCGCCATTGATCTGAGAGCGGCAAAGCTGCTGCTGGACGATCCGCGCTGCTACAACATCATTTCCTTTCACTGTCAGCAATGCGTCGAGAAGGCACTGAAGGGTTATCTGCTCTGGCGGAAGCATCATCTTTATGACGGGCACAACCTGCCGTTCCTCTGCAAGCAGGCCATGACCGAGGACCCGCATTTCCGCGAACGCATCCAGCTGTGCAGTGAGATCAACCATTACTACATTGAATCGCGCTACCCCGCCGACTTCCTGCTTTCGCTGGATGAGGAGGGCGTGCAGCGGCTCATTGTGGAGACAAGCGATATGCTGACCTTTGTCAACAGCCTTGTCAAGTTTGATTTCTCAAGCTATCACGCGAAAAAGGCAGGCTGACAGCCGCATGGAAAACGAATACAAATGGATGATCCCGCAGGAAACGCTTTCGGCACTTGCAGCGTATCTGCATGAACTGCCGGGACGTCTGCGGCATGAAACGCTGCATCTCGCTGCGGTGTATTACGATACGCCGGACAGCATTGTGCACAGGATGGGCTGCGCGCTGCGTCTCCGGCAGGAGAATGACCGCTCTGTCTGCTGCATGAAGCGCACGCTGATGCGGGACGGCGCACAGGCGATCCGCGAGGAATACGAGGTCGAGGCGGCAACGCTCACCGAGGGTCTGCAAAAGCTCCCGGCGGTCGGCGCACCGGAGAGCCTCTGCATCTTCCTTTCGTATCAGACCTTCCGTGAGCTCGGCCGGACGGATTTTGTACGGAACTGCTATCTGCTGGAATTTCCCGGCGAACTGCCCTTTACGGCGGAGTTCGCGGTCGATGTCGGCGCGCTCGGTTCCGCGGATCACATGCAGCCGTTTGAGGAACTGGAGCTCGAAATGAAATCCGGCGACGCGGACGGATTCAAAGGATTTGCGCTTTCTCTGGAGCATCGGTTCTCACTGATCCCGCAGCCGCTTTCCAAACTTGCAAGAGCGGTCAGAACGGCAAAAGAAACACCGGCGCGATATGCCGGAGAATCCGTTACGCTGCAGACTCCGGCGAAGATCAATCTGTCGCTGGATATCACCGGAAAGCGGCCGGACGGCTATCACACGCTGCAGAGCGTCTTTCAGACGGTCGGCATTTACGACACGCTGACGATCACAAAGACCGCGCCCGGTCAGCCGATGACGCTGACCTGCAGCGACCCCGCCGTCCCCTGCGATGAGCGGAATCTTGTCTGGAAGGCAGCCGTCAAACTGCTCGGAGAAAAGCCCTGCGGCATTGCGATGCATCTGGAAAAGCGCATCCCGTCACAGGCGGGCATGGGCGGCGGCAGCTCGGACTGCGCCGCGGCACTTCTGGGCATCCGGAAGCTGCTTGCACTCCCCGTTTCCGACGAACAGCTCCATGCGATCGCCGCATCGCTCGGTGCGGACTGCGCATTCTTTTTATACGGCGGAACCGTGCTGGCCGGGGGCATCGGCGAAAAGCTGATGCCATACGGAACGCTGCCGCGGTATCCGGTCGTCATTGCAAAGGGCAGCGAGGGCATCTCCACACCGGAGGCCTACCGCCGCATTGATGCAGTCACCGAGCCGCTCCCGCAGGACACGCATCAGGTGCTCATGCATCTGGAAGCGGGTGCTGACGCATTGTTCGCAGTCTGCGGCAATCACTTTGACGCGATCACCGACCTGCCGGAGGTCGAGCGCATCCGGGAGATCATCCGCGCACACGGACTGAACCCGGTGTTATCCGGCAGCGGCGCCGCAGTCTTTGCAGGCTGCGCCGATGTTGAAACTGCAAACGCCTGCGCCGGCGCGCTCCGGAACGCGGGGATCCCGTTTGTGACAGTCACCGAGACCGTCCCCGAAGGCATCCTCTTTTCGGACGCCGAACCGTAAAATCTGCCGCCGGTTTGTCAAATCGGTGTATCAAATCTGAAATTTTCCCTAATCTTCGCACATTCATCTCTTTATCACACCAATCCGTTAAACCATTACATCATAACAAGGCACTGCACTGCATTCCGGAAAATTCCCCAAAACCGTACCGGACAGCCAGACCGGTACGGTTTTTATCATATCATATACTATTATCTTAACTTGAAATTATACAGTGAGCAATACAACTTCATATTTTATTCAAAAAACCGAAATTTTTTCTTGTAAATCATTGACAATTTTCAAATTATGTGCTATGATATATTTGGAAGGGGAATAAAACTTTTCTATACAAATCGGAATGATATGTGCAAATTATACACCGATGCGAATATGACATCCGGCATTGCTTTTTGTATATTTCGCATCGGGTATTCCGTGCCGTAACCATTCTCTTGAAAGGGGATCATATTCCATGAAGAACCGTTGCTTTTCCGTTTGCTGCGCACTCGCCGTTCTGCTCACCTGCGGAATGCTCCTGCCCGCAGCCGCCGCAGCCGAAGCCGAAACCGCAGAAGACAATGTCCTCTGTGATACGCCGGCCGTGACATACAGCTTCAATGATGCCGGACTTGATGCTGCGGATTTTGAGGAAGAAGACGATGTTCCGCACGTTTATGCCGATCGTTCCTTTGTTTCACTGTTCCCTGCTGCCTCACCCGCTGCAGTCGCGTCATATACGCCGCCGCTGCACAACTCATGGCTCGACGAGGCAGTCTTTGATAAGAGCACCTATTATTCAAAAGGAACGGCTGTACTGCTGAACGGCAAGCTCTATGCAGTCGGCGGCGGAAAGGCAACTGTCGTCCTGACAGGCGTCAGGGACTATACGCATCTGACCGCCAAAAACGAAGCCGGTACGCTCGTCGAAAGCGACATCGTCCTGATGCAGGACGGCAAGCTCTGCGCAGACGGCGAGGAGATCAAGCTGAGCGGCATCGCATCGCTGGACAACGGCTATGCCATGACGGCACCGGCTGACGGCTCTCAGTCATGCACACTGTATGCGCTGGTTCCGTATATGAACCGGGTCGTCTTTACAAAGGTGACGGATAACTTCGGCCGCTTCCTTCCCGATCAGTACGATCAGAGCGTCAAGCTGTTCTATACCGGCACCAACTGCATTTATTCCTGCTCATTCACGTATAATTCTGCCGGTGCGATCTGCGTATCGCTCTCCGATATCGGCATTTACGATCCGGTCGCAGTCTGCGGCAATCTGTATCTGGATTTTCAGCAGAATCTGTACCGGCTCCGCACCGAACCGAAGATCGAGCGCACACTTGTTGACAATGCCGTCCTCAGCATTGAGCAGATCGGCGCACGGGACGGCTACATGCTCTGCCGTTATACGCAGACCAAAAACCGCAGCTACGAGGTGCTGACCGATATTCCGGAAGCAGATGCGAATGTTCTGGCCGAGAAGGTGCTGAATGCCGGCTCCGGAAAGAGCGTCAAGTGCACGATCGCGAAGAACCGTACCATGACGGGCGTATACGGCGACAAGCAGTTCACCGTCACCAATGTGGAAACGGTGCTCCATGCGGATGTCCAGTCCGGACAGTGCTGCGTATACTTCCTGCGGACAGACGGCAGCATCTGGATGTACAATTTCGGCACGAAGGCCTGCACCGAGCTCGCAGAGGGCTCCGGCTCCGGTGTCAAGGGCGACCTGAACGGCGACGGTACGTTCAACATCCACGACCTGACGCTGCTGCAGCGCTGGATCAACTCCGAGGAAGGCAAGATCGCGAACTGGAAATCCGGCGACATCAACAAGGACAATCAGCTTGATGCCGTTGACCTCGCACTGATGAAGCGCGACCTGATCCATTGAAAAAGGTATCGCTTCGCGATGATTTAGAATGGGCTCCGCCCAAACCCGCTCAAGGGACACTGTCCCTTGAGAATCCCATTATGAGAGATAAAAAGGCACTGACCGTTCTTGTATACGGTCAGTGCCTTATTACTTGCTCATGTGGTCAACAGAAAGAACAAAGTTTCTTCCTGCTTTCGGGGAGCCCTCATGATAAATGCTTCGCAGATACCCTATTCGACAAGCTTGCAGCACATCAGCACGGCAGCTTCGTCCGGGTCGGAATAATACCGCGGGCGATAACCGTTCTGCACAAAACCGAGCGATTCGTACAGCGTCCGTGCAGGGAGATTGCTCTCCCGCACTTCGAGATAGCAGACCGTACAGACGCCCTGCATCATCTCCGTAACCATGCCCCAGAGCTTCCGCGCAATGCCGCGGCGTCTGTACGCTTCGTCCACGCAGAGCGTATTCAGTGTCAGTTCGTCCGCGACGAAATTACAGTGGATCATCCCGACGGCGTTGTCCCCTGCCATGCAGACAAACCCGACAGACAGCGGATTTTCCAGCTCCCGCTGATAAATCGACTCTGACCACGGCGACAAAAAGCAGCATTTCGTCAGCGACGAAACGGCATGAAGATTCTCCGCGGAGAACAGCTCATACCGCAGATCATCCCTTTGCGTCATACCAGCTCTGTCCCTCCTGAACATCCGCCGTCAACGGAACGGAAAGCGCGCAGGCGCGTTCCATTTCCGTGTGCAGGATCTCGCCCGCCTGTTTCGCACAGGCAAACGGCGCCTCGACGATCAGTTCGTCATGGATCTGCAAAATCAGCTTGGCTTCCGGAACTTCTGCCTTCAGCCGCTTCCAGACCTGCACCATCGCCTTTTTGATGATATCCGCGGCAGTCCCCTGCACCGGCGTGTTCATCGCGATGCGTCTGCCCGCCGCCTGCAGATTCTTATTGGACATTTTCAGCTCCGGCACATACCGCTTTCTGCCGAACAGCGTCGTCACATAGCCGGTTTCCTTTGCGTGCGCGACCGTATCGTTCATGAACTTCTCCACGCGCGGGAACGAATGCAGATAATCCTTGATATATTTGTCGGCTTTGGCGACCGATACGCCGATATCCTTCGACAGTGAAAATGCACCGATGCCGTACAAAATCCCGAAATTGACCGCCTTCGCCGCGGAGCGCATCTCCTTTGTGACCATGTCCTCCGGCATGTTGAACACCTGCGCGGCGGTCGTCAGATGAATGTCGCGGTTTTCGGCAAAGGTGCGGCGCATGTTCTCATCCCCGCAGAGATGCGCGACCAGCCGCAGCTCGATCTGGCTGTAATCGGCATCGAGCAGCGTGCAGCCCTCCGCCGCGATAAAGAACCGTCGCATCTCCCGGCCGAGCGGCGTGCGCACGGGAATATTCTGCAGATTCGGCTCCGTGGACGAAATGCGTCCGGTGCGCGTTTCGGTCTGGCGGTAGCAGGTGTGGATCCTGCCGTCCGGCGCGACCGTTTTCAGCAGCCCCTCGACATAGGTCGAGCAGAGCTTCGTCAGCTGACGGTACTGCAGCACCAGATCAACGATCGGGTGCTTGTCGCGGAGCCCTTCGAGCACCTCCGCGTTCGTGGACCAGCCGGTCTTGGTTTTTTTGCCGGCCGGCAGATGAAGTTCCTCGAACAGGATCACGCCGAGTTGCTTCGGAGAAAGAATGTTAAATTCCCGCCCTGCCTGCGCATAAATGCGTGCCTGCAGATCCGCGGTCTCCGTTTCCAGACGGTCGCCGAACTGCCGAACGCCTTCCTTGTTGACGCGCACGCCGGTATGCTCCATATCCGCGAGCACCTCGACCAGCGGCAGCTCGATCTCCCGCAGCAGCGCCTCCATGCCCTGCTCAATGACCTGCTGCTCCAGACGCTCCGAAAGTGCAGGCAATGCTGCGATCTCCGCGAACTCGCCGAGCGCTTCCGGATAGGGCAGCGACTCCCCTGCGCAGAGCTTCTGGATCGTATATTCCGGCACGGACGGGTCAAGCAGATACGCGCAGATCACGGTATCCAGCACGAGATTGTGAATCGTATCGCCCTCGTTCATCATCATGCGGTAAACGGGCTTTGCGTCAAAGGTGCGCTTCGGCGCATCGCTCCGCAGAAAGCGGATGATCTGTGCCGGGTCGGTCAGGCGCGCAGCCTTGCCGTCCCATGCGGCATACAGAATGGGGCTGCGGTACAGGAAATCAACCGGCGTTTTCAGATCGCAGAGCGCGTCAATGTCCGCCGTGACGATCTCAGTCGGACGCTGCTCCGCCTTTGGGCTGTCCGCCGGAACTTCCGCAACGGCAGACGGCTCGATATGCAGCCGCTCCATCAGCTTGTAGAGTTCCAGCTCGGTCAGCAGCGCCGAAAGCGCCTCAGTATCCTGCGGCTTTTTTTCGTATTCCGAAAGCGATGCCGGGATCGGCGCATCCGTCACGATCGTCGCGAGCCACTTGCTCTGCTTTGCGTCCTCCGCGCCGTTTTCCAGCTTGCTGCGCATGGCCGGCTTCAGATCGGCCTCCGGCAGTGCTTCATAGAGTGCCTCGATCGTTCCGTACTTCTGGATCAGCGCAGATGCGGTCTTTTCACCGATGCCCGCGACGCCCTTGATGTTGTCGGAGCTGTCGCCCATGAGCGCCTTCAGGTCGATCAGCCGGATCGGGTCAAAGCCGTATTCCGCCTGAAATTTCGCGGTATCATACAGAACCGGCTCTTTATTCGTCGCAAGGCGCACGGTCACATGCGCGCCGATCAGCTGCAGATTGTCGCGGTCACCGGTCAGCAGCACGCAGTCCTCGCCCGCGTCCGAACAGATCTTCGAGAGCGTACCGAGGATATCGTCCGCCTCCCAGCCCGCGCAGGTCACGACCGGATAGCCCATGGCCTGCAGAATCAGCTGCGTATACGGCAGCTGCTGGGCGAGCTCCTCCGGCATTCCCTTGCGGTTCGCCTTGTAGCTTTCCACAGCCTTGTGCCGGAAGGTCTTTTCCTTGCGGTCAAATGCAATGACGATCTGCTCGGCTTTGGTATCGTCCGCGGCGCGCAGCAGGATATTGAAAAAGCCGTAGATCGCGTTTGTGAAAACGCCCTTGTGATTGGACAGCGGCTTGACGCCGTAAAACGCACGGTTCAGAATGCTGTTTCCGTCCACGATCATCAGTTTCATGGGTATGCTCCCTTTCGCGAAGGGCAGACTGTGACAGCCTGCCTATTATAATAGTATCCGCTTACACTTCTTCCAGATTCTTCTTGAAATTATCGCTGTGCGTTCTGGAAACCCGCAGCTCCTCCTTATCTGAAAGCACCGCGAGCAGCGTGCGGTCAAAGCCGGTCTTATAGCCGACGACCTTATTCATATTGACCAGCACCGATCTGGATATACGGATGAATTTTCTGCCGTTGAGCATATCCTCCAGCTCGCAGATGCGCTGCTTGATCTCATATTTTCCGCTTTTCAGCGCCGCAAAGACGCGCTTTTCAAACGCCTCAAAATAGAGCACATTTTCCAGCGGCACCTTGGTCATGGAGCCGTTGTGCATGACGAGCACAGCCGCGGCGGTCTTTTTCAGATCGAGATTCGCGGTCAGCAGATCGGCAGGCTGCTCCGTCTGGATCGGCACCGCCGCCAGCAGGCGTTCTGCCTCGGCATCCTCCCGGACGCGCAAAATCTCCATGCCGATCGCGATGCGGTTCGCGAACTGCTTGGCGTGCAGCGTATAGACATTTTCCTCCGCGTAGCCGATCGTCATGAAGCCGTAGACCTCCTTGTCAAAGACAAGCGGCAGAACGTGCACATTCTTGATCGCGCCGAAGGAGAACACATCCGGATAAATATCCCGCGCGCGGAACGGAACGCTCTCGCCGTTGATGAGATAGTCCTTCAGATAAATGCAGATCGCTTCCTCGGCGCTGCGGTCCATGCAGTTGACGCTGACGCTGATCTGGTCGCGGATGAGATACTTGTGATTCTTGATAAACTGCGAAAGCTCCTCCTGCGACCGCACCTTATAGAGCTTCTCCTCAAAGCGGGAGTTGCGGAACTCCATGTTCGCGGTCTCGGTTTTCTGGAGCGCGTCGAGCCTTGCGCGGATGTTGAGCAAAGGCTTCGAGCCGCAGCCGCAGCTTGCGCCGGTGATGATGCCCTGCGGCCGCTGCGGGATCTCCTCGACCTCGCAGCCGGTGACCAGAGAATGCAGCAGCGCGACCGCCCGGCGTCCGCAGTGATTGGTGTCCGCGGCGTAGGTCGTGATCGAAACAGCACTGTTCGAGGCATAGGGCGCATTGTCAAATCCGGCGACAAGCAGATCCTCCGGAACGCGCAGGCCGAAGAAGAACAGCTTTTTGATCAGCGCGTAGGCGATCTCGTCATTGACGCAGAGCACGGCATCCGGTTTTTCGACGGCGCCGTATGCGATATCCTTCGCAAGCGTCTCGGCGCAGGGGATCCAGTATCCGCCGTAAAGCACATTCTGTTCCCCGCAGGGCAGACCGCGCCGCGCCATGACATCGCGGAAGCCGTCGATGCGTTCGTCCGCGATGTTGCGGTCGCCGCCCAGACAGTAGATCGTTTTGCAGCCGTGAACGTCGATCAGATGCTCCGCGACGCGTTCAAAGCGCTCCTTGTTTTCGAGGCGGAGCACATGCGGCAGCGTGTTGGAGTCTCCGATGACGACGACAGGGCAGCTTTTCTGCTTCCGGAGTGCTTCTTCGATCGGCAGGATGAGGTTTTTGTGTGCATAAAAGCTGTGCTCCACAAAAATGATGCCGTCGTACTGTTCAAAGTCGATCAGTGTAAAGACCCATTCTTCGTCGTTGGTGTATAGCTCGCTGGTTTGTGGCATGGAAAAAGTGAATGTTTTGTAGCCGTATAGGTTCGCCTGCTTCTGGATCCCGAGAACATAACCGTCATTGTAGTCGTTCTTGAAATCCGAAAAGATAACGGCGATCTGTCCGTGCATCAAAATCCCCCCTTTGTGCGCATTTTCGTCCTATTTATTATAACACGGTTGCGGCGGATTGTCAACCCGTCGCCGACGAAATGCCGGTTTCAGCCGACGAACTGCCATTCGTCCGCGACGAAATCCCGTTTATCCGCGACGAACGGTTCGTCCGGCAGTTCGTCGCGGACGGGCAATTCAGGACGAAAAAACGGCAGTTCGTCGCGAAATACGGGATTTCGTCTCGATTTTGCGCATTCTGTCAGAAAATATTGCTTTTTTGAATCAAATGTGCTATGATGAAGTTGCGGAAGGTCAAGGGGTTGCCCTACCGCACAGACATTCCGATTCGGAACTACGGTTCACACTGCTGCAGCAGCATTTTTCAACACACTTGATTTTGAACTTGATAATTGAATAGGAGAGGGATTTCATTATGAAACACATTACGTTCAAGCACATCGGCAAAAAGCTCTTTGCACTGTCTATGGCAGCGATCGCATCGGTCAGCCTGATGCTGGCCGCAGCACCTACTGCAAACGCAATCAACACCGCAGAATACACGCCGGATGATCACTTCATTCAGCTTCCGGCACCGATCTACAACTGGAAGAACAGCAACAAAGTGCTGAGATTCAAGGTCAGAAAAAAGCAACTCGGCTCCGGCACTGATCAGGCAGCCATGCGTCTGGTGGATAAGAACGGCTATTACAGAACCAATTTCACAAGCTATACATTCCTCGGTTCAGGCGTCGCAACGAACAGCCACGGCGTAACTATGGCTCCTATTTTGTACAGCGGCGGCTGGTATGAGTGCACGATTCCGGTCAAGAATCTTCCCACTTTCCCCTACCAGCAGAATTTGCCTTACTATCAGAATCCCAGCCAGAGCGGCCGCCAGACCCTGCTTTATCTTGAGAACAGAGGCTACTACTACAAGGACTTCGAGATCACGGAAACAGTCGACCCTGACCGGAACGTCAACCGCTTCCATGTCAACCAGCTGAACCTGAGTCAGCCGACTAAGGATTCTGTCGAGATGTGGAAGTACAGCAACAAGAAGATCATTTTCGACTTTCGTCCGACAAACGCTCATTACTACGGCAGCGATAATGTAACGCTTTATCTCCAGACGATTACCGAAACCGGCAGTTGGAAAAGCATTGCAAGCTCCATTAAGATCAATGTCGTGACCGGTTCAACAACGCTGCCCGGTGCTACCGTGCAGACACTCTCCAACGGCTGGAAACATATTGAACTGCCGCTGAACAAGTTTACTCCGAATTACTTGCAGATCTCAAATCCGGAAATCAGAACGCTCGATGTTGTCGGATTCGACTGGGTAAATCACTCCTTTGAGATGCGCAATTTCCGCATCGCGTAATCCCCCATTTCCAAGCTGACAAACATTCCGAACCGAAAGAAGAAGAGAGAGGTATTCGATCATTTCCCGCAAATCTCCCGGCGCAAAGCGAACACGCAGCGAATGCGCGGAACCGTCCCCGATGATGCGGCGTTCTCCCGCCGCGCAGCCGGAACCGTTCATCCGGCCAAGTCAAACGCCTGATCCGGCGCACCGGACCCGTACCCCGGTGCACAGGCCTTCAGGACGGCAGGCTCCCGCAGCCAAAGCAGAAAGCTCCGCAGCGATCCGCAGCATGAAATGGTACGCAGGCAGAACCGTTCCGCCGATCTTGCAGCCGCCTCTGCAAGGAAGCAAGTCCTCCCCGGGACGAACGGCGCAGATCAATGCCGGCCGAAGCTGCGGCCAAAGGAACCGCTCCACGCAGGAACGCGCAGACGCGATACGCCGAAATCACTCATGTTCCCCCATTTTCTCATACGCGCAAACACTCCTTCTTTCACCTTGGAATGGATGCCAAATGCTGACACATACCCCATTTGTGTTCGGCCACAGTAAGGCCCCCGCCTCCCCGGCGGGGGTTTTGCTTTCGGCAGCCCACGCGGTCACGCTGCCTTTTTTCTGCTTTCGCCCATTGCAATTCCCCGCATTCTGTGTTATAATAAATACATCAGTCAAAAAGGGGGAAATCAGCATGGACGCTCTGGAAACGATCCTTTCGGTCATCCTCGGCATCTTCGCGGGCATCGCGATCGGCATCGGCTTTGCGGTCAGAGCCGTCGTTCTGCTTCTGCTGTATCTGCTCGGGCAGATCGCCGGGCTGATCTGTCCGCCGCTCAAATACAAGATCCGGATGCGGTATCTGCTCCGCGATGCGACCCGCGAGAAGAACAGCCGGCTCCGCACGGGAATGTTCTCCCGCGTCGAGTTAAAGGGCGGCGCCGCCGACAGACCGTTCGTCAGCATGAAGCGCTGCATGGAGCAGTATAAAGACCAGAAAAAACGCCGTTCCGCGCTCTCCGGACAGACTGAGCTGAAAGAGATCTTCCGCCGCGTTGATCGGCTTTACGGCGCGTTCCTGAAACAGTTTTATATTGCGGCCGGGACGATCCGCTGGAAGGATGTGGACGCCTATCGCGGCAGCGAACAGCCCGCCTTTGCGAATCTGAATAAGGCCGTCAGCGGCATGGAGGCGCTCCTCAGCGAGCACGAAAAAACGATCAGCCGCGGGCTCTCCCCAGAGGCTTCCGGTCTGCCGGACGCTGCGGATATCTCGCAGGAGCTTGACTATCTCAGGGACTTCAACGCCGTACAGGAGGAAGCTGCATCGGAGCAGCAAACACAGCAGGGGCTGTGAATACGGATAAAGGAAAAGGTACATGGATCAACGCAAATCACTTCTGACCGATCCGCGGATCGTGGCGCTGCTTGCGTTTCTGAGCTGTGCGCTCTGGGGCAGCGCTTTTTCTGCGGTCAAAACCGGTTACCGGCTGTTCGGCATCCGCACGGACGCATGGGCGGATCAGCTGACCTTCGGCGGCATCCGCTTCGCGATCGCGGGGCTCATGGCGATCGGCTTCGGCAGCATCCGCGCAAAAAAGCTGCTGATCCCGCACGGTGCATCGGTGAAAAAGGTCTGCATCATCAGCCTGTTCCAGACGGTGCTGCAATATTTCTGCTACTATATCGGGCTGGCGCACACGACCGGCGTCAAGGCGTCGGTGCTGGTCGGAATGAACGTGTTTACGGCAATTCTGATCTCCACGCTGCTGCTGCGCCTCGAAAAGCTGACCGTCCGCAGCATCATCGGCTGCACAATCGGATTTCTCGGCATCATCCTCATCAATCTGGACGGCCTGACCGGCGGCGTTAAATTTCAGCTCATCGGCGACGGCCTGATCCTGCTGTGCACGGTCGCGAGCGGGTTTTCGTCCGCATTCATGAAAAAGCTATCCGGCGGGGAGGATCCCGTCATGCTGAGCGGCTGGCAGTTCCTGATCGGCGGGCTCGTGCTCGCGGGCATCGGGGTGCTCGGCGGCGGACACGCCGGGACGTTTTCGGTGCCGGCACTGGCAATTTTGTTGTATCTTGCGTTTGTTTCGGCGGCAGCATACTCGGTCTGGGCAATGCTGCTGAAGCATAATCCCGTTTCAAAGGTCGCGGTCTACGGCTTCATGAATCCGGTCTGCGGCGTTATCATCTCGGCGATCGTCCTGCATGAATCCGGCGTGCTGCGCGTCAGCTTTCTGACCGCACTGCTGCTTGTCTGTGCGGGCATCATCATCGTCAACAGAGGGAAATAATGCGTCAGGGTGATGCTGCCGGTCAACAGGAGGTTCATTATGAAAGCTGATTACAGCAAGTTTGCGCGTCCGCACGATTGGGACAACTGGTTCGGAACCGTCTGCATCAGCGACGGAACAGCTGAAAGGAGCATCAAAGTCGAGATCCAGACCGAGGATGATGAAATTCCGGAAGCATCCATGCAGACGCTCGATTTCTTTCAGGCGCATTACGCGCAATATCAGGAGGTGCTCGCGGATGCGATCATGGAATATTATGATATCCGCAGAGCAGCATGGGGAAATCCGCCCGCTGACGATCCGGTGTATCCGGCGGTTCAGGATCGGGCGCAGCTTGCGAACATGTATACGCTCAGATCAGTCGTGATCCACGATCCGGATGACGGGAAGAAGGATTCAATCGGTCTTTTATTTGACTGTACATGGGATGACGAAGGCATCGGCATCCGGATGACCGGACTTCATGTCGATGAGATCGGGATTCAGGGCACACAGTATTAAGCTATGCCGTATCATAAAAATACAGCCCCGAAGCTGCTTTCCTTGCTTCGGGGCTGAACTGTTATATCAGGTTATGCGTTGCTTTTGGCAGGGCGCGGCGAGGTCAGCACGGGCTGGATCAGCACGGAATCCTTGTTCTGGATCGGTGCCAGACCGTAGATGCCGCCGAGCTCCCGGATGATCGCCTCTGCACATGCCTGAATATGGTTCGCGTTCGGCAGAAGCCGCACGCCCGCATCAAGATCACGGTACATGAACCGCCGGATCGCGGTCTTGCCCGCCATGACGCCGGTCGTGATCATGCAGTCGCCGAACAGCTCGATCTGGATAAACTTGCGCTCCGATTTCTCCATTTCCGAGCGGATCAGCGCGAGCAGCGCCTGCAGCAGCACGGTGTTCTCGTATTCGTCCGCAAGCTGCGCCACATGCTCCTGCATTTCCTTCTCCGCCTGCCGCGTGAATCCGATATCAAACAGCGAATTGCGCGTACCTGCGTTGTATTTCTTCGCGTATTTCTCCGCAGATTCCGGACGGATCTCCTTCAGCACGCGGTAGAAATTCCGGTGGATCTTGCGCTGCACCTTCGGCGGGTACGACTGGGACATGTCAACGATCTTCAGCTCCCGCAGCGATTCACAGTCCGTAAATGCGTTCGGGCCGATCTGCATGACCAGATTCGTCATCGAAACATATTCCAGATTGGTACAGCTCCGGAAGGCCTCCTCGCCGATCTCCCCGATGCCGGACGGCAGCACGATGGAATGCAGCGATTTGCAGTCCTGGAAGGCGTGGCCGGAAATGACATTGACCTCCGGCGGAATGCTGATATCACGGAACACGCCGTAATACTTATGCAGCACCTGCGAGCCGCTTCCGCCGCTCAATGCGAACATCGGCTCAAAGCGGAGCTTATTTTCCTCGGCATAATCCGCGACGCGGGAATTGAGAATGCCGTAAACGGTCAGTGAGGAGCTGTGCTTCTCAAATGCGTCGGACGCGATCTGATAGATGCGCGCGGAGAGGAAGATATACCGCAGGGACGGGCAGCACGCAAATGCGCGGTGCTCGACCGTTGAGACGGAATACGGCACAAACAGCTCGGTCAGACCCGACGAGAGGAATGCCTTTTCGCCGATCTTGACGATGCCCTCGGTCAGCTTGAGCTGCGTCAGCGAGGCACAGTATTCAAAGATGCCCATGCAGAGCTCCGTCAGCTTGGCCGGAAGCTGCACCTCCGCGAGCTGGCGGCATCCGCTGAACGCATACGCGCCGATGTAAGCCATCCAGTGCGGGAGCCTTGCCCGCGTCAGGCTGACACAGTTCTGGAATGCGCAGTTCTTGATCGTTTCAAGATTCTCCGGGAAGATGATCTCCCGCAGCCTCATGCAGTTGCGGAATGCGGAAGAACCGATCTGCCGGACATTGGCAGACAGCTTGACCCGTTCCAGATAGTCACAGCCGGAAAATGCGCTGTCGCCGATCGTACAGGTGCTATCCGGCACAATATAGTCCGGATCCTGTCTGCCTGCGGGATACAGCAGCAGATGCTTGCCGTCGTAATCGAACAGCACGCCGTCAATGCTGCGGAATGCGTAAGATTGTTTGCCGACTGCGATCTCCGTCAGACGGCTGCAGTCATAAAATGCATCATAGCCGATGGTTTCAAGCGGGCAGTCCAGCACGACTGTATTCATGCTGCGGCAGCCGGAAAATGCACTGGCACCGATCTGCGAGAGCGAGCCGCTGAAATGCGCCGCTTTCAGAGAGATGCATCCGCGGAAGGCTTCGTTGTTGATCGAACGCAGCGCCGACGGGAAGCGTACTTCTTCGAGCGAGGTGCAGCTGGAAAATGCGTGCTCCTCAATCCGCTGCAGCGAATCCGGCAGCTGGACCGCACGGATCGTCCGGTTGCCTGCAAACGCGCTCTTGCCGATCCGCGTGATGCCTTCCGGCAAGGTGACGCGCTCGTCTCTGCCGTGATAGTGCATGAGCGTACTGCCCTTTATCTCGAATTCCTCGGTGCTTTCGGCCTCGGGCAAAGGTGCCGGCTTTTCATCCGGATTCTGCGGAAGGCTGTCCGGGACGCGGCTCCGTTCCCAGCGCATCTGCATGGAAATATCTTCCAGCGTCTCCGTGAACTGCGGCATCACAAAGACCGCGCGCTCTGCTTCCTGCTCCGCGCGGATCTCCTCCGCCGTGCGCGGGACTGCAGGACCTTGCTGCTCCGCGACTGCTTCGGGTTCCGGTTCCGCGACTGCCTCGGGCTCCGGCTCCGCGACTGCTTCGGGTTCCGGTTCCGCGACTGCTTCGGGTTCCGGTTCCGCGACTGCTTCGGGTTCCGGCTCCGCGACTGCTTCGGGTTCCGGCTCCGCGACTGCCTCGGGCTCCGGTTCCGCGACTGCCTCGGGCTCCGGCTCCGCGATCGTCTCGGGTTCCGGCTCCGCGATCGCCTCGGGCTCCGGTTCCGCGATCATCTCGGGTTCCGGTTCCGCGATCATCTCGGGTTCCGGCTCCGCGATCGCCTCGGGTTCCGGCTCCTCGATCATCTCAGGTTCCGGCTCCGCGATCGTCTCGGGTTCCGGCTCCGCGACTGCCTCGGGCTCCGGCTCCGCGACTGCCTCGGGCTCCGGCTCCGCGACTGCTTCTGGTTCCGGCTCCGCGACTGCCTCAGGTTCCGGCTCCGCGATCGTCTCAGGCTCCGTCAGTTCATCCTCTGCAGCGAAAAATGCTGCCCGCTTTGTGACCGGCTCTGATGCTGCCGGTTCAGGTAGCCCCGCTTCCTCCTCCGATTCTCTGCCGGTATCGGCAGACTGCGCAGGCTTTCTGCGGAAGATCAGATCACCGGCCAGATCAGCCGCCGACTGATACCGCTCTGCGGGGTCAAATGCGCAGGCCTTGCGGATAACCGCCGCAAAATCCGACGAAACACTGCCGAGCTGCGGGAACGGCTCGCCGTTCATGCGGAGCTCCCACGCCTCGTCAAGATCACATTCCTTTTCAAACGGCAGATACATGCCGTTCATGAGCTGATACAGACACACGCCGAGCGAATAGATATCCGCCTGCGGGGTGAACGCCGCGGCGCCCTTCGCATAGACGATCTCCGGCGCGATGTACGCATCGGAATCCTGGATCGCACGGATGACGCCGGTGCGCGTCGGGATGCGGAAGCCGCCGAGCTTCGCGATCCCCTTGCCGGAAATGAAGATCTTATCCGGCTGGATGCCGCGGTGCATGATGCCGAGCGAATGCGCATAATCCAGTGCCTGCGCGATATCCGCGGCAAGCTTCCGGACATTGCTCTCGGTCAGGTCATACTTCCGCGAACGGATCAGGTCGGTCAGGCAGTCCAGCTGCTCCATGCGGATCAGATAGGCATAGCCCTCAAGCTGGCCGTCCTTGGTGAGCGGCTGCAGCTCCTCGTCCTGATAGGTCACGATGTTGGGGCAGTCCTGCATCTGATACAGCATGTCAGATTCCTGCTCCGTGCGTTCCTTTGCCCGCGTGATCTGCGCCTGCTTCTGCTCGTCGTTGTAATACGTGCGCGACGCCGTCAGCGGGACGATTTTCAGAACCGCAGTTTCGGTGCGGTTCATGCGCTTTGATTCCAGCCGGTACATGATGCAGTCCGTGCCGGAAGCAAGCTGTTCCTTGCGCTCCCAACGTCCCCACAGCGGCTGCGGGAGCTGCTCTGCGATCTGTCTGAGTGATTCCATGCCGTTCATAATCCACATCCTTCCTTTTCTGAAAACAATTTTTCATGTGTCATTCCGATCAACTGAATACTATTTTATTATACAATGTTTTCCTTTGTTTGTCAACTCTTTTTGTGTGCTGTTTTCAGATTCCGGAGATTTTTTGTGGTTTCATCATTGCCCGGGCGGTCATGTTTTGCGGCAAATTATACCTTTTCTGCAAAATGCAGCTTGACAGCAGGTTGATTTTGCGCTAATATTTACTTAGAGTAAACCGCATATCACCTGAATCAGGTCAAAAAGGCACCGTCCGTGCGTGCACGCGGGCTGCGCCTTTAGGGATATTATTTTCAGATGAAAAAGAGTTATGTGTATGAAAAACAAACTGAAAGCGGCAGCTGCGGCTGTCACGGCATTTGCACTGCTCGGCGGCGCACTGCCGGTCAATTTTGCGGGCGTGCAGCTGCTGCGGCCTGCGGTGACGGCAAAAGCCTATGAGACAGTATCCTTTGACGAAGAAAGCGAAATATTAACACTGCACGGAAATGTGGACAAACAAGAGGTTCAGAATGCCATTCTGGATCTCACAATGAATACACATCTTTTCGGCATCAAAGTAAACTGTGAGGAAGGAACAGTTCTCCCGGTGGATTCTTCCTATTTGTTTGCAGTTATGGCAGGTGACCCAAAGGTAATCGGAATTACAGATGAGGGGCCGATCGAATCGGATGACCCGGATGATATTGACTGGTATTCCATCGTGAAGGAATTTGACCTGAGAAATGCAGATACCAGCCATGTGACTGATATGAAAGACATGTTCCGCGGAAATATGTGGTGCGAGTCGATCCTCATGGATTTCGATACCAGTCATGTAACAAACATGAACGGCATGTTCAAATACTGCAAATACAGCCTTTTGGAGCTTGATCTCTCCGGCTTCGATATGAGCAGTGTGACAGATGCTTCCGAAATGTTTTACATGTGTGAAGAACTGAAAACAATTTATGCAGGGCGCGGCTGGAATGTAAACCCGGAAGCAACAGACTGCACAAAGATGTTCTACGACTGCCCCAAGCTTATCAGCGGGCTCGGCACGGAATGGTCGAAATTCTACATCAACGGAGAATGTACCTGCATTGACACCACAGAGCCCCGGCTATCTGACCTACAAAGCAAGAGGTAATCAGGCACGCGGCGCCAGCATCACACTCGGCGGAGAACTTGCCGTCAACTTCTTCCTCGAACTGCATCCGGACACCGCACAGATCAAAGTGACGGGACCTGAAAACTCTGTCTATCCGACGGGTACAAGCACCGTTGATGCCGCTTGGTTCCCGAATGTCAGCGGAAAGCCGCGTGAAGCAACTCTGAGCTATCAGATCAATGCAACACAGGCCGGTGAACCGATCACGCTGGAATTTCTGGACAGCGACGGCAACCCGCTCCCGGTTTATAATTCCGACGGCGTGCGTTTCGCGGACGATAAGCTCACTTACAGCGTACAGCAGTATATCGACGATACGCCGCTGTATTCCGATAACGCAAAGCTGAAAGCACTGGTCGGATCGCTCGACAACTACTGCAGAGCCGCACACAATTTCTTCTTCCACAAAAACGGTCCGGTCTATGGCATTGAGGATGTGACCATTGCGCAGTTTGAACCGTACAATTATCCGCTTTACGGCAATGAGATCTCACTGCTCCTGAACGCCAAGATCGAAGCAAGAATCTACTCTGACAATGTCATTCAGGAGCCGATCAACGGCGAAGGCTATCTGCCGACACTGTTCGGCACCGACAAGGGCTATTACTTCATCTATGATATCGGCGCACCGCAGCTTGCATCGACAGAAACCTATCAGCTCGGCGATACGGCGTTCAGATTCTCGCCGCTGACTTATAGCTACTACGTCATGAAAACATCTGACGACGATGCGCTGAAAACACTGGTCAGAGCATTGTATGTCTATGCACAGGCTGCAAAGGCCTATCCGAACGGAACAGACTGAAAGGAGATCACGTTATGAAACAGTATACCGAACCGGAGCTGACCGTCACTGCATTTGAGACAGAAGACGTCATCACGGGCAGCATCATCACCGATACGGAGCTCCCGGCTGTGGGAGAACCGGACTGAAAAAACAATCAAACGGCGTCAGCGGAACAAAAGCTGACGCCGTTGTTCTTTATAGTTCTTCCCACGCGGTCTCCTTGCCGGACACGCTGTTCAGCACATAATACTTCAGGATGCGCTGTGCGTCCTCGACAGAGACATTGCCGTCACAGTCCGCATCGGCAGCCTTTGCATACCGCGCACTGAGCAGCCCGGGATTGCCCGCAAGCCGCTCCGCGTAATCCCGCAGCACGATCTGCGAATCCGCCGCCGTGACCGCGCCGTCGCCGTCCGCATCGCCGCGCAGCAGATCAAGATGCTCGAACAGATCGTTGATGCCGGTGTCAAGCCCGACCGTTGAACGGTAAAGCCCCCAGCGGCACGGGCTGTAGCTCGTGATCTGCGTCGCCTTTGTGAACTGCCGGTTCGCACCGCGCGCCCATGTCGTGAACCATGTATACTGCTGCGACTTGTGGCAGCTGTACGCTGCAATGCTGACCTGATAGGCCGTTCTGCCGCCGAAATAATCGAGCGGCGTATCATAATTCATAGTGAGCTGATTCTGCCCCCACAGGTGCAGATACGCCTTCGGGACATCCCATGTGCCGTATTTCTGTGCGCTCGCCGGATAGGCAGAAGCATCTGCTGAAAGCGTCAGTGCCTTCTGCAGCGTCTCCGCATTCAGCCGGTGCTGGCCGTGGCCGTATTCGCCGTTCACATCATGCCCGACGACCACATCCGGTTTGAACCGCCGCAGCATCTCGACCTGATACGCGACGACCGTATCATAGGACACGCCCGCCGATGCGAAGTTGCTTTTCGCGCCCGCGACCGAGGTCGAATACTGATCGGGGAATCTGCCGATCGCCGGATAATGCCGCGCACCCGCCGTCCAGAGCCCGTTGAGTTGCTCATGCAGGCGGGCGGGCTCTCCGTTGTGGTGCACGAAATACGCAACCTGCACATGATAGCCCTTTGCGGCCATGGTCGGGATCATGCCGAGGAAAAAGAGATGCTCGTCATCGCTGTGCGTGGAGCAGAGCAGCAGATCAGCCTTTTCGCAGGGCGGCTCCCAGACCTGCACATCCGCGGGAAGATCTCCCGCGCCGAACACACGGATCTCGCTGACCTGCGCGGCCTGCTGAAAGGTCAGCGTGACCGTGTTCGAGATGAAATCCGAAAGATCGGCGTAATCGTGCAGGTAGCCGTACTGTCCGCACTGCTGCTCGTACTGTCCGGCAGTCACCCGCCACTGCGCAGCCTTTTTGTTGAATTTCAGGGAAATGCCGTAGATCAGCTCCTCGCAGGTGACGGTCAGCGTTCCGCCCGCCGCAAAGCTGATTGCTGTGCTCTCGTTTCCGTCCGTCAGGACACCGGTATTATAGCCGTTTGATGCGGTATATTTTGCGCTGCGGGTATATTCCGCCGCCTGCGCCGCGGAAGCCGGGCACGGGGGGATCACCGTCAGCATCAGCAGACTGCTCAGCAGAACTGCTGCAAATCGTTTCAGCTGTTTCATGTTATGCCTCCTTTGCTGCGTCTGATCGGATTCAGTATACCATATTTCGTGTGATTTTGCAAGATAAGACAATTCTGCTCCGCCCCCTTTTCCGGAAGCGGAGCAGTTTTTATTTTGTGAAGCAGCCTGCGTCGTTCGTCATTTCGCTGAACTTATGCTCAACGCGGCGAACCTTCTTCTCCTCGCTGACAAACGCCTCCACGACCAGCGGATCAAAATGCTTGCCCGCGCCCTCGCGGATGATGTCCACGGCCTTTTCAAAGCTCATCGGCGTCTTGTAGCTGCGCTTGGAGACGAGTGCATCAAACACATCGGCAACGGCCATGACACGCGCCGAAAGCGGGATCTCCTCTCCGGCAATGCCGTTCGGATAACCGGTGCCGTCCCATTTTTCATGGTGATACGCAGCCAGATTCCGCGCCTCGTTCAGATAGCCGGAATTCGGGACCAGCGCGATCGCCTGCGAAATGATCTCCCGGCCTGCCGTCGTATGCGTTTTCATGATCGTGTATTCTTCGTCGTCCAGCCTGCCGGGCTTGTTCAGAATGGCATCCGGCACCTGGATCTTGCCGATATCATGCAGCGGCGCGGAGTTTACGACGTCGGAGATATATCCGTCATTGAGCTGCTCCGTATAATAGCCCTTTTTCCGCAGCGCATGGAGAATGATCTCCGTATAGGCAGCGGTCTTGCGGACATGCGCACCGGTATTTTTATCACGGCTCTCGACGATATCCGCGAGCACCATGATCAGCGCCTTCTGCATCTGCGAGATTTGATCGGTCTTTTCCTGCACATCCGCGACATAGCGCATACTGTCATCCGAGGTCTTTGCGATCGCATGGTACAGGTTTTCGACCTCGTCGCCCGTATGGATCTTCAGCTCACGGATGCGCTCGATGCTGCTCTCACGCGCCTTTTCGCTGTCATAGGCAAAGGTTCCGGTGCTCATCGCAATGGAGTTGACCGGCAGGATGATATGGTATTCGATCAGCCAGCGCACAAAGACAAAGATCAGAATGAACACGCCGAGGAACAGCGAGATCATTTCCGCAAAGAAGCTGCGCTGGATCTCGCCGAGATGATCCATGGAGACATCCGCCGCCGCATAGCACTGGCATTTGCCCTTGGAATCATAAACCGGCGCATAGGCCGACAGCAGCCAGCCGAAGCGGTCATTGGATTCAATCGGCTCGATCTCCTTACCGGCCAGCAGCTTCGGGATATACGGCAGAAACGTCTCATCAAACGAAAGGATATCCCCGACCGGAGAAGCGGGCGTATCTTCCGTATCCAGATCAAAGACCACATGACAGCCGTCCTCCTCGATCCGGTACACATACAGATATTTGATATCCGGTGAGCTGTCCCGCATGGAATACAGCAGCTTTTCCGTCTCCGCATAATCCTCCGTATCATAATCGCCGGCCAGATAATCATCGACCCGGTCCGCATGGACGGCACTGGCCGCCACTCTGGCGACGCCCTGCACCATCTGCTTCTGGTCGCGGATCAGCGCCTTGCGGTACATCATCATGCTGATGCCGGTCGCACCGACCGAAACAGCGACCAGCGCAATGCTCAGCACGAGCAGGATCTTTGTCCGCAGGGACATGACGCGGAAGCGTGTTCTTCTGGCCGCCTCGGATTCCTCTCTGGAAAGCGGCGTCTGCATCCAGCCGGAAAAGCGGCCGCAGTCCCGGAAATGCTTCGGCCAGAGGAATACTGCCAGTGCAGCCAGCAGAACCGTCACGGCCTTGTCCGGAAAATCCGTGATCAAAGCAGAGAGCAGCTGCGCGCAGGCTTCATTGCGCAGTCCGAGATCATAGATATCCTTCGCCAGCGAGGCACTGTCCAGCGCAACGCCCTCTAAAAACCACGGGATCAGCGTGCCGATGCCGCCGCCGATCAGCGTAAAGATGCAGGCCGCGCCGATCAGCTTTTTCGGATGTTTGAAATCAAAATCGCCGCGCCGCGCGAAATAAGCGGCTGCTAACGCGATCAAAACATTCAGAACGCCGTAATACAGCGCAGAGGAATCCTGAATGCTCTTGAATATATTGGTAAAAAATCCGACAATCACAGCAGGGAGCGGCCCGCCCATAACGGCTGCACAGACCGTTCCGACCGTATCAAGATACAGCGGAAGATGCAGCTTTGCGGCCGCCGTGCTGCACAGCAGATTGACTGCAATGCCCGCAAGACACATGCCCAGCGCGATCAGATTGTTGTTTTTTGTCTTGATTTCCGGATTTCGCTTTTCGTTCTGTTCCATTATGCCCCTCCGTTCAAGGCTTGCCGCAGCAAGCAGGCAGAAAGCATCCGTCCTGATGATAACTATACTAATTATAACACATCGTATCATAAAAAGCAATATTCTTTTTCAAAAAAATGAACATAGAGCGCGTGCGGCATAAAAAAGCGCACTGTCCCGGCATAACTGCCAAAACAGTGCACCTGCTTTTATACAATCTGATAGCAGCGGCCGCTGAGGCGTTCTTCAAACTCCGCCGTCTGAAGCGGCCGGTCAAAGAAATACCCCTGCGCCAGCACGCAGTTGCTCTCCTGCAGAAGCTCGACCTGACTCTGCGTCTCCACGCCCTCCGCGATGCACGCGAGCCCCAGTTCTTTCGCCATCGCGGTGACATACCGGAACATGACACTGCGGGAGCTGTCCGGCTCATCCTGCTTGTCCGGCAGGAAGCTGCGGTCGATCTTCAGCACATTCCACGGGATCTCGCGGATCAGGTTCAGCGACGAATACCCCACGCCGAAATCATCGACAGACGCGAAGATCCCTGCTGCCTGCAGACCGGTGACCAGACGCTTCAATGCACGGAACTCGACATCCGTGGTCGTCTCGGTCAGCTCGATCTCGATGTACTGATGCGGAACGGCATGCTTGTCAATGATCTCTATGATATTCTGCAGCAGATCAAAGTCCATGATGTGCCGGCGCGACAGATTGACGGAAATGCGCACGACATCCCTGCCCTCGTCCAGCCAGCGGCGGATATCCCGGCAGACATGATCCAGCATATAGAAATCCAGCTTGCAGATCTCCGTGCTCATTTCCAGTGTCGGAATAAAGTCGTTCGGCGCGATGATCTCCTCCCCGCGCACCCAGCGGCAGAGCGCCTCCGCACCCGCCAGCGTACCGGTCTGCAGGTCGATCTTCGGCTGATAATACACATGGTATTCCTCGTTGCGCAGTGCCTCCGGGAAGCGCTGCTGGATCCGCATGAAGCGTTCGCGCCGCGCCTGCAGTGCGTCATCGTAATAGACAACGCGCTCCTTCACGCCGCTGCGTGCCGCCCGGGAAGCCGCAATGATCTTGTCCATGATCTCTCCGGGGTTCTGCATGATGAAGTCTGCCGGGATAAGATATACACCCGTGCTCGCGGAGACCTTGACGCGTCTGCCCGTGACCGTATCGTAATGCACCGGCGTGCCCTTCAGAAAATCGAGCACCTCCGCCAGCCGCTCCTGTCCGCAGACCGCAACAAAATTGTCGCCGCCCAGTCTGCAGACGGCGCCCTCGCGGCCGGTCAGTTCCTTCAGCTCCTCATAGAAGCTGCGCATTGCAATATCGCCGGCCTGCTCACCGAATTCCTGATTGACCAGCGAAAAATGCCGCAGATTGAAATGCAGCGCCGCCTTTCCGCCGAGTGCCTTGTCCTCGTTCGTCTTTTGCAGATACTGCATCAGGCAGCGGGTATTGGGGAAGCCCTTTTCGTCATGGAAGGACAGCATCTCCACAACGCTCTGCAGGCGCACCCGGCTGACAAAGCTCAGCACGGTCTTGATGATCAGATCGACCCGTGCGTATTCCTCCGGCGACAAAGGCTCCGCACCGTCCGGCATCGTGACGGAGCCGGTCACAACGGCATTCACCTTTGTGACGATCCGCACCGTGATGACGGGCTCGCCGCCCTCGCCGCTGTCATAGCAGACGAAGGTCTCGCCACGGTCCTCCATTTCATGATTCAGCCCCTGAAAAAACTGCACCGTTCCCTTTGAAATACGGAACATCCGGCAGAGCTCCCCGAGGACATCGTAAAGCTCCCGCAGCCGGAAGCCTTTGACCTTTGTCATAATGAGCAGCAGCTGCTCCAGCAGATAATAATACCGCGAATCATTCCCGTTTTCGTTCTTTTCCATTCTTTCTCCACCTCATACGTCTTGCAGGGTTTTGTATTTCGGCGTCTGTTTACAGATATACGCATATATTATACCACATTCTGCACAGTTTTTCAAGGACTTTTTCAAATCAGTACATCTATATGCATAAATTTGTCTGTTTTATACAACTCAAGGGTCAAATATTTGACAAAGAAGCAAATGAAAACGGAAAAGCACCCCGCCGCGGCAAGGATGAAAACCGCGCTGGGGTGCTTTCCCGATGCCCGATTGGGATGTGGGAAGGGGGGATGTATACGGTACGGGTATGGGGTTACCCGTGCGGGGGGCTTAATCAATATAGCCGTAGGAATATCTGACGGACGGATACCGGATCATATCGGACAGCAGCTGAATGTCCGTGCTGTTTACAGATCCGTCATCGTTAATATCGGCTGCAAACTTCTGATACACTCTGTTTCGGAACGTCGCTGTCGTTCTGTTATTATAAACCAGATCATACAGCAGATTCTGATCCGTGCTGTCAACAACGGAATCGGCATTCAGGTCACCGACCGGGATCGGTCTCTGTGCCCAGACAAAATCATAATTCAAGCCGTCCAGCGTAAAGGTATACTGCTTCGACCGGCTGTCATAGCTGAAGGTTCCCGTTTTGGCCAGGCTAATCCTGCTGTAATCCGCGCCGACACATTCTGCATAACTGATCGTATTTCCGCTGATGCTCTTGACAAAGATGCTGTGTCCGACGATCGGAGAACGTGTCAAGGCAAGACGGATGTGATCACCCATTTTCGGCACATAGCTTTGCTGATCATCCAGCTGTGTGAACAGGCCGGTACCGAAATACTCAACCTGCAGCTTTTTCGCAAAGCCGGCGCACTGTAAAAACGGCTCACCGTCAAATTCCCAGTTTGTATGCATATAATTCAGTCCGACGCTCACGCCTTCCGGCATATATGTCGATCTGTCATAATTATTGGCAGGACGGATACTCGTGGAACGGTTCACATCACCCGTTGTCCAGTAGTTTCCGGTCGGATACCGATACGACATGGCTCTCATAAAATCGTTCATGTTCGTGCTGTTGTTCGCAGTATTCTGCGTCACGGAAGAACGACTGTTGATGCCGACTTCATCAAATGCTTCCCGGATGATGCCGAGATACTGCACAACCTTGCTGCTGCGGTAGCGTCCGGACAGATACTCGGTCGCTGCTTCCAGAACGGCACGGCGGCAGGACATGTGATCAATATACTGAACCTCCGGATACTTTGTGAGAGACTGATACCAGATATTGCGGAGATCGTAAGCAGGGATGCCGCCCTGATACATCAGATAGGCAGCATGTGAAAACACGGTTGAGGCTGCATAGCTGGTCGTTGCTCCGGCTTCACGCATCCAGTCAACATACTGCGCATGGTAATTCCTATAGATATCGGCACCGCCGGCAGTGATCTGACAGGTCGCGCTCGGCGAGGCAATGTTTCTGAAGCAGTACCGCTTGGAGGCATTGTTCTTATATGCACCCGCACCGACCTTCCAGTCCGGCGTGTCGCTCATCAGCTCTGCAAAAATATCACTGTATGCTTCGGCCAGCGCACCCACATCAATATGTGCACTCATCTGATTGCCGTGCCATCCGCAGAGCTGCTCCGTCACAAGATGACCGAACTCATGCGCCACGCATTCCTTGTCCAGATACAGCGGGCTCAGATAATTATGCCCGCCGCCGAACACCATCATGCCGTAGTCGGATGTTGCATCCGCCTGATTCTCGCTGCTGTGTGCAAACGAAGCATAGATCGTGGTATCGTTCCTTGAACCGGTCGTAACACCGTTCAACGTGATCTCCGTATTGCTCCCCGCATAGCTGAATCCCATGGACTGGTAATACTGATACACAGCCGCCAGATTGTTCATGAAGCTGATGTATTCGTTCTTCTTCGCATTGCTGTCATATACTTTATTGTATGCATACAGCTGGTTGGTCAGCGGATAGTTCTGCGTCTTGTTTCCCTGATCCTTGTAGTAATCTGCGATCTTGATGTTGTACGGCATGTTATACATGTAGTAAGAGCTTCTCGGATAATCCTTGATGACAACGCAGTCCGCCGTTCCGGCCGATGAAGAAAGCGTTGCTGCCTTCAGCGTCCAGTTCGCATTGAAATACTCCGGTGCGTTTCCGTATGCCGCCGCCGGAAAGCTCATCACCGAGCTTATCAAAGCCAGCGTCATCATTGCCGCAGCCGTTCGTCTGAATCCTTGTTTCATATTCTTCTCCTTCTGTGGTGTGATGTCCGCGGAACGAAAGCAGAAATGAATACAAAGATGCCGCTCAGCAGAACGGTTCGCCCTCCGGATGCTAATACTATATCACATTTGACAAATGAAATCTAGTCCGATATTGCGAAGTTCGTCCGCACGGCAAAATCTGCATTTATTCATTATTCACTCCTGTTAACAATCGAAAAAACGTAATTTCGCATCGGCATTTTCCCACATATTGCACTTTTCCCGTGAGAACCCGCGATCCTTAATTATTACAAAGCGCAATTATTGATGAATATAATCCAATTTGAATAAAACCCGGAAATCCGCGTGCAAAAATTTCGGCGGCCTCCCCTCCCGTACCGTTCACGGGAAGAAAGGCCGCCGCAGCTCCGGCGTTTTCAGCTCCGGAGCTTAAAGGTTTTCGGGGCAAATTTATAGACCAGCGCATAGGCGATCAGGCAGTAGCAGACGCAGAACAGAATGCACATCAGCCCGAACATCAGCGTCGGGAGCTTCACCTGCATCATCATATAGCAGACGAAATACGTGCCGCCGGAGATGAGCGTATACGGTCCGCCGCGCATTTCCGAGCCGACCGTATACGGCTGGAACAGATAGTACAGCATCAGATAGTGGATCGAGAAGAACATGCTGACGGCCAGCGGCGCGACGATCAGCACCGCGTAATTCAGCGGATTGTCCGTGCCGCCGGAGAGCGCCAGCAGCAGCGCGGCACCGCAGCCGAGGATCGCGGCGGGGACTGCATTGATCTTAGAGATCTCCCGCAGCCGGATCCGGAACAGCCGCAGGATCGAGCCGGGCTTCTTGCAGAAGGGATAGGTCAGCAGGGCGTGGTCACAGTTCATGTAACAGGCCTGCGTGAAGCTCATGCCGCGGTTCAGCGCGTAGAGGATAAACCAGAGCAGCGGCAGCTTCGTCATCAGGAACGCATTGATGCCCGGACGGGTATCCGGGAAGCGCAGCACCACGATCAGAATGCCGAGAATGATACAGCCCACGATCAGCGCGATCTTCTCCGTGGTGCTCCAAAGGATCCTGCTGTGCCGCTTGACGAACAGCTCGTTCAGGAACTCAAAGCCGCTCTTGCTGCTTGTGACGTTCGGGTCGGCGGAAATATTCTTCTCCGCATTTTTCTTCGCATTCGCCTTTGCATTGTTCATCTGATTCATCGCGCTCACCTGCAGCCGGTTCGTCAGCGTCTTATAGCCGAGGCTGCTGAACGCCCATACCGGACGGATGCAGAGGATGCCGAGCGGGATCATCGCGAGCAGAACGACCGTGCTGACCGCCTGCGGGATCACGAAGCCGAGCAGCGGCGGGATAAAGGCACTGCAGAGCATCAGCAGCGCGAACAGCGTTGAAGCAAAGCTCATTTTGCCTTCTTCCGGCACGATGCCGAACCGTTTTTCGCAGAACAGATCAAATGCGCCGCCGATCAGCTTGGAGCCGACCACGGAGAACGGCAGCAGCAGACAGAGCCAGAGCGGAACCTTCGCCAGCCTGCCGAACAGCAGCGTAAACGGCAGGAAGCCGGCAAAGAACCGGATCTGCTGATACACAAAATCGGAGAGCGTGTACCGCTTCGCATCCATGCGCAGCAGGCTGACCGTATAATGCGCGAGCTTGGTGCTGTTGAGCAGCTTGTTATTGATGATGCCGCCTGCGGCCGTCAGCAGGACAAGGATATGCAGGAAAACCTGCTGCGCCGGAATGCGGAGCTCGTACCTATCCGCGATCGAGATTGAAGGTGCCAGCACGATCCCGCCGAGATAGAAGGCCTTCGGTGCGAAGGTCAGGCCGATCTCCCAAATCGCGAACGCGATGACCGCAAGCACCTTCAGAACAGGTACGGAGTACGCCTCCTGCGGGATCGCCTTTTTGAGGATCGGGATCTGCTTCAGCGCATACAGGAACGAATTGGCGCGGTATGCGCACTTGACCCGGAAGGCCTGCCGGAATGTCTTAACCATGATCTTCCTCCCGCAGTGCCTCGATGATCTTTTCGCGGAACCCCTGGCTGTCGAGGTTCGATTTGTCCACAGGCTCCAATATGCCGTGATTCAGCAGCACGATCTCGTCGCAGAGATCGAGTGCAAGGTCAAGGATATGCGTCGAAAGAATGACGATCTTTCCCTGCTTCTGCGTGCGGAGCAGCGCCTTCATTTCCTCCGCGACGACAACGTCCAGCGAAGTCAGCGGCTCGTCGAGCAACAGCAGATTCGGCTCCGAGATGATGTTGACGATCATCTGCATTTTATTCTTCATGCCGTGGGAATAATCCTTGAGCAGCTTGTCTCGGTCATCCGGCGCAATGCTCACATAGTCAAAGTAAGCGTCCGGCTCGGCGGTCTGCGGGATGCGCTCCCGGTTGATGTCGATAAAGAATTTCAGGAACTCCCGGCCGGTCAGGAACTCCGGCACGGTCGGCGTGGAGAGCACATAGCCGATGTCGTCGCTTTTCATCGGACGCAGCTGTCCGTTTTCCTCCAGCGAGAAGGTACCGCCGTCGGATTTCAGGTCGCCGTTGATGCAGTTGAACAGCGTGGTCTTGCCCGCGCCGTTCCGTCCGAGCAGACCGTAGATCTTGCCGTCCTCAAACGCAAAATCAATGTCCCGGAGCACTTCCTTTTTCTCAAAATGCTTGGATAAATGTGAAATGACAAATTTCATGATTCATACCTCGTTCTGTCGTTATTCTGATCCTGTACCGCTGATGCCGCCGTAGCATCAGCAATACTTGTCAAACAATGCTCTGATCTCCGAGAGATCAAACCGGACGCCGCACTGATGCGAGCAATCCTGTTCCATATCCGCAAGATGTTCATACTGGTCGAACTGTTCAGGCAGGCGCGGGTCGGCACCGTTCCGGAGAAGATACGCAATGTATTCCGTTTCCGCCGGAGCAGGCCGGTAAATATGTTCCTTCGGGAGCGTCTGCGAATCGCGGTAGACTGTGCCGTTTTCATCCGCAACCAGATTCAGGCACATCTCAACCGCGGACTGCAGCACCAGATATGCATACCGGTCCTGAAAAAGCGCACGGTTCGCTTCGAGAAACCGTTTTGCAGTGTCGAGTTCATTCTCCTGATTCAGCTTGCAGAGAATGCGGTAATGCATCGGAATGTCCGGGTCACAGCCCATGACCGCCTGCGCCTCCTGCAAAAACGAATCCGTGAGTTCCAGCGTATCCACAGTCATCCCTCCTCTGTATGCAGCTCCTGCTCCTTTGTCAGATTTTTGATCCATTCGTATTTCATATAGTGCCGGTATACCGCCGGGATCTTGACAAATTCATCGAGCGTCAGGATAAATGCGACGGCCAGCACCGGAAGCTTCAGCACAAATGCGGCGATCATGCCCATGGGAACGACCACGCACCAGAGCGTCACGATATCGCAGATCATGCCGAAGCGCGTATCGCCGCCCGCCGGGAACATCCCGCCGATCACCGTGGAATTGAGCGAGTTGCCGATAATATAGTATGCGCCCATGAGCATCATATATTTCAGGTAGACCTGCGCCTGACCCGTCAGCGTCGTGACGCGCAGCACCAGCGGCGTCAGCGCCAGAATGATGAGGCCGGAGCCTGCACCGACCCACAGCGAGAAGCGGACAAAGCTGCCGCCCGCCTTTTTCGCGTCGTCCAGCTCGCCGCGCCCGAGCATCCCGCCGAGCAGAATGCCGACGCCCGTCGCGATGCCCCAGCAGAAGCTCGCGATCATGCCGCGGACAATGCCCGCGATCGAATTGGCAGCAGTTGCGTCATTTCCGAGATGTCCCATGATGACGGAGTACATCGTCACGCCGCCGCCCCAGCCGAGCTGATTCAGCAGCAGCGGCACGGTATATTTCCAGTAATCGCGGCGGAGCTCCGTGCGTTTTCCGCTCAGCATCATCCCGATGCGCAGCGGGAGACATTTGCCGCGCCGCATCAGCACCAGCACGAAAACCGTTTCAAATACGCGTGCAATGACCGTTGCCAGCGCCGCACCCGCGATGCCCATTTCCGGGAGCCCGCACTTGCCAAAGATCAGGATATAGTTCAGCACGATATTCAGCACGACCGACAGCGAACCGATCAGCGAGCTGAGCCCTGCCTGCCCGCAGATCTTCATGATGCCGAAGCTTGCCTGCGAAAAGCCGGTCAGAACGTATGACAGTGAGACCGTCCGCAGATACTGCGCACCGAGCCGGATCAGCGCCGGATCGGACGTAAAAATACGCATGATGAGCTGCGGAAACAGTGCCGCCACGGCCGTAAACAGCAGCCCGGTCGCCAGCGAATAGCGCATCGTCATCGCATAGACCGCTTCGACGGTGCGGCGGTCGTTTTTGCCCCAATACTGCGCCGCCAGCACGCTGAGGCCGCCGACGAATGCGCCGTAGAACAGGCTGAACACAAAGGCGATCTGTCCTGCCAAGGATGCCGCCGAAAGCGGCGTCTGATCGAGAAAGCCCAGCATGAACGCATCCGAGACCGTCACGAGCGAGGACATCAGATACTGGAACGCGATCGGTGCGACGATCGCCATCAGATCGCGGTAAAGCTTTTTCTTCTGCAGCATCCGATCCCTCCCCGCTGCTCAGATCATATCACAAAAATCAAGGATCTTCTGCATGTTCGGCCCCGTCCGGAGCACAGCTGCATAGCCCTTTTTTTCCGCCGGAAAGTGCGCGCATGGGCTCCTCCCGTCAGTCCTGCTGCTGCGTCTCCTGCGTCCGCACCGGCCGCAGCCGCGACCACAATACCACAATCAGCTGTGCCGGAATGCCGATCAGAAACAGCTTCCAGATCTTATACTGATAGAAGGTCACGAACAGCGCACCGAGCACCGACCAGATCAGCAGCGAAATAATGACATAATTCCAGCGGCGGTTGAACCAGATCGAGTTGAACACCAAAGCGACGACCGCCGTGATCGGGGCAGCGTAAATAAACAGGAACGATGTATATTTCAGCTCCGGCAGCACCGCGTCGAGCACGACAAAGATCATCGACGCGACCAGCCAGACCAGCAGTGCCGCCATGCCCGCAATGAGAAAGCGGTTGCGCTTCCGCAGCCGCACATCGACAGGCGGCTCCGTCTGTGCCGGTTCTGCTTCCTGCGGCTCCTGCTCCGCCGGGATCTCAGGAATCTCCGCCAGCGGTTCTGCTTCGGCAGGTGTCTCTGCGGGTGCATCCGGGTCTTTCAGAAAATCGTCAATGCGGATCCCGTAAAAATCCGCGAGCTGTTTCATCACGGCCAGATCCGGCAGCGATTCGCCGCGCTCCCACTTCGAGACCGCCTTGTCGGAATAGTGCAGCTGCTCCGCAAGCTGGAGCTGCGTCATGCCGCTTGCCTTGCGCAGACGCACCATATTTGCCGCTGCAATATGCTTCCAGTCGTCCATCGGATCACCTTCCTTCTTTTATGATTCAGACATTTCCTCTATTATAGCATACTTTAGGAGAAAAAGCAACAGCCAGCCAAAACGCACGTATCAGCGTAATATTTATCCACTCTCCCGTTAGTAGAATCCGCTCTACCGCGAAAATCTCCGGGCTGTTTCTCCGAAATCCGAAAAAAGTACGTGACTTTTTCCCGAAAATGAGGTACAATATAAAAGGCGGCAGCCTGTACAAAGGAAAGGCTGTTCCGCGCAATCCATAACCCGAAGAAAGTGAGTGACAAACATACCATGAATGTGAATGAAAGTTATGTTCTGATCACAGACAGCGCCGCAGACCTCTCGGAGCAGATGCTGCACGGACTGGGTGTCCTCTCCATTCCGCTGAATGTGTTTATGAAGGATCACCCGGCACAGCCCTGCACCCTCCGCGGTGCCGATTTTTACAACGCGCTGAAGGGCGGGCAGATCGCATGTACCTCCGCGGCCAATCTCTCCGCCTTCCGTGAGACCTTCGGCAAGGTGCTCGCCGAGGGCAAGGATATCCTGTATCTTGCGTTTTCCTCTCCGCTGAGCTGCATGTGTGCGACGGCGCGCATCGCAGCGGACGAGCTGCATGAGGAATATCCCGACCGCCGCATCGTCATCATTGATACGCTCTGCGCCTCGCTCGGCGAGGGTCTGCTCGTCTATCACTGCGCGGAGCAGAAGGACCACGGAATGTCACTGGACGAGCTTGCTGCATATGCTGAAGAAACACGCCTGAAGATCATGCACTGGTTCACGGTCGATGATCTGCTGTTCCTCAAGCGCGGCGGCAGAGTCGGAGCAGTTTCCGCCTACGCCGGTGCGCTGCTCGGCATCAAGCCGGTGCTGCATGTCAGCGACGAGGGCAAGCTGATCCCGAAGCAGAAGCTCCGCGGCAGAAAAAATGCCGTGCTGGAGCTCGGCCGCCATTACGACGCCGAATGTACCGATAAAAGCTCCACGGTGTTCATCGCACATGCCAACGCGCCTGACTTTGCAGAGCTGCTCAAGGAAGCACTGCTCAAGCAGTTCGGTGCGCAGACGGTCATCATCGGAGAGATCGGTCCGGTCATCGGCGCACATGCCGGCCCCGGAACCATTGCGCTCTTTTATCTCGGAAAATCGCGCGAGGGTGATCCCGCAAACGGCTGACGCTTTCCCCTGAAGCCGCTGCCGGACGCTCCGGCGGCGTGCTGCGCGGGGAAGGGAGCGAGCCTTGGCATCTCTGCTGCTTGCCGTGATCTATCTTTCGTATATCAGTCTGGGACTGCCGGATTCCCTGCTCGGTGCGGCGTGGCCTGCGATGCAGCCGCAGCTCGGGGTCCCGGTCTCTTATGCAGGCATTCTTTCGATGATCGTCTCCTGCGGAACAGTCATTTCCAGCCTGCTTTCCGGCAGACTGCTCCGGCGATTCCGCACAGGCACGGTCTCCGCGTGCAGCGTCCTGCTGACGGCCGCCGCGCTTACAGGATTCTCCTGCGCGGGAAGCTTTCCGGTGCTCTGCTGCTTTGCCGTCCCCTACGGGCTCGGCGCAGGTGCCGTGGACGCGGCACTCAATCATTACGCCGCCGTGCATTATCCGGCGCGGCATCTGAACTGGCTGCACAGCTTCTGGGGCATCGGCTGTATGCTCAGCCCGTACATCATCAGCATCCGGATGCATACCGGCTGGCAGAGCGGATTCCGGACTGTCGCCGTGCTGCAGATCATCCTGACGGTGATCCTGTTCTTATCGCTGCCGCTCTGGCAGAAAACGGAGCCGGAGCAGGCATCCTCTGTGAATCCCCTGCCGCTGCTGAAGCAAAAATCTATCTGCTGTTCGCTCTGCGGATTTTTCAGCGAATGCGCGCTGGAAAGCACCGCGGGACTTTGGGCGAGCAGCTTTCTTGTCCGGTACTGCGGCATTTCCGCAAAGACGGCCGCCGGTGCCGGTGCGCTGTTTTACTGCGGCATCACGCTCGGCAGACTGGCCGCCGGACTGATCCCGGAACGCGTCAGCGACCGGCGCATGATCCGCGCGGGACTTTGCATTTCGGCTGCAGGGATCCTGCTGCTGATGCTGCCTTCGCCCTGCGCGCTCTGCGGATTATTCGTGATCGGCTGCGGCTGCGCACCGGTCTATCCGTGCCGGATCCATGCGCTGCCGGAACAGTTCCCGGATGCAGACCCGCAGACGCTGATCGGGCTGCACATTGCCGGCAGCAGCCTCGGCATGACACTGATGCCGCCGCTGTTCGGCATTCTTGCGGAGCAGACCGGATTCCGGCTGTTTCCGGCGTATCTGCTCACCTTTCTGGTTATCACGGCATGTGCAGCCGGATCCCCGCTGAAAACAATGAGGATGAAACATGATCGAAACAAACCGGCTCATACTCCGGGAATATCAGACAGAGGACTTTGATGCGATTTTCGCGATCCTGTCCGACGCCGAGACGATGCAGCATTATCCGGCACCGTTTGACGAAAAGCGCGTCAGGGGGTGGATCACATGGAATCTGGAAAACTACCGCGCCTACGGCTTCGGGCTGTGGGCGGTCATACGGAAGGAGACCGGCGCGCTGATCGGGGACTGCGGCGTCACCATGCAGAACATCCGCGGCGAGCTGCTCCCGGAGATCGGCTATCACATCGCGAAGCAATACTGGCGGCAGGGCTATGCAAAGGAAGCGGCACTGGCCGTCCGGGACTGGTTCTTCCGGAACACGGACTATCCGGCACTCTATGCCTTTATGAAATATACGAATATTGCTTCCTGCCGGACGGCAGCGGCGATCGGCATGAAAAAAGTGCAGGCGTTTTCCGACCCGGTCAACACCGTGACCTATGTGTACAGATATCCTGCGGAGCCGGCGCAGTCCGGAACAACATGAAAGGAACCGCGCAGCCATGGTCATACTGATTACCGGCGCTTCCCATACGGGAAAAACGCTGCTGGCACAAAAACTGCTCGAACGGTATCACTACCCGTATCTGTCTGCCGACCATTTGAAAATGGGGCTCATCCGTAGCAAACTGACCGACCTGACGCCTTATGATGACGATGAGCTGACGGTTTTTCTCTGGGGCATCCTGAAAGAAATCGTCAAGACAGCGATCGAAAACAAGCAGAATCTGATCGTCGAGGGCTGCTATATCCCGTTTGACTGGAAAAACAGCTTTGATGCTGCGTATCTGTCACAGATCAGATACATCTGTCTGGTGATGAGCGATGCCTATATCGAACGGCATTTTGCGGAGATCACCGGTTACGAAAACGTGATCGAAAGCAGGATCCCCGACCCGGATCTCAATATCGAAGCAGTCAAGGCAGATAACCGTTACTACCTGCAGGGCTGCTGTTCCGCCGGTCTGGACTATGTTCTGATCGACGGGGAATTTGATATCGAACAGTACAGCAAAATCTGAGGAGAACAATATGCAGACGATTCTTGCACAGCTCCATGCACTCGCAGACCCGGACAACGCCGTTTTCGTCGGCCGCCTGCTGCCGGATATCCCGCCGGAGCAGATCCTCGGCTGCCGGACGCCCCCGCTGCGGGCACTCGCAAAGTCGCTTGGCCCTGATTCCTCGGCGGTACGCGAATTTCTGCACACGCTGCCGCATTCTTATTTCGACGAGAACCAGCTCCATGCCTTCCTGATTGCACGCATCAAACCGTTTGACGACTGCCTTGCCGCGGTCGAGGCATTCCTGCCCTATGTCAACAACTGGGCGACCTGCGACCAGCTCTCCCCTGCCGTGTTCCGGAAGGAGGCAGAGCGTCTGCTGCCGGCGATCGGCCGCTGGCTCAAAAGTCCGCAGCCCTATACGGTGCGGTTCGGCATCGGGATGCTGATGCAGCATTTCCTCGATGCGCGGTTCAGGCCGGAATACGCCGAACAGGTCGCCGCGGTGCAGTCGGATATGTACTATATCAATATGGAGATCGCGTGGTATTTTGCGACGGCGCTTGCCAAGCAGCCGGATACGATCCTGCCGTATCTGACCGAACACCGGCTGCCGGAATGGATACACCGCAAGACCATTCAGAAAGCGATCGAAAGCCGCCGCATCCCGGATGAAACAAAGGATTATCTCCGGACGCTGCGCGGGAAATAAACAGCACAATAATTGGCAACGCCCGCAGCAGACCTTATTCTGCACGCGAATCTCGCGCACGGTCCGAAGCGGGTGTTGCTGTCATTATATTGTAACAAAGTGAAAACCGCGTGAAATATCCGCAGCTTTCACAGAAGCTTCAACAAATCTTCATAAAGCGCAGAGCGGCCGGCATGCATCGTGCACACCGGCCGCTCTGCTGTTTATGAAAGGAAGTGAAGGGTTCAGTCGATCGTCATTTCATACTGCGCATCTGCGGGCGACTGCGTTTCCGCATTGACGGTCAGCGTCATCGCCGAGCAGCAGAGTATCGCAAAGAGTACCGTCTGAATGATCTTATTGGCCGTTACAGCGGCAGGTGTACGGTTTTTCATGATGCGATCCCCCTTATATTGCGCACGATGATATCGTGTAAAAGCTCGACCTGATAATCGCCGATGATCGGCTCCAGATGTGCTTCGCCGATGCCTGAATCGTCGGTCAGGAAAACATAATTACTGTTGGTCATAATGGCAAGTGCTCTGCCGAAAAGCTCTGTTTCCCGCTCCGCGTTCGAGGCAACGACCGGCACCAGATGAATGCCCTGTGCCGCTGCCGAAGCAGCCGCCTTCTGCAGCATCTCCTCATTTTCGCTGCCGGAGTGCGGCGGCGCGTCGAAGATCAGGAATGCGATCTTGTTGGTATCCGCGCTCCACGAACCGTTCGTGATGACCTCGTCCAGGATCTGCGCAACGGCCTCCGGCGCATCGCCGCCGCCGTCTGCATATTCCTGATTCAGCGTGCTCTGCACGGCCGTGATGTCATCCGTGAACGGATTGCAGCGCGTGACGTAGGTGTCGCCCTCGTCCTTGTAGAAGTTGACCGAGAACGTCATATTTTCGTCTGCGACCTCACCCGCGATCGCGGAGAAGTCCTTTTGCAGATAGGTGATCTCGTCACCCATCGAGCCGGTCGTGTCCAGAATGAACATGACCTCGGTTTTCTGATACGAAACGGATGCATTCGCCGTATCGACCGTGTAGCTGAGCTGCGGCACACTCGAACCGCCCTGCTGCGAACCGGTATCCGCCGGAACCTCGCAGGCCGTATCTTCGGCGCCCTCTGTCCGCAGCGTATACTGCTTTGCCTCTCTGCCGTTTGCCGGATAGAAGAGATAGGCCGTACCGGTCTTGTCGGTCTTTGCCTTCCAGATCTCCGTTTCGCCGTCCAGCAGCGCAACGGTCTGGTTCGCGGCAGGCGTCTCACCGTTTGTAACGGTCACCTGCATTTTATGCACAGGATCCAGCCCGTAGGACGGGAATGCGATCCTGCCGGTATGCACCAGATTCGTGAAGAATCCCCAGTTTGCGTTATCGTTCCACTCGCCCGCGGTCAGCACAAAGGGCTGGGAGCCGTCATCGGGCGGGGGCTCGGTCACGGATTCGCTCTGCGATTCGGGGATCTCCCCCTCCGGAGAAGGCGCGCCGTCATCATCGGCGGCAGCAGGATTAACGATCTCGGGACGTTTGGCGTCCGGTGTGTAATCAACGGCTTCGTCCGCCGCTTCCTCCATCACGGGAGAAGCGTCCGCAGCAGAACCGCCGCTTTCACCTGCGAGGAACGATACATCCGGGATATCCGCAGCAGTCTCTGTTTTATCCGCGCCGCAGCTGCAGAGCAGTGCAGCCGGCAGCAGTCCCGCTGCGAGCAGTGAAATGAATCTTCTGCGCATGACCGTCCTCCTTTCTCCGTACGCCCGGAACCAGCCGCGTACAAAGCGACTTTCAGCCTGACCCGGCGCTTGCCGGGTCTGCTTTGTACGGCGGCGTTCCGATCCTCTCCTCCGGTATTTCCTTCATTGACAACATTGTATCATAAACCGCAGCCGATTACAACAACAGGACGGTGAATAATTCATTACAATGCAGTTACGCATCAAACAGAAAAATCACAGAAAAAAGACAAGTTAGAATTGACAAATCAGCATGTTCTGTGTTATACTTATTTTATTGCATATCATGCAAATCTATGTGCAGGAGGAACGAATATGCTTACTGACATTGAAATCGCGCAATCCATTCCCATGCACCCGATCACGGAAATCGCAGAGACCGCCGGGATCCCGGACGACGCGCTGGAGCAGTACGGACGCTACAAGGCGAAGATCGACCTCGGAAAGCTCCCCAAAGCGCACAAACAGGGAAAGCTCGTACTCGTCACCGCGATCAATCCGACCGCTGCCGGTGAGGGCAAGACCACGACCACGATCGGTCTTGCGGACGGTATGCGCCGCATCGGGAAAAATGTCATGGTCGCGCTGCGTGAGCCCTCTCTCGGGCCGGTTTTCGGCATCAAGGGCGGTGCGGCAGGCGGCGGCTATGCGCAGGTCGTCCCGATGGAGGATATCAACCTGCATTTCACAGGTGATTTCCACGCGATCGGTGCAGCGAACAATCTGCTCGCAGCGATGCTCGACAATCACATCTATCAGGGCAATGCACTGAATATCGACCCGCGCCGCATCACATGGAAGCGCTGCGTCGATATGAACGACCGGCAGCTCCGCTTCATCACGGACGGTCTCGGCGGACGGATCAACGGCGTCCCGCGTGAGGACGGCTATGACATCACCGTTGCATCGGAGATCATGGCGGTGTTCTGCCTTGCAAATTCGATCACCGATCTGAAGGAGCGGCTCTCCCGCATCGTGGTTGCGTATACCTACGACGAAAAGCCGGTCACTGCCGGCGACCTGAACGCCGTCGGTGCAATGACTGCGCTCTTAAAGGATGCGCTGAAGCCGAACCTCGTGCAGACGCTTGAGGGCACGCCCGCGCTCGTGCACGGCGGCCCGTTTGCAAATATCGCGCACGGCTGCAACTCTGTTCTTGCGACAAAGACCGCGCTGCAGCTCGGCGATTACGCGATCACGGAGGCCGGCTTCGGTGCGGACCTCGGCGCGGAAAAATTCCTCGATATCAAGTGCCGCATGGCAGGGCTGACGCCGTCGGCGGTCGTCATTGTCGCGACTGTCCGCGCACTGAAGCTCCACGGCGGCCTTGCCAAGACAGAGCTCGGCAATGAGAATCTCGCGGCGCTCGAAGCGGGTCTGCCGAATCTGCTCCGTCATGTCTCCAATATCAAGGAGGTCTACAAGCTGCCGTCCGTTGTGGCGATCAACCGCTTCCCGACCGATACCGACGCGGAAATTGATCTCATCATTAAGAAGTGCAAGGAGCTCGGCGTCAATGTGAAGCTTTCGACCGTCTGGGCGGAAGGCGGCAAGGGCGGCGAGGAGCTCGCCCGCGAAGTCGTCCGGCTCTGCGAGGAGGAAAAGGGTGACTTCTCGTTCTCGTATCAGCTCGACAGCACCATTGAGGAGAAGATCGAAGCGATCGTCAAACGTGTCTATCACGGCGACGGCATCAACATTCTCCCCGCGGCACAGAAGCAGATCGCGCAGCTCACCGCGCTCGGCTTCGACAAGCTGCCTGTCTGCATGGCAAAAACGCAGTACAGCTTCACCGATGACAAGGATGTGCTCGGCGCGCCGGACGGCTTCACCGTCACGATCCGCAATGTCAAGGTCTCCGCAGGCGCAGGCTTCATCGTCGCACTGACCGGCGATATCATGACGATGCCGGGTCTGCCGAAAAAACCTGCCGCGGAAAACATCGACGTCAATGCGGACGGCAGGATCTCAGGTCTGTTCTGAATCAGAAGATACAAACAAATGAAAAAAGGGAGGATTACAAGCTATGGAATCCAATATCGCCGGCATTCTCGTCACGATCATCGTCTACTTAGGCGGCATGGTCGCAATCGGTGCCGTATTCTCAAAGAAAAACAAGGACGTCAGTGACTTCTATCTCGGCGGCAGAAAACTGGGCCCGCTGGTCTCGGCCATGAGTGCGGAGGCATCCGATATGAGCTCGTGGCTGCTCATGGGTCTGCCGGGCGTCGCCTATCTCTGCGGTCTGGCCGAGGCAGGCTGGACGGCGATCGGCCTTGCGATCGGTACATACCTGAACTGGCTGTTCGTCGCAAAGCGTCTGCGCGTTTACTCGCAGAAGACCGGCTCGATCACGATCCCGGACTTCTTCTCCGACCGCTACCACGATGACAAGCATCTTCTTTCCGGCGTGGCCGCCGTCATCATCCTGATCTTCTTCGTGCCGTATACCGCGTCGGGCTTCTCCGCCTGCGGCAAGCTGTTCGGTACGCTGTTCGGCATGGAGTATCATACGGCGATGATCATTGCCGCGATCATCATCATCACCTATACGAGTCTGGGCGGCTTCCTCGCGGCGAGCTTCACCGACCTGATCCAGAGCATCGTCATGACGACCGCACTGGTCATCATCGTTCTGTTCGGCGTCAGCACAGCCGGCGGCTGGGGCGCTGTCATGGAGAACGCAAAGGCTCTGCCGGATTACCTGCACCTGACCGTTACGCGCTCCCTGAACAAGGACGGCACCTTCTCGCAGACCGGCTACGGCTTCCTGCCGGTCGTTTCGACGCTGGCATGGGGTCTCGGCTACTTCGGTATGCCGCACATCCTGCTGCGCTTCATGGCGATCGAGGACGAGAAAAAGATCAAGCTTTCCCGCCGCATCGCGAGCATCTGGGTCGTCATTGCAATGGGCGTCGCGATCGTCATCGGCTTCATCGGCAATCAGCTTTCCGCAAACGGCAGCCTGAAAACGCTGTTCGGTGCGGGCTCTGACAGCTCCGAGACCGTCGTCATGGAGATCGCCATGGTGCTTTCCAAGCACGGCTTCCTCGCTGCGATCATCGCAGGTCTGATCTTCGCGGGCATCCTCGCCTGTACGATGTCCACCTCGGATTCCCAGCTGCTGGCCGCGTCCTCCTCGATGTCCGAGAACATCATGAAGGGCGTGTTCAAGATGAAGCTGAACGAAAAGCAGTCGATGCTGGTCGCACGCTGCGTGCTGGTCGTCATCGCGGTGCTCGGCGTCATCCTTGCATGGGATCCGGACAGCTCCGTGTTCCGTGTCGTGTCCTTCGCATGGGCAGGCTTCGGCGCGACCTTCGGCCCGGTCATGCTGACCGCGCTGTTCTGGAAGCGCTCGAACAAATGGGGCGCCGTTTCCGGTCTGATCGTCGGCGGCGTGATGATCTTCGTCTGGAAGTTCCTTGTCCGTCCGCTCGGCGGCGCATGGAACATCTACGAGCTGCTGCCTGCATTCATCTGCGCACTCATCGCGATCGTTGTGGTCTCGCTCGTTACCGCAGAGCCCGAGAAGGCTGTGCTGGAGGAATACGACGAGGTCGGCAAAATGATCTGATCTTCGCACGATCTCAAACGCATACACAAACGGCACTGACGAATGCAGTCAGTGCCGTTCTTTTATGCATCATCAAACGAAAAGGACGCCGATTGCAGCATCAGCGTCCTTTTTTTTTGATCCTTACGCGGACCGCTCGGTGGATTTCAGCCATGCGGCTGCAAGCTCCAGTGCTTCATACAGCGTCGGGCGGACTGCGGTTTTCGTGATCGCCTCCATCGGGTTCAGGCTCTTGTCCGTTTTCATCAGATAGCACTTGATCTCGGACGCGGTCATCACCTGATTTTCCTCTGCCTCCGCGGTGACGTTCATCATCACGACATAGGGCTGCGCCATGCTGCCGTAATAGATCGTCTTGCCGCTGCGGACAACCGGGCGTGACTTATAGGTAAAGTAGTTTTCGCTCACGGGAAACCTCCCTTTCTTCTCATGCGGAATCCCGATCACCATGTCATCGTGAATTCCTTGTCGGTATCATCAAAGATCTTGATATTCGAGACCAGCGTCTCAACATAGGACTTGCGGCAGCGGAACCGCACATCGCCGTTCACCATGATATACGCCTTCCGGTCTCCTGCATCGTAGAACGCGATGTCATAGCCGTGTTTGCCGTCCTGACGCTCCAGCTTGATCTCCGCCATGGGCTTCTCCGGCAGATCGACCTCGTCATAGACGATCTCCTCTGCCTTGGTCTGCAGCACGTAGGTGTACAGCTTGCGGAAACGCTCAAGGCCGTCTGCATCCTGCTCAACGCCCTTGTACTTCAGCACATAGTCGGACTTATCCTTGCCGATGCCGGAGAACTCCAGCTTTGTGCCGTCCGCCTCATAGGTCAGCTTGCCGATATCCCAGACAAAGGTATCCACAACATTTCTCGAAATGATATCCTCCGCGCGGAGATCGTCATAGATGATATCGTCAGCATTGAAGCCGTAAATGCAGCTGATGCCGTCCAGCTTGCCGTAATAGCAGGTCTGGCCTTCCTCGTTCTGATAGCTGTCGCCGAGACTGAACACCCAGTTGTCGCCTGCATCGGTCTTTGTCGTGACGACTGCAAACGGATCCGCAAAGCCGTACTTCTTGTCGTCCTCTGCGGTCGGATGCGGCTTGATGACCTCAGATGCGGTCAGGCCGTAGATGCCGTGCGTCGCCGGTGCAGATTTATCACCGCTGACGAGCGCATAGATCGGCTCCTTCATGACATGCAGCGCCATGGAGCCGCCGTTGCTGTTCTCCGAATAATACGGATCATACTCAAAATAGAAATCGTAATCGAGATCCTTGCGTTCAATGCGGACAGATTTGATAATCGTCTTATCGTCGTCCGCCTGTTCCTCCTTGAGGGTCTTGCCGATGTAGTACGAGCTTTCTTCCATGAACGGATCCATGGCCGTGGCGCTGACCGTATAGATCGTATCGGAGCCGTCCATGCGGAGATAGCGCTGATTGTCGACCGGTGTCTTTCCGCCGATCAGGAACACGATATCGTCGTTCTGGTCAACCGAATAGGTCACCTTCACTTCCTCATCAAAGCCGAACCGCGTCAGATCCTCCTTGGTTGCGTGCTCGATGACCGTACCGGTCGAAGAAAGCTCCGGCGCACGGGTCGCAAGGGTGCGGATCGCCGTGACATTCATCGGCAGATCCTCATAGCCCTCGAGAATATAGTTCGTAATATCCTCCGTGACCTCATTGCCGTCCAGATCGGTCGTCTTGGTCTTGTCGATCCGGCGCTTTGCGGCAAACGATGTGCCGTCCTTCTTCTCCACGACGATCCGGTTGATATCGTCGGCGTGGGCGTGCCAGAGCGGGGTCTCATCCAGAGCGAAGGAGGATGAGCTTTCCTCCTCCGGATCCGGTTCGGTCTTATTCAGAAAAACGAGCACACCGCCGAGCGCGGCCAGAAGCACCGTGCCGCCGATGATCCCTTTCAGGGTCTTGTTCATCTGTTTCGTCTCCTTATATACACGAGAATACCGATCAGTGCGACCACTGCCGGGAACACGAACACCGTTATGGTGCGGATCAGCTTGGCCTGTGCCTCCGTGATCGTGATCTTGTCCGGGTCAAGCGTCTTGCTTGCGATCGTGATCACGTTGTCCTTGCCGCACATCGTGTTCAGAAGCGTGATAAAGTAGTTGGAGTTGTCGTAGCTGGTCGAGCTGCCGCCGATGAAGTAATCGACGAACAGCGGAGAACCGAATGTCACCAGACGGCTCTTGAAGGTCTCGCCGCCTGCGATGAAGTTCATATCGGTCTCAACGGCGATATTAAATACGCCCTTTTCTGCAGTATCCATGCTGAAGGACTCAGCCGTTGCATCCAGCGGCATCATCGCAGCAGTCTCGGATGTAGTCAGCAGCGGGTAGGTGTTTCTGCCGGAGTTCTCCTCAAACAGCGTGCGGATCGAGCAGTGATACGGCGTCACGATCGGCACGGCACTCGGCTTGTAGTTTGCATTCAGCAGTGCGTCCGGATTATAGGTCACGACCGGAACGCCGCCCATCGGCAGCTGCTGCAGCGAGGTGTTGACGATCTGTCCCTTGTTTTCGTCGGTCTCCACGACAACGGCGTTTTCAACCGCGACGCCCCACTCTGCAAGGAAATTGCCGAGGTTCTTCTGCTCCGTGAGCACGAACGGTGTTGCGAAATAGACCATGCTCTTGCCGCACTTGCCGTCATTGTTGAGGTAATCGGAAAGCTTCTTGACCTGTGCTTCGGTCAGATCATTGCACGGCGAGCACAGGATCACGAAGTCATAATCCGAAGAGATCTCATCGTTCGCAATGTCGATATCCGTTGTTTCAAAGTTGTTCTTTTTCAGCAGCTCGCTGAGTCTCTGATAGCAGTAGACCTCATTCTGGCTGTAGAGCGCCTGACCGCCGGTCTTGTTGATGAGACCGACCTTGACCGGATGCAGATCCGTCACGCCGATGATCGCGGAGATCAGGGACTGCTCACCGATGAACTTGGTCTCGCTTTTCTGCTGACCGGTCGTATAGTCGTAATCCGAGTCGATCGTCAGCAGGTCGGTATACGGAACCAGACGCACCAGCTCACCGCACTTGACGATGACGCTGCCCGTTGTGGCAGTCTCATTCGTATTCTGCAGATAGAGGTTCTGTACCTCCGGGTGCTTGGTCGGGTCAATATACTCAAGGGTGATCTTGCCGTTGGATTCCGTTTCAAAACGCTTGAGCGTTTCGGAGAGCACCTTCAGCTCCTTGTAGTCATCGAACTGTGCCTCATCGGCCAGCATGACCATGCGGATATCGTCCTTGATCTGATGCAGATAATCCGCAGTCTGCTCGTCGATCTGATACACGCCCTTGGAGGTCAGGTCGATGTTCCAGTTGTAGCGCTTATCCAGCTTGAAAACAATGACGTTGACCATGACAACAGCCGCGATCACGACCAGCGTGATGATCGTTGCGAGTGTGCCGTACTTCAGCTTCTTGCGGCGCTTGACCTTGTTCAGGGCGCGCTCGCGCTCCGCCTCCGGTGTCCGCTGATGCTTCTTCGGCTTCTTTTCGGATGCTTCCGCATCCTCTGCTGCATCCTCTGCAGCATCCTTCAGCTTCTCCGCCTTCTCCTTGACGGCATCGGCAGCCTTTTCTGCGGTATCCTCCGCTGCTTCGATGACATCCTCAGCCTTGTCCTTCACCGCGTCGGTGATCTCCTCAGCCTTGTCCTTCACTGCATCGGTGATCTCCTCCGCCTTGTCGGCCGCAGCATCCAGAATGTCCTCCGCCTTGTCCTTGACTGCGTCGGCTGCATCCTTGGCGGATCCGAGATTCTTCTTTTTGATATCGTCCTTCTTGCCCATTGTGGATCCCTCCTCAGCTCCAGCGTCTGCGCTCAAACACGCGGATCGTCAGGTAATTGAAAATAACAGCAAAGCTGATATAGAAAATGATAGTCGGAACATTAAACAGACCGTAGGTGATCGAAACGTACTTGCGGTGGAAGGAAAGCTGCTCCATCACATTCTTGACAATGCCCTCCTTCATCACGCCGGCCAGTGCGTCGATCAGATACAGGAGCATGAAGGCAACAAACGCCATGACCGCAGCAGCGATCTGGTTTTCAGTCAGTGCGGAGACAAAGCCGCCGACCGCAATGAACGCTGCGCCCAGCAGGAACAGTGCAAGGAAGTTCGCAAAGACCATGCCCCATTCCACGGTGCCGAACTTGCTGAGGATCAGCGCGTAGACAAACGGCATCAGCAGCGCGATCGTATAAAGCGTCAGGGCTGCAAAGTATTTGCCGAACACGATATCTCCGAGACTGACCGGTGCGGTCAGGAGCCCCTGATCGGTCTTCTGCTTTTTCTCCTCGCTGAACAGACGCATCGTCAGCAGCGGGATCAGGAACACAAAGATCAGAAACAGCGTCTGGAACATGCCGGACATATCCGTCGTTGCGGAGACAAGACATGTGTAGTAGAAAAACATACCTGTGAAAATCCATGCAACTGCAAGGAAAATATAAGCGATGCTCGATGAAAAATATGCACCGACCTCGCGTCTGTAGATCGCACCCATTATGCCTGCGCTCCTTTCTCCTCTGCCTTATCGGCAGGATTCTCAATGACGAGACCTTCGCCCATTGTGATCTTCAGGAACATATCCTCCAGCGTCATTTCCGCGGAGCGGGAGGAAAGCAGCACCCAGTTGTTTTCGGAAACGATCCGGAACAGATCACGGCGGATATCCTTGCCGGGCGCCGCCTCCAGCTCATACTCGTAAGCACCCGGCTCGCGCTCCATATCGGCGCGGCAGTATTTGATGCCGTCGATGTTGCGCAGCGCCTTGACGATCTCCTCGCGCGGGCCCTCGATGCGGGCGATCAGGCGGTGATCGTTCGAGATGTTTCTGGAAAGGTTCTCAGTCGTATCGTGCGCGGCGATGATGCCGTGATTGATGATGATGATGCGGTCGCAGACAGCCTGGATCTCGCTCAGGATATGCGAGGACAGGATGACCGTATGGTTCTTGCCGAGCTTCTTGATGAGTGTGCGGATCTCAAGGATCTGCTGCGGGTCAAGGCCGACCGTCGGCTCGTCAAGGATCAGGACCGGCGGGTTGCCGATCAGCGCCTGCGCCAGACCGACACGCTGCTTATAACCTTTGGACAGGTTCTTGATGATTCTGTCCTGCACATCGTTGACCTTCGTCAGGCTCATGACCTCATTCAGATGCGCTCTGCGGGGCAGCTTGCACTTCTTGAGGTCGTAGACATACTGCAGATAGCTCTTGACCGTCATGTCAACATAAAGCGGCGGAATCTCCGGCAGATAGCCGATATAGGATTTCGCCTTGATCGGATCCTCCAGAATATCAACGCCGTTGATGAGTGCCTGACCGGATGTCGAGGAGATATAACCGGTCAGCATGTTCATGGTCGTGGATTTTCCGGCGCCGTTCGGCCCCAGGAATCCGAGGATCTCACCGTCCTCCACGGTGAAGCTGATGTCATTGACGGCGTGCTTGTCGCCGTAATGCTTGGTCAGATTTCGCACTTCAATCATGGATAATGCTCATTCCCTTCATTGCATTTTTCGTATGCCGTGCGCGGACATACGGCTCAGACTATGAATATATTGTAGATTTCCCGTGTGATAGTTCCGTGTCAGTCCTTTGAAAGTTCCGTTCACGCTTCACCGGGATTGCCCTCTGCGGGCAGCAGGCGCATCCGGTTCCGGATATCGCGCTGCATCTGGACAGCCAGTGCATCCAGCGATTCAAAATGCTGCTCCGGCCGCAGGAATCTGCAGAGCGTGACAGGCAGCAGCCTGCCGACCAGCTCGCCGCTCCAGCCAATCAGATGCGTTTCCGCGATCGGTTCGGCATTGCCGCCGGTGACGGTCGGACGCACGCCGATATTCGTAATGGCCGGCACCCAGATATCGTTGATCTCCGCAAAGGACGCATAAACGCCTCTGTGCGGGACGCACTGCCACGGCTCAAACGGCTGATTCGCCGTCGGACAGCCGAGCACGGTGCTCCCGAGCTGATTGCCGGTAATTACATGTGCAAGGATCTGGTAATCCGCGCCGAGCAGCCTGTTTGCCTTTGTGACCTGCCCGCTTTCCAGCAGGAACCGGATATGGCTTGAGGAGACCGGCACGCCGTCCTCATCCCGCACCTGCGGGATCAGATGCACGGAAAAGCCGTATTTTCTTCCGAAACGCTGCAGATCGGCAGGCGTACAGGCGGCATTCCTGCCGAAGCGGAAATCCTCTCCCGCAACGACATGATCGACCTGCAGCCGCTCCCGCAGGATCTCTTTGCAGTAGCGTTCGCCGTCCAGCTCCGCTAATTCTCCGAACGGCAGCGCAAATACGGCATCCGCACCGCATGCCGTCAGCAGACGGCGCTTCTGTTCGTCATGGTAGATATACTGCAGCGGACGTCCCTGCTTCTGCGGCATGGTCTCCGATGCAAAGGTGACGACATGGCACTCCCCCATAGAGACCGCCTGTGCCAGCACCTGCCTGTGCCCGAGATGTACGCCGTCAAACAGTCCGAGTGCTGCCGCGATCCGGCGTCTTTCCGGATTCGGGGCTTCCTGCAGCTCCTGCTGCTTCATCACGATCATCTCCTCACAGATTTTTGTAGATCCGCAGACAGCCTTCTTCGCGGTCGGCATCCGCCAGACCGAAAAAGCTGCCGTCATTTCCGTAAACGCGGTAACGCTGATCCTCCGCGGTAATTCCGCGCACACGGTTGAGATCGAGCCGCACGCCGTTTTTGTAAAGCCTTGTCTGTGCTTCACTGAGCGTCAACGCCGGAAGCGCGGTAAACAGCCTGTCCGCCGGAACGATCAGCGATTCGAGTGCACCGCTGTCCGCTGCCTGCTGCACCTCGTCAAAGGTATGCGCATCGGCAAGCGTGAACCCGCAGGCCGCCGTCCTGACCAGCGACGTCATACAGCCGCCGCAGCCGAGTGTCCTTCCAAGATCATGAATGACCGTCCGGACATAGGTTCCTTTTCCGCAGACGATCTCCAGTGTCCCGCACTGCGCCGCGGGATCAAATTCCGTCAGCGTAATGCCGTGCACCGTGACCGTTCTTGCGGGGCGTTCGATCTCTTTGCCCGCACGGGCGAGCTCATAGAGCCGCTTGCCGTTGATCTGCACCGCGGAATACATCGGCGGGATCTGCTGAATCTCACCGGTAAACTGCGGCAGCACCGCCAGCAGCTCTGCCTCCGTAACATCTGCGTCATACGTTTCCAGCACATTGCCGGTGCTGTCCTGCGTATCCGTCACCGTGCCGAGCCGGAACCCCGCACGGTATACCTTTGTTTCGTCCGGCAGGATATCACATGCCTTTGCCGCCGTCCCGATCAGCACGGGCAGAACGCCCTCCGCCATCGGGTCCAGCGTGCCGGTATGCCCCAGCCGTCTCATTTTCAGGATGCCGCGCAGCTTCCCGATCACATCGAATGAGGTGAAGCCCTGCGGCTTGTTCATCACTAAGATTCCGCTTTCGATCATGCCTTCAGCGATGCCTCCGCAGCCTCCATGAGCTGTCTGCACACGGTCTCCGGATCGCCCGTATGGAACGAGCAGCCGCTCGCCTTGACATGACCGCCGCCGCCGAACTGCCTGCATACCGCGGAAACATCGGCGTGCTCGCCGCCGCGCATGGAAACGCGGAAGCTGCCGTCCGGCTGCTGCTTGCAGGTAATGCCGATCTCGACGCCGATGATCTGCATCGGCAGATTGGCGACGCCGTCCACCTCGTCCGCGGAGACCTTCAGCTCGGTCATCCAGCTGTCGGGCAGATAGATCAGTGCGACTTTGCCGTCATCCGAAAGCCGGATATTCTGCATCAGCCGCGTATCGAGCCGGATACGTCCCTCGGATTTCAGGATGAACAGCTCGCGGTTCAGTCTCGCATAGGGCAGGTCGGGATACGCCCGCTTGATCGCGCTGACCGCAGCGAAGGTATCCGCACCCGCATTGCTGAACTGGAAACAGCCGGTATCGGTCGCGATACCGACATACAGGCATCTTGCGATCTCCCTTGTGATCGGGATCGCGTTATCCTGCATCATCCAGAACAGCACCTCGCAGGCAGCCGAGGAATTGGGGTCCCAGAAAAGCTGCTTTGCGTAATGCGTATTGGAAATGTGGTGGTCGATACAGAGCACGATCTCTGCATTCAGGTCGTCCTCCGGAAGATTCCCGAACAGCTTGGTATCCGCCACATCGACGGAGATGCGCATTTTCGGCTCAAAGTCCTCGAATGTGACCTCCTGCGTGATCTCGTCAAACATTGCGGGGATCGGGTCCGCACAGCAGACACGGGAACGGATCCCGAGTGCCTTCAGGATATAGTATACCGCATATCCGCCGCCGACACAGTCGCCGTCGGGCGAACGGTGGATCAGGATGTTGACATCCTCGAGCGAGCGCAGCACATCGTATACCGCCTCACTGCTCAGTTCCGTACAGCCGCGGCCGGTCTGATCCATAAAGAACACCTCCCTGCTGATTCTCCTGCTGCAAATCTCATTCTTCGGTATCGTTCTCCTGCGGCGGCTCTGCGGCATCGCTGCCGAGCCCGCCGGTCAGACCGAGGCTGCTTAATTTCTCGCTGATATCCGACGCATATTCGATCGAATCATCCGCGACAAAATGCAGCTCCGGCGACTTGCGCAGATCGAGTCTGCGGAACAGCTCCCTGCGGATAAAGCCGGAAGCCTTTGTCAGAACTCTGCACGCTTCCTTTGCATGATTGATGCCGGACAGGCTGGACACATAGGCCTTGCAGTGCCCCATGTCGCCGGAGAGCTCCGCGCGGACGACTGTCAGATCCGGCGTGATGCGCGGATCCTTCAGCTCACGGATGATCGCGGTCAGCTCCCGCAGCATATCCTCCTGTAAACGGCCGATTTTGAAGCTTGCCATAATAAACTGTATTCCTTTCAGCGGCGTTCAGAGCTTGATCGAACCGTCCGGTTCGGGGTTGTAGTAATTCCCCGAAGTCTCGGACTGCTCAAAGAAGCCCTCCTCGTCAAAGATCGCATCCTGGTAGTCAACCTCCTCGCGGGGACTGACCTCACCGAGCAGAATGCGCTTGACTGTCTCAAAAAACAGCGTGTCGATCGGACCGAAATCCGGCCACGCAAGTGCTTCGTTGCAGTATTGGAGCATATCCTCGTTGCTCATTCTCTGAAATTCCATTTTCATTCCTCCGTCAGCCGCACGTTATCAGTCCTCGCGGTATTCCTCCACGATAAAGCCCTCGAGGATATCGCCTTCCTTGAGGTCGGCAAAGCGCTCCAGCGAGATGCCGCACTCATAGCCCGTTGCAACTTCCTTGACATCGTCCTTGAAGCGGCGCAGCGAGTCGATCTTATCCTCCGCCACGACGATGCCGTCACGCACAACGCGGATCTGGCACTGGCGGGTGATCTTGCCGTCGGTGATATAGCAGCCGGCGACCGTGCCGACGCTGGAGATATGATAGACCTGGCGAACCTCCGCGCGTCCCATATCGACGTCGCGGTACTTCGGCGCAAGCATACCCTTCATAGCCGTGGAGATCTCCTCGATCGCATCGTAGATGATGCGGTACAGGCGGATATCGACGCCGTCTCTTGCAGCGGCATCGGCAGCGACCGGCATCGGACGGACATTGAAGCCGACGATGATCGCATTGGATGCGGACGCGAGCATGACGTCGCTCTCGGAGACCGCACCGACCGCGCCGTGGATGACCTTGACGCGGACTTCCTCGTTCGAGAGCTTCTCGAGCGACTGCGTGACCGCCTCGACGGAGCCCTGAACGTCTGCCTTGACGATCAGCGGGAGCTCCTTCATTTCGCCCTCGGCGATCTGCGAGAACAGGTTGTCGAGCGTGACCTTGCGGTACGCCTTGAACTGCTCCTCCTTCGCCTCGTGCTTTCTCTGCTCGACGAGTTCCTTCGCCAGACGCTCATCCTCAACCGCGTTGAAGATATCGCCGGCACTCGGGACTTCTGCAAGACCCGTGATCTCGACCGGCACGGACGGACCCGCTTCCTTGACGACCTTGCCCTTGTAATTCGTCATCACGCGGACTCTGCCGACTGCCGTACCCGCGATGATGACATCGCCGGTGCGGAGCGTACCGTTCTGCACAAGGATCGTCGCGATCGGGCCGCGGCCCTTGTCCAGACGCGCCTCGATGACGGTGCCCTTTGCCTTGCGGTGCGGGTTCGCCTTCAGCTCGCGGACTTCCGCGACAAGCAGGATGTTTTCGAGCAGCTCCTCGATGCCCTCACCGGTCTTTGCGGAGACCGGCACGCAGATCGTATCGCCGCCCCATTCCTCGCAGACGAGCTCATGCTCGGTGAGCTGCTGCTTGACGCGCTCGGGGTTTGCGCCTTCCTTATCCATTTTGTTGATCGCAACGATGATCGAAACACCGGCAGCCTTTGCGTGGTGGATCGACTCGATCGTCTGCGGCATGATGCCGTCGTCCGCCGCGACAACGAGGATCGCGATATCGGTGATATTCGCACCGCGGGCACGCATCGAAGTAAACGCCTCATGACCCGGCGTATCGAGGAAGGTGATGACCTTGCCGTCATGCTTGACCTGATATGCACCGATGTGCTGCGTGATGCCGCCGGCCTCGGTGTCGGTAACATGCGCATTGCGGATGCGGTCGAGGATCGAGGTCTTGCCGTGGTCAACGTGACCCATAACGACAACGACAGGGCAGCGCTCCTCCAGAGAATCCTCCGGATCCTCCTCATCGGTGATGAGGCGCTCCTCGATCGTGACGATGACCTCGTGCTCGACCTTTGCGCCGAGCTCCTCTGCGACCAGCGAAGCGGTGTCAAAGTCGATCTCCTCGTTGATATTCGCCATGACGCCCAGACCCATGAGCTTCTTGATGACGTCGCGCACCTGAACCTTCAGGCGGACTGCCAGCTCGCTGACGACGATGCTGTCCGGGATCATGACCTTGAGCTGCTGCTTTCTGGCGCGCTCAAGCTCAAGACGGCGCAGCTTCTCGGCCTCGGTCTCTCTTGCCTTGCCGGACTTCGCCTGCTGCTTTCTCTGCTGGGACTTCTGGTTGATCTTCTGCTTCTTCGCGACCATATTGTCGTTCTTGCCGCCTCTGCCCTGCGGTGCGATCTGCTCGTAGCGCTCATTGTACTTGTCGAGATCGACATAGGTACCGCGGGTATCGACGGTATGGCGCTGCTGGCTCGGCTGCACCTCGGTCGCCGTCGCAAAGCCGCCTTCCATCTTGACCATTTCGCCGCGCTCCTGTGCCTTGGCAGGCTTCTTCGGCGTTTTCTGGACATTGCGCGGCTGCGGCGGCTGCTTCTTCGGCTGCTCGGGCGCAGCACTCTGCGGCTTATCCTGTGCGGCAGCCTGCTGTGCAGCCTTCTTCTCCGCGGCAGCCTTCTGCTCGGCAGCGGCCTTTGCGGCAGCCTCCGCCTGCTTTCTCTGCTGTGCGGCAAGCTGGTTCTTCTGATTGCGCTCGCGGCGTGCAGCCTTTTCGGCCTGCTGCTTCTCATACATCGCAGCACGCTCTCTTGCACGGCGCTCGGTCTCGGCGGCGGTCAGCACGCGCGGAGCTGCCTGTGCGGGAGCCTCTGCCGCAGGCGCGGCTGCTTCCGGTGCTTCCGGCGCAGCAGTCTGTGCAGGCTGCTCTGCTGCCGCAGGCTGTGCGGGAGCGGCCGGCTGGACATTCTGCTTGACGGGTGCTTCGGCAGCGGGCTGCTTCTCCTGCTGCTCAGGCTTCTGCTTCGGAGGCTTCTCAGCCTTTGCCGGCTTCTTTTCTTCCTTCGCTTCGTTCTTTTTCGGGCGTGCGACAGCCTCCGGCTTTGCGGCACGGGTCGGCTTCTTTGCAGCCTGCTGCGGCTGTGCAGATTCGGAACGGTCTGCGAAATACGCATTGAAATCCTTGACCTGATGCTCATGCGTATAGCTTTCCAGCAGATAATTCATTTCCGCGTCCGTCAGCGCGGAGGTCGGCTTTTTCGGCTTATCGTCCAGCACCCGGAGCTTGTCGATGATCTCCTGCGCGGGGAGATTCAGATCGGCAGCGAAGTCACTCACCCTGATCTTATTTGTTGGCATAGGCATTTACCCCCTATCGGTTTCGGCGGTCTGTGCGGGACCGCAGCTGGGCTTCGGCATATCCGTGCTGCGCCGCACAGATATGCGCTGATTACTTCAATTCTTCGGATCCCGGCAGCAGCGTCATCAGCTTTGCCGCGAATCCGTCCTCACATACGCCGAACACCGCAGTCCGTTTCCGGAAGTAGGCTTTCAGCGCATCCATATCAAAGGGCAGCTTCCTGACGGGAAGCGTCCCTGCAAAATACCGGATCTCTTTTTCCGTCTTTTCCGAGGCATCCGCAGCGAGCAGGAACAGTCTGACGCTCCCCTGCTTTGCCGCCTCCTTGACCGCATCGAATCCGAGCAGGAGCTTTCCTGCCTTCCTGCACATCGTCAGGCTTGCGGTCAGACGGTTTTCCGCTGCATCAGGCATGACCGTTCTCCTCCTGCTGCGCCGCTGTCTGCATGGAAGCCTCCAGCGCGTCGTAGATCTCATCGGAGATGCGGGTCGAGAAGGTCCGTTCGAGGCGTCTTGCCTTCCGTGCGGCCTTCAGGCATTCCGGCTTCGGGCAGATATACGCCCCTCTGCCGGCCAGCTTGCCGGTCACATCCAGCAGGATCGTGCCGTCCTTCTGATGCACCACGCGGATCAGTTCCCGTTTGGGCTTCATCTCACTGCAGCCCAGACACATCCGCATCGGGATCTTTTTCGGCGTCATGGTCTCAGACCTCTGCGGAACCGCCGTCGAGCTGATCGAGCTCTGCGGCGTCCTCCATGATCTCATAGCCTTCTGCATCCGCATCCTCGGATTCCGGCTCCGGATCCGGGAACTGCGGCTTGATGTCGATCTTATAGCCGGTCAGCTTTGCGGCCAGCTTTGCGTTCTGACCCTTGTTTCCGATCGCCAGAGAAAGCTGATCGTTCGGCACGATGACCGTCGCAGCGCGGTTCTCCTCGTCCTCGATCGTCGTGGAGATGACGGTCGCCGGCGCCAGCGCGCTGGTGATGAACTTTTCCGGATCCTCGGAATACGGGATAATGTCGATCTTCTCGCCGTGGAGCTCGCTCAGCACCGCGTTGATGCGGGAGCTGTGCGGTCCGATGCAGGTACCGATCGCATCGACGTTCGGGTCATTGGAGCTGACCGCGATCTTGGAGCGGAAGCCCGCCTCGCGGGAGACCGCATGGATCGTGACGGTGCCGTCCGCGATCTCCGGGATCGCCTGCTCAAACAGCTTCTCGACGAAGCCTCTGTCCACGCGGGAAATACGGACGATCGGACGCTTTTCGCGGTTGGCGATCGTCGTGACGAACACCTTGATGAGGTCGCCCTCCTTGAGCGGCTCGTAGATGCGGGTCGGCTTGCCGTCCACCATCGTCTCGGTAAAGAGCTGCTCGTTGCGGGAGAGGTAGAGCTCGGTGTGCTCGTATTCCACGGTCACGGTGCCGCGGATCGGATCGACCTGCGTGACCTTGACCGTGATGATCTCGCGCTCCTTGGATTCAAACTTCTCCATCATCTGCTGGCGGTTGATCGTCCGCAGGTCGGTGCGGATGCTCTGCTTTGCAAACTGTGCGATGCTTCTGCCGAACTTGACCGGGTCAAGCAGACATTCCACCAGATCGCCGAGCTCGCAGTCGGGATCGTAGAGCTTTGCCTGCTCGTAGCTGACCTCGTAGTCGGTTTTCGGCTCACCCGGCACGACGCTTTTCTTCATGTAGATGTCAAAGCGGCGTGCGGCGGGGTCGATCTCCACGCGGATATCGTCATCCTCCGCATAGGGGTACGCCTTCTGCGCAGCCTTCAGCATCGCAGCCTCGATCTTCTCGACCAGCAGCGCCTGCTCGACGCTGTTCTCGCTGCCGAGTGCCGCCAGTGCTTCAAAGAACCCTTCATTCATGGCTTATGTTCCTCCTAAAATATTACAGCAGGCTTTCCGGTATGCCGGAAAGCTGAATTACCGTGTTTGTGCGGCATCGTCTGCCGCGCGTCTGATCTCGTCCTCTGCCAGATCGGCCAGCCGGACATAGGCAATGCCGGAGAGCGGCAGCGTGAGCGTACCGTCTGACGTTTCGAGCGTCAGGTTTTCCTTGTCGCAGGAAACGAGCGTCCCGTTCAGGTCGCGTGCGCCGTCCTCTGCCGGACGGATCAGCCGGACGCGGACGGCAGAGCCCTCGCAGGCATCAAAGTGGGTCGAGCGGATCAGCTCGCGTTCGAGTCCCGCAGAGCCGACCTCCAGCGTATAGGACTGCGGGATCGGATCAAGCTCATCGAGGAGCTTGTTGAGCGGACGGGTGACGTTTTCGCAGTCCGTGATGTTGACCGGACGCTCCATGTGGTCAAGGAACACGCGCAGATACCACATTGCGCCCTCCTTCTCAAACCGGACGTCCCAGACGATCAGCCCCTGCTCCTCCGCAATGGGCTGCACCAGCTCGTAGATACGGCTTTCCGTACCGCCGAATTTTCTGATCTTCATAGCATTCCCATACTCCCTGACAATTCAGATTCCGCACAGCATTGCGCAGACATAAAACAAAGACCGGAATTTGTTTCCGGTCTTTGTTCTTCTCTATTGCTGTACTATCGTTATCATACCACTTTTCCGCTAAAAATGCAAGCAATTTTGCGGTTTTCGGGGGTCTTTTCTGTCTTTTTCACAATTTCATATATAAAAAGAATAATATTTTCGTGATAATAACAAGCAATATTTTCATATTTTTGTTTCGTATTCTTCTGATACACAAACAGCCCGCCGAAGGACACAAAAAACATCCTGTTCCGGAAGGTTGACTTTTGCGGCAATTCATGGTAAAATAATGTGAAGCATACAGAATTACGAAGAAAGCGGTGAATCAGCTTGCGCGCCAGGCGTGTCAATCAAATCTATGCGGCAACGGCCGTCATCGCAGCGGTGCTCGGACTGATCCTCTGCGAGGCGGTTCTTCCCGGAGCGGCTTCGGTGCAGACCGCACAGCTCCCCGAAACGGAAACGGCAGCCGTCACAACCACGGACACAACGACTGTGACAACCACAACGACAACATCGACAACGACAACCACGACAACGACCGCAGCGGCAACGACCGTCACCACCACCGTGACAACGGCGGCTTCGACCACAGCCTTCACGGATATCACGATCGGCGAGATCCCCGTGATCACCGATACCGGCACAACGGCGAAGCACAGCACCGAACCGGATTCCCACGGGCTCACCGAGCAGGACTATGCGTTCCTGAGCGATACGGTGTTCGTCGGCGACAGTATCTGCAGCGGGCTCCGCGTATACAAGATCCTGCCGGACGACAATGTTGTTGCAAAGGGCTGCGTCGGCGCGCGGAACATCTTTGACTATACCTTCCCGGTGCGCGGAAAGGAATTCGGCGTATCCTATTCTCTTTCCCTGCTGAAGCCGAAGTATGTCGTGTTCTCCATGGGCATGAACGACGTCAATATGACCTCACCGGAGAAGTTCTGCGAAAACTACGATTTTCTGCTGAAAACAGTCCATACGCTGCTGCCGGACAGCAAGCTCTTTGTTGCATCCGTCACACCGATCACGGCAGACTGCGAGTTCAGTACAAATGCCAAGATCGACGCACTCAACACCGCGATCAGCGCACATCTTGCGGACACGGATTATACCTATGTCGATATTGCGTCGGCCGTGAAGATCTGGGACGGCTCGCTGCGTCCGGGATACAGCGGCGGCGACGGCATCCACTTAGCGCCGGATGCGTATTACGTCCTGCTGAACCAGCTTTGTGACGAGCTGGTCGATACGAAGATCGTCGGCGGCTGGAAAAACGGCGTCGCCTACGGCTGGGCAAAGAAAAAGTAAAACTGAAAGAGAACAGCCTCTCCGCAACGGAAAGGCTGTTTTTGTTATGGATTTTCAGCGGCCTTCCGGTCGGCCTCCATGAGCTGATCGTTCAGCGTCATGTCGATGCATACCGGCGGATCGGCATTATCCTCATCAAGCATTCTGGTCTCAGAAATTTTATTGTCGTCCACAAAGCAGTATTCATGCCGCACGGGGCCGCCGGCATCCTGTCCGTCCTCATTGAGCGGATCGTCCCATGTCACGTCCACCCAGTAAAATTTCCCGTCCAGCTCAACCCAGTTCCATGCATGGCCGCCGTCCGACCCGGCGTTCTTCGCCAGATCTGAGCGCGCAGATTCCTTGACCGTGCCGGTCGCAATCATACAGTTCACGCCGAGCTTCCGCAGCAGATACTGATATGCTGCGGCATAGCCGTTGCACACGGCGGCATGATTGACCAGCGCACCGTAGGCAGTGTAGATCATCCGGTCGCTGCCCTTCCGGTACCCCTCCAGATCGTAGAACGTATGCTCTACAAGATAATCATGTACGAACAGCGCTTTTTCGTAATCGCTGCCGGTTTTCGGTGCCGTATCTATGATCCGCTTTGCTTCCTGCTTCATCTCCTGAGCCATTTCCTTCAGTTCGCTTTCGGAATAATCATCGTCAAAGGAAAACGTGATTTCCGGGCTCTGCTGAAGCTCCCCGGTATTTCCGTTGGTCACGATCGCCGCTGCATAGCCTTTGATCCAGAACAGTTCCGGATTGCGCCGCTTCATTTCTCTGAATGTCGCTCCGATCATTTCAGTCAGCTGCTCTGAGGTTTTGCCGTCCGTTATATCCGTATCAAGCACAACTTCCTGCTCAAACTCCAAAGCAGCCTCCCGCATGACCGCCAGCAGTTCCTCGCTGACCGCCGCTTTCTCCTGCTCCGGCTGCTCCGGACGATCCGGACGGCTCTCCGCATCCGAATCCGATGCATCCGGCTGACTGCTCTGCCGTGAATCCTCCTGCTGTGCCGTCAGCTGTGAATCTTCCTGCACCCCGCCGATCACCGGCATCCTTCCGATCAGCTGCCCGATTTTGCCGGATACAGCCGGTTTCCGCAGGACCGCGATCAAAATCAGGAGCAGCACAAACCGCCTGATGCGGCGGCGCCGTTTTTTTCTGCGCTTTTTCTTCAGTTCTTCTTCCGTTTGTCCATATTGTCCGTATTGTCCGTATGGTGTGTATTGCATGATGTCCCTCCTGTTTGTCCGTCCGCGCCCCGAAACGCGCATCCTCCCGCAGCCGTGTCGATTGCATTTTTATTATAGCATAACTTTGTGAATTTTTCAACGGAAGACAGATAAAAATGATGCCGCCGCGCTGCCCGCTTAAGAATTTGATAAGAAATAACAGGAATTTGATAAAGACTGCGGCGCGCTTTTCCGGTATAATAAAATTACAACAGACACAAAAGGAGTGTATCACAATGAAAGCGATCCTGCATACGGAAAAGCTCTGCAAGACGTTCTCGAACAGCGGTCTGCAGCAGCATGTCATCAAAAACCTCGATCTGGAGATCCGCGAAAAGGATTTCACGGTCATCATGGGCGCATCCGGCTCCGGCAAATCCACGCTGCTCTATGCGCTTTCCGGCATGGACAAGCCGACGCTCGGCAAGGTGTTCTTCGGGGATGAGGATATCTCCGCCTATACCAACGATCAGCTTACGGTATTCCGGCGGGAGCACTGCGGCTTTGTGTTCCAGAGCATCTACCTGCTCGAAAACATGAATGTCTTTGACAATGTCATGACCGGCGCGCTGGCTGCGCAGAAAAATTCGCCGGCGCTTGTGCAGAAGGCGGAAACGCTGCTGCAGAAGGCCGGCATCGGCAAAGAGCTGTGGCAGAAGTTTCCGAATCAGCTGTCCGGCGGCGAATGTCAGAGAGTCGGGATCGTCCGGGCGATCGTCAACGAGCCGGAGATCCTGTTTGCGGATGAGCCGACGGGCTCGCTCAATTCCGCTGCCGGAACGGATGTGCTGAATATCTTTACGGAGCTGCACGAAAAGGGACAGAGCATCGTCATGGTCACGCATGACCTGCGGACGGCGCTGCGCGGCAGCAGAGTCATCTTTCTGCGGGACGGCGACATTGTCGGGGAGCATGAGATGCCTCCCTTCGGCACGGACGATCCGAAGCAGCGGCGCGAGCAGCTGCAGCGCTTTCTGGATGAGATGGGCTGGTGAGGGATATGGAAAAGATCATGCGGCTTGCGCTTGCCAATCTCCGCAGGCACAAAACGGAATCCGTCATGCTCGGCATCCTTGTGATGCTCTGCACGGGACTGCTTGCCGGAGCGTTCTGCGCGGAGCGGAATGTCCGGCGGATGTTCCCCGAAATGGCGGAGCGCACAGGCTTTTATCACAATCAGATCTCGATCGCAGAGGAGGAAGATGCTGTCCGCGGACTGGAGATCCTGAAGCAGGACAGCCGCGTTACGGACTGTGCTGTCATCCGGTATCTCTATGCGACCGCGGCCCGGATCACAGACAAAAACGGTCAGGAGCGCCTGTATCCCTGCACATTCATCACGCGGCAGAACGAAGAACAGTATGAATGCTATCGGCCGCAGTCGCCGTTCAGCGCGGCGGAAATCGCCGCAATGGAGCATCCGGTCTTTCTCCCGCTGAACGAGAAAAAGTCCCTGCAGATACAGGCAGGCGACCCGTTTTCGGTCATCCAGAATACAAAGAGATTTACGTTTACGGTCGCCGGCTTTTATGAAAGCGGTTATTTCAGCGAGACGAAGCTGATCGTCAGTGATGCGGACTACGCCGTACTGAAAAATGTCTTTACGCGCTGCAGCGACATTTTCTTCACCCTGAAAGACGAGAACGAAGCAGAGGCTGTCTGCGACAAATGGTTTCTCGCATCCGATGAAGCCGGCCTGATGACCGACGACTGCGGCGTGCAGATGATGAAGTATTATGAAGAAAGTTTCAATCTCGAGATCATGTATGTCCTGAAGATCACGGAGATCATGGCCGTCATCGTTCTGATCGCGATCGCGGTGATGATCGGGTTCCGCGTCATCAGCGATATTCAGGAGCAGATCGTGCAGATCGGCGTGCTGGAAGCACTCGGCTACCGTTCGCGCGAGATCGCCCTGTCCTACGCTGCGGAATACTTCCTGACCGCACTCTCCGGCTGCATCGCAGGCGCGGTGCTCGGCATCGGCATCTTTGCGGTGCTGATCCGCATTTCAGAGGACATGAAGGGCTACCCGGTCAGTCACATGATGCATCCGCTGCCGGTTCTGCTGATCATTGCGGGCATCCTGCTTCTCATTACGATGCTGGCGCTGCTGAAGGCGCGCTCCGTCCGGAAATACCCGCCGGTGCTGGCATTCCGGAAGGGCATTCAGAATCACCACTTCGGCAGATCGCATTTTCCGCTGCGGAATACCAGAAACAATGTGCATCTCCGGCTTGCGCTCAAGAGCTTTGCTTCGCATGTCCGGCAGAACATTGCGCTGACACTTGTGACGGGCATCACCGTGAGCGCCGTCGTGCTCAGCTTTATCATTTACAGCTTCCTCGGGCAGGACATGAATGTGGTGCTCAGCATGGCGGGCTATGAGGTAAGCGATACGGAGATCATGATCATGACGGAGACAGACCCCGCCGCATTCCGCGCGGAGCTGGAATCGCTGCCGGAGGTACGGAAGGTGCTGCCGACCAGTTCCATGGGTGCGGTCAGGGTATTCGGCGTTGAAAATACCAAGCAGTATTTTGCCAATATCTACGCAGATTACAGCGAGACAGAAAACATCATCCCGATTGCCGGACGGTTCCCGGCGCATGACAATGAGCTGATGATCTCCAAGGTGGTCTCCACTGCCGATCATCTGCAGATCGGGGATACGCTCAGCCTCGAATACAATTCCGTCCGCCGGGACTATCTGATCACCGGCATCGTAACGGCGATCGTCAATTCCAACAGCGTTTATCTGACAGCGGACGGCATGAAGCAGCTGAATCCGCTCTACCGGCCGGATACGTTCCAGATCTACCGGAGCGAGGGCACCGCACCGGAGGAGCTGCGCGCCGTGCTTGACAGCCGGTTCGGAAAGAGCGCTGCAAATCTCGGCGCTGCAGAAAGCGCTGTGCCGGAGGGCTATGAAGCGCGCATCCGCGCAAGGGCGGATCAGGTCATGTCCGCGATGCTGGAGCAGTCGGACGCAACGCATGTCGAATACGCGATCCGCTCCGGCGATACGGTCATCACCGGCAGCAGCAGCGGGATCCGGATCAGGGATTTTCTGAATTTCCCGGATCTGCTCGGCGCATATATGAAGAATTTGTCCGCCGCGGTATCCGTCACGACAAAGGTATTCATGCTGCTGGCTGCTGCGGTCGTCATGATGATCCTGACGATCCTGATGTCGTCGGAGATCCGCCGGAAGCGCAGGGAGCTCGGCATCATGAAAAGCATGGGCTACACCGCAAAGGAACTGATGCTGCAGCTGGCCTTTCAGATCGTGCCCGCGGTGATCGCGGCAACGGTCATCGGTACGGCGATCAGCGTCCTTGCAGTCAGGCTGCTGATCGGCATGATCGGTGCGGTGCCGATCAATCTGCCGGCCGTGCTGCTGCTTGATCTGGCGATCATCGCATTCTGCTTCGGCTGCGCGTATCTCGGCGCAAGAAAAATCAAAAAGATCTCTGTTTATGAACTGATGACGGAATAAGGAGCGGTGCAATATGAAACATATAACGAGGACTGTTCTTGCGGGAGCCGCAGCGGTGCTGCTGCTGCAGAGCGGAACGGTCGGTGCCGGTGCTGCCGGCAGAACGGCAGCGGCAGAGAACAAGCCGCATGAAGCATCAGATACGCTGTTCTCGGTCGGATCGGTCAGCAAGGTCTTTGTGACGGCTGCGGTGATGCAGCTCGCCGATCAGGGAAAGCTTGACATTGACGCGCCCGTGACGGACTATCTGCCGGAGTTCCGGCTCGCCGATCCGCGGTACCGGCAGATCACCGTCCGGATGCTGATGAATCACCGTTCCGGCATGATGGGCTCGTTCTACCACGATGCAATGCTGCTGAACGACAGAAGTCCCCTGCCGCATGACCGCTTCCTGCAGAACATCAGCACGGAACGGCTGAAGGCGGCGCCCGGCGCATACGGCGCCTACTGCAACGACGGCTTCAATCTGCTGGAGCTGATCGCAGAGCGCGTCAGCGGCGAAAGCTATACCGATTATCTGGAAGCACATATCTGCCGCCCGCTCGGGCTGCAGCAGACCGGTACGCCGTGGAACGCATTTGATACGGCGGAGCAGGCGAAGGTCTTTCTGAAAAACACGGAGCATACGCCGGAATACTGCATGACGATCGGTGACGGCGGCGTGCTCTCCACCGCGGCGGAGCTCAGCCGGTTCGGCAGCGCGTTCTTCACCGGAAATACGGAGCTGCTCTCCGAGAAGGCGAAAAACGAGATGCGGACCTGTCAGAGCGATGACCCTTATGAGGACGGCTTCGGGCTCGGCTGGGACAATGTCGGCTATGCGGATTATGAAAAAGCCGGCGTGCAGGTGCTCAGCAAGGGCGGCGACCTCACCTTCCAGCACGCGGAGCTGCTGGTCGCACCGGATGAGGAAATCAGCATCGGTGTCGTTTCAGCGGGCGGCTCCAGCTCGTACAATGCGCTGCTTGCCATGGCGCTGATGGATCTCGCGCTGGAGGAAAAGGGCATTCAGGTCTCCCGCAGTCAGCCGGAGAAGCCGGAGCTGACCGGCAGCATCCCGGAAAAATATCTGCAGTATGAGGGGCTCTGGGTCAATTCGGAAGGCATATTCCGGCTTTCCTTCCCGCAGAAGCGGTATATGCACATCAGCAATCTGAACGACCCGGCCGTGCCGGATACCGATTTCATGTATACGGCGGATGACAGCTTTTCGGAGGTGCTCGGCCGTGCGGAAGCGGGCACGGTCACGCAGCCTGCAAATCCGACGGTTCTGCGGTTCCGTGAGAAAAACGGCAGTATCTGGATGACAGCGGAAAGCACCAGCGGCGACGAAACCTTCGGATTTCTCAGCAATCCGGAAACCTACTTTGCACAGCCGCTCGGGGAAAACCCGGTCAGCGAGGCGGTGCAGGCGGCATGGGATCAGCGGGACGGCAGGCGGTATTATCTCTGCAATGAATGTGCGTCCTCTGTTGCCTACACCGAGAAAGTCAGCATAATGCTTGACATTCCGGCCGGTGTGCGCGGCTATGTCAACGACCTGAAAATCAAGGACAGCACCCATTTGGAAAGCATCCTGCATATCCCCTCCTCCGCAAGCCGCGACCTGACCGATGCGGAGATCGTCACCGAAAACGGCACAGAGTACCTCATCATGAGCACGATCGGCGAAAAGCTGATCGCAGAGGATGCGATCAGCAGTCTGCCCGCAGATCTCCGGGAGGTGCAGTTGACAAGCGGTGCGGCCTCGTGGTATAATACCGACAGAAGAACCGTCACGCTGGATATTCCGGAAAAAGCAGCTGTTTATGTCTATGACCGGCATGACCACCTGACCTATTCCGTCTATATGAAGGACAGCGGCAGAACGGTCACGCTCCCGCCCGCCGGCAGGATCGTGTTTGTCGGAGAGACCGGCAGCAGAATCGGCATCCGGCAGTAAGCAAAGAGGTGAAGACATGAAGTATCAGTGCCTGATGATTGATGACGATGAAACGATCGCAGAGACGACTGCGGAGTATTTCAACATGTTTGACATCAGAACGGCTGCGGTCGGCAGCTATGAGGCGGCAGAGGAATTTCTGAAGACGCATCAGGTCTCGCTGCTTCTGCTGGACATCAATCTCGGCGGACGCTCCGGCTTTGAGCTCTGCAAGCAGATCCGGAAGCAGTTCGATATGCCGATCCTGTTTATCAGTGCGCGCACCGGCGATGACGATATCCTGACGGCACTGAACATCGGCGGCGATGACTACATCAAAAAGCCCTATACGCTGAGCATTCTGCTCGCAAAGGTAAAGGCCGTACTTGCAAGATACGAAAAGGCAGCGGAGACCGCACAGGCAGTCTCCGCGAAAGCCGTTTCCGGCATTACGGCACCGGAGCAGATCACGGTCGCGGACGGCATACTGCTGGATACCGGCACGCATCTGCTGCTGCGCGGCAGCGAGACCGTTCCGCTGAAGGCGATGGAATACAAAATGCTGCATTATCTGCTGAAAAACCGCGGCCGTGTCGTGACGAAGGATGAGTTCCTGAACAATGTCTGGGACGACGCCTTTGTCGGAGAGGGCACCCTGCCGGTACATATCCGGCACCTGCGCGAGAAGATCGAGAAGGATCCGAACGAGCCGAGGATCATCCGGACGGTCTGGGGTGTCGGATACATCATCGGGAGTACCGCAGAATGAACAGCTGCCGGAGATTTCTGATCGCTGCCGCGGCAGCCGCAGCGGTGATCCTGTTCGTGCTGTTCCGGCTCGGCGAAAACTGCCGGCAGCAGGAGCGCGATATGCTGATGCTCAACGACACGGTCCAGACGGTCAAAGAGCATATCCGTCAGCCGGAGACGCTGCAGGCGCTGCAGTTTGACACGGAGCTGATCGTGTTTTCCGGTGACGGGACGCGCATCTTTGCGACAGCAGCCGTACCCGAAACGATCCGCTCAGTCAGCGATGCCGGACGGGAGGGCTATTTCTGCATGGCCGTCACGGAGGACGGCAGCTTTCTCGGAACAGCCGCCGTGCCGGATCCCGTGCTTTCGGGATACCGCAAAAAGCAGCGCACCGTCCTGCTGACCGCGCTGCTTGCAGTCTCTTTTATCATGCTGCTGCTGATCGCGGCAGATCTGTTCATCCGCATCCGGATCGTGCGGCCGTTCCGGCGGATGCAGCTGTTTGCGGAGCACATCGCGCAGGGCAAGCTGGATGATCCCCTGCTGATCGAAAAGCACAATCTGTTCGGCAGCTTCGCGGAAAGCTTTGACCTGATGCGCGAGGAGCTGCGCGCCGCACGGAGCAGAGAGGACGAATTAAAGCTCCGCGAAAAGGAGCTGACCGCCTCGCTCAGCCATGACATCAAAACGCCGGTGACGGGCATCAAGCTGCTCTGTGAGCTGCTGATGTGCAAAACGGATGACCCGTATATCCGGGAGAAAGTCGGCAGCATTCACCGGAAGGCGGAGCAGATCCATGTGCTGGCAGATGAGATGCTGACCGCAGCGCTGGATGAGCTCGGCGAAATGCGGGTACAGTGCCGCGACGAGCAGTCCTCTGTGCTGCACACGCTGCTTGCGGAGCATGATTCCCGCGGTCTGGTCAGGGAGGAACCCGTCCCGGACTGCCTGATCCGCACAGACACCGGGCGGCTGTCGCAGGTCATCGCCAACATCATCAGCAATTCGTATAAATACGCAGGCACGGAGATCCGTGTCCGGTATGCCTTTCAGGATCATTATCTGGCCATGGAGCTTGCAGATTCGGGCGGCGGCGTCCCGGAGGAGGAGATCGACCTGCTGACGGTGAAATATTACCGCGGCAAATCGAACTCCGAGGGCAAGGACGGCAGCGGTCTCGGGCTGTATATCTCCGGCGAGCTGATGAAGCGGATGAACGGGCATCTCGGCTGCGCAAAAACGGACGACGGTCTGGCGGTCACGCTGCTGATTCCTCTCTCATGATTCCCGTCATACAACGAGCCCCTCTGCGGATGACAGAGGGGCTCGATTTGTTTTTCATCCGGATTCACGGCAGCGCCTGCGGACTCTCCTGCATCGGCAGCTGAATCTCAATGGTGAGCAGCGCGTCCTCAAACTGCGCGGTGATGCTGCCGCCCATCTGCTCCATGACCGTTTTGGCGATCGCCAGCCCGAGTCCCGTGGAATGCTGCGCCGATTCGACCGTATAGAACCGGTCAAACAGATGCGCCAGATGCGTGCGGTCGATCTCCGCGGCATGATTGGAAAAGCGCACCGTGCCTTCCGGCGATGCCGTGATGAACAGGTCGCCGCTGCTGTATTTGAGCGCATTGTGCAGCAGATTCGTAAAGACGCGTTCGAGCGCGGTGCGGCTGCATTTGCAGAAGATCTGCTGCTCCGGCAGGTCGATCTCCGGCTGTATGCCGCGCTGCGTCAGGACAGCGTAATATCCCGCGATGCATTCTTCGAGCAGCGCATTGACGCAGACGCTCTCCTGTACGCTGCTGCCGTCCGCGGAGAGGATCAGCGAATAGCGGAACAGCTCCTCGGTCAGCTGCCGCATCTGTTCCGTGCGCGTCCCGATGACCGCGAGATAACGCGCCGCAGACGGCGAATGCACCTCCGCCGAAAGCAGCTCCAGATAGCCGGAGATCGCCGTCAGCGGGGTGCGCAGATCGTGGGAGATATTCGTAACCGCGTCTTTTAATTCGCGGTCGCCGGAGAGATATTTCAGCTGCTGCTCCCGGAGCGTATCGAGCTGCCGGTTCAGCGAGGCTGTCAGTGCTCTGACCGCACGGTCGCCGGTCGCGAGCCGCAGCGGAACATTCGTATCCGCCGAAAGCCGCTTTTCAAGCTGATCCGTCAGCCTGCGCAGATCGGCGCGCATGAGAAACAGCTTGATGACGGCGGCGAGCAGCAATGCCGCCGCAATACCGAAAAGAATCCACGGGAGCATTCCTGCACCGCCTTTCCGTATCAGTTGAAGTTTTTGTTCGGCGCGAACAGCAGTCCGCCCGCGAACAGCAGCAAAGTCAGGCCGGACAGCGCGGCCGGGCAGTAATACAGTGTGTGCCGTTCCGCGGTGCGGCCTTTCGCATCTTTATCCGAGATATCTTCATAAAGATCGCTTTCCTCGATCTGGATATACGCATGGAACGCCGCCATGACCGGGTTGACCGTGTCGAGCGCTTCGCAGACCGTCCGGAGCGGCTCGTGCAGCGCCTGCGGATTGCGGACGCGCTTCTCCCGGTGACTGACGACCTCGCCCTGTTCATTCCGGACGACCTCGAAGTCCTCGATGGAATACTGCGGCTGCTGCAGCTTGGCAGTCAGCATCAGGCCGCCCATGCCGGTCACGGCGAACAGCACGCAGCCGGTCACGACGATCGCCGCAGACGAACGCGCATAGTACCAGATCAGCGTCATCAGCACGGCAAAGAACAGGTAGCACGCCAGAAACAGCAGAAAGAGCTGTGCCGCTTTCTTCGGCGTGAAATACTGCACATAGAGCAGCGCGGCATAGAGCACCGGGCAGACGTTCAGGATGCACTGTACCAGTGCGGTGCCCGCCGCGATGATCATTTCCGCCAGCAGCAGCTCGCCCTTTGAAGCGCCGCCGATCAGCTTGTTCCGGCTCATGCCGCTTTCGTGTTCGAGTGCGCCGCGCAGCATCCGGAGTGCCGCGGAGACCGCCAGCCCGATCACCAGCGCGAACACCAGCAGTCCATCGTCCAGATAAAACCGCATCCCGTATTCGGGATCAAACCGCCAGAGCACCGGGATCGCGATCAGTCCGCAGAGCAGGCTGATGAGCAGCGCCATCCATGTGAAGCCGCTCATCAGATCGCGCCGGAGCCCTGCGCGGAGAAGTGCCCGCATCATGACAGCTCCTTTCTCCGGAACAGCAGCCAGCCGGCCAGTGTGAGTGCCGCCAGCATCCCCAGCTGCCACGGCAGATACTGCGGGAGCAGCGCGTACATCAGTGCGCGGTATTGCTCGATGTCCTGCTTTACTGTTTCGTCCTCTTCCGGATTGTCGGCATAATTGAACTGCGAGATCACCGCGTTCAGCGGCCTGACCGGATTGGCGGCGTCCAGAACGCTGAGTGCGATGCGCGCAGGGCCGCCGATATACTTCGGATTCGGCCGCTCCTTCTGTACCGGTTCCGCATATTCCGGCAGCGGATTGCCGCTGTAATCGACCGGCTTTCCGTCCTTTCCGACCAGAATATTCTGTTCGTTCCAGTGTACGCCGGAATCCTTCGGAAGCTCGACCGTGAACGAGCCGTCCGAATTGAAGCCGTAGCTGCATTCGCCTTCGGCACGCGTCAGGCGCACCTCAGTAACATATTTTTCCGGCGTATGCAGCGCGTCGTCGCAAAAATAGTTCAGCGCATAGAGACCGAACACCGCGCCCATGCTGAGCATCAGTGCAAGAATGCGTCCGCGCTGATGCGTGCAGAGCAGCACGGTCAGTGCCGCGCAGCCGAAGAAGATCAGCAGCAGCGAGAGCAGCGCGGTCAGCATATTCTTCACCGGCAGCGCAATGACAGCCTTGTATACGATCAGGCCGAAGGGCAGCAGAAACGCAGCCAGCAGCGCGGCGGATACGAAAAGTGCCGCCAGCATCTCCGCAAGCAGGATCCTGCCCTTTGACTTTCCTGCAATGACCTTATTGCGGAAAATGCCGTCCTTATGCTGTGAAGTAATGATGACAGCCAGCACGGCGCTCTGCGCAAACAGGATCAGCATAAACCAGAAATCATCCGGGTGCAGCGCGATGCCTCTGCCGATCCATGCGGATTCGGCGCCCTTCATCAAGCCGTATGCAAACGAACAGAGCAGTGCGGCAAGGGTCAGCGGATGCCTGAAATACCGCCGGAGATTTGTTTTCAGAAGTGCTTTCATATCAGTTCAGCTCCTTTCTGCGGAACAGCATCCAGCCGGCCAGAGAGAATCCTGCCAGCATTCCAAGCTGCAGCGGCAGATACCGCGGGAGCAGTGCAAACCGCCAGTCACGTTCGCCGGTGTGGTATTCCAGGATCTCATCGAGATTGCCGGTCCTGCTGCAGCATTCAAACTGCGCGGCGGTCTTATACAGCGGGCGGAGCGGGTTGAGCGTGTCAATGACGGTCAGCGCAGCGCGCAGCGGGCCGCCGATGTATTTGATATTCCGCTCTGTGCGGGAAACCGGTTGCCGGGATGCACTGAGCGTGTTTCCGTCGGTATCGACCGGATTTCCGTCCCTGTCCACCAGAATATCCGCGTCATTCCAGTGCACGCCGGAGGATGCCGGCAGATGGATATACATGACCTTGCGGTGATAGGTGTCAAGCGGTTCATCCGGAATATCCGGATCGTCTGTCAGCGCCATTGTGACGAACATGTTTTTGCCGGGATACAGGTTCTCATTGCAGAAATAGCCGGAAAAAAACAGCAGGAACATGCTCCCCAGGCAGAGCAGCAGTGCGGGGATCTGCCTTCTGATCTCGGTACAGAGCAGGATCACCAGTGCCGCAGCCGTCAGCGTGATCAGCAGGAGCATCCCCGTTCCGCCCAGCAGATTGTGCAGCGGGATCTCCTTCAGCGCGCGGTATGCGGCCAGACCGGCCGGGAGCATAAAGGCCGCAAACAGCAGCACGGAGACCGTCAGACCGGCCAGCAGATCAGCCAGATAGATGCTGCCCTTTGTATGGCCGCAAACCGCCTTGAGCCGGAAAATGCCGTCCTTATGCTGGGACGGGATCACAACAGCAAGCACGGCCGCCTGCGCATACAGCAAAAACAGGAACAGATACGGATCCGGCTTCCCGTACATAAATACCGTGAATCCGCGCAGGATACCGTGTCCCTCGACGATGCCGAGGGCGGCGGAGAACAGCAGCGCTGCGTAAAAAAGCGGGTGCGTGAAATACCGCCGGAAATTCGTTTTCAGCAGCGCGGTCATTTTGCCGTGCCCCCCTCCGGCTGCGGGTCGCCGACCAGATTGATGAAGTAGTTTTCGAGGCTTTCCTCCTGCTCCGTGACGGAGATCAGCTCGCAGCCCTCCGCCTCCATCAGCTTTGTCAGTTCGGTGATCCGGAACGTGCCGTAGAGGTTTGCTGTCTGCTCGGAGAGGATCTCGTAATCCGTTCCGGTCGGTTCCAGTGCACGGGAAAGCAGCGCGGTATCATTGACGACCGCGTGCAGATACTTGCGGCATTTCTTTTCAAGGTCGGCCGCGCTGATCTCCTGCACGAGATGTCCCTTGTCAATGAAGCCGTAATGCGTGGCAAGGCGGGAAAGCTCATCGAGAATGTGGCTCGAGATCAGCACCGTGATATTCTGCTCGCGGTTCAGCCGCAGGATCAGCTCACGGATCTCGATGATACCCTGCGGGTCAAGGCCGTTGACCGGCTCGTCAAGGATCAGGAAATCCGGCTTGCCGCAGAGTGCCATTGCAATGCCGAGCCGCTGCTTCATGCCGAGCGAGAAATTCCGCGCCTTCTTTCTGCCGGTATCGGCGAGGCCGACCAGCTTGAGCAGCGCGTCGATGCCCTCAAAGGACGGCAGTCCCAGCAGCGTATACTGCATTTCGAGATTCTTCCGCGCAGAGAGATCGCCGTAAAACGCAGGCTTCTCCACGACCGCGCCGATGCGCTTTCTGACATCGTAGATCGCCGCTTCCTTCGAGCTGACGCCGTAGAGCATATAGTCGCCCTCGGTCGGCTCCTGCAGCCCGCAGATCACGCGGATCGTTGTAGTTTTTCCGGCACCGTTCCGGCCGACAAAGCCGTAGACGGCACCCTTCGGGATGTGCATGGTGAGTGCGTCCAGTGCCTGCATTTTTCCGTAACGCTTGGTAATTGCATTTGTCGTGAGTACATATTCCATATGTATCCCTCCTTCTGTCTATATCCTATCACAGAAGTGTAAAGAAAACGGTCAGCAAAAGCGTAAAGATTTCGTAAAGATTCCGCGTTATTCCTTATGCAGCCGGAACCCGATGCCCCAGACCGCCTCGATATTGCAGATACTGCCCGCGCCGCGGAGCTTTCTGCGGAGATTGCTGATATGCTGTTTCAGCGAGGTCTCCGTGCAGTCCGGCGTATCGGCCGCGATCTGATCGAGCACGGCGGATTTCGTGACGACCTGCTCCGGATTGCGCAGCAGCAGCTTTAAGATCGCGTGCTCGGTGCGCGTCAGGCGGACTTCATTGCCGCAGACCGACGCAAGCGGTGCGTCGTCACTGAGCGTGATATCCGCAAAGGAAGAAGCGGCAGCGGTCTCCGTGCTGCGGTTCCTCAGCTGCACCGCGACACGCGCAAGCAGCTCCTTGGTATGGAACGGCTTGGTGATGTAATCCGCGGCGCCGCCCAGCAGCAGCGCGACCTTGTTGTCCGTGTCGATCTTCGCGCTGACGACGATGACCGGGATCCCCTTGATCCGCGGAAGCAGCTGCTCGCCGGAGAGCCCCGGGAGCATCAGATCCAGCAGCACGAGGTCGGGCTTTCCGGCCTCGATGCGCAGGAGTGCTTCGGTGCCGGAATACGCCCGCGAAACGGTATAGCCCTGCGCGGTCAGCGTCTCCTCCAGCAGATTGCCGATATCGGCATCGTCGTCGATCACAAGAATATGCGCCATAATGCATCCTCCGTTCATGGTTTGTCTGATCTTGTTTTAGTATACCATATTGTGATGAAAAACGCAATGGGGAAGCAGCGGCACCGTGCAGTTTCAATTTTTCTGTGTTATAATACATTTTGCAGGAAACCTTTTTTCACGCTTTGCGATAATATGACTGAGGGGGTGAGGTGTTGAATGATGCCGCGATCATTGCGCTGCTGCAGAAGCGCGATGAACAAGCTTTGCTGGAAATCCGTCAGGCTTACGGCGGACTGTGCTTTCAGACAGCCTATCGGATTCTCGGGAGCCGTGAGGATGCAGAGGAATGTGTCAGCGACATGCTGATCGGCGTATGGAACAGCATTCCGCCGGACACCTCGGAAGGTTTATGTCCCTATTTGCTGGCACTTGTGCGGCGTTCGGCGGTGGACTGTCTGCGCCGGACGACCTGTCAGAAGCGCGGCGGCACCCAGTATGCAGCAGCCCTTGATGAGATCGCAGAGATCATCCCCTCAGATGAACGGACCGAATCACAGGTGGAGCGCCGGGAGGTGCTCGCTGCAGTCACTGCTTTTCTGCGCGGCCTTCCGGAGCGGCAAAGACAGATCTTCATGCTGCGGTATTATGCAGCACTGCCGGTCAGGGAAATCGCCGGAAAGCTCGGGATGACGCCGAATGCCGTCAAGCTCTCACTGATGCGGACAAGGCAAAAGCTCAAGGAAGATTTCAGAAAGAAGGGATTGCTATGAACGCAGCCGATTTTCTGGAGCTGCTCAGCGATATGCCGCAGGATATGATCGCGGATTGTGCTGTGCTGCTCGCAAAACCGCCGGCAGATAACACATCTGTCCTGATGCCGCGTATTGTCTCCTGTGCAGCAGCTGCGGCCTGTATCGCGGCAGTTTCCGGCATAGGATATCTGTTGAAGGATGACGGCATGACACAACAGAACAGCATTCCGGAAGCTGTTATGCAGGAAACTGCCGCCGCCGATGCTTCGGAAACTGTTGCGGCGGCGCAGACAACAGCCGTTTCTGCGGAAGCTGCAGCACCCGGACAAACGGAAACTTCCGTGCAGTCCGCAGAAGAAGTCCCTGCGGAGACTGCCGCAGAAACCGTATGGATTCCGGCTGAAACAGAATCCGTGACCGCGGATACAGGGAATGCCGAACCGGAACCGGAGCGCATCACAGAGCCGGAGATCACCGGTGATCTGGATCTGGACGGCAGATTCACACATGCAGACCGCCTTTGGGCAGAGCTGATTTTCTCCGCAGAGCTTGACGGCGTAGCCGATGAGCTGCCGCTGACGGATGCGCAGCTGCGTCAGTGTGATCTGATCGCGGATGATTACCGCAGTCCTCTGGGTGAAGCGGAATACAATGCGTTTCAGCAAACTGCAAAGCTGATCTATCAGTATGATGTTCCGGCGGTACTGAATGTCCGGGATTATCTCGGTCAGCAGGCATATTATGACGATTATATCAAACAGAAAGAGGTGAATCCGTGGGAGGATCCCCGGATCGACTGGGAAGCACTCGGGCTGCCGGCACATCCGACCGAAGCGGAGTTTCTGTCTGCACTCGATTGGCATTATGCTTTGGAGCACGCGGAAAGCAAGGATGAAATGACATCCGGTGAGAAGACCGCGCTTCGGAAGAAATGTCAAAGCACAGCCGGCAGATACATGGAAATGAAAGCGGCACTGTATGTTCCGCAGGAACCGACACCGGAACAGCAGGCCTGCGCCGGGCTGACAAATATCATTCAGCTTTATGTACGCAGCATGCATGAAGCGCGATACGGTGAGCAGGCATGGAGCTGGTTTGCGGAAGCAAACTTTGAAAATGTCCCTCTGCTGACGCAGGACGAGCTCCTTGCAAAACTGGAAGCCGCAAAGGAATGGAATTTCCGGATGAACGATGAATAAGAACCGCCTGTCCCGGATGAACGGGGCAGGCGGTTTTCTTCTCTGTATGGCTTCGGCACACCGGCAATGCTGTATTCACTCCGCCGGCACCGCCGCAGCCGTCCATGTCATCGGCTCGGCGCGGTATTCCGCAGGCATCGGATAGAGCCCCTGCCCGACCGGTACGAGCGCGGCAAGCCGGAAGCCGTTGTCGCGGAGCTCCTGTTCAATTGCGGCACGCGTCCAGAAAATATCGTAGATATGATATTTACCCCAGCCGTTCTTATGCCGGTGCGGCACCTCAAAGCGCACGTTCGGAACATCGAACAGCAACACACCGTCCGGTTTCAGAGCGGCGCGCAGTCTTGCCCAGAGCTTTCTGCGGACGCTGTACTCATAATGCCGGATGAACCGGAAGATCGTGATCGCGTCATACTGCCCGCCGGGGTCGCCGGAGAGCAGGTCAAGCTCCCTGACCGTGACGGCATCGTCCGGGAACCGGCTGCGGAGCACGGAGAGCATCGCCGGGGATGCGTCGCCCGCGGTACAGTGTCCGAACTGCAGCAGCTCCTGCAGGATCCGGCCGCTGCCGCTTGCAAGATCGAGCAGCTCGGCGTCCGGCTTGCGGCGGAGATAATGCTCCAGCAGCACGGAGACGGTCTGCCGCTCCATGAGGTCAAAGCAGTTCTGCGGATAGGCAGAGAACCGCTCGTCGGTGTAATTGTCCGCAACATCCTGCCGCTGATAGTAGGCTTTCAGCGCGGCGTGTCCCTTGACCAGATGCCGCTGATTCAGCTTCAGCTGGCGGTCCCATTCGTAGAGCGTCACGACGCCCGCCGGGACGGCGTTCTCGATGCAGTCCTCCGCAAAGCGGATAAACGACTGCCCGGAGAGGATCTCGTGCAGCTTGTCAATGCGCCACGCCTCCTGAAATGCCGCATAGTGCGAGGGGATCAGGTTCAGTGCGGCGGTCAGCGCATCCGCGTCGGTGCCGTCTGCGATCAGTCCGATGCCGCAGGCCGCGATCAGCTCAGAGATGCCGGAGACCGGCGTCGCAATGACCGGAATATTCATCAGCATCGCTTCCAGTGCGGAAAGCGGACACGCATGGTTATAGTTGTAATCGGTATACGGGATCAGCACGCAGTCGATCTCGCTGTAAAAGTCCGCCATATCGCATTTTCCGGTGCGTACCGTGCAGTTCGGGGCGGCTTTCAGCGCGACCGGCACCGGATTCTTTTCTTCATCGCGCCACAGCACGATAAAGCGGATATCCGGATTCCGCTGCACCGTCTCACAGAGCACCGAAACGCCGCGCGCATCGTTCTGCTCCGGCTGCATCGGCGAGGACGCAAACCCGACCGTGATATGATTCGGGTCAAACGGGCGCGGTCTGCGGCAGAACATGGCTTTCTCGGTATTCACATACGGGTAAATGACCGTCGGACGCCGGAAACCGTGTCCCTCGAGCACATCCGCGGCGTGCTTTGACGCAGTGCAGTAATGATGCACGCCCGCGTCGCAGAGATGCAGGAATTCCTGCATGGCACTGCCGCCGAGCATCTGCGCGGGATTCTGTCCGCTGGCACGCACAATCGCATTGCGCAGCAGCATACAGTTCTCGCCGGCCGTGATGATCGCGGTCGTGCTCTCGCAGAAGATCAGCAGGGCAGGGTCATGCTCGCGCAGCCATGCGGCAAGCTGATTTTCCGGTACATAGTATACATCGCCGCTCTGCGCAGCCTCCGAGCCGGACGGCTCCACGGAGACGATGCAGACCGGATACCGGCTGCCGCGCTGCATCAGGCGGTAAAGATCCCAGACCTCGTTGCGGATCGCCTCCATGCCGGCACCGCTGCCGAAGCGGGCGCAGACCAGCGCGATCGGCTTGCACTGTGCGGGCGCCGTCAGATTGCGGACGGATTCTGCCAGCAGATTGCGGTAATCCGCGCCGAGCTTTTCGAGTGCGCGTTCTTCGCCCTCCGCATTGGCGGCGTTCTGCACGTTGCGGAACTCCTGGAACAGTGCCTCTGTCCCGATCACCGGAACGGCGGTCAGCGGTTCGAGCCCCGCGTCCATGCGGCTTTCCGGCGCGGCAATCATCAGGCTGCGGTCAATGCGGTCGGCAAGGTTCTGTAGTTGCTCCTTATGCTCCGCGTAATTTCTTGCAATGACCGCCCGCTGCGATTTGCGCAGCTCGGTGAGGCGGTGCTCGGTGATCGCGGTCAGCGCGGAGAAATGTGCCTCCAGCGCATTGACGCTCTCATTGAGTGCCGCGAGCATTTCGGCGGTCTCCTCGTTAAAAATATTCTGCTTGCCGCCGAACGGCTGCACATACCAGAATGTCAGCTTTCTGCCGAGACGTTTTGCCAGCTTGAATTTTCCTGCCGGTGCAGGCACGACGGTGAAGCTGTCCTTCGCATTCAGGACAGCACGCAGCTTTTTCTCTCTGTCTTCCTGATTCATATTTCAGCTTCCTTTCTCACTCCGCGTCACTCCGCGTCACTCCGCGTCTGTCTCCCAGCGGTGCTCCAGTCTTGTGACGCCTGTCTCGTCGATCGTATTGTATACGGTAAACCGAACCGCCTGTGCGGCGTAGTCATAAGCAAACATATCCAATCTGCGCAGGGCGACATCAAACCAGTATGTGCCCGCGATCAGATTCATCGGGGAAAAGATGCAGCGGATCGTGCCGCGTGTTTTCAACTTCAGCGGCTGCATCCGTTCGCGCTGGGTGTTCGTGCCGTAGCAGAGCGCCTTGTCTGCGCGGTAGAGCGCCAGCCCGATCAGCGCGTCCTCGGCCTTTTCGGGGTCTGCCTCGTAGGTCAGCTGCAGCGTGACCGTATCGCCGGTGCGGAATGTCGTGATGCGCTCTCCCTGTTCATTGAGCAGACAGATATCCGTCCATTTTGCGGGCGTATCCGGCTTCTCCGCGTCTGCGGCGGCACCTTGTTTCACCGGCGCACTGAGCTGTCTGCGCTGCCCCATGAAGTCCAGATACGCGGGATGCACCTCATTCGGCGCGCCCTCCATGCGGATCTTTCCGCTGTCGATCCAGACCGTGCGGTCGCAGATGCGTTCGAGCTGCGCCATGCTGTGCGAGACAATGACGATCGTCGTACCGGATGCCTTGATCTCCATGAGCCGCTCGAAGCATTTTGCCTGAAATGCCGCGTCACCGACCGCGAGGATCTCGTCGATCAGCAGAATATCCGCGCCGACATGGATCGCGACGGAAAACGCCAGCCGCATATACATGCCGGAGGAATACGTCCGCACGGGATTGTCGATGAACTCCTGCATTTCCGAGAACTCGATGATCTCGTCGAGGCGTTCCTCTATTTCCTTATGCGTCAGCCCGAAAATGGATGCGTTTGTAAAAATATTTTCTCTGCCGGTCATATCCGGATGAAACCCGGCACCGAGCTCGATCAGCGAGGAGACCCTGCCGTTCAGCTTTACGCTGCCGCCCTCCGGATATAGAATACGGCTCATCAGCTTCAAAAGCGTGGATTTGCCGCATCCGTTTTTGCCGACCAGTCCGATCGCTTCACCCTGCTCCACGGTCAGAGAGATACCGTCCAGCACGGTGCGCTCCTCATATTTCCGCCGCTTGGCCGAGAGCGTTTTCTCCTTGAGGGATCTGCCCTGATCGGCGTAGATGCGGAATTTTTTGGTCAGCTCCTGTATTTCGATCGCGTGCAAGCGGGATTCCTCCGTTTCGTTGAATCAGCGTTCCGTGCGGACAGCGTAGAAGCCTGCCTGCATCCCGGAGAGCCACAGCACCTCCGCGATCTCAAATCCGCAGCGGTGCAGCAGCGCCTGGTGCGCCGTCACGGTGAGCGGATGGCAGCTGCTCCGGTATGCTTCAAAAAATGCTTCTCTTTGTTCATCCGGCACGCCGGAGCGCTTCTGATATTCCGCCCAGAGCGTCAGGGCGTGGTCGGTGCCGGTCTGCGAGGCGGGCACGGTATTTTCAAAAATGAACAGGATGCCGTTTTGGCGGAGCCTGTCATAGCAGCTCCGGACGGCCTGCTCCCGGGCAGGGCTTTCCAGATTCTGAAAGGTCTGCATCGCCGTGATGACGTCAAAGCGCTCCCGCAGCTCCGGCAGCAGAAGCTCCTGCCGCAGAAGAACGGTCTGCTCAGCGGGGAGCCGCATCCTTGCGATATCGAGCAGCTCCGGGTCCTTCTCACAGCAGATCATTCTGCTGACAGGCAGCGACTGGAATGCTCTTGCCGCGAGCGTTCCGGTGCCGCAGCTGAGATCGAGCCATGTCAGCGGCTCTGTGTTATGCACCCGCACCGTCTCCATGATCTGCCGGTGAAATTCGTCATAAAACGGGTAGATCTGCCGCATTTCGGCATCATAGGCTACCGCGGTGAGTGCCTTGTTTTCATTCTGCATGTTCAGTATCTCCGTTTTTTCTTTCTGTATTACGGCTGCGGAAAGCTGTTACGCAGGTCAAATTCCGTACCGTCCGGTGCGCGGAGCACATCACCGTCCCGTACATTTTCGTATGTCTGCGGCTGACCGCTGTCATCCGTGAGCAGCACGGTCAGCGTACCGGTGTGCAGCGTGCGGACGGTCACGGCATCGGTCAGGAGCGTGCTGTCTGTCACGCCGGACACGGTATAGCAGTCGTCCGGTGCCGTGCGGACGCAGAGGATGCGCTTGTCCGGGTCGAGGTTTTCCTCCTTGTTGACAAACGTGATCTCCGCCGGATTGTAGATCTTCATATAATCCTGCGTATAGTTTGCGGTCAGGTGAATGCCCTCATGTTCCGGCGCATAAAGCTGAAAGCTGTCATCGCAGTCCGTGAACGGTGCCGCAGAGATCGTGCGGTCAAAGCTGCGGTAATGCCGGAGCAGATTTTCAAAATACGGCTTCCACATGTCGTTAACACAGCTTGCACAGAGCGTCATGCCGAACACGAACGCCGTCAGCAGGCCGCGGACGGTCTTTTTCTGTGCAGTGCCGCATGCCCCGCGGTAGAGCGCGATGCCCGCCGCCGCAAGAAACGCAACGAGAAAGAAGTAGCTGTAAAAGCTCGGTACATAGCCGGTCGTGCCGCGGCGGTGCCAGCCGATATATTTTTCGCTGAAGCTGATGAGCAGGCACGGGACGGGGATCCCGATGCCGGTGACCAGCAGGATGCGGTACAGCTTTCCGCGGTCGATCCTGATCTGCGGGAGCAGCACGAACACCGCTGCCGCCGTCAGGAATGCGCAGACCCATGCCGCCGGATGCAGCAGATGTCCGCAGAACCGGAGCACGGAGAGCTCCTCTCCCCTGCCCATGCGCATCAGCTCCGCGGTCGGGAGCATCGAGGTGCTGTAGGTACCGAGCGCAGACAGGCTGACGAACGGCTCCTTCAGCATCAGCGAGGTGCCGTCATAGGCCGATGGATACCGGTACTGCCAGCTGAAATAGACGATGCAGTAGAAAAAGGCGGTGCAGGTCTGCGGGAGCATCCGCTTTGCAGATGCGCGCAGATACGAAAAATATCCGGCTTTCTGCTCCGTTTCCAGCAGCGACCAGACCGCAAAGATCAGCAGTGCCGCGACGAACGCTTCATAGATCATGCAGGCGGTCAGCAGAAACAGACAGCTCAGAACGGTATGCCGCTTTTTGCCGCTTTTCAGCCGCTTTCCGAAGAAGTACAGCGCGAGCAGCAGCAGACCGATCGGGAGCTGATGACAGAGTGCGTAGGAGATCAGCAGATTGTGATTCGCATTGATGCAGAACCAAGCGGAGCAGAGCATCACGCTCACGGCGGCAAATTTCCGGCTGACCTCCGATCTCAGCAGCAGATACAGCGCGGAGAGATCAAAAACCAGCGTGCCGTACTGCACAAGCTTATAAAACCATGCCTTGTTCAGCATGAACGGAAAGCCGAGCAGAAAATGATTCCATAAATGCGAGATCCTGCCCTTCTGTGCGGAGGTCACGGCATTTTCCGCAAGCATCCCGCGGCGCACCAGCGTATAATTCCGCATATCGTCATGCGTCACGAACAGCAGCGGATAGAGCTGATAAAACAGCCAGAGCAGCGCCGCCGCACATGCGAGCAGCGGCAGGATGTTTGTCAGTTTTGTTTTGCGTTTGTCCATTACAGCTCCTCCGCGAAGCGTCTTTGCAGGCGCGAGAATGTCAGGATCCCGATGACCAGCACGGCAAGGCTGACCGCCAGCGCAAGCCCCAGAAGCGGCAGCTGCGGCGCCCGTTTATAGTATAAAATATCGCGGTAGGAGAGGATCAGCGGTGCCATCGGATTCAGCAGATACCAGCTTTTCCAGCTCTCCGGCACAAAGTCGATGCCGTAGACGACCGGCGAGAGATACATCCACGCCATGCTCAGCACGCCTGTGATGTGTTCAAGGTCGCGGATATAGACCGTCACCGACGAGGTAATGAGATTGATGCCGAGCACAAGGATAAACTGCACCGCCATGACCGGGATCAGCCACGGCAGCGCGGCAGGATTGATGCCGAGCCCCATGACGGCGATCACCGCGAACACGATGATGAACGAAAACAGCATATTGCAGAAGCTGCTGAACGTATACGCGAGCGGCAGCACCTCCCGCGGAAAGTAGATCTTCTTGATCATGTTTTTCTGGTCGAGCACGAGCTTTGCGCCGGTCGTCAGCGCGGATGCGAAGAAGATCCACGGCACCAGCGCAACGAACAGATGCAGATAATAATTCGGGATGCCGCTTTTCAGGATCACGGAAAAGACCATCGTATAGACCAGAAGCTGTAAGAGCGGATTGATGAACGTCCAAAGGAAGCCGAGCACGCTGCCCTTGTAGCGTCCTTTCAGATCCTTCCGGACAAGGCTTGCGATCATTTCGCGGTACTGGTAAAGTTCATGCAGTTTTTGTATCATGCCTGCTCCTTCAAAAGCCTGCGCGCGTCCTCCAGCATATCGGAGACCGTCTGCGCAGCTGAGATCTGCGGAGACCAGCCGGTATCCGCCTGTAATGCGGTGATATCCGCGGCAATGACCGGCACATCGACCGGACGCAGCTTTGCGGGGTCGGTCTCCACGGCAAAAGGCACGCGGCACTGTTCGCGGATCATCGCAAGGATATCCGAAACGGCGATCGCTTTTCCGCTGCCGACATTGTAGACCGCACCGGCTCTGCCTTTTTCAAGCAGCAGCGCGTATGCGCGGACGATATCGCGGACATCGGTGAAATCGCGCTTTGCGGAGAGATTGCCCGTCCGGATGACCGGTTCATGCAGCCCGCATTCGATCTCCGCGGCCTGCCGGCAGAAATCCGCCGCAACAAAATCCGGCCGCTGTCCCGGGCCGAAATGATTGAACGCCCGCACCGTGACGATCTCCATGCCGTAAGCGCGGACATAAAGCTGCGCGAACTGCTCCGCGGCGGCCTTCGTCGCAGCGTAGACATTGGCAGGGTGCAGCGGCGTATCCTCTCTGACCGGGATCTGCTCCGGACGGAGCGCGCCGTATTCCTCGCCGGAGCCGATCAGCAGGATGCGCGGCTGTTCCGGCAGCATTCTTGCGGCCTCCAGCAGATTGACGGTGCCCTTGATATTGATATCGGCAGTGAGCTGCGGCTTTTTCCACGAAAGCGCGACCGAGCTCTGTGCCGCAAGATGCAGGATGCAGTCCGGCTGAATCGCATTCAACAGCGCAGCGGTTGCTTCTGCATCGAGAATGTCGAGATCATGCACGGTGCAGAGGGCTTTGCAGTCCGCGGCGATCTGCTCCTGCGGGAGCTTTGCCGCATGGACTTCGCCCTTTTCGGAAAGCTGCCGGATCGCATACGCACCGACGAAGCCTGCCGCACCGATTATCAGTGATTTCATCGTATCAACGCCTTTTCGGTTGTTTTTCGGAGCCCTGCGGCAGCAGGACGTCCCGCGTTTTGTTCATGACCGTATCGAGCGAAAACTCCTTGAGGACGCGTTCTCTCGCGGCCTTGCCGTACTGTTCCCGCAGCGCGTCGTCGGAGAGCAGCCTGTCCATGGCAGCAGCAAGCGCGTCCGCATCCGAGGGCGGAACGGTCAGACCCGTCTCGCCGTGCAGGCTGACCAGCGGGACGCCGGTCGGCAGCGCGGTATTGATGATCGGCTTGCCGTAGCACATCGCTTCCAGCTGCACAATGCCGAAGGCCTCGCTGTTTGCGACCGACGGCAGCACGAAAATGTCGCAGTCCGCGAACATATCGCGCAGCTCCGGCGTCATGCGCCTGCCGAGAAAATGCACGCGCTTTTCAAAGCCGAGTGCGGCGGCGGCGGCTTTCAGCTCCGGTTCGAGAACGCCCGTGCCCGCGAGAAACAGCTCCGCATTGCTTTTGACCTTTGCAAAGGCTTCGAGCAGAACGTCCGCGCCCTTGTAATAGACCAGACGGCCGGTGAACAGGATCTTCTTTGCCGATCTGTCATGCAGCCGTTCCTGCAGCGGGTTCTGATGCGGCCGGTTTTCGTAGGCAGCCGGGTCAATGCCGTAGGGAACGATCACGCATTTTTCGCGGTATTCCCGCAGATACGGCGAGCTGTCGATATGCGCCTGCGTCGCGACAAGGATCGCGTCGGCGCGCTTTAAGAGCCGCTTCATCAGCGGCTTGTAGAATTTCAGCAGGAACTTCTGCCGCACGACATCGCTGTGCCATGCGACGACCACGCGCCCTTTGTAGCCCGAAAGCAGAAGTGCGAGGTCGGCAAGCGGAAACGGCAGATGCAGCTCCACGGCATCGCAGAGCATGACCTTCCGCCGGAAATCGCCGGGATAGGAGAGCGACACCGGGCAGGACGCGACTGTCCCGAAGCTGCCCGAATAGGTCACGGGAACGCCGTGAATCTTCTCCTGTTTTGTCAGGCCGATGCCGTCACGGCAGCAAAGCACCTTTGTTTTCGCGTATCTGCGCATATATTCAGCGGTCTGCTGCATCACGGTCTCGATCCCGCCGATATGCGGGTCGTAGGCTTTGCCCGTAATGAGCAGCCGCGGACGGTTCTTCTGTTCATTCATGCTGTAAGCTCCGATATTCCTCCGCAAGGATGCCGTACCAGACATCGTCAAAGACTCTGCCTCTTGCATAGCCGTGCTGCCGGAGCACGCCCTCTTTCTTCATGCCGATCTTCTGCATGACGCGCCCCGATTTCGGGTTATCCGCATCGTGATTGGCGCAGACGCGGCTGCATCCGACCGTCTCAAACAGATATTGCAGAACGGCTTTTCCGGCTTCCGGCATATAGCCCTGCCCCCACCATGCGGTCCCGAGGCACCAGCCGAGCGATGCGCAGGCGGTTTCCGGATACAGCTTCACAACGCTGATATTGCCGATCGGCAGATTTGTTTCCTTCAGCACGAGCACCCAGTTATAGGTCTCCGGCTTTTCGTATTCCCCGACCCATTCAGCCAGCAGCTCTGCGGTCGCTTCCGCAGAGGGATGCGGCTCCCATGTCAGAAAGCGCGCGACCTCCTCCGAGGACGCCCAGTTCCGGTACATATCCGGCGCATCCGATACGGCAAACCGCCGCAGGATGAGCCGTTCCGTCTCCAAAGTGACGGTGCCTTTATGATTCATAATCCTGATCCTTTATGACAGCTCCCGATAGACCGCGTACAGCTTTTCGGCAGCACTGTCCCAGCTCATTTCGGCGGCTCTCGCAAAGCCGAGCTCCGTAAGCTTGTTCCGTGCCGCCGTCTGCTCCGCCAGATACTGCAGTCCGGACGCGATCGCGCGGACATTCATCGGGTCGCAGAGCAGCGCCGCGCCGCCGACCGCCTCCGGCAGGGACGCAGCTTTTGCGCACAGCACCGGACATCCGCAGGCCATTGCTTCGAGCGGCGGCATCCCGAAGCCCTCATAGAGCGACGGGAACACAAATCCGACCGCACCGGAATACAGTGCCGCCATATCTCCGGACGGGATATACGACGGAAAATGCACATGTCCCCTGACGGCTTCCTGCTCCGCTGCGGCAAAGATCGCCTCATACTGCCAGCCCTTGCCGCCCGCGAGCACGAGCTCCGGCGCATCGGGCAGACGCTCCCGCAGAATGCCGTAGGCTTCGATCAGCCGCACGAGATTCTTGCGCGGTTCGAGCGTGCCGAGATACAGGAAGTATCTGTCCGGCAGATCATGCGCCTGTTTCACGCGTGCGATTTCTTCCTCAGAAGCAGGGGAAAAGCGTTTCGGATCGACGCCGCAGGGCACGACCCTGATCTTCTCCGCAAATTCCGGGTAATATTTCAGGATCTCGCTGCGGGAAAATTCGCTGTCCGTGACGATGCGGTCAGCGCGCTGCATCGAGCGTTTCAGTCCCGTTTCGAGCAGGATCCTGGTGCGGGTGCGCATCGTTTCCGGATAGGCGCGGAGCACCATGTCATGCACGGTGACGACCGTTTTTCCGTGCACCCCGGGCGGGACGATATAATTGAAAAAGTGCGTGATATCTGCCCATTTGCCCTGAAATGCGCGGTACGGCACCGGCACGAAATTCGTCAGCATCCGGTAGAGCAGCGGGGAGCATGTTGCAGGATGCAGCGGGGTATTTTCCCGCACAAACGGCTGCATCCGCCGGATCTTTTCTTCCGGCGAACGCAGCGTGAAATATTCAAATCGGTAATTTTGCTCCGGATGCAGCCTTGCGACCGCCTCCGTGAGATATGCCTCGCACCAGCCGACACCGGAGATCAGGTCGCCGGTCAGCGGGCTGGCATCAAATGCGATATTCATGCTTCAACAGTTCCAGATCGTTCTGTGCCATGCGCGTGACCAGCTCCGCAAAGGAGATCTCGCGCTGCCAGCCGAGTTTCGTCTCCGCCTTTGTCGGGTCGCCGAGCAGCAGCTCGACCTCTGCCGGACGGTAAAATTTCGGGTTGACCTT
>JAFWQJ010000051.1 GCA_017545185.1 Oscillospiraceae bacterium | reverse complement strand
TCGTGGTGGTGGTGCTTGTCAGCTCCGGATAGATAAAGAACTGTCTCAGCATCGAAAAGTCCACAGAATTCACCTTGCCGTCCTTGTTGATATCTGCCGTATCCGCGTTGAGGTTCGCGCCCTCATCCTTTGCGAGGATGAAGTCGAGCATCAGGGAACGGTCAGTTGCGTCGATCTTGTCATCGTGGTTCACATCGCCCATGCGGAAGGTCGGAGCAGGCGGCGTGACAGGACCCGGGGTGCTGCCCTCGGAGCCGGAGAACACATCATCAATATAGAAATCGCAGAGATCGGAAGCAGTCTCAACGTAGAGCTGCATACCGGAGCCGCCTTCAGGCAGCTTGTAAGCATCGTTGGAAAGGATCGTCCACTCACCGCTCGGGACAGAACCCGTTGCGATCTGCAGCCAGTCGGTTGTGCCGGACGCATCGTCATACTGCAGCGAAAGCTTCATGTCAACAGCGGAACCGCTCTCCTGATACACTGCAACAGAGAAGCTGTAGGTCTGGCCGGCGACCCAGTCGCCTCTGCCCAGGGAAAGCACCGGGCCGTTCCACTCATTGGTTCTGCCGGAGCAGTAAAGGCTGTACTGGCCGCTGTGTGCCTTGGTGCTGACGCGGTCAACAGTCTCCGAAGCTCTCGGGCCGAAGCCGCTGTAGTCTTCCTCAAAGCCGGTATCCAGCATCGTCTGTGCCGATGACGGAAGCGGCATTGCTGACATCATACAAGCCAGCACGGATGCGCTGAGCATTGTAGCAAGCATTTTCTTCTTTTGCATAATCGATCATACCCCTTTTTAAAAATCACAGATTGCCTATGTTCGGTTGGTCTTTGCAGCTTTTCTCTCTCGCTGCAATACCCGCCTTGGCGGGTTCGGTTTGTTTATCTATCAGCCTCTTCCTCATGAAACGAAGAAAAAAGAGAGTGGAGCGCCGAGCCGGGAGTTTATCTCGTCCCGACGCTGCCACTTAGGGGGAACATGGTTCATCCGGCAAAAGCGGAGCAGTTCAGGAGCTGCCCGGCAGCCGGGTGCGGCATACAGATCTGCCGCAGAAAATGTCCGAAGCGTGTGCATCCCTCGCACACCGGACTGATCCGGCATCCGTCTGCCGCAAAGCATCTTCGGGATCTGCCGACCGATGAAGGGGTGGCCGGTGCATCCGGATTTGCAGTCTTTTTGACGGAGTGTCGTATCCTTTGTATACATCATAACATATTTCTGTCAAAAAAGCAAATAGGTTTTTGATGATAGGGGGCATAAGTAAAACATGGTGTACAGCGGCATGTTTTCTGTACGTGTTGTATTATATTAAGCAAAATTAAAGATTTGTAATACCTATTGTCAACAAACATTGTCAAAAAAATATCAATCCCGGAAGGCGCGCGCTCCGTTCTTCCCGCTTCACTATTTTTTGCGCTCCCATTGCAATTCAGCGGATATTGTGTTATAATAGTACCAAATCCTGAAACAGGGGGCTGAACTATGACGACTTATGAAATGCAGCAGGAGATCATCCGGCTGAAAAAGGAAAAGAACATCTGCATCCTCGTGCACGCTTACCAGACGCACGATATCTGGGAGGTCGCGGATTACATCGGGGATTCGTTCGGGCTGACGCAGCAGGCGGCCAGATCCGGCGCGGATACCTTTATTATGTGCGGCGTGCGGTTCATGGCGGAGACCGTCAAAATGCTCTCGCCGGCAAAGCGCGTGCTGCTCTCCAGCGCGGACGCGGGATGTCCGATGGCGGAGCAGATGGACAAAGACATGATCCTGCAGTTCCGCAAAGAGCACCCTGATCACAAGGTCGTTGCATATATCAACACGACCGCTTCGCTGAAAACGGTCTGCGATGTCTGCGTGACGTCGTCCTCTGCGGTAAAGATCGTGAAGGCGCTGCCGGACAAAAAGCTGCTGTTTATCCCGGACTGCAACCTCGGGAACTGGGTCAGGGAGCAGGTGCCGGAAAAGGAGATCATGCTGATGCAGGGCGGCTGCCCGACCCATGCGCGCATCACCGGAAAGGAAGCGGAGGCCGCAAAGGCAGCGCATCCGGAGGCGCTCCTGCTGGTGCATCCCGAGTGCAGACCGGAGGTCACGGCGCTTGCGGACTACGCAGGCAGCACGACCGGCATCATGAGCTATGCCGAAAAGAGCGATGCGAAGGAATTTATCATCGGCACGGAGACGAGCATCGTGCAGCATCTGCAGTTTGCCTGCCCGGACAAGCGGTTCTATCCGCTGTCGAAGGACTGCGTCTGCCACAACATGCGCCTGACGACGCTTGCGGATGTGTATGACTGTGTGCTCGGCAGAGGCGGCGCGGAGATCGAAATGGATGCGGAAACGATCGCACAGGCCCGCCGCCCGATCGACGAAATGCTCGCCTACGGCGGGTAAGCAGAGCTTACAGCCGTTTCCCTCCGGGGGCGGTGAGCGAACGTCTCCCAACAATCTTTCCTGCACGCCGCGGGGCGGCTTCTTTAGCGTTGCTGCTCCCATTGATTTCAGTGAATAGTGAATGGTGAATAATGAAAAGTGAATAACGGGAGATGACCCCATTCACAGCGCAGGCAAACCGCAAAATCAGCAAAAATTCAGCCCTTCCGGACGGAGGGGCTGCTGTTACTTATACCTTATTCTTCAACGATGGAATTATTCAGCAATTCAATAAAAGCTTCGATGCTGTCGGCGATAAGATCAGGTTCTTCAAGGCTGTCTGGATCATCCGGAATCACAAACCACACTTTATGATCTGTACTGCTCCAATAGAATTTTGCACCGCCGCGGTCATATGCAAAAGGATACCAGTCAGCAGGGATATATTCATTCATCGGTTCTTCCCGGTCATGATCAGCAACGAATTCAAAGTCAGATTTTGCATCACTTAATTTAAACATACACCATACTTCAGTGGAATCATCAGGATCATCATTGACCGCAACTAAGCATTTTTTCAGACTGCCGCCGTTCGTTCGGGCATAGAGTTCCTTCAGGATATCCGGAAATGTGATGCCGTACTTCTTCTCAAGATAAGCAATGCGTTCTGCGCTTTTCTCCCTGTTGTCGATTTCTTCCTTTAAGAATCTGAACATGGCTGAACCTCCGTTCTCATACACAAATCGATTTGAAACGAAAACCTCTGTTTTTCCATATTATAACATACGCCCATAGAAAAAGTCAACCAAAAGGAATGTGATGCACGCCCGCATTTCCGGCGTACTGTTCCCCTCCCGCTGCTAATTCACCGCATTTTAACCGTTCATCCGTACATTTAATATGAAAACCGACAAAAATCTCCGAAACCGGAAAAAAGCCTTGATTTCTGCGGCATTTCGCTGTATAATATCTAGGCTTATTATTTGTAACGGAGATGAAAAAATTGGATACAGTCCAACAGAAACCCACAGCGGATAAGCTGAAGCCGAAGCTTTTTTCCGTCCTGAAAACTTACTCGAAGGAACAGTTCGTCAAGGATCTGGTCGCGGGCGTCATCGTCGCGATCATTGCGCTGCCGCTCTCCATTGCGCTCGCACTGGCCTCCGGCGTGAATCCGGAGCAGGGTCTTTACACCGCGATCGTCGCCGGATTCCTCGTCTCATTCTTAGGCGGCAGCCGCGTGCAGATCGCCGGGCCGACCGCTGCCTTTGCAACGATCGTTGCGGGCATCGTCGCGACCGACGGCATGGACGGCCTCATCCTCTCGACGGTCATGGCAGGCATCCTGCTGATCGTCATGGGTCTGTGCCGCTTCGGCAAGCTGCTGAAATTTATCCCGAACACGATCACCGCCGGCTTTACCTTCGGCATTGCGGCGACCATTGTCATCGGACAGGTCAAGGATTTCCTCGGCCTGACCTTTCAGAACGCCCCGATCGAAACGGTTGACAAGATCGCGGAGATCTTCCGATGTCTCGGCAGCCTGAATGTGTCCGCGCTGCTGATCGGGCTGCTGTCGCTGGCCGTGCTGATCCTCTGGCCGAAAAAGCTGGAAAAGATCCCCGCCTCGCTGATCGCCGTGCTGCTCTGCTCCGCGGTCGTGAAGCTGACCGGCATGAACGTCAACACGATCGGTGACCTGTACACGATCTCCAGCGCACCGCCGAAGTTCGTCCTGCCGCATGTGACCTTTGCGGGCATCCGCGCCATGCTGCCGAATGCCTTTACCATTGCGATCCTCGCGGCGATCGAATCGCTGCTGTCCTGCGTGGTCTCGGACGGCATGATCGGCTCGAAGCACCGTTCCGATATGGAGCTGATCGGACAGGGCGTCGCCAATATCGGCTCGGCACTGTTCGGCGGCATCCCGGCGACCGGCGCGATCGCCCGCACCGCCGCGAACGTCAAGAACGGCGGCAGAACGCCGGTCTCCGGCATGGTGCATTCCGCGGTGCTGCTCGGCATTCTCGTACTGCTGATGCCCTACGCATCCATGATCCCGATGCCGACGATCGCCGCGATCCTGTTCATCGTTGCATATAACATGTGCGGCTGGAAAAATATCCGCACGATGATAAAGACGGCGCCGAAAAGCGATATCGCCGTGCTGCTGACCGCGATCGTCCTGACCGTCGTGTTCGATCTGGTCGTCGCGATCGGTGCCGGACTGGTGCTCGCCTCGCTGCTCTTTATCAAGCGCATGGCGGATGTGACGGAAGCGCATACATGGACGGATGCCGACGATGAGGACACCGACCCCGACAACATCCAGCGCAAGAAGATCCCCGCACGCACCAGAGTATACGAGATCAACGGCCCGATGTTCTTTGCGGCGTCGGAAAAGTACAGGTACATGCTGGACGGCCATGACTTCGATGTGCTGGTCATCCGGATGCGCGATGTGCCGGCCGTCGATGCGGCGGGCGTGGAAACGCTCTCCGAGATCGTGAAGGGCTGCCGGAAGAACAGTGTGCAGGTCGTGTTCTCGCATGTCAACGAGCAGCCGATGCACGCCATGGAAAAGGCCGGCCTGAAGGAAGCGGTCGGGGCAGAGAATTTCTGTCCGCACATTGACGTTGCACTGCTCCGCGCAGAGGAGATCGTAAAAAGCATCTCCGCAAAATAACGCCGCAAAAGCGCCGCACAGCAGGCAGTTTTCAATTATAAATATGCCCCGGAGTATTCACAAAGATACTCCGGGGCATTTCTGATTCCGATGATCTTACACGCCGGGGAACTGGATCGCCTTGTACTTCTGAATCTTCTCCGCGACGACCGCATGGTTCTGCGGGTTCATGAAGAAGCCGCCCTGCGTATCCGCGATCTCGTCGCAGTGGACGCCGCGTCCTTCCTCGGTGGTGCGGTCACGCTCAAGGCCGTTCTCCGCGATCACGAACTTCCACTTGCCGTCGTCGGTCTTGACGAGGTCGCCGCCGGCACCGCAGACCGTGCACTCGATCGGGTACTGCAGACCCTTCCACTGCGGCTCACCGAGGCAGAGGCTGTTGCTGTGACAGTTCGGGCACCAGCCGGCATCGGGGTCGCCGAGCCACTTGCGCTCTGCGGCAGGCGTATTCAGTGCCTTCATGACATTCCGGCCGATCTCTCTTGCACGGGCGATCTTCTCGTCGTACAGCAAAACCTGTGCCGGTGCGGGCACCATGGTCGCCATGTACATGTCAACGACCTTGAAGCTGTTGGTCACGGTCGTGATCTGCATACATTCCAGTGCGAGCGACTGCCACGAACGGGTGGAGCCGCCGACGGCGATCAGTGCGCCGACACGGTCACGCGGCTCGATCGCGCCGATCTTGGTCAGGAATGCCGATTCATAAGCGAGATTGCGGTGCATGAATTTGAGGTACAGAGAGGACGGCATCAGCGCGTAGGTCGGCGCCGCGAAGATGACGGCATCCTGATTCAGCAGCACCTGCATGATCTTATCCTTGTCGTCCTTGTCTTTCAGCGAACATCCCGTGTTCTTGCCCATGGACATGCCCATGGTGCAGGCGGTACATCCCGTGCAGTCCAGCAGGTTATAGTCCTTGAGGTTGATCATTGTGATTTCCGCGCCCTGCTCCTGACATGCCAGCAGTGCTTCCTTCAGAAGAATATCGCAGTTGCTGTCCTTGCGTCCTGCAGAAACGCCCATTACCTTAAATTTCATAGTGCTTCTCCTTTTCGTAGTCATCATTTCAGCTGCAAGCGTGCCGGATGCACGCTGTTCTTATTATACGGCATTTCGCACAAAAAATCAAGGGAATGAGGGCAAAATCAGAAAATTACAGCAATTTCAAGTAAGATATCGCAACTTTTGCGGGAGCAGCGGGCAGCGTCCGATGCCGGAGCGCGCCGGGGGCACAGCCGCAGGCAATACAAAAGGACGCCGATCTTCACATATCAGCGTCCTTTTTCAATTACAGTGCGGTGCCGCATCGGGAGATGCTGCGGCGTGCCGAAATCACGGAAAAGCGATCATTTATTCCTGCAGTACTGCGTGCAGAGCTTGTCGGTGCAGTTGACACAGCGGAGCGCGGCGTTCGTGTTTTCCCAGAAGCGCTCCGGATACATCATGATGCACAGCTCCCAGATCAGCCAGTCCGCGATCGCCATGAGCAGCAGCGTCCGGGAGAAGAACCCGCTGACCATGAGCATCGGGGAGAACATCATCAGATGATCCCAGTTGAAGATGCGGCAGGTCGTGCAGCATTTCGCCTTGACGATCAGCCGGAACGGGCACCAGACCAGCACGCAGACAAGATCGCAGACATAAAACACAATGGTGATCATGAACAGCGCGTCGTCATTGAGGACATCGAGCACGCGCAGCATGGAGATGACGGCGACGACCGCCGCCCAGATCCCGAACACCTTATAGGCAGACTTCGTGATCTCGATGATATGCCGCCGCAGTGCCTGATAGCTGAAGTTTTCCTTATCCGGCGGCTGAAAGCGGAATTTGAAGTGCTTTTGCGAGCCGAGCGCGATCACCAGCCGCTTTTTGACCGGCACGAGCTGCCAGAGCATATCCAGCATCCATGTCAGCCAGAGCAGATGCAGCGGCGTAAACCGGCGAAAGAAGTTCCAGCCCTCCAGCACCTCGGTCTGTTCCCGGTCAAAGATCAGGATCAGGATGCACGCCGCAAGGATCAGACAGCGGAGCACAAGCTGCGCCATATACAGTTTTCTCGTTTTGGATGTGCCTGCATTCTGCATGATTCCCGCCTTCTTTTCCAGTCCGTTTCCGGCTTATCCCTTCGGCTGCCGGGCATTTGCAAGCATCAGCTTGACACGGTTTTCCTGATTGACGCGCGTCGCGCCGGGGTCATAGTCGATCGCCGTGATGTTCGCATCGGGGTACGCATTCTTGATGACGCGCATCATGCCCTTTGCGACGATATGGTTCGGCAGACAGCCGAACGGCTGCGTGCAGATAATATTTTCGGTGCCGGATTCGACGAGCGCGGCCATTTCCGCGGTGATGAGCCAGCCCTCGCCCATGCTCACGCCCTGACTGATATACTTGTCGGCGCGGTTGCGGAGATGCTCAAAGTCATGCGGCGGATCAAAGACGCCGTGCTTTTTGACGGCATTGATCTGCTGCTTCTGCATCGCGTAGATCGCCTTGTAGCCGAGGCCGTTATACAGCACATTCTTATTGAAGAAGTGATAGAGCTTGCCGTCCACGGCGGTGCTGATCGCGCAGTACATGACAAATTCCAGCAGCGACGGAATGACCGGCTCGCAGTTTTCGGAGAGCAGATAATCCTCCAGATGATTGTTCGCGAGCGGGGAATATTTGACGTAGATCTCCCCGACGATGCCGACACGGATCTTGTTTCTCGCGGTGCGCGGGATCGCGGCGAACTCATCAAGGATGCGCTTGTAGAGCTTTTTCGTATGCAGATAATCCCGGGACTGGAACGCCTTTTCGAGCCGGCGCTGCCATGTCAGCAGAAGCTTATCCGTTGCGCCGCGCTGCAGCTCGTAGGGGCGGCACTGGTTCGCGACCAGCATCAGCAGATCGCCGTAGAGCACCGCGTAGAGGAATTTCAGGAAGATCGCGGGGGTCATCTGCCAGCCGGAGCCGGGATCCTTTTCCAGTCCGGAGAAATTCAGGGAGATGACCGGCACCTGCGGGAACTGCTCCTCAAGTGCCTTCCGGAGCAGGTGGATATAATTGGAAGCGCGGCAGCCGCCGCCGGTCTGCGTGATGAGCAGCGCGGTGCGGTTCGGGTCGTAACGGCCGGATTTCAGCGCCTCCATGAACTGCCCGATGACCAGCAGTGCCGGATAGCAGGTATCGTTGTGCACGTTTTTGAGTCCCTCGTCCACGACGGCGCGGCTGGCTGTCCGCAGCAGCTCGCAGGTGTAGCCGTAAGGCTTGAGCACGCTGATCAGCAGCTGAAAATGTACCGGCAGCATGTCCGGTACAAGAATGGTATGTGTTTTTTTCATCTCCGGTGTGAACCGTGCTGACATTTGAATCCTCCGCTCTAATATAGGTATTGCTGCGCGATGATTTTGAATGGGGACGCTGTCCCCAAGCCTCTGCCGGGGGCATTGCCCCCGAACCCCATTATGTAAGGATATAAAATTGCATCTGCATCCTTGCGGGACGCAGCCGCTTTTGCAATGCTTTGAAAGAAATTGATCTGAACCCGTCAGGGGCGTGACCGGAAAAAACTGTCAGAACCTGACCTGATACGGAAAGCCGACCGCCTCCGTATATTCCGGCAGGACGGTCTCTACGGGGAACGGCCGCTGTTCCAGTTTGCCGTCCTTTGTCCGCACCAACGCGCAGAGCTCCCCGATCCGGATATTCTCCGATTTGCAGAACTCCGCAAAGCTTGTGCAGAACGCGTCAAACAGGTCGCGCTGCTTGACACGGAGCGCAACGGTCTCATGCCACTTTGCTGTCCAGAAGTTCAGCTTCTGCGTGCGCTTCAGAAGCGCGTCCCCGAAATGATGCTCCTCCAGCCGGCAGAAGCCCGATACGACGGCATAGTCGCCGTCCTGCTCGTACTTGCCGGACTTCGCATCCAGCCGCGCATAGCTTTTGATCACTTCAATATATGCCTTTGCAATATCCCTGCCCTGCTGAAAATAAATGCTCTGAATGTCGATCTGCTTGGCTTCGTGCGAATTCGCATCCCGCCGCAGCGTCTCGGTCAGTACCGTCCGGAGTTCCATTTCCGCTGCCCCCTTCCTCAAAACTCGATCTGATACGGAAAGCCGAATGCCTGGATCTTCTCCTTTTTCGGCTTTTGCAGGGTGACGGGCAGCGTATGATAGCAGGTTTTGCCGTCCTTGTTCAGGATTTTCGCCTGAAACGGATGCAGGATGATCTGCTCGTCCTCGCAGAGCTTTCTGAGCGCGGAGAGGAACACCTCGAACAGCTCGTTCTCCGGGTTCAGCGAAACGACGCTCCGCTTGCCGTGCATGAAGCGTTTTTTCTTCTCGGTCTGCAGCACGGGCTGCTCGAAATCGGTCTCGCTGATCGTGATGAACCCGCTGATGAGCGCCCGCTGCTCGACGCGCTCGTAATTGCCGCTGCGCGCCGCGATGCGTGCCTCCTCCTCGATCATATCGACATACTTGGCCGCGATATTCCGCGCCTGATGATACCGGCGGCTGCGGAAATCGGTCTCCATGTCGCCGTGGATCTGCACCTCAGCCTTGAGCTGATCTATGAATTTCATATTATCATCCTTTTTCGCTGCTGACTTTTCTTTTGTTTTCTTTCTGTATCTGCCGCAGCCGCGGCAGCGCATATATACTTTATTATATCATATACTGCAGAAAATTGCAATGGGCGGAATGCGAAAATTTTAACGGCCGCAAAGAAAAACAGCCCTGCAAATGCAGAACTGTTTTTCCCTCGAAGTAAAGAAGGCTCACCAATGGACCTGCGGCGCATTGGTTTGCGCCTTTTTTATCATAGCATGAAGCAGCCTGTTTGTCAAGTGTTTTATTTGGGAGCATCTTGCGGATTTGGCTGTGTGTCGTCGGAATAGGCAAAAGATTCATATTGTTTAGCAAAAAAACTATTGACATCCACAACGGTTTGATGTACAATAATATATAGGATCCAAAGCGGTTTGCAGTTGAAAACGAAGAAGGAGGAATTTCTATGAAAAAGTTTATGAAATTCGCAGCCGTGCTTGCTTCTGCGATGATGCTTTGCACGAATTGTCCGGCTGTCTCTGCAGAAGATCTGCCGTTCCACCTTTTCGGCTATATGAACGGCGATCACCTCGAGCAGCTGCAGATACTTGATGACAAGGGCTGGATGAAGGGCTATGTACTGAACAGATTGCGTTCCAATGATACGAACGAGAACACGCCGTATTATGTCTGCACCTATCATCTTGACACGGTTTGGATGCAAAGTGTTCTGAATACAGAAACAGGCGAAATCCACAAGGAGGCACAGCATATTGATGAATATCTGATGTATCTGGCAGCGATGCGAGAGGATAAGCTGCAGTATGTTCTGCGCAGTGATATAGACCGTACCGCGGCGGAGCAGAAGGCGGAGGAAATTGTGCAGAAGTATTTTCCGGAGAAAAGGCCTTATGAATGCGCAAAGGGGACTTATCTGCTCACTGAACGGGATGAAGCTCTGAGAACAGAGGAACGGGCGGACAGTCTGATGCATGAACTGGCCGAAGCCGGACTGATCTCCGCATTCTATACATGGGGAGAGACAGCGGAGTATAAAGAGATCGACCACGGATTCCTGACCGTCTATGATGCGGACGGGTATATCAGAGAAAGGGAACAGGAAGAAGGAAAAACATACGACTGGGCGGCAATCGAAGCCTGGGTCAGGAAGCATCATCCGGAATGCGAATTTGTCAGCATCGCGGACAAGGACAGCGAGCTCGGCAAAAAGCTGGACATCAGCTACTGGTACCATGAACTGCTCTGGGGCAATACGTTTTATGCGGTAATCCCGCCGGAGGATATTTCGTTTGCAGATCATTTTGCACTTGCAATGGAGCTGTATGAACAGTTCGGTCTGTCGCCCTGTGCATGGCCGACATCGCTTGAAAGCGAGCCCGGACAAATGTTCGGCAAAAACAGCCTTGCAGTTACCGGAGACGCAAACCTTGACTGCTCCGTCGATGTCTCGGACGCGGTGCTTGCCGCACGGTTCGCCGCAGAGGACAGAGAAGCCGTCATCACCGATCAGGGCAAGGAGAATGCGGACGTCAACGGCGACGGCAGCGTCACAGCAGACGACACCGAGCTCATCCTGAAAAAGATCGCGAAGAAAATCTGACCGCATATTGCGAAACAGCCGCCCGGCGCAAAATCAGCCGGGCGGTGTTTTTTTCGCTTTCAGCTTGCTATTTTATCTGTTTTATGCTATAGTAAAAGCACAGGGGGAAGCAAATCTATTTTGAACGGGGAGGGTATATCTATGAAAAGAATCATTGCAGCAGCACTCAGCTGCATGACGGCACTGACAGTGATCGTGATGCCGTCGGCGGCGGAACAGGAGGACACATTGACAGCCGAGACACAAAGCTATTATGCGGAATGGAAACAAGCGTATCTTCGTCAGAATCCTTATGTCACGGACGGAACGCAGTATTATGTGTTCTACGGGGAGCAGACCTATGAAGAAGCACAGGAAACCGTCGCGGTGACGGTCTCCGAGGCGCACGGCTACGGAATGCTGATCGCCGCACTCATGGCGGATTACGACAGCGAGGCGCATGAGATCTTTGACGGGATGTACCGGTATTATCTTGCGCATCCGAGCAGCATCGGGCCGCATCTCATGGCGTGGCAGCAGAGCGACAACGGCGAGGCGCTGATCGACACCGAGGGCGCGGATTCCGCAGCGGACGGCGACCTCGATATTGCTTACGCGCTGCTGCTTGCGGATAAGGTCTGGGGCAGCGCGGGTGAGATCGACTATCTGTCCGCGGCAAAGCTTGTGATCGGCGATATCATGAAATACGAGATCAATCCGGTGTTCTGGCTGCCGCAGCTCGGCGACTGGGCGCATGATCCGGAGCAGACATACGAATCCGTATTCCCGCCCGGAAACGGGGCAGCGGGTATGTCTACCTATGTGAGAAGCAAAAATTATCCGTTCACCGATGCGACGCGCTCCTCGGATTTCACGCTGCAGTATTTCCCGGTGTTTGCATCCGTGACCGGCGATCAGAACTGGATCAAGGTATACGAAAGCATTATGAATGTGATCCGGGATCATTACACGTTTTATGCAACGCCGCTGCTGCCGGATTTTCTGATTTATAACCCGGTCGGCATCGGCAGCTGGGTGGGTGCGCAGGCAAATTTCCTTGAGGATCAGAACGACGGCAATTATTATTATAATGCCTGCCGGACGCCGTGGCGCATCGGAACAGAGGCACTGCTCAACAAACCGGATGCGTACAGCCGGTACGATGAGGCGCAGACTTATGCGGAAAAGGTCAATGCGTTCATGAAGGAACAATGCGGCGGTGACCCGGAAAAGATCATGGCGGGCTATGAGCTCACGCGCGGAAGGGCGATTGCGGATTACAGCGATCTCTGCTTCACCGCGCCGCTGATGATCTCTGCGGCCGCAGCGGGCGACACGGAATTTCACGATGCGATCCGCAAAGAAGTGCTGGATATCGGCGCGGATTCCTATTACGGCAACACGATCGCCATGCTCTGCCTGATCACCGATGACGGCGGCTGGCTGGTTCCGGATACAGAAAAGCTGCCCGGCGATGTGAACAGGGATTACAGTGTCAATATCGCGGATGTGCGCTGCCTGAGTTTCTGGCTGACTGCGCGCCCGAACCGGACGCTTCCGGATCCGGAGGCGGCTGACATGAACGGTGACGGCGTCATCAATGCCGTTGACCTTTCACTGCTGAAACAGGTGTTATGCGCTCAGCAGCAGACAGGTTTTGCGCAGTCCGGTGTCACGCTCAGACTGACCGGCACGACCGCCGATAAGCGGGACGAAGCATTCCGGCGTCAGATGCAGGATGCCGTGACGGCGCGTGTCCCGGATTTTGATTTCTCGCAGTTTACGTTTGAAACACACGGTATGACGTATCTGTACGAAAAAAATGATGCAACCGTCATAACCGGATTTCAATACTATTTCTGGATCTATTATCAGGATTATCTGCTGGATCCGGAGCATTATGAGATGCATATCCGGAATTATCTTGACGGCACATTTGAAACGGACGCGGACTTTTTGACTGCGAATATGCAGGAAAAGCTTGCGAAGGCGATCGCTGCGCCGCGCATTGCGGAAGCAGATGCGGTCAGCACGGCAAAAGAATACGCGGCTGCGCAGGCTCTGCCGGATCTGCCGGACGTACTGTATCAGCCCTCTGAACGGTTCGGAGAGAATACAAAGCTTGTGGTTTATTCTCTGGAGGAGGAAAGGATGGCCTATCTGATTTCCGATCCGAAGATCAACCGTTATGAGCTTGGCACAGGGAGGAGCGCGATCCTCTGTGAGGTGGCAGCGAAAGTATATGTCGATGCCGTGACCGGAGAGGCTCTGGAAAACCGTTATATGACGATCAAATCCGTCAGCTGACAGAATCAAATAAGGAGGTGCGGATATGGCAGGCTTTTCGGAGCTCATCAAGACCTTTGAAAAAACGCGGGACTATATCCGCGACTTCTTCATTTACGGCTGCAAGGGACGCAGCGAGTTCACCCGCCGGAGCAGCCGTACCTACGACGACGAGAAGCGCCGGGCGGAAAGCTGGCTCGGCGACGTCATCCGCTATGACGATTCGCAGCACGGACGGCAGGTCTCCATTTCCGTGGACAGCGGGCATATCCCCGAAAACCCGCTGTATCAGGCCTACGGCGCAAAGAGCTTCACGGATAACGATATCCGGCTGCATTTCCTGCTGCTCGACCTGCTCTCCGACGGTGAACCGCAGAATCTCCGGACGCTGACCGACCGCCTCAGCATCGAATACGGTGCAGTATTCGATGTGCAGACCGTCCGCAATAAGCTGACGGAGTATGTCAAAGAGGGGCTGCTGATTTCGGAAAAGCAGGGCAATGCCGCATTTTACCGCATTTCGCCGGAGACTGCGGCAGCGCTGCTCCGGACGTATGACGGACTGGACGAAGCGGTCCGGTTTTATTCGCTGGACGAGGAATTCGGCGTGATCGGCGCACAGCTGCTGCAGAGCGCGGACACCCGGAACGATATTTTTTACCGCAAGCATCATTACATCGTCCGCGCGCTGGAGGATTCCGTTCTGCCGGAGATCCTTGCGGCCGCAGAGGAAAAATGCCGCGTCCGGTTCCGGACATTCAGTGCAAAGGCAAGCGCGAATCCGGAATCCGAGGGCGGCGCGTTTGAGGTCGTCCCGATGCAGATCCTGACCTCTGCGCAGACCGGCCGCCGCTATCTGGCGGGCTATATCCCGGAGCAGAGACGCTTTCACGCGTTCCGGCTCGACTTCATCCGCAATGTAAAGCGCACGGAGCCGGAACCGGATTATGATGCGCTGAAAGCGGCGTATCTGCGGAATCTTCCGCATGTGTTCGGCGTATCCTTCGGGATGCGGCACGATACGGGCGCCGTCACGCCGGTAAAGCTGACCGTCCGCCTGGATGCGTATACCGAGGGCTATATCCTCGAACGGCTCGAACGGGAAAAGCGCATCGGAACGCTGGAACAGACCGGCGAGGGGCTGTATACGCTGACGGTCGATGCCTTTGACCCGAACGAGGTCATGCACTGGGCGAAAACGCTGATCGGCAGGATCGTTTCGGTCGAGGGCGGCACGAAGCAGGCCGTCGGCCGGTTTTACTACGATATCAAACGAATGCGGGACATGTACGGAGGTGACGGAAATGATGCTCTTTCATGAGATGTACGGCGCATATTTCCGGATCGCGGCGCGGGTGCTCGGTGAGGCGCCGCTGAACGTGCAGCGCCTGCAGTACATCGTTGCGGAGGAGGGCTTCCGCGATTCGGTGCTGTTCGTGCCGCAGAAGCTGATCCCGCAGAAGGACGGCTCCGACTGGGGACTGCTGCGGCAGAATCCGGACGGAACGCTCTCCGCGGTGACGAAGCATCCGCCGGTCATGCCGCTGACGCTGCTGCAGAAACGCTGGCTGAAAGCAAGGCTCTCCGACCCGAAAATGCGGCTGTTCCTCGATGATGAGACCTTTGCGGCGCTCTCGGAGAAGCTCCGGGATATCCGGCCGCTCTGGGAGCCGGACATGTTCCGGTATACCGACAGCTTTTCGGACGGCGACGATTTCACCGCGCCGGCATACCGCGAACACTTCCGTTTACTGCTGCGCGCGATCCGCGAACGGGAGGTCATGTATATCCGGTTCCATTCGGGCTCCGGCCGCCGCATGGAAATGCGGTATCTGCCGCTGGCGATCGAATATTCCCGCAAAAACGACAAATTCCGGCTGTTCTGCTGTGCGGTGCGCGGCGGAAAGCTCACCGGCAGCGGCAACATCAATCTCGGCAGGATCGAGCAGGTATGCGGAACGGGTGTGCGGTATGAGGGAAAGGTCACGGCAGAGGATTATTTCCGGATGCGCCGCTGTGAATCGCCCGTGACCGTCCGCGTAACGACCGAGCGCAATGCGGTCGAGCGGTTCCTCATGGAGTTTTCTTCCTATGAAAAGCACACGGAACGGGATGTTGAGACCGGGGAGATCACGGTGCAGCTCCGGTACGATAAGCAGGACGAAACGGAACTGCTGATCCGCCTGCTGAGCTTCGGGCCGGTGCTGGAGATCATGGGGCCGCCCGCATTCCGGGCGCAGGCCGCAGAACGCGTCATGCGGCAGTATGCGCTGAATCAGGAGGCTGCGGTGCATTCAGAATAAAAAGGGCACTGATCATTCGCATCAGTGCCCTCTTTTTACTGCATCGCAGCATTCTTTCCGCAATACGCCTTCAGTGCCTTCCGGAGGTATTCGTACCGCAGACGCTTTTCGTCCTTCGCAAAGTGCACATCCCGGCTCTGCTCCGGGTTATCCTGATAGCAGAGCACCTCGTCCCCGAACTGCTCGCTGGTCAGATCGAACAGACATTCCCCGATGACATTGTAGCAGTGATAATTCCCGCCCGGCCGCAGAATGCCGTAAACCGTCCCGCCGAAGATATCCTGCGCGAGAAACGCCGTGATCGAGCACTGTCCGAGCGTTTTGTTCTCCGGGCTCCAGTTGTCCCGCATCCGCGGCGCGCAGGTCTCCGCGCACCAGATCTCCGACAGCGCATCGTAAAGATCGCGCGGCGTCCGGATGCCGGGATATTCGTCCGTGACCGCAGGTACATCCGCCTGCTGCCAGCCGTAAAAGCGATACTGTTTCATAAGTCCCTCCTGATACAAAAGCGGTTCTCCTGCATCATACCACAAAAATGCGGATCCGTCAAGTGCAGTTGCTTTTTCAAATCTTTTATGCTATACTGAAAGCAGCGGCGGCGCCGCGGAAGGAGGGATTTCCATGTCACTGAACACCTATATTTTCCGGTTCATGTGCAGCCGGAGTGACGGCAGGCGCGATGCGGGTCAGACCACGCCCGCCGATATCGCGCGAACCGACAATATCGCCTACGGAACCGATGAAAAATGGCATCTGCTCGATCTTTACCGCCCGAAGGATGCAGAAGGAAAGCTGCCCGTGATCGTCAGCTTTCACGGCGGCGGCTGGGTATACGGCACGAAAGAGGTTTATCAGTATTACTGCATGAGCCTTGCACAGCACGGCTTCGCGGTCATCAATTATAATTACCGGCTGGCACCGGCGCACCGCTTTCCGGTCGCCTTTGAAGATACGGATGCGGTCTTTCACTGGATGATGCAGCACGCGGCGGAATACGGTCTGGATACGGAACAGGTGTTTGCCGTCGGCGATTCCGCCGGCGCACTCGGCATCGGGCTTTACGCGGCGATCCTCACGAATCCGGATTTTGCGAAACGCTGGGACTTCCGCACGCCGGAGGGTCTGCGCATCCGCGGGCTCGCACTGAACTGCGGGATGTATACGACAGCGGACAAGGCTGATGCGCTGCGCGATTTTATCCCGAAGGCAAATGCCGCGGAGGCTGTACAGATGCTCGATCTCGTGCAGCATATCACGGCGGATTTCCCGCCCTGCTTCGTCATGACCGCAAATCAGGATTTCCTGCGGGAGGAGCCGAAGCTTCTGCTGCCGGTGCTCGAACGGCTCGGCATCCCGCATGAATACAAGCTGTACGGCGACGACGCACATCCGCTCGGGCATGTGTTCCACTGCGATATGCGCTCGGCGCAGGCAAAGGCCGCCAATGACGCGGAATGTGCGTTCTTCCGGTCGATCACGGAGCAGAAGCGATGAAACGGCGGGGGATGATTTTCGGCTTTGCCGCGCTGACGGTCTCGGTCATGACGGTCAGTGCCGCGGAGACCGATGCGCTGCTGGACTGGCTGCTTGCAAAGCCGGGCGCCGCCGTCTCCGAACCGGCAGACGCCGACCGGAATCAGGACGGCGTGCTCAATGCCTGCGACCTGACGCTGCTGAAACGGGATGCTCTGTCACAGCCGGAGCAGACCGTCGGTGTCAGCGATATTGAGGGGCTGTTCACCGCGATGCGGAACGCAAAGCCCGGCGACGTCATCCGCGTCGCGCCCGGCACGTATGACTATACGGTCTATCAGGGCGCGCAGAAGATCGACACGAAAGCCGCCGGCACAGAAGCGGCACCGATCCGGCTGACCGCCGCCGACCCGGAAAATCCGCCCGTGCTGACCGGAACGAATCCGGAAAACGGCTATGTGCTGCACATTCAGGGCGATTACTGGATCATTGAGAACCTGCGGCTCACGAACGCACAGAAGGGCATCGTGTTCGATCATTCCTGTCATTCGGTGCTCCGGAACTGCGAGATCGACACGACCGGTGCGGAGGCAGTCGCGCTGCGGGACGGCAGCTCGGACTGCACCGTCGATGCGTGCAATATTCATGATACGGGGCTGGTCTCCCCGGGCTACGGCGAGGGCGTGTATGTCGGCAGCGCGAAGTCCACGACCGGCTTTGACTACAAATGCGACAACAACAAAATTCTGCGCTGTACCTTCAAAAATGTCGCCGCGGAGGATATTGACGTCAAGGAATACACGACCGGCACGGAGATCGCATTCTGCACCTTTTACGGCGACGGCATGACCGGCGAGAACTACGCGGGCAGCTTTGTCGATATCGCCGGAAACGGCTGCTTTGTGCATGACAACACCGGTTACCGGAACAAGAACCCGAAGATCGTCGCTGCCTTTGAGATCCACGAGCAGATCGAGGGCTGGGGGCATCAGAACCGCTTTTGCAATAACACGGTGTATATGGATCAGCCTTACGGCGTGCCCGACCCGGACCGGAAGATGTATGTGGTAGACGGCTGGTTCACGGAGATCGCCGTCAGCGGCAATCTGGCCGATCTCGGCAGCGGACTGAAGACCGTGCCGGAGGATTATTATAATGTGAAGGCCGTGCATCCGGCGGAGTGAGTGCGCATGAAAAAAGTCATTGTGATCGGCTGCCCGGGGAGCGGCAAAAGCACCTTTGCGAGAGCGCTGCACGCAAAAACGGGGCTCCCGCTGTATCATCTGGATATGCTGTACTGGAACCCGGACAGAACGACCGTCGGACGGGCGGTATTTCTGGAACGGCTGAATGCGGTGCTCCGGACGGACGCGTGGATCATCGACGGCCATTACGGCTCCACCTTAGAGCTCCGGCTCCGGGCTTGTGATACGGTGTTTTTTCTGGATTATCCGGCGGCGGTCTGCCTGAACGGTGTCCGGGAACGGCGCGGAAAGCCGAGGGACGATCTGCCGTGGACGGAAGCCACCGATGAGGAGGACGCGGAATTTCTCGCGTTTATCCGGGATTTTTCCGTGCAGAGCAGGCCGCAGCTCCTGAAACTGCCGGAGCAGTATCCGGATAAAACCGTACATATCTTCACAGACCGGCGCGAAGCGGATCTGTTTTTATCCGGTCTCTGATAAAAATAATTTCAAACCTCTTGACAAGCGCCCTAAAACGGTGTATAATGTGTATACCGAATATACACATCCGCGGAAAGGGGCAGATAGATCATGACAATCAGAAAAAACATGCGGCAGGCGCTCGCAGCGGCCGGAACGGCACTGATGCTGCTGGCTTCCCTGCCGGTTCAGACCTTTGCGGCGGAAGAACAGACGACCCCCGGCGGCGTGAAATTCAGCGAGCTTTCGGACAAGGTTGACGCGATCGCGGAAAAGGGCAGTTTTGCGTCCTTCGGCTACGCGGTGTTCAGCGGGGATGAAATCATCACCACGAAGCATTACGGCGAGATCGACATGGAAGGCCATATCGCCGCAGACGAGAACACGGTCTACGAATGGGGCAGCATCACCAAGACCACGATCTGGGTCTCCGCGATGCAGCTTTACGAGCAGGGCAGACTTGACCTGGATGCCGACATCCGCGGCTATCTGCCGGCGAATTTCCTGCACAATCTGAAATATGACGAGCCGATCACGTTCCTGAATCTGATGAACCACAATGCGGGCTTCTGTGAGTCCACATATCTGATCCAGACCTTCGACGAAAACGCGGTCCTGCCGCTCGGCAAGGCGCTGCAGGAATCCGAGCCGCCGCAGGTCTGGCGCCCGGGTGAGATCACCAGCTATTCCAACTGGGGCGCAGCTCTGGCCGGCTATATCATCGAGTGCATCAGCGGGATGCCGTACAGCGACTATGTCCATAAGAACATTTTTGAGCCGCTCGGCATGGAGCATACCGCGATCGCCCCGGATCACAAGGATACGCCGTGGGTGCGGGAGCAGCGCGAAAAGCTGAAGGCCTACGGCTTCCCGCCGATCGGTGCAGCGAAGGCGCTCGGCCCGCAGATGGCTTTCATCATGCTGTATCCTGCGGGTGCTGCGACCGGTACGATCGCAGACCTTGCGGCCTATGCGCAGGGACTCTGCGACCCGGATGCGCCGCTGTTTGAGAAGCCCGAAACGCAGGAACTGCTGTTCAGCGGCTCCGCATTTTACGGCAGCTCGGAGCTCGCATCCTGCTGCCACGGCTTCTGGCCGGAGTATCACGGCGTCACGACGGTCGGACACGACGGCGGCACCTCTGCCTGTTCGTCGATCATGACATTTGACCGTGAGAGCGGCCTCGGTTATGTCTGGATGACAAACGGCATCGGCAAGCTGGACAGCATTGATGATATGCTGTTCGGTAAGCTGGACGCCGGTACGCTGCCTGCCGGTGAGAATACGGACAATACCGATATTTCCGGCTTTTATTCGCTGCCGCGCTCCACGCAGAAGGGTCTGCTGCGGTTCGTTTCGCGGCTGAATCTGATCCCGATCCTGAAGGACGGCAGCGGCGGCTATAAAGTGGGTACTGCTGCATTGACCCGGAAGGGCAGCGGACTGCTTCAGGTGCAGGACGGCGAGAACACCGGATTCTACGGCACAGGCCGTCTTTCGGACGGCACCCCGGCGCTTCAGCTCGGCAGCATGGATGCATTCGGCAATCCGCTGCTGCCTGCAGAGTTCGGCTCGCTGTGCCTGTATGCGCTGATCGCGGTCATCAGCGTGATCCTGCTGCTGGTCAAGCTGATCCAGCGCATCGCGAAAAAGCGGAAGCACTATGCGGGCATGGGCATGATCACCCTTGCGCAGCTTGCAAAGATCGCGTCTCTTGCGCTGATGGTCGCCGCGGTTTCCGTGTATTCCGCGAACATGGGTCTGACAAAGCAGAACGGCATGATCTTCGGCATTGCGCAGGGCGTCTGCGGCCTGATCTTCACGCTGGCGGCACTTTCCTCGTTCGGCTCGATGTTCTCGAAGAAGGAGAAGGCCAAGGCACCGAAGTATCTGTTCAACTTCCTGTTCAATGCGTTTGCGGCCGCCGTCGTCGTATATTTCCAGATGTATCAGTTCTGGGGCATTTGAGCTTTCCGGTCACAAAACGGGTGCTGATATGATGTGTCAGCACCCGTTTCGCATATCCGCTGCCGTTCGCAGCATCCGGATTCCTCTGCAAAAAATTTTTTTGAATACTGTCAGATTTTCTTTCGCCGGATCGTATTATTGGTGAAGGCGGAAAGCGCCTTCCATCATGATGAACAACAATAAGGTGGTGATCATTCCGTGCTGCCGGAAGAATTTGAAGCCGCTGTCGTGCGGTATTATGATACCCTTCTGCGGCTTGCCGTCCAGCGGGCAGGCAGCCGCGCAGAAGCGGAGGACATCGTGCAGGATACATTTTTGCAGCTGCTGCGCAGCATCATCCGGCATACCCGAAAGCCCGCCGCCATGATCGCGGCAGCCGTCGCAGCGATGCTCTGCATCGGGACGGTCACCGTCGGCGCGGCGGCCGGCTGGAATTACAGCGCGCTCTTTGACCGGTATTTCTCCCACAAGTCGGAAACAGCCGTTTCCTACGATTTCACCGGCATGGGCGGCGACCTCAACGAGGTATTTGAGACGGAAGATTTTATTGTGACGCTGGACGGCTATATCGCGGACACATACTCGGTCTATTTCTACTATGACACACAGCTGAAACATGCCGAAACCGTCGGTGAGACCGAACAGCGCGGAGACCGCTGGTTCAACGCAACGCACCCTGTTATGAGATACTGTGTACCGAACTCGTTTGAACGGCTCTTTGACAGTGCCTCCGGTTCGGTTCTCGGAAGGGATGCTGACGGCACCGTTCATTATGTTGAACGCGTCATGGTTCCGGCGGGCGAATCACTGGAAGGAAAATCCATAGATATCTCCTGTGAAGCAGTGGGTTCCGGCTTCGACGGATACAACGGCAATTACGAGGATATTCACACTGTTACGCTGGATACGGTCTATCCGACGGAGATGCAGCTGCTGGATACGCCGGTCATGCTGAGCGTACCGGACACCGGCGAAGATACTGCGCTGAACCGCGCGGCCGTCAGCCCGATCGGCGTCTATCTGACGACAGACACAGCACAGCAGGCACCTGCCATGCTCAGTGCAGGAGGCGCATTCAGTGCCGCGCTGATGGAATTTGATGCAGTCACCGTGCATCACACGGACGGTACAGAGGAGCAGAAGGAGGTCACCAAGGCGGTTTCCATGGAAGCAAATGATACCGGCCTGCTGAACGAAAATGTCACGCTTCTGAGCTTCAAACAGCCGCTCCCGCTGGATGATGTCGATTATGTGGCCGTCAGCGGCACCGTGATCCCTGTCCGCTGATCTCAACACGAACCCTCGGAACACCGCACGGTTTTCTCCCGGTTCTCATGATAACAAAAGACGGCATCTCCGCACGGGAGATGCCGTTTCCGTATTATCTGTGGGTCAGTTCGATGTAGGTGACACCGGCGCTGCTCTTTCTGTAGTAGAGCATCAGGAATTTTGCAATATCCCGCTGCGATGCCTGCGAATTGGCGGAGCTGTTGACCGCTGCGCCGACCACGCCGCCGACGATCGCGCCGACCGGTCCGCCGATCAGAAGTCCCGGCAGAGCGCCGATCAGTCCGCCGCCGAGCGCGTCACCTGCTTTTTTCTCGTAGAATTGCTTTGCGCCGCCCTCCAGCCGGATGACAGTCTCATCTCTGAGGACAGCAGCTTCCAGTTCGGAATACGTGTTGACAGTTACCATTTGTAGTGCCCTCCTTTTCTGCCGGTCTTTCGCTGCCGGCTTGCCCATATTATACAGCAAAATCATATATTTGTCAAGGCGGGCGGGCAGTGCCCGCTGCCGTTTTCCTCCCGGGACGGCGGGCAGTGCCCGCTGCCGTTTTCCTCCGGGGACGGCGGGCAGTGCCCGCTGCCGTTTTCCTCCGGGGACGGCGGGCAGTGCCCGCCGCCGTTTTCCTCCGGGGACGGTTGGCGGAGCTCCCCCAGCATTCGCAGTACACGCCGCGGGGCGGCTTCTTTGGCTTTACTGCTCCCAGTGCTGAAGCACGCCGGCAGCATACCGGTATTCATTTTTCGTGAATCGCGAAAAGTGAAGAACGGCGGTGTACCCTTCGGGCATATCCAAATCAATCGCCGCAGGCAATGCCGCCATGATTCACGATTCGTTCTTCATTTTCAGAGACGGACACAGCAAGCAGATTATTTCAGCCTGCTCCACTCTGCCTCCCTGAAGCCGACCAGCACGGTCTGCTCCGTGACAAGGATCGGGCGTTTGACCAGCATTCCGTCCGAGGCCAGCAGCGCGAGCTGTTCGTCCTCCGGCATATCCGGCAGCCTTTTCGAGAGCTGCAGTTCGCGGTAAAGCTGCCCGCTCGTATTGAAAAAGCGCTTCAGCGGCAGACCGCTCATCCGCTGCCAGCAAAGCAGCTCCTCTGCGGTCGGGTTCTCTGCTTTGATATCGCGCAGCGTATAAGAAAGGCCGTTGTCGTCAAGCCATTTCTGCGCCTTTTTGCAGGTCGTGCATTTCGGATAGCAAATAAACAGCATGGGGATTCTCCTTTCGGTCGTTTTGTGATGATCGCACGGGACACAGAAAGGTCATCCCCGCGCTGCCTTTTTGGCTTTGTAGGCCTCTGTGTCGATCGCACCGGACGCGAGCATCTTCTCCGCCCAGAGCTGCAGCGCTTCGATCGTCACCGACATTTTTTCCAGCTCGTCCTGGATCTCGATAAAATCGTCGAGCTCGTCGCTGGAGATGCCGCCGTCTGCCGCAATCTCGATCAGGCGGTCTTTTTTCGTGCTGACACGGTTCAGCGACGCGATCATTTCCAGAATGATCCGCGAGAGGTCACGGATCTGCACCTCCGGGACATAGACCTGCCCGATCCGGCAGACCCGCGCACAGAAATAATTGCAGAGGTCAGGCTTGTTGTAAGCCTCTGCCATGGCAAGGATTTCCTCCGGATATGGCACAGTTTTCTCATTCTCGATCTTTTCCAGCCTGTCCGGCGTGATGACCTTCAGCAGCTCACCGGCCTTTTCACGGGTCAGTCCCAGCTCCTCACGCGCAAGCTGATACGGCGTTTTGTTCTGCTTCACGGATGCTCTGCCCATAATTTCACCTCAGTTCGTCCGGCATGATGCGGGTTCGGTTTCTGCTGCTATTATAGCACGGAACGGACAAAATTGCAATGGGCTTTCGATAAAAAAGACAGCCGGCTTTTTCAGTCGGCTGTCTTTGTGTTTTCCTTTGCGATTGTCAGCTGCGGGGCTGCTGCCTTATTCTGCAGATTCCCGTGTGATATACCGCTGCTCCGGAATTGACATTTTCCAGTCAAGGTATCCCTGTGTTGTTTGGACGTATTCCGGTAATTTCGCAGTATGTCCGTTGTCAGCAGAATCATTCGCGTGCGTGAGAATATCATCCGGAATCTCACCGATCAGATATTCCGAAAAGCGAACCTCTATTGTATTGAGGTCAGGAAGTGAACCTTTCGGCACCGTATAGAAATAATAAGTGTTCCAGTCAGGCTCATAGTCATCATAACTGCGCAGCGTGCCAGTCGGCAAATGCTCCGGGTCATATATCAGTGCATGAAAATCAAGCTGTAATGTCGTGCCGTCCGCAGCGATGCTGCCGCCCGCCAGATCATAGGCGTATAAATAAAGCGGCTGCTGATTGTCCTTGTGGGCAAAATACAGTACATCATACTGTGCAAAAACATCTTCCGTCAGGAATCTTCTGAAATCAAAATTCTGATCTGCCACAACCTTTTCATCTGTATACTGACAGCAGGCTTCTGCCTCCGCAACGCTGTGCAAAACCTGCACTGTTCCTTCCTGCGGCACTTTCATTATAACATAGTCGCTGCCGCCGATGGTGATCAGCTGTTCAAGCAGCGGAACCGGGTTTTCCGGCACTGTGTCCGGCTGCTCAGCGGTCAGGATTTCTTCCGCCGGTTCATCCGCAATGAGCCGGATGCCGGGTTCGCCGTTCGCAGTGTCAATCCAGAGGTTCTTCTCGATCAGCTGCGAATACCATATAGCCCGTTCATTCTCATCTGCCGGTGCATCCGTCAGGAGGTCTGCCAGCGGGTATTCGATATAGGAGCCGCTGACCTCTGTGATCTCCGGCAGTTCGCCTTCCGGAACTGCAAAGAGCAATGCGGTGTCAAACTTCGCGTACTGCTGCTCAGCTGTTTCAGTGAACGGATCGGTATGTTCCGCATCCGTCAGTGCGCCGATGTTCAGATGCAGCTTTCCGGACTGTGTCAGCGTTCCGCCGAGAAAGCCGATATCCCGCATATCGTCAGGAACCTCCTGCATCGGGAGCCCGATGAAATAGATGTCATATACTTCGTCGTCTTCTCCATAGACGAAGTGACGAACATTTCCGGGCTTTAAACGCCCCGCTTCCAATGGCGGCTGTTCTTCCCCTAATTCGTCGAGAAATGCATACAGTTTCGTATCTGCCGGAAGACAGTCATAATAACCGGCGAGGTCACTTTTATCTTCCCAGTGGAAAAATGTGCAGCCGTCCGGCACGATCCATGTTTCCGCAGATACCTCTGTGACCGGTTCGGCGGGCTCGCTCTCCGCATACCCCGCATTGCTCTGCTGCGCACGGCGGACAGCCTCTCTGCCGACCGGCACCGCGACTGCCGCACACAGCACGACTGCCGCGGCGATCCCGGCTGTCCATGCCCGCAGGCGCGCCGGTGCTTTTTCCGTCTTTTGCTTCATCGTCTGATTCCTCCTTTGCGTGATCACGGGTTCCCCCGTCCGCGCAGGCGCATCGGTTTCCGGTTCCGCACCGGTCAGCGGGGTGCCGCTTTTCTGCCATTCGTCCAGTTCGTCGAGCATATCCTGCGGCAGACTGCCGAGTGCCTGAATGAGATCCTGCTCTTTCATAGGAAACCCTCCTCTTTCAGAAATGTACGCATCTTTTCCTTTGTCCGCCGGAGGATCATTTTCACGCGCCCGACCGTCGAGCCGTGCGCCGCGGCGATCTCCGCGATCGGCTGCATCGAATAATACCGCGACAGAAAGACATTTCTGTGCTCCTTCGGCAGCGAACGCAGGAACCGTTCCACAGCCTCCTGCAGTGCGATCTTGTCCAGATGCGATTCCAGATCTTCGTCTGATGTGAGATAGGGCGAAAGTTCATCGAGTGCTGCTGCAAGCTCTCCGCCGCCGCGCTTTGCCGTGCGGAGCGCAGAAAGCCTGTCCAGTGCAAGATTCCGTGTGATACGCGAAACGAACGCCGTCAGGGAGCGCGGTTCCGCAGGCGGGATCGCATTCCAGAGCTTCATCAGAACATCGTTTGCACATTCCTCCGCATCCTGTCGATCGCCCAGAATGCGGTAGGCCATGGTGCTGCAGAGCTTGCCGTACTGCGCCTCCGCGGCAGATAATGCGCGTTCGTCGCGCCGCAGAAACATCTGCAGAAGCTCTTTTTCCGTCATGCGAACCCCTCCTTTCTCACGGGATGACTGCCCTTCTCACTTTATCCGACGGGAAATAGAGGGCAAAGGTAACGGAAGTCAGATTTTTTTCGGATGAACGGTGTACCGGAATCATCATAACACAAAACTGTATGCAAAGTCAATCGTACAGCATTTTCCGGCGAACAAAAAACAGCACCTGAAATCAAGGTGCTGCTTTCGGCAGTAAGATGAAGCTGTCAGTCCAGAGCCCATTCGGTGCTTTCGGTCTGAAGCCTTGTCATGTGCGCGAAAATGCCGTTCTGCTGCATGAGCGCCGCGGGGGTGCCTGCCTCGGCGACTTTGCCGCCGGAAAGCACGATGACCTGATCGGCACCGGCGACCGTCCGCATCCGGTGCGCAATGACCAGTACGGTCTTGTTTGCGATCAGGCGGGACAGCGCGGACTGGATCAGCGTTTCGTTTTCAACGTCAAGAGAGGCGGTCGCTTCGTCCAGCAGAATGATCGGGGCATTCTTCAGAAATGCGCGCGCGATCGAAATGCGCTGCCGCTCGCCGCCGGAGAGCGCACAGCCGTTCTCGCCGATCAGGCTGTTCCATTTTTCCGGCAGCTTTTCGGCAAAATCATCGACATTCGCCAGCTTCGCCGCGGCGATAACTTCTTCATCCGTCGCATCCGGCTTGCCGATGCGGATATTTTCCATGATCGTGTTATTGAACAGCGTCACATCCTGAAATACGATCGCATACAGCGACATCAGTGCTTCCGGATCGGTCTTTGCAATATCCATGCCGCCGACCGTGATCTTTCCCTTTGTAATATCCCAGAAGCGCGCAGCCAGCCGCGAGACCGTCGTTTTTCCGCCGCCGGACGGCCCGACCAAAGCGGTCACCTCGCCCTGCTTTGCCGTAAAAGAAACATCGTCAAGGACGGTTTCTCCGTTTTCGTATGCGAAGCCGACATGCGAAAAGCAGATGTCACAGCCCTGATTTGTCAGCGTATCGCTTCCGGTCTGGACAGGATGATCGAGGATCTCGTTCATGCGGTCGATGTTGGTATTCGTGGAAATGATCGCGGCAAGATTCTGCAAAGCGCCTTCCAGCGGGTCGTAAAGCCGGGAGACGACGATCAGGAACATGAAAAATGTCAGCAGATCGGTCCTGCCCTGAATCAGCAGGGAGGAACCGGTCAGAACGGTCGTTGCGATGCCGAATTTCAGGATCAGATTTGCCAGTGCGACGAAGGACGCCGTACCGAATTCCGTGATGACGGAACGGTGCTCGACGGCGCGGATCTTTTTCTCAAGACCCTTCAGATAGTCTGCCTCTGCATTGTTGGAGCGCAGATCGTTCATCGCCTCGATGCATTCCTGAATGCTGTCCTCGCATTCGATTTTGGTCTGTGCGGCCTTGCGGGATAACTGCTTCTGCACACCGGACGAAAATGCGATCACCGCAAAGGAAACCGGCAGCACCCACAGCGCAGCGAGTGCCATTCTCCGGTCAAAGAACAGCAGGCTGAGCGCGATCAGCACCGTCGAGATCATGGAACCGATCAGCGGTGCCACAAAATGCGACTGGCTCTGTTCCAGAACCGTGCAGTCATTCATGATCGACGCCGTCAGGTCCGCCAGATCCTTTTTGCCGAAAAAGGAAAGCGGGATCCGGCGCAGCTTTTCGGCCAGCGTGATCCTGCGGATGCCGGTCTCGACATAGGTCGCAAGAAATGTGCTGTTGTACTGCAGATAGGTCGTGAGCAGGATCAGGATACAGCAGATCACGCTGCCGATGATATAGACAGGCTTGTATACCTGCACATCGTCCTGCATCAGGTTCCGGATCAGCAGATACAGCAGACCGACCGGCAGCATCAGGGCAATATTCTGCAGCGCCGTTTCCAGGCTGCCCTTGACCGTATCGGCCGCACCCTTATCGGATAACGCGAATCTTCTTTTCAGCCAGTTCTTCATGATGCCACACTCCATTCCACGGATCTCTGATACTGATCCCACATTTCGGCAAAGATGCCGTTTTGCTTCTGTAATGCGTCAAAGCTGCCCTGCTCCGCGATCTTCCCCTCGCGGATGACATAAATGCAGTCTGCATTCCGGACGGTCGAAAGCCGGTGCGCGATCATGATGACGGTGCGGTCTTTTGCCAGCGCATTGAACGCCTGCTGCACCCGGACTTCGTTGTCGGGATCCGCGAAGGCGGTCGCCTCGTCCAGAATGATGACAGGCGCATTTTTCAGGACGGCGCGGGCGATCGCAAGACGCTGCTGCTCACCGCCGGAGAGGTACACGCCCTTTGTGCCGATCACCGTCTGCAGACCGTCGGGGAACTTCTCAATGATGTCGCTGCACTGTGCCGCGCGGACGGCCTCCATGACCTCCTGATCGGATGCGTCCGGTCTGCCCATGCGGATATTTTCAAGGATCGTGCCTTTGATAAGCTTTGCATTCTGGAACACAAAGGAGACCTGCTGCATCAGCTCCTCCTTCGGAATGTCCTTTGCATCCGCACCGCCGATGCGCACCGTTCCGGACTGCGGATCGAAAAAGCGCGAGATGATCGCGGCAAGCGTGGATTTTCCGCCGCCGGACGGGCCGACGAACGCGGCGGTCTCTCCGGAGCCGATGTGCAGCGAAATATCAGAAAGCGCGTCGGTTTCGCCGTCATAGCTGAATGTGACATGCTCCAGCGAAACGGAACCGTCCTGCGGATGTGCCGTGCCGGTATCCGTCAGCTTTCCGACATTCAGCACCGTGTCGATGCGGTCCAGCGCATCGGTGACGACCATATTGTTTTCGGAAGCGTGCATCAGCTTGGTCAGCATGAGCGTCACGACCGGCGTGATGATGATATAAAACAGCATGTTCAGCAAAAATTCCCGCGTTACGCCGCCTTTTGTGAAGGCGACGCCGGCCGTCAGCAAAAAGATGAATACGCTGTTGATCGCAAGCGTATAGAGCATCATCGGGACGCGGAGCTCCTTCGTATAGTCCGTTGCCCATTTGGAATAGCGTTCGATCGCATCGCGGAAGCGGCGGAACGAAAAGACGCTCTGCCCGAAGGTCTTGACGACCGGAATGCCGCGGACATATTCGACGGCTTCATTGGACATATCGCTCAGCGCATCCTGATAATGCGACATTTTTTCCCTAACCGTTTTGCCCGCCATGGACATCAGCGTGACAAAGCCGATCACCGCCGGGATCAGGCTCATCAGCGCAAGCCGGCGGTCATAGAGGAACAGGAAGGCCAGCATTCCGATGATCGAAGCATAGGCCTTTGCCTGATCGGGCAGCTGATGCGCCAGATAGGTTTCCGCAGCGCCGCTCGTGTTGACGATGATCCGCCGGAGCGCGCCGCTGCCGAATTTCTCGATCTCACCGAGCGGCAGCTGCGTGATATGCTCCGTCAGCCGCAGACGGATATTGGTCGCGATGCGGAATGCGGCACAGTGTGAGCAGAACAGCGCGAGAATATAGCTGATGACCGCGAGCAGCGAGAACAGCACGGCCAGCCAGCCGTTCCGGATCATGCCGTCGGCGCGGCTGAAATCCGGCGCGGTCTCAAGCGCTTCCCGGATGATGAACCAGATATACCGGAACGGCATCAGCGTCAGCACGGCGCTGAGCGCGGCCAGTACCCATGAAAGATAGGTCAGCAGCCTGTGCCCGCCTGCATAGGCAAGCAGTCTGGATAAATTGGAAGGCTTCTTTTCTTTTTCGGTTTTCAATGACGGTTCCTCCTTGCAGAATGATTTGAATATACGGTTAGCACAAGCTAACTTATGGACTTGAAAAAGCAGAGCCGCTATGCTCCGCTTTCCAGACCGACCGTTCCGGCCCAGCCTTCGGTATAAAATGTGTGCAGAGAACGGAGACATCGCTCCGCGCATTCCTTCTTTACAGGATGAATGATCAGCTCAAAGAAGGACGCGTACATCCCGCGGACGATCAGCCGTTCAAAACACGGGTCCGGGCGGACAACAGGATATCCGGATTCGCACAGACTGTCGGTGAAACGGTGCATGATCTCCAGCTGGATCTCTGCAAGCTGCTCCGGGAAGCTCTCGTAGCGCGTTCCCGCGGACGAACGGAGGATCAGCTGAAACGCCCCGAGATTCTCATACGCATAATCGAGCATTTCCATGAGATATCCGCTGCTGAACCTGCCGATCTGCATGGGCTGCTCCGCCTTCGGAATTTCACTGAATGTCATACCGACCTTGTGCAGCAGCGCGGTCATATATTCCGCCTGTTCCCGGACGAGCGCATCAAAAAGCGCCTCTTTGCTTTGGAAATAGCCGTAAAACGCACCGGTCGTCACACCGGCGTTCCGGACGATCGCACGCAGCGACGCATTGCGGAAGCCCTTTGCGGCAAACTCCGCTGCGGCTGACCGGCGGATCAGCTTCAGCGTTTCGGATCCCTCCTGCGGCATCGTATCCCTCCTTCCGCATCCCGGCATCAGTCATTATATAACAGCGTTATATTTTTGTCAATACCGTCAGCGCAAAAAAATCCACAATTGTATAAATCCTACAAAAACAGCTTCGTTTCGTGAGGAAAAAACTGCCTTGACAAATACCGGACTGATATGCTATAATTTGCATTGGCGGCAGTTAACTACCGCTAACTAACAATTAGCATTTGCTAACTCAATGTGGAAAGGAACAACCGGAATGTCATTGATCAGCATCGTCTATCTGCTTCTGACAGTCGGAATGATCCTGCTGCTCATGCGGAAAAAGGAGATCATTCTGGCGGGTGCAGCGGCCATTCTTGTGATCGGTCTGCTGTATGCGCACAGTCTGCGGGAAGCGGTGCAGGTACTCTGCAGAGCCGTGACCGTCGGCTTTGAGAGCCTGCTCTCGATCTTTATCGGCATGTCGCTGATCATGACGATGACCTGTGCGCTCCGTGCGGCGGGCGTGGATGTGTATCTTTCCGAATCGCTGCACAGGCTGCCGAAAAATGCATCCGTCAGCTATTTCATCATCGGCATCCTGATGGCAGTCGCTTCGTTTATGATCTGGCCTTCTCCGGCGGTCGCGCTGCTCGGTGCGCTGATCCTGCCGATCGCTGCGGAGACCGGCCTGCCCCCTGTTTATATCGCGGTCGCGCTCAATGTGTTCGGACACGGCGCGGCACTTTCCGGCGACTTCCTGATCCAGGGCGTTCCCACGATCGCGGCACAGGGCGCCGGACTGAAAAGCGGCGACATCATGCCGTATCTCGTGCCGCTCTGGTGCGTCATGACTGCGGTCACGGTGCTGATGAGCTTTCTGATGATGCGCCGGAATCTGAAAAAGCAGCCGAAAAAACAGGCTGTTCCGCAGACGCGTTCTGACGCTGCGGTTCAGGGATGCAGCCGGAAGCAGAAAAAGCTGATCACCGCGCTTGTGCTGCTCGCTTTCGCTGCGGATACCGCGGCAATGATCCTGCTGCATATCGGCGGGGACGATGCGACGAATCTGATCTCCGGAACGGCGCTCGTTCTGACCTGCATCATCAGCATGATCGTGTTCCGCGGCAATGCGCGCGCGGAAAAGGTCGGTGATTTTCTGGTCGAAGGCTTTTCGTTTACCGTGAAGGGCTTTGCGCCGGCCGTCATCATGATCGGATTTTTCTCGCTCGGCAGCAGCGAATTTGCCCCGCAGATCCTCGGGGAAAATGCACCGGCCTGCCTGAGTGAGACGGTCAGCTTTCTCGTCACCCATGCGAAAATACCCGGCGCGGCACTGGCGCTCCTGCAAAGTGCGGTCGGCATCATTTACAGTCTGGACGGCTCCGGCTTTGCGGGGCTGACGGTCATCGGCAGCATCGCGAACAGCTATCCGGTCTCACAGGAGGCTGTCCGGATCCTGACCGCGCTCGGTCAGATCGTCATTATCTGGGTCGGCGGCGGAACGGTCATTCCGTGGAGCGTCGTGCCGGTCGCATCGGTCTGCGGCGTCAAGCCGGTCGAGCTGGCAAAAAAGAATCTGCTCCCGGTCATGACAGGCATTGCGGCGGCATCAGTCACAGCCGCCTGCATGATCGCCTGCACCGCATAAAAAGGAGAACGCGCTTTCATGGAGCAAATGAAGAAAATCAAGTTTTTCTGTCTGCCGGGCGGCGGCACATCCTCGATCGTCTTTCTGAAATGGGGCGGTCTGCTCGCGCCGTATCTGCGGCAATGCCTGATCGACATTCCCGGCAGGGGACTGCGCAAAAAGGAACAGACGCTCACCGATCTTGCAAGCATCACCGATGAACTGTACCGCGGCTGGGAAAAGTACATGAACGACGGCCGCGATGAGGAATACATGCTGTTCGGCTATTGCATGGGCGGCATTTTTCTGTATGAGCTTTACAGGAAGATCCTTCGTGCGGGAAAGAAGCCGCCGGTGCATATCGTGCTGTCCGCGGCGGATGTTCCGGACGGCAATGTCTACGCGGAACCGTTCCTTGACAATCAGGCGACGAAGCATCAGTTTTACGATCTGCTGCGGAGCTGCTTCCCGGAGCACACCTTTCCGGGCACCGACATGCTGACGGCATTCCGGCATAAATTTGTCGATGTCGTTTATGCAAAATATGCGCGTGACGGCAGATTCACGGCTGTTTCGCAGGAGGAGCTCCGCGCTGCCGGCTGCGATGACGCGATGATGGATTCCTTTGAATTCCGGGAGTGCCTCGGGCTGGCGAATGACCTGATGGAGATCCTGACCGTCGATGCACAGATCTGCAGCGACTACCAGCGCGGGGAACACGAACCGCTGAAATTCCCGTGCGGCATCACCTGCATTGCGGGGCAGCATGATCTGCTGCTGGCACCGGATACCATGAAGGAATGGCAGCGCTATACCGATCAGCCCTGCACGCTGGACATTCTGGACGCCGACCACAGATTCCTGATGACGGCGAATCCGGTCCCGGTCGGCGTCATCAACCGGGAGACGGAGAAAATCCGGGAGAAGCTGCAATGAAGCTGTTTGTTTTTCCCCATGCTGGCGGCTTTGCGCGGTATTACACATTCCTGAAAAACGCGCAGTATCAGAACATCCGCGAGGTCGTGCTGTATGAATACGCAAACCGGAATCCGGCGCTGCATAAAACACAGCCGGTCAGCTTTGCGGAGCGCACGGAACGGGCGGCTGATTTTATCACGGCGGAAACGGCAGGCGGCGAACCGTTCGCCCTGTTCGGGCACAGCATGGGCGCATTTGTTGCATACGAAGCCGCGCTGCTGCTGAAACGGACGGGCAGACCGCTCCCCGCACAGATCTTTCTCTCCGGGCAGCGTCCGCCTTGCACCGTTGAGGAAGGATATTTCACCGCGAACCCCGACATTGCGATCCCGTATCTGAAAAGTCTCGGCGGCATGGATCAGCTTCTGGACGCGGCACCGGCGGTCCGCAGTCTGTTTCTCCCGATCATCTTCGGCGATCTGAAGCTGCTGGAAACGTATACGCCGTCGATCCCCGCGCCGGAAGAACGGCTGCGCGAATGCGTTTTGCTGTACGGCGATCATGACGCGGAGCTGGAGGGGCGCGATCTCACACGCTGGACGGAGCATTTTGAACAGGTGAAAAGCCGCCATGTTTTCAGCGGCGGTCATTTTTATCTCGATCAGTATCATGACCGGGTCACAGAAATCATCAACACAGAAACGGAGTGTATCAAATGACGTTTGAACAGGTATTCAGCAACATCATCACCGATTATCAGGGCAGCGATTTTCTGACGTACTACGAAAACGGCGAACGGATCGTCATGACAAAAGAGGACTACACGGCAAAGACAAATGCCGTTGCAGCAAGAATGGAAACGCTTTTGCGGGATATCCCGAAGGGCGCGTGGGTCGGCATCAAGAGCGCCAATCATCCGTTCTGGTATGCACTGTTCTTCGGACTGGAAAAGATCGGCTATAAGCTGGTCCTGCTGGACAACAACTGCAGTCATGATTCCGTCCGGGCGTTCATTGCGCAGTCGCACATGAAGGCACTGATTGCGGACCTTGACGACAGCTATGACGGCGTTCTGACCGTGCCCTATGCAGAGGTCATTGCGGCACAGGGCGGTCAGCCGGCACAGGTCTGCTGGGAATCGGAATTCTGCTTCTGCACCTCCGGCACGACCGGCGATGCAAAGATGTATGTGTTCAATGCGAATACCGTGGATTATCAGAGCATCAATGTCGGCGGTCATTTCACGAACGATCCGGATATGAAGGAATCCCGCGGCAGCAGAACAATCGCCGAAAGCCCGTATCTGATCACGCAGCCGTTCCGGCACTGCCTCGGCTTCGGTCTGCCGCTGGCGTTCTGGCGGTTTGATTATCCGCTGGTCATGCCGGAAAAGCCCGGCGTGTTCGGCATTGCGGAAGCCTGCCTGAAGGACAGGATCTGGCTGTTCATCAGCGTTCCGGCTGTCTGGAAGGCGCTGCTGCAAATGGCAAAATCCCGGTTCGGCGATTACAGCTCCGAATCCGTCCGCAAGCTGCTCGGCGATACGCTGACGGCAAGTGCGAGTGCCGGTGCACGTCTCGATGAGACCTCTGCTGCCCGGCTCCGCGCACTGGATATCCGCATCATGAACGGCTGGGGCATGACCGAGACCGGCTTTGTCACCGTGGACTGCATCAAAAACGATCCTGCGCCCGATTATGTCGGCGCGTATTACAACAAGCATCACGCGCTCATCAGGGGAGAGAACGGCATCATCAAAGACGGCGGCTACGGCGAGCTGCTCATCAACGGCAAGGCAATGTACAACGGTCTGCTGAAGGACGGTCAGGTCATTTACCGGGATCCGGAGGAATACTTTGCGACCGGCGACATCTTCGAGCTGCACGGCGAACGCTTTTATTTCAAGGGCAGATGCAAGAGCGTTATCATCAATGACGACGGCGAAAACATCTATCCGGAGGAGCTGGATGCCTATTTTGCATTCCTCGCGGACGAGGTCAGCCAGTTCTGCACGGCGGAATACAATCAGAAGCCGGCGCTTTATATCAGCGTAAAGGATGCCGAAGCTTTCGGTCAGACGGATACATTCCGGCAGATCGTCGAGGCGAACCGGAAGCTGCCGATGGGCAAGCGCATTTCCAGGATCATTGCAACGTCCCTGCGCTATCCGGTCACCAGCAAGGCGGAGACCGCAAGATTCTTTATCCGGGCGTTCGTTGCCGAAAATGCAGAGAACGTCCGGGAATATAATCCCGTATAAATCACAACAGAAAGGTTCACACGATCATGAAAACCAAAATCACGGGCATGGGCATGTATCTGCCCGAGCAGACTTACACCAGCGAGGAGATCGAGGAACGGGCGGGCTTTACCCGTCTGGGGCTCAAAAAGGGACTTGTCAGAATGCTGACCGGCTGCGAAAGCAGGCATTATTCCGCACCGGATGAAATGTGCTCCGATCTGGCGGCGAAAGCAGGCGAAGCAGCCGTCCGCGACGCAGGACTGGAGATCACCGACATTGACGCGCTGATCTTCGGCGCGATCACAAGAGATTATTCCGAGCCCGCGACCGCAAACAGAGTCGCGCATCTGCTCGGCATGAAGGACTGCTTTACCTTTGACATTTTCAACGCCTGCAATGCGTTCATCAGCGGCATTGACCTCGCGGACAGCCTGATCAAGACCGGCAAGGCGAAGAACGTGCTTGTCGTCTGCGGCGAGGCGCTTTCCAAGTGGACGAAGTTCGATTACACCGATAAGGACGAGCTTCTGATGCGCGCACCGGTCGCGCTCTCTGTCGGAGACGGCGGCGGTGCATTCGTGATCTCCGCGGCGGAGGACGACGACCCGAGCGGCATTGTCTCGACATATTTCCGCAGCCTGCCGCAGTTCTGGGAGGTCGGTGTGATCTGGGGCGGCGGCGTCATCCACAAGGAGGAAAGCATGTTGTTCGTGCCGGGCACGGTCAACAAGCTGACGCAGGCACACGCCGATATGACAAAGGCGTATTTCCCGCCTTCGATCGAAAAAGCGGGCTGGAAGGTCGAAGATATCGACTGTTTCCTGATGACGCAGATCGCGGACTGGATCCTGAAGAACATCAAGAAAACCGTCGGCGGCAGAGACGATCAGTTTATCAGCGTCATCAAGAATATCGGCAACTGCGGCGCGTGCAACATTCCGCTGACGGCCTGCATCGCAAGAGATACCGGAAAGATCAAAAAGGGCGACAAACTCTGCCTGATGGGCGGCGCGGCAGGCGCCAGCCTCGGCACGGTCAATGTCGTACTGTAATGCGGAGGTACATAATGGAAACAAAGCAAATCACGCTTGATGAGATCAGGCAGACGATCCGCCGCGTTATGTCCGAGCTGGTCGAATTTGATGTCAGTGAGATCAGCGACGACGCCCTTTTCATTGAGGAGCTCGGCGTCAACAGCATCACGATCGTGCAGATGTTCCTGACCTGTCAGGATACCTACGATGTTGTGCTTGCAAATGAGATGAATCTCGCGGAACCGATGTCCGTGCAGAAGCTTGCGGAGCTCGTTTACAGCAAGCTGAACTGAATCAGAGGATGCATTTACGGGGGGGTACGAATCTATGAATATCAGACTTGAAACAGAAGCACTCAGCGAAGAAAACAAGGTCTTTTTCTGCGAGATGCTGCCGTATGTTTCCGCGCATATCCGGCAGATACAAAAGGGCGATGACGGCAGCGTATACGCGGTAACAGACGATGCCTATGCGGATGAGGTGCAGGAAAAGTGCCGGAATCTGAAGGAAATGATCTGCGGCGGAAAGCTCGCGAACAAGGAGATCCCGATCAAAACGCTGGTTGACCGCTCGGAGGTCCCAGTGCTGAATCACGATCCGGTTTTTGCAAAGCTGGCGGAGCAGGAGAGCGTCATGGAAATCGCGAAAGGCGTTTATGCATATTCGGGGCTATTTCTCAGGATCATGCGGTATTTTGACAAAAAGATCGCGGATTTCGGCTTTCGGCATTTTGACGGGCTGACAGAGCATCTCTATCCGGTGCTGTATCCGGTCGAGAAATACGAAAAGGGGCGGTACTTCGAGACCTTCCCGCATTTCATCATGTTCCAGACCGTCCTGAACAACGATCTGGATACGCTCGGGCGGTTTGCGGAAAACGGCATCAGCGACCCGGCGATCTTTGATGAGATGAAAGCGCCGGTCAATGTGCTGCGCCATGCCGCCTGCGCACCGGTCTACGAGCTCCTCTCCGGCAGGACGGTCCCGCCGGAAAAGCCCGCCGTTTATATGGTCAGGGGCAAGTGCTTCCGCAATGAGGCGGACAATGTCTTTGAGCTTGCGCGGCTCAACGAATTTACCATGAAGGAATACGTCTTTATCGGGACGCAGCAGCAGTGCAGCGACGGCATTCAGACGGCCAAGGAGCTCTGGCGGTTCTGGGCGGATACCTTCGGGCTGAACTGCAGGCTGGATACAGCGAACGATTCGTTCTTTGCAAGCAATTATCAGAAGCTCAAGCTGTTCCAGATTCTCGGGGATTCCAAGCAGGAGTTCAAGTGGTACGTGCCGTTTTCTGACAGCTATATCGCGTGCAGCTCCGCGAATTTCCACCGGACACATTTCTCGAAGCCGTATCAGATCCGGACGGATGCAGGCACCTACTGCTGCACGGCCTGCTTTGCGTTCGGCATTGAGCGCATGGCCTATGCCTTCCTGAATCAGAAGGGGATTGATCCGCAGAAATGGGACCGTGCGACCTTTGACGAGATCGCGGCCTACGAGACGCTGTAACAGCGGAAAGGGATCATACCATGCGGTATAATATTCAAGCGAAGCGGTGCCGCTGCTGCATCATGCCGGAAACACCCGGCCATGTGGAACTGGATGAAACCGGCGTCTGCAGCCTTTGCAGAGCGTTCCGGCAGACCGAAGCGCAGCAGGAGACCTTTGAACAGTTTTCGCCGGAGAAGAAGCTTGCGATCCTGCAGAAAAAGGTTGACCGCTATAAAAACAAGGGCGAATACGACTGCGTCGTTGCCGTGTCCGGCGGCAAGGACAGCATCATGACGCTGTATATCGCAGTCAGAACGCTCGGGCTGAAGCCGCTTGCGGTTTTCATTGACAACGGCTTTGCGCTGGAGGAAATGTATCAGAATGTCCGCAATGCAACGGATATTCTCGGCGCAGACCTGCTGATCTATAAAACCGCGGATATGCTCCGGCTGTTCCCGCGGCTGCTGCGCTCCGGCAGGCGGCTTTACTACTGCCGCATCTGCCATGCGCTGCTGGACAGGGCGGTGCTGTCGATCTGTCAGAAATACGGGATCGGGCTTTCCCTCGGCGGATATACAAAGGGGCAGCAGTATCTGCGGAACAGCGAGCTGTTCTGGATCTATGACGAATCCGACCGGAACATCTGCGAGCTGCTGGACGGCGACCCGGATTTCGGGCATCTGCTGCCGATGTATCAGAATCAGCAGCGTTATTTCACGGAGCATTTCGGACGGATCCGGCAGATCTCCCCGTTCAAGTATGTGGAGTGGAACGAGGATGAGATCCTCGCGCTCATCACGCGGGAGCTGAAATGGCAGAAGCCGAAGCGCAGCTGGCCGGATAAATCCTCGAACTGCGCGTTCAATTATGTGGCACAGTATCTCGCGGAAAAGCAGTTCGGCTATGCGCAGCACGAATCTGAGCTCAGCGTACAGGTGCGGAGCGGCGAGCTGACCAGAGCGCGCGCCGAGGAGATTATCGAAAGCCCGATCGAGGAAAGCGACCTTGTCAGTGCGCTGCAGAAGCTCGGGCTGACGCTGAACGATATTCTGTAAAAACATTGCGGTGTAAGGAGTGGAAACGATGAGTATTTCGGAAGAGCTGATCATCCTGCTGAAAAACAACATTGACGAGCTGGAGGACACGGATTTTGACGAGACGACGGAGCTGATCTCCGGCGGCTTTATCGAGTCGTTCGACATCATCGGGCTGATCGGCGTATTTGAGGAGGCATTCGGGGTCGAGCTTTCGCTCGAAGATCTGAAGCTGGAGCAGTTCAATACCGTGCAGTCGATCGCTTCGGTCATCAGCGAAGCACCGAGAAAGGGCTGAATATGAAAACACCGGCTTTTACGATCGAACCGGCGCAGCGCGGCGATCTGCGCGAAACGGCGGAAATGCTGTTTGATTCGGAGCTCGGGCGGAAGTATTACCCGACGCTGCAGACGCTCGAGGAAACGCTCACGGCTGCATTCGGCACCGATCTGATGTATCTGCTGAAATGCGGCGGAGAAACGGCAGGCTTTATCTGGTTTCAGAAGAACGGCGCGTTTTATCTGTATCCGTATCTGCATATCGTCTTTGTCCGCGAGGCCTACCGCAAGACCGGCTGCGGCAAGCGACTGCTCGAATTTTTTGAGCAGTATGCGCTGAATCCGGACGGCATCCGGAAGCTGCGGAGCAAGGTGTTTCTGGTCGTCGGGGACTGGAACACCGGTGCCAGAAAGTTTTACGAGCGCTCCGGCTATACGGAGGTCGGGCTGCTGCCGGGACTGTTCCGCAAAAAGGTCGATGAGCACCTGATGATGAAAGAATGCGTGAATCTCTGAACCGGGTCTATGCGCTGTATCTGCCGCCCTGCATCGAACAGGAGCGGCTTGTGCAGCGCGCTTTGCAGATGCTCTCCGAGGAAAAGCGGGAGCGGCTGCATAAGATGAAATGCCGCAGTGAATACAACCGGATCCTGTTCGGTGACCTGCTGGTGCGGCATATCCTGTCCGACGTCACCGGGCTTGCACCGGAGCAGCTGCACTTTCTCCGCGGCCCATACGGAAAGCCGTATTCCGCAGAAAAGCCGGCGGTGCATTTCAATCTGTCGCACGCCGGAGACTATGCAGTCTGTGCGGTCTCGGACGGCGCAGTCGGCATTGATGTTGAGCAGACCGGCAAATGCGAACGGATGCTGGCGCGGCAGTTCTTTCATCAGCGGGAGGCTGATTTTCTGGACAGCCTGCCGGAGCCGCTTTATCCGGAATATTTCTTCCGGCTCTGGACGCTCAAAGAGGCGTATCTCAAATACAGAGGGACAGGTCTTTCCGCAGCACTGAACAGCGTTTCGTTCATCGGCGCGGACGGCATTTTTTATACGCACGGATTTGAACCGGCGCTCTGTACGGCACAGCTCCGGCTGCCGGGCGGCTATTTTGTTTCTGTCTGCGGCAAACAGAACATGCAGGGATGCATCTGGCTTGATGCGGATACGCTCCTGCAGGAATACGGAAAAGGATGATGCAAATGACGGCGAAGCGACCGGCGGTCAGGCTGTTCTGCCTGCCTTATGCGGGCGGCGGGGCGTCTGTTTACCGCAAATGGTGCGGCAGGCTCGGAAACGGGATTCAGGTCTGTCCGGTGCAGCTTGCCGGGCGGGAGGAACAACGGCATCTCCCGCACTGCGGCACCGTGGAGCGTCAGTGTGCAGACGCCGCGGATGCGGTCATGCAGAATGCCGGCGGCTGCGATGATCTTGTGCTGTTCGGGCACAGCATGGGCGCGAAGATCGCCTATGAAACAGCAAAGCTGCTGGAACGCCGCGGCGTTTTTCTGCGCGGCGTCATTGTTTCCGGCAGTCCCGCACCGGATATTCCGGAGAAGGCCGATCCGGAGGCCATGACGGATCCCGCGCTCGGCAGCTATCTGCGGACGCTCGGCGGGATCCCGGCGGAGATCATGCAGGATGCGTCGCTGCTTGCGATGCTGCTGCCGCTGTTCCGCGCCGATCTTGCCATGATGCGCCGGTACTGCGACTGCAGCGGAACAAAGCTGCATTGTCCGGTATACGCGCTCGGCGGGACGGACGATCCGGAGGCATCCCGTGCGGATGTTCTGCGCTGGCGGCATTATACCGGCAGCGGATTCGGCAGCCGGTTTCTGCCCGGCGGCCATTTTTATCTTTTTGAAAATGAGGCGGAGATCCATGCGCTGCTGCGGGAGATCATCCGCGGGTTTCTGAACGAATCAAAGCATGGGGAGGAAAACAGCTGACCATGAACGCGAACCGTGTGAAGGAATACATTGAAAAGGGTTTCTGGCTGAAAAAGACCTACGGCGATCTGGTGCAGGAATGGGCGGCGCAGTACGGCGGCCGCTTGGCCGTGCGCGACGGTGACGATACGATGACCTACCGGCAGCTTGCGCTGTATGCGGAACGGCTTGCGGCGGCATTCCTGAAAAAAGGCATCCGGAAGGGCGACCGTGTGCTGCTGCAGATGTGCAATACCGTGACGATCGCGCCTGCTTATTTCGGACTGTTCCGGATCGGGGCGGTCGTGATCCCGGTTTATCCGGCGCTGCGCGAAACAGAGGTCTCCGCGATCGCGAAGGAAGCGGAAGCAGCTGCCTATCTCTGCACGGAGCAGTATCTCGATTTTTCCTACCGTGCGCTGACCGAAGCCGTCTGCGCCGCAGCGGAAACCGTCCGCACCGTGATCTATGAGCAGGAACTGAAAGAATACTGTCAGGACGCGTCGCTGGTTCTGCCGGACGGTCTCCCCGCCCCCGCCTTCGATGATACGGCGTTTCTGCTGCTGTCCGGCGGCTCAACGGGGATCCCGAAGCTGATCGAGCGCACCCATGCCGATCATTATTATTCCGTGCGCAAATGCGCGGAGATCTGCGGGCTGGACAAAAACAGCGTTTATCTTGCCGCCATGCCGCTGACGCATAACTTTTTTATCTGTACGGGACTGTTCGGCACCTTCTGCACGGGCGGCACGGTCGTGATGTCCTATGTTCCCTCTCCGGATGAGCTGCTGCGGCTGATCGACGAAGCGCATGTGACAATGACCTCTCTCGTTCCGGCGGTCGCGAAGATGTGCCTGGAAATGCAGCCGATCTTTGCGGAATACGGCAGCGATTCGCTGAAGCTGCTTCAGCTCGGCGGCGCGGTCGTTGAGCCGGAGCTGGTCAGCGCGTGTGAATCCTCCTTTCAGTGCCGCGTCATGCAGATATACGGCATGAGTGAGGGCATCATCACCTGCACGCGTCCGGACGATCCCGCGGATGCGGTGCTGTATTCGCAGGGGCGGGAGATCTCCGAAGCGGATGAGATCCGCATTGTGGACGAAAATCTCTGTGAGGTTCCCGACGGAACAGCGGGCGAGCTGATCGCGCGCGGCCCTTATACGGTCGATCACTACTACCACAATATCAGGCCGGAAAAATTCACGCCGGACGGCTTCTACCGGACGGGCGACAGGGCTGTCCGCCGTTCGGACGGCAATATCACCGTGCTCGGCAGAATGGACGCGGTCATCAACAGGGGCGGCGAAAAGATCACGCCGGCCGAGGTCGAGGATGCGCTGCGCAAACATCCTGCGGTCAGGGATGCGGTCGTGCTGGGACATGACGATCCGGATACCGGCACGGCGGTCTGCGCGTTTGTGCTGTGCAGCGATCCGTCACTGACCGAACAGGATATCACGGCATTTCTCCGCGGCGGATCGCTTGCAGCATTCAAGCAGCCGGACAGGATCCTGTTCTGTACGGAGTTCCCGCTGACGGCAGTCGGCAAGACCGATGTGAAAGCGCTGCGGAAGATGCTGGATGAGGTGAAAGAATGAATCAGATCAAAACAGAGCTTGCAGAGATGCTTGTGTCCGTACTGGGCACCGCGCAGGAACTGCCGGCGGATGAAAGCCTGCTGCATTACGGGCTCAATTCGATGAAAACCATGCGCATCGTCGGGCTGCTGCGGCAGAAGGGCATCCGCGTATCCTTTCCGGAGCTGAGCCGCAAACCGACGCTCAATGCATGGGCGGCACTCTGCGCGGAGAGAGCCGGCGCCGCAGAAACAGAGATCAGCCTTCCGGCTGCCGATGCCGCACCGTTCCCGCTGACCGATGTGCAGCAGGCATATCTGACCGGCAGAGCAGACGGCCAGCCGCTCGGCGGCATCAGCTGTCATGTGTATATTGAATTTGACCGCGACAGCCTGCTGGATACCAAGCGGCTGCACGAGGCATGGAAGCAGCTGCTCGCCGCACATCCGATGCTCCGCGCAAAATTCGATCCGGACGGTACCCAGCAGATCACGGAAACAGCCGCATCGGAAGCGATGTTTGAGCTGCATGATCTGCGGTATGCCGATGAAACCGTACAGGAGCAGATGCTCGCGGAGATCCGCGCAGTCCAGTCTCACAGAAAGCTCAGGGTCGGGGACGGGATCTGCGCCGGACTTGCAGTCTGCCTGCTTTCCGGGCAGCGTATGCGCCTTTGCTTTGATCTTGACCTGCTCGTCGCGGATGTTGTCAGCTTCAAGATCATTCTTGACGATCTTGCCGCGCTCTACCGCGGAGAACAGCTGCCGGTACAGAAGGACTGGAGCTTCCGCAGTTATCTTGCGGCAAAACAGGCGCGTGACGCGGAGAAGCTGCAGGCGGACAGAGCCTACTGGGAATCCGTCACCGCAGACTGGAAAACCGGCTCACAGCTGCCCCTTGCCGCCCGTCCCGAGGCGATCTCCGGTGCGGCGTATACCCGGCAGCAGACGGTCATTGCGGCTGCGGATTATCAGGCGCTCCGGCAGGATGCGGCGAACAATCAGACGACGATCGCCATGCTGCTGCTGACGCTTTATGCGAATGTGCTCAGCCGCTGGAGCGGAAGCGATGATCTGCTCATCAATCTTCCGCTGTTCAACCGCGATCTTTCCCTGAAGGGGACGGAGCACGCCGTCGCGGATTTCACGGAGCTTCTGCTGCTGGATATCCATATAGATCCCCGGCAGCCGCTTGCAGAACAGATCGCGGCGGTCCGGCAGCGGTTCTGTGCGCATTACGAGCACAGCGCATTCGGCGGCATGGCGGTACAGAAGCTGCTGACGGCATCCGGCAAAGCAGCGGGGATCCCGGCACCGGTCGTGTTTTCCTGTACAGAGGGCATTGCGCTGATCTCCGGCGAAACGGCTGACGTTCTCGGCAAGACCGGTTTTATGCTGACGCAGACGCCGCAGGTCTACATTGACTTCCAGACCTTCCAGTCCGGCGATGATCTCGTCTGTATCTGGGATGTGCCGGACGGACTGTTTCCGGCGGGCATGATCCCGGAGATGTTCGGCGCACTGGAACAAAGCATCCGCAGAGCGATCGCGCTGCACGGCGACTGGTCAGCGCCGCTTTCGTCATTTGATCCGGTCTTTTCTGCGGCATCGGAATTTGACCCCGCCGTGCCTGTGCCGGGCTATGACCTTTCGGAGCCAGACCGTCTGCATTCCGGCTTCTGGCGGAACGCGGCGGCGCATCCGGAACGCACGGCGGTCATTGACAGCGAATCCGGCACGGCGTATTCCTACGGAGCACTTGCAGAACTTGTATCCGCGCTGGCCGAAAAGCTGTGTGCGGCAGGCGTAAAGCCGCAGGATAAGGTGCTCGTCACGGTGCAGCGCGGCATCACGGAGATCGTCAGCATTCTGGCGGTGCTTTCCGCCGGCGGCTGTTACGTGCCCGTTACGCCGGATCAGCCTGCGGAGCGGCGGCATAAGGCAGCGGCATCCATGGGCATCCGCTTTGCAGTCGCGGACGATCCTGCATTTGACGCCGGTGCGCTGACGGTCATTATGCCGGATATGCAGCGCAGCAGTACCCTGTTTGTGCCGGCCGGCATCCCGGCAGACAGCTCTGCCTATGTCATTCTGACCTCCGGCACGACCGGAGAGCCGAAGGGCGTTGAGATCCCGCACTGCGGCGCCGTCAATACGATCCGCGATGTCAGTGCAAGGATCGGCCTCTCTCCGGATGACCGCCTGCTTGCGGTCTCGTCCGTGGATTTTGACCTTTCGGTCTATGATATGTTCGGGACCTTTGCGGCGGGCGCGGCATTGACCGTGCTCGGTCATGCGCATTACCGCGACGCGGAATACTGGCTCAAAGCCGTTCAGCAGTACCGCATTTCCGTCTGGAACAGTGTGCCGATGCTGTTTGATATGCTGATGACGTCCGCGGAGCAGGCCGGTCAGACGCTGCCGCTCAGAGCCGTGATGCTCTCCGGCGACTGGGTCAGCGAGGCACTCCCGCGCAGACTCCGCGCCATGGATCCTGAATGCCGCTTTATCGCCATGGGCGGCGCGACCGAAGCGTCGATCTGGTCAAACTGGTACGAGGTCCGCAGCGAGGCGGATATCCGCGGGAAATTCATTCCCTACGGTTGGGCGCTTGACCGGCAGGCGTACCGCATTGTCGATACCGATTTCCGGGACTGCCCGCATCATGTGCCGGGCGAGCTGCTGATCGGCGGTGCGGGACTGGCAAAGGGTTACTGCGGCGACCCGCAGAAAACCGCGGAGAAGTTCATTCAGCTGGACGGCGCCCGCTGGTACAGAACCGGCGACCGCGGCAGATTCCATGCGGACGGCTGCATCGAATTTCTCGGCAGAATGGATCAGCAGTGCAAGGTCAGGGGACACCGCATCGAGGTCGAGGAGATCGAAAAGCATCTGGAGGATTATTTCACGAGCTGCCGTGCGGCGGTCTGGGCGGAGGGCGCAGAGGGCGCGTTCAACCGGCTCGCCTGCTGCGTATTCGGCTATCAGGGGGAGATGACAAGGCAAACGGCTGCGGAGGCGACCGCTTATCTCCGGAAGCATCTGCCGCCCTACATGATCCCTGCCGTCATCCATACGCACGATGTTCTGCCGCTGTCCGGCAACGGCAAGGTGGACAGAAAGCGCATTCAGGCACTTTTCGCGGAAGCGCCCGCACCGGCAGAATCCGGAGAGGATTCCGGTCATTCCGGTGCCGGATGCTATGCGCAGGTTAAACAGCTCTGGTGCGAAAACCTGGGCATTGCCGACGCATCGCCCGAAGATAACTATTATCTTTCCGGCGGTGATTCCCTGAAAGCGATCCGGCTGGCCGCTGCGGTCAATCAGGCTTGCGGTGTTGAACTGAAATCCGCCGAGGTGCTGGAACTGCAGGAGCTCGGACAGCTTGCGGCACGCGTACAGGAAATGAAGGACTGCCGATAACAGAAAGCCGCGGGATTCAGAAAGCGCTCTGAATCCCGCGGCTTCATACTGTCCGGAAATGTACCGCTTTTCACGCTTCCGGCATACGTTCCAGCCGGAGAATATGCGTGCAGCATTTTGCAATGAGCTCCATATCATGCGTCACAATGAAGATCGTTTTGTCTTTGCGCAGCTCCCGGATGAGCGCTGCGGTTTCCTGCATTCTGCGGAAGTCCAGTCCGCTTGTCGGCTCATCGAAGATCAGGATCTCCCGGTCTGACAGGCAGGCGGAGCAGACGGCCGTCCGCTGCTTCTGTCCGCCGGAGAGCGACATCGGGTGCCGGTCTCTGAATGCGGTCAGATCCATGCGGGCAAGGATATCCAGTGCCGCGGCTTCATCCGGCGCGTGCATTCCGAGCATGACCTCCTCCAGCACGGAATCCGTGAACAGCTGGTGATTGACGTCCTGCATGACCATATAGCAGAGGGCGCGGAGCTGCTTTGATCCGTATACCGCATCACCGCAGCGGATGCTCCCTTTGAAATGCTTTTGCAGTCCGCACAGGCATCTGGAAAAGGTCGTTTTTCCCGCGCCGTTGTGCCCGACGACCGCAACAACGGCATGCTTCGGGATCTCCAGTCCGTCAAGCTGCAGCACCGGCCTGTGCTTCTGATAGGCAAAACGGAAATCGCAGAACCGGTAAGCCTCTGCGGAAGCCGGTGCCGCAGGGTCACAGGGATAAAACCCTGCATCACCGTGCAGCCAGTCTGTTTCGGCGCGGCAGCCGCGCAGTCCGAGGCTGTTCAGCTCCGCGTCAGTCTTGGAGAAAAATTCCGCATTCCCGTATTCTGCCGTGATCTCGCCGTTTTGCAGCAGAATGATCCTGTCTGCCGTTTCCGAGAGCCAGCCGAGCCGGTGCTCTGCAATGACGACGGTTTTGCCGCTCTGCTTCCAGAGCTTCAGGATCTCTGCGAGCATTCCGATCGCATCCGCATCGAGATTGGAGGTCGGCTCGTCCAGAACGAGCAGCTCCGGCTGCATGGCCGAAATACCGGCGCAGGCGATCTTCTGCTTTTCACCGCCGGAGAGATTGAAAATATTGCGGTCAAGCAGCGCTTCGATCTGCATTTCCCGCACCGTTTTTGCGATCCGTGCGCGTATTTCATCCTCCGGCAGTTCCATGTTCTCGCAGCCGAAGGCAAGCTCTCCGGTCGTATCCACGCAGAAAAACTGACTGCGCGGATTCTGGAACACACTGCCGACCTTTGCGGAAAGCTGCTCCGGCGGTGTCTCCCGGATGTCCGCGCCGCATACTTCTGCACGGCCTTCCAGTGTGCCCTCATAATAATGCGGGATCAGGCCGTTCAGCAGACGGGTGACCGTCGTCTTGCCGCAGCCGGATTCCCCGCAGAGCAAAACGCATTCCCCCGGCCTGATCTCCAGATCAATGCCGTGCAGGGATGCTTCCTCACTGTTCGGATAGCAGAAGCTCAGGTTTTCGATCTTCACCATGAGACAGCACCTGCCTTTTTCAGGATCAGCAGCAGATACGGGCAAAGCATAATTGCAAACACGATCAGATCGGGCATCCGGAATCCGATCCTGCAGATATTGGTGCGGCGTGTCCCGGTGCTGAGCCCGCGTGTCAGTGCGGCCGCAGAGAGCTCGCTGCCGATTCTTGCGGAGCAGATCAGCAGCGGCACAATGCGGTATTCGATCATTTTATCCGCATTCTTTCCGCCGAACCGGATATCCCGCATTTTCATTGCGCTGTTGATCGAGAAGAACTCCTCAAGCACCGTCGGAAAAAAGCGGAACATCACGGACATCGGGATCGTCAGCTGTACGGGCATATGCATCCGGTGCATCGCGGCGATAAATTCGCTGACAGTCGTGGACGCAAACAGATACGCGCCCATGATCATGCCGGGCAGAATGCGGACGATCAGCGTACAGAGCATGATCAGCAGGTATTTGCCCGCGCCGTTCACACTGTTGACCCCGTATATCAGAAACAGATCCGCCGCCGCATAAACGGCACCGAAGCCGAGCGCCTTGCCCCACTGTTTTGCGCTGCACAGGAACACCAGCGGCGTGATGCTGATAAGCACATTCAGCCATTCCGGTGCCAGTGTCCCCATGCCGCCGAGCACAAAGACGATGATCGTCAGCAGGGCAAACAGCTTTGTCCGCGGGTCAAGCAGAATGCCTCTGTCGGCAATATTTGCCTGAAACAATCCGTTCATCAGGCGATTCCGGCCTTTTCAAAATGCTTGTGCAGCATCTTTTTTCCGAGCAGTCCGCCGAGGACGCCGCAGATAAAGCAGACTGCCAGCAGAACCGGGCAGAGCCAGTTCGGTGTCAGCTTGTCAAGCGCCGTCACATAATCCTGACCGATGGATTCCGCACGGGACGCCATGAAGGAATCTCTGTTCAGGAACAGCAGCAGGAAGCATGCCCATACCCAGAGGCTGAAGGTGCCGTTTGTCAGGACTGCCATTCCGGCGCTGCGGTAATTCCCCTTCCGGAATACGAGCTCCGAGATCAGGCCGCTGAATACGGAAACGATCAGCGGATAGATACCCATGCCGGTGACAAGCATCATCACGCCCATGATAATGCTCATGATAAAGATCATGCCGGGCTTTCTGACCTTCGTCAGAAAGAGCATGAACGGAATGCCGCCGACGATCGGGCAGAACACCACGAGCATCGGATAGAGCACCGGCACCATGCCGAGCATGGCGATAAGGAATACAATGACGAAATAGATCGCGCTGTAAATGCCGACGTTGATGAGGTCTTTGCCTGTGAGCTTGTTTGACTGGGGTTTCATAGAATAATCTCCTTCCGGTATGCAGCGGGTCAGCGGACGATCCGGCTGCAATGATAAAAGGCACTTCACGCGGAAGTGCCTTTTTCGTATGAAAATGCCGCTTTTCTGCCGCGCGCTCTGATTGTTACTTTTTGATGCGGAATGCGCTCATGCCCGGATAGCAGGCACTTTCACCGAGCTCCTCCTCAATGCGGAGAAGCTGATTGTACTTTGCAACGCGCTCGGAACGGCTCGGTGCGCCGGTCTTGATCTGGCAGGTGTTCAGTGCGACCGCAAGGTCTGCGATCGTCGTATCGGCCGTTTCGCCGGAGCGGTGCGAGGAGATCGCCGTATAGCCGGCAGCGTGCGCCATTTTGATCGCTTCCAGCGTCTCGGAGACAGAACCGATCTGGTTCAGCTTGATGAGAATAGAATTGCCCGCGCCGAGGCTGATGCCCTTGGACAGGCGCTCGGTATTGGTCACGAACAGGTCATCGCCGACCAGCTGCACCTTTTTGCCGATCTTCTCGGTCATTCTCTGCCAGCCTTCCCAGTCCTCCTCGTCCAGACCGTCCTCAATGGAGATGATCGGGTACTTGTCAACGAGGGATTCCCAGTGCGCGATCAGCTCGTCGGAGGTGAACTCCTTGCCGGATTTCGGCTGCTTGTAGAAGCCCTTGCCCTTTTCGGATTTCCATTCAGACGATGCCGCATCCATTGCGATCATGAAGTCCCTGCCCGGCTCAAAGCCAGCTGCCTTGATCGCTTCGAGGATCTTCTCGATCGCCGCTTCATCGCTGTCGAGCTTGTTCGGCGCAAAGCCGCCCTCATCGCCGACAGCCGTCACATCGCCCATGTCCTTGATCAGCTTTTTCAGTGTATGGAACACCTCTGCACACCAGCGGAGCGCTTCCCTGAAGGACGGTGCGCCGACCGGCATGATCATGAATTCCTGCGTATCAACGGCGCTGTCCGCATGTGCGCCGCCGTTGAGAATGTTCATCATCGGGACGGGCAGCTTGGTGCCCTGAATGCCGCCGAGGAATCTGTAAAGCGGCAGACCGAGTGCCGTCGCCGCAGCTCTAGCGGATGCGATCGAAACTGCGAGGATCGCGTTTGCGCCGAGCTTCGATTTATCCTTTGTGCCGTCCGCCGCGATCATTACCCGGTCGATCGCGTAAATGTCAGAGGCATCCATGCCGGTCAGGACTTCATTGATCACAGTATTGATGTTTTCGACAGCCTTCTGCACGCCCTTGCCGAGATAGCGGAACTTGTCGCCGTCGCGCAGCTCCAGCGCCTCAAATTCGCCGGTCGATGCGCCGCTGGGCGCCGTGCCTCTGCCGACGGTGCCGTCCATGAGATAAACCTCAGCCTCAACTGTCGGATTGCCGCGGGAATCGAGAATCTCTCTGCCGATCACTTTTTCAATCGTCAAGTATTCCATAACAATGCTCCTTTTCTGCCGGAAACCGGCATGTTTTATGATATCCATGAATGCTCATGTAATACCCGTGCGCAGACTCGCAAGGCAAAAGGCTCGCACTTCCTCTTGCCTTGCCGAAAGGAGTCTGCTGATCTATTCGCCGTTAGCGTTCGCTAACTATATAATTATAGCATATATATGCAGATTTGTCAATACGGTTAGTTTTGACTATCCCAAAGAATCGGCAGTCCTGCCATGAAGATTTATTCAAACAAAAGCGTCTGCAATATATTACATTTGACGATTGGCGCACCGGCACCTGCGGGATCATTTGCGGCAGGCAGGATCATAATGAGAAAAACGGCACGGAAGCAAAACAGACAGCCGATCCCCAAACCGGCTGTCTGTCTGCAAAGCATTCAGAATAAAAATCGGTGCGTGACCTTCCTTTTTTCATTCCAGAAGATTCCTTTTATATTTATGCTGCGTTCGTTTATAATACTAGCACGGCAGCAAACAAACGGAACGGTCTGCAACAGGGCAGCCGCTCCGATCCGGCTGTCCGAAGCGCATCTGCGCAAGTAAAGGAGAGATTCACAATGAAGGGTGAAATGACACAGAAGGGCAAGGAAGCCCTCGAACGGTTCAAGATGGAATCCGCAAGCGAGGTCGGCGTGACCCTGAATAAGGGCTACAACGGCGACCTGACCTCCCGTCAGGCAGGTTCGATCGGCGGCCAGATGGTCAATATGATGAGTCCGGAACAACAATTTGAGTTTATTCGCAGCGATGTGAAAAGTCAAGAGCATACGCGGATTTTGACGTATGCAGTGCAGGTCGGGATATGATACGATACAGAAAGGCCGTCCCCTTTTGCGGAACGGCCTGTTTTGTGCTTCACCTGAGCAGTGTCTCGTCCAGCAAAAACTGCTCAACACCGATATACTGAATACCGTGATCGTCATTCCACGGCTTCATATAGTCCTTCACGATGACGATCTTCCGGAAGGAATCAGGGATGCGGAGCAGAGAAGCTGTCTCCTGACTGCGCTTTTCGGGGTCTGCAATACTGAGCGCCGACTGAATATAGAAGCGGTCGCTGCCTCTGTTGACAACAAAGTCCACTTCAAGCTGCCTGCGCACACTCTTGCCTTCTGCGTTTCTGGTGTTATACTCTACCACACCGACATCCACATCCAGATCGCGCCGGAGCAGGTCGTTGTAGATCACATTTTCCATGAGATGCGTTTCCTCAAGCTGCCGGAAACCGAGCCTTGCATTGCGAAGCCCGACATCGGAATAGTAGTATTTCGCAGGTGTTTTGATATATTTCCTGCCTTTGACATCATATCGCTCTGCCTTGCTGATCAAAAATGAATCCATAAAGTATCCAAGATATTTGTCAATCGTATCGGATGAGATTCCGATCTGCTTTTCGCTCTTGAATGTGTTTGACAGCTTGCTGGGATTTGTCAGGGAGCCGATGCCGGATGCCAGAATATCCAGCAGAATATCAAGAACCTCACGTTCATTGGCGATATGATGACGTTCGAGAACATCTTTGATATAGGTTCCTGTAAACAGATCACGGAGATAACGGCTTTTTTCCTCATGCGAGGACAATCCAGCTGCAACTGGCATCCCACCGTAGGTATAGTAATCCTGCCACGCGCCACGTTTGTCATCCTCATAGGCTTCGTAATACTCCGCAAAAGACAGCGGATGCACCCTGATCTCGTCGCCTCTGTCCCGAAACTGTGTGAGAATGTCCGAGGAGAGCATCTTCGAGTTGCTGCCCGTGACATAAACATCGGCATTGGGTATCTGCATCAGTCCAAGCACCGCGTCGATAAAGCCCAGCTTCGCTTCGGGATCGTCAACATAGGGATTCTGTATTTCTGAGACAAACTGAATTTCGTCAATGAACACATAATATCGCTTGCTGCTGTCCGTAATCTGCTCGCGGATATATTTATCCAGCTCGATCGGATTGCGGTATTTTGCATTGGTCAGCGTATCGAGCGCAAGTCCGATGATCTGTTCAGGTGCAACACCCTCATTCAGCAGATAATCTCGGTATATCTGAAACAGAAGCACGGACTTGCCGCATCTGCGAAGTCCCGTGATGATCTTGACTCTGCCGTTGTCTTTTTTCTTGATCAGCTTATCAAGGTATTGTTTTCGCGGATACATTTCATCAGCCTCACGATATCAATGCGTATATACGCAAAAATTTTTTGTTGTCAATATATTGAGTATATCATATTATATGCAGGATGTCAAGATTTTCGCAGGGAATTTTTGCGTATTGAGGCAAAAATATCGCGTAGCAATGATTAAGTTGTACTCATGAGTTTCTTGTTATGAATGCGCAATGCAGGCATGTAGATTTCTCGTTGTTGACATACTATATACGATGTGCTATAATATGTGCCATGCATACAAGAATCCTGACCTATTCCGTGCAGGTCGGGATATGAAAGCCGGATGATTGGCAATGGCGGCACAGATCAGCAGATCAAGAAGGCACCGTAATCTACTATGTCAGTTCCGCATAAGTACAAATTCGGTTTACAAGGTAAATGCTACGGATTACCTCTGCATATTGTAATGTTCCCTGAAATAAACGAAATTCAACCGTTTCAGGATGATGCAGATTCAGCATGGCATGTGTAAGATTGTTCCAATATGAAGCTTTTCGGCGAGAAAAGAGGCGCATCTCATCATGATGCGCCTCCATATATTCTTGTAAGTTACTTATGGCTGCGTCCTGCTTCTCCGGTGTATTGCCGAGACTGAGCCTGTTCACATGGATATGCAGCCCGCAGGTGTCGGTATCGTCAGCATGATAGCCAAGCTGAACCGCTGTCCGGAGCAGCTGCTTCCACGGAAACCGATGTAAATGAAAGTCAAGTGTCATGGGATGTGTAACTATTTCCAAGCCGTCCCGCAGACTGCTGTCAGTTTTGATATAGATGTATTCGGCGTCTGTATTGATTGTATCAAGCAAAATGCGGGCGTTTTCGTCATTGTGTCCGCCGTCGTCTATTTCCAGCTCAACGCCGAAAAATCGCGGAATTGCACCGTAAAATATTGGCGCGGGTTTGTAGTCATGCGGATGAATGCTCTGAAACAGGTCAGAATAACAGGAAAAGCAACAGGTCTGGTCGTGTGAATGGTAAGCATCCTCAACATGGATCATAGCCTGACAAACTGCGCAGCGCGTATAGCTTTTCCGGTAACATTCATCACAGATCCGGTATCTGCTGTCCCGATGCAGCAGCTCCGGCGGCGTAACTTTCCCGCAGCAATCACAGATAGAATTCATTTTGTCCTCCCGGATATATCATAAGATAACAGCCGAACTACGGACTGCCTCATCTTAATTATATATATCTGAAATAACAAAATAAACTGATGCCCGGCAAACGCCGGGCATTCGTCTTATCTGTTCATGCGATTGATGACAGCAAGGAGCAGCTGCAAGTCCTCATCGGTGAAGCTGTGCAGCTTTTCGGTGATCTCACGGGTCAGGATCGGATTAGCGGTTTCTGTAGCAAAGAACTCCTGCGGTGTAATGCCGAGATAGTCGCAAATCACCAGAAATTCGCTCATGGATGGCAGTGCTCTGCCGGAGGAAATACTTTGAATGTAGCTTTTGCTGTGACCGAGATCGAGGCTCATTTGGTATTCGGATACGCCTTTTTTCATCCGAAGTTGGGTGAGCCTGCTGCGAATATCGTCTTCTGTCATGATAAATGCACCGCCTTTCCTACCTATTGTATTATATTTTCTGCACGAATGTTACCGGAAATTTCGTGAATTTCTATTGACATATACCGATATAAATGGTATAATGAAATATAAAGTACAAATTTTCTCGTGATACGAAGCAAAAATCGGTAAAGATTATTTTTCTTCACTCAGAGAGGAGATTGCAAATGGATAAGAAGAAATTTATAAAGCCTCTTCCTGACGGACGCAAATGTTTGACCTGCCCTTACTATTTGGGGTATATAAAATGTATCATAAGCCCGTGCAGGGAGTGCATTATGAATAAGAGAAAGACACATCCGTTCGCAAATCGTTTTCGAGATAAGCAATCATCAAAGCTGTAATCAAATAAAGGAGCTGATACAATGAAAATCAAGGATTCATTAATTAAATATGTAGATGCCGGATATCCTATCATTTATATCAATTCATTTGAAGAGACTAAGACAGATGCGATTATCCGTGAAGTGATGGGCGGCAGAGAAGGCTTGGAATGGAACGGTGCGTATGGCTTTTGTCGCTTTCAGACCAAGCAATCTTTTCTTGAGGACAAGTCACTTGCGGATACGCTGAAAATGCTTGCCGCCGATACGGAATTGGATCGAAAATTCCTAGTTATTAAAGATGCTCATCTTTATCTGGACGATCCGTTGGTTATTACCTGTCTGAAAGAAATCGCGCTGAAAATATCTATGGAAGATGATTTGGATGCATCGGTCATAATTGTATCCTCTCAGCTGAAATTGCCGAAGGAACTTGAAAAGTTCATTACAATTCTGGAAATGGATTTTCCGGAGCAGAATGAGATACGGGAACAAATTCGTTCTTTTGCTGATTCTCAGAGTATATCAGTTTCTGAGGCTTTACTGGAAGATATGTCGATGGCGTTCAAAGGACTGACCGAATTTGAAATTGAAAGCCTGCTGGCATCGGCGCTGTCAATCGATGGCACACTGTCTCGTCAGGATTTGAAACTGATTCATGAGCAGAAACGACAGATGATTATGAAATCCGGTATTCTGGAGATGATCCCGCTGAAAGAGCGTCCGGAGGATATCGGTGGTCTTGAGAATCTAAAATCATGGCTACAGCGCAAAGCAAAAGTGTTCCAGTCAATTAACAAAGCACTGGCATATGGTGTAAATATCCCGAAAGGTGTTATGATAGCGGGCGTTCCCGGCTGCGGAAAGTCACTGTGTGCGAAAGTTACAGCTCAGATGTTTGATGTACCGTTATTGCGCCTTGATATGGGCAAGATCATGGGAAAATATGTCGGTGAATCAGAAGAAAATATGCGTAAGGCAATCGCACTTGCAGAAGCGATTGCCCCCTGTATACTGTGGATTGATGAACTTGAAAAGGCATTTGCAGGCGTTAATGGTTCGGGAAATGAGGTTACTGTGCGACTGTTCGGAACCTTCCTGACATGGATGCAAGAGAAAACCAGTTCTTCATTTGTTGTTGCGACAGCAAATGATATCACGAAGCTACCGCCGGAATTGATGCGAAAAGGACGGTTTGACGAGATTTTCTATGTTGGACTGCCCAAAGCAGAGGAGCGCCGCAAAATATTTGAAATTCATATTAGAAAGCGGAGAAAGCAAGATTTGCAGTCTATTGATCTGGCAAAACTCAGCAGTCTAACCGAAGGCTATAGCGGCGCAGATGTCGAGGGCGTTGTCATTGATGCAGTAGAGAATGCATTTATTGACGGCTGCGACGAGCTGACTACGGAATACATTGAAACAGCAATCAAGAATACGCATTCGCTTTCGGAGATCATGAAGGAATCGCTGACGAATCTCTCCAAGGAATATGAAAACCGGCACTTCAAGAGTGCATCGAGATAGGAGGTGCAAAATGGCTAAGATTATAAGATTCCGCCTGCAAATGAAAGACGGCACAGCCGTTCGTACATTGGAAGAGCTGCAGGAACATTTTGATTTGGAATCCGTACTCGGATCTTTTGCAGACGGAAAGCTGAAAACATGGCTTGCAAATCAGTATTATGACGAGCTTGCAGAAAAAGTCGCTGCACTGACGGCAGATGCTCCGGATTTGAATGCAAAGCTGTGCGAGATATTAGGTGTGAAATATTCACCTGAAGCTGATAATACGGATTTTGAGGCATTACAGCGCCGGAATGAAAAACTGCGTGTGTTGCGCGAAGTCACAGATGATCAGCAGATTCTGGATAATGTTGATGCCGTTGCGTTTGATCAGGATGAATTGAATGAAATTCTGGATGATGCACCGGCGGTAATTTACTTGTATGGCGAGGAATTTTCGATTCCGTACGTAAAGGAAAATATTAGCTATATCGGTATCAGCAATTGCAAAGTGGTCCTTGAAAATGACAGATATTAATCTGAATATAATAATAATGGAATAGCGTTTAATAATATTTGTTTTGAAGAAGGCATAAATCCTTATGCAATCAAAGGAGAGAGAGAATTCCTTCAGGGGATTTAGTTAGTGCATTCAAACATGTGGAGCAATTTGCTTTGAATGGAAACCCGAGGGCTATGTATCTCATGGCGTGTTATTATGATCAAGGATACGGTGTTGTTGAACCCGATGAAAGCATTTGAAATGATTGGTGTTCAAAAGCATTTAATTATCATGAACCACTTTCTTCATATGGTTACATAAAGTGGTGTATGACAAGAGAAATGGATAAATCGTCTCACTATTCAAAACTGTTTAACGAGATAGAAAATCTGAGTGAATTAGGTGATGTTTTAGCTCAAGGAATATTAGCTGAAATGTAAAGGAACGGTTTGGGCGTTTCAAAGGATTGGGAAAAAAGCGTAACATTGTATACTAGGGCGGCAGAGAATGGAGATGCCAGGAGTCAGTATAGTTTGGGGGTAATGTATAAAATGGGCTACGGCGTTGAAAGAGATATGGAATTTGCGATTGCTTGGTTTAAAGTTTCCGCTGATAAACGGTATAAATCTGCCTTGCAAGAATTGATGAAACTTGGCATCTCATCATAATATGCAATTGAGGAGGAATAAGATATGGCCAAAATTATCCGTTTTCCATTGCAAATGAAAGACGGTACAGCCGTTCGTACATTGGAAGAGCTGCAGGAACATTTTGATCTGGAATCTGTACTTGGATATTTTGCAGATGGCAAGCTGAAAACATGGCTTGCAAATCAGTATTATGAAGTGCTTGCTGAAAAAGTCGCTGCACTCTCTTCAGACACGCCCGATTTAAATGCGAAGCTTTGTGAGATTTTTGGTGTGGAATACTCCGCGGATGCTGATGATACCGATTTTGAGACATTGCAGCGCCGGAATGAAAAGCTGCGCATTCTACGCGAGATCACGACTGACCAGAGTATTCTTGATAATGTAGACGCAGTAGCTTTTAACCAGGATGAGTTGTTTGATATTCTGGACGAAGCACCTGCAATCATATATTTGTATGGGGCCAAGTTCTCGATTCCGTATGCTAAAGGAAATATTACCTATATCGGTGTGAATAATCCCGAAGTTTCTCTGGAAAAGAATGAACTGGAATACAAGAAAAACGGTATTTTGCTTCAAAGAATCCGATTTGCAAACAAATCATATGCTATAAGTATCGAAGTTGTAAAAGAACTTATTGATCAGGAGCGTTATGATGAAGCATTGCCAATTGTGAAGCAGCTTGCTGTAGAAGGAGATGTAGATGCTCAGGGGTATCTTGGGTGGATGCATTTGAAAGGATGTGGAGTGGAAAAAAATGATGCTTTTGCAGTAGAATGGTTGCGTAAAGCGGCAGAGCAAGGCAATTCAAAAGCTCAATTTAATCTTGCTTATATGTATGAGGAGGGTAGAGGTGTCAAAAAAGATGGAAGCCAAGCTGTAATATGGTACAGAAAAGCTGCGGAACAAGGTGATGTACAAGCGCAACATAATCTTGGCCTCATGTATAAAAATGGAAATGGTGTTAGTAAAGACATGACTAAAGCAGTAGAATGGTTAAGGAAATCTGCTGAACAAGGAACTCCAAAATCACAATTCGTACTGGCAATGATGTACAAGAAAGGAAAGGATATAGAACAGAATTATGCAGAAGCATTAAAATGGTTAAATAAAGCCGCTTTGCAAGGAAATGATAAAGCACAATGTATACTTGGGTATATGTATCTGACAGGAGACGGTGTTGAAGAAGACATGAAAGCTGCTGCTGAATGGTTTCGAAAAGCAGCTGATCAGGGCAATGCTCGAGCGCAGTGTGAACTTGGTCTCATATCTTATGATTTAACTAATGGCAAAGGCGATTTTCATATTGCTTTTGAATTGTTTCAAAAATCAGCTGAGCAGGGATATGCCGAAGCACAGTATAAACTTGGTGAAATGTATAGCTGGAGGCATGATGAATCGCGGGATGACGCTAAAGCTTTTGAATGGTTTGAAAAAGCAGCTGATCAAGGATATGCCGAAGCACAGCGTGAACTTGGAGATATGTATTACTATGGTACATATGTCGATAAAGACGTAAAAACTGCTGTGAAATGGTATGAAAAAGCCGCAGAACAAGGCGATGTTCATGCGCAAATTCTACTCTACGAAATCTTCTCTAAAGGACAAGACGTACCTCAAGATTGGAAAGTAGCTTTTAAATGGCTTCGAAAAGTTGCGGAGAAAGGAGTGGGCAATACAGAAGCGATTTTAGGCGATATGTACTACTCTGGCAGAGGTGTAGCTGTAGATAAAGAAGAAGCTTTCAAATGGGTTCGAAAAGCCGCTAAAAGGGGAATTGTTGAAGCACAGTATAATCTTGGTATTATGTATCGGAATGGTGAGGGTGTCGCGCAAGACATGGGAATTGCTGTAGAATGGTTTCAAAAAGCTGCTCAACAGGGATATGCTGAAGCACAAGAAGCTCTCACAGAGTTGGTCAAAGATTTGCATGATAATGAAACAAAAATTGACGAACAGAAATCAATCACTTCTGAAAATATAGATAAAGAAATTACTCATATAGTCGACAAATATATTCATCAGATTCCGAATAATTGCGCTGCGTATGATTCAGTTGAGATACTGTATGAAAGCCAAAAGGTTCGAAATGCTCTAAACAAATTCGGGATGAAAGCTTCTGGTACTATAATAGGTTTAGTAGATTCTTCATTATTCAGTAATGGAAAAGATGGGATATTATTTACTACAAAAGGTATGGCATTCGATAATGCTTTTGAAAAAATATTCGTAAGATATGATGAAATTAATCAAATCCAATTTGGAAAAAAGAATAAGAGCATTTTCTTAGTTGGACGATTTAGCGGAACAAAATCTCCCGATGATACTATTCCAGAAATTGGTTCAGTTTTCTTTGATGTATATGTAATTAAAAGTATGCTTGAGGAGATTTGTAATGCTCTATAATACAATACAATTAGAAGAAACAAATTAAATGATTAGAAGGTGACAAAATGAATATTAACGGATTAGTACAGAATTTTCATGATTCAATCAATGACTACACATTACATGCAAATGAGCAATCATATGATGACTGGCTGCAAGATTTCATCGGCAGAAAACTGCCTGGCAAGTCCGTTGATGCAATTCACGCAATCTCCGTAGAGATTCTTGAAACACTTGATCTCATGGAACAAAAGAAAGCTGAAATGTCTGCCGCGAAAGCGGCAGGACAATCAGCTGAGCAGTGGCTTGTTTCAGATATCATGCAGGATGAAGGAAGCAACGGAGAAAAAGCTCGGAAAGCAGCAGAATTCCTGAACGGAATTGCACAAGCAAAAGCCGAACTCGATCAAAATATCGAAGTTGAGTTGATAGATACAGAAGATGCAGCCGAATGGCAGGATGATAAATGGAACCAGTATCGCTTGAAAGATACATTAAAATCCGTTGCAAAAGAAGCCGGACAAAGCGGTTTGCGCGAAATTGCTGCTGGTGTTCTTGTAAAAGCAATAGATGATGGCGTGCGTGCCACGGTAACTGATAAGGATTTTGTTACTGACACCCTGATTGACGGCGCAAGCGTCGGACTGAAATGTGCTGTTTCTGCGGGACTCGCTGTAGCAGAGCAGACGGGTATTATTCCCGCCACATCCATTAAGGTTCTGGCGACGATTGCCCATAAAACCGTGGAAAGTGCCGCTGTTTTCAAAGACGTCATCAAGAAGAAATGCACTGTAACTGAGGCGTTGGTTCATATCAAGGATACTGCTATATCCACAATCAGCGGACTATGGGTACAGCATAAGGATCAAATATGCAGTGAAATTGTTGATACTGTCGGAATGGTATTCGGTATACAAGGTGCAGTAATAGCCGGTGCTGTAAACGGTTTGTTGATAAAGGATACAGAGGAATCCAAGGTTGTAGCGGTTATAAAGGAGGTTGGGAAAGCGGCAGTACGTCTGTTGACAAAAGAAATACATCTTCCTTTTTTTAATAAAGTCAAGGTCAAACAGCTGCAAATGAATCAATCGTAAACGAGAACGGAGGTAAATTATGGCAACATTAGGACCGAACGGAAAAGTCACAACTTTTCCGAATAACGGTGAGAAGATCTGCGTCGGCTGCGAGCATTGGAAGGGCGTTCGTGAGCTAACAAACAACGGCAATGCAGCGACCAGTCTATCCGGTCAGCCGGCAATGTGTGAGATGAAGCGTGCAGCTGCATATCCGCAGCAGCCTTGCTCATGTCCAAGCAGCAGATTTGAAAAGTGGCATGTTATCAGATAACAGGTCGCATTTGAAACAATAAACCCGGCGTTGTCCGGGTTTCCTTGTAATGATGTAAGAATCTGCTTTGATAGAAAGGAGTCTTTATATGGACAAAAAAGAATTTTATGACAAGAACGTATCTATCGTCGAGAAGATTACCGAACGATGCAGAAAGCTTACAGTGGTAACAATCATACCCCAAGCAATCAAATCATTTACCGTCGTCAGAAAAATCGCACATGCATTTGGATATTCATCACTCATTAAATTCATATCTGAATGTGCTTCCGATGAAGGCTCTGATCATTTATGTGAACTTTACGATCAAATGTCTCCGGATAAACAAGCATATATTGACCGGCTTTATAATGACAAATTTGTTCCCATAACAGATGAATTGCTCGAAGACTGCAAAGCCGGGGAAGAGATGATGGCACAAACCGATATTCCTATGGCAGTAATTCAAGCGATTGACGAATCAGAAGGCATTCACGATGACTCTCCTGATGATGACAATGATACGGACAACTTTTTCGATAGAATCAAGACCGAAATCATCAATGAGTTTTTTGATGGGATTGACCCGGTTGAAGAATTTGGTGATCTCATAAATGACGACGATGAGTAAAAAACGTGGGGCATTGCGCTCCACGGTCAGCATGTCAAAAAAGCTAATTCGTTAGCTCTGGGAATGAAGCATTTGCTTTCCGAATCGGATATTATCGAAAACGTACTGGATTTACTAGAAGCTGAATGAACTGATGATATTCTGAAAGACTTGCTACACTCGCGTAATCTCTTCTGGATTTAACCAAACTGTATCCGGATAATGAGTAATCAGGATTGATATATCATTTATTGTGAATCAATATTGGAGGATGTGAAATTCATGGAAGGAAAAGTTTATATTGCGAGTAGTATAGGAATTCATCTTGAACAGAATAAAGATTCCATTCTGATTGGGCAAGAGGTGTTTTCTGCTTCGGACAGAGACAATGACCTGAATATAGAACGTGATCTGCCGGAGACCGGATTAGTATGTGTGGCAGACGGTGTTGGCGTAACTGCCGATGACTCTGCTGTATCATGTTTCTTTCTCGAAACACTGGCCGGAATGCATATTAACTCACCCGAAATGCTTCCGGAGGCGATGGAATATGCAAATCATCTGCTTCTTGATCTTGCAAACCATCAACCTAATCTGAAACAGATGTACACGACAATGACCGGAATCTATCTGTACGCTGATTATAACTTCTGTGTTCATGTGGGAAATACCCGTGCGTATATTCTACGCGATCATCATCTGGAGCAGATTACAACAGATCAGTTGATATATTTGCCACAAAGTGAAGTAAATCTGCAAATCAACCAAGATCATATCTATATACAAGGTGTTCCGAAAAGAGTTGACCAACTGACAGTATTTGAATGCCTGCCATTTGATACGCTGTTGCTGACAACGGACGGCATTCACGATCATGTTGCGCATGATGTTTTAGAGCAGATTATGAGCAGCAGTCGGGAGCAAGCACAAAAACTGAGCAAAATCATTCAAGCAGCAAAAGAAGCTGGCTCACATGATGATCTGACAGCCGTTATGATCTGTCTGAATTCCAATCGTATTTCACATTTGGATTGTAATTGCAGCAGCGATTAAAAGGTGATACGATCGCAAAACTCTCGCGGTTGGAAATGTTGTCAGATCAGGATCGGGATTTCATTGTGAAGCTCCCACTGGCGGATATACTCTCAAATTTGCTCAATACCGAGGAAACATCTGATTCCGCTCATGGCAAAGAAGAATGAAAACGAGTGCCCGGCATTACGCCAGGCACTCTATCATCATAATTACTGGTTATAGATCACATTTTTTCTTTTCGATCTCAGTTTTTTCGCTGTTCAAAAGAACTGATACCCTATTCCGGTACAATATTACAGACAATACAAAACACTCTTCTCCGATGAAGAGCGCTATTCACATATACTGGAAAATCAACTATCTAGTGGGAAGCACAAGGAAAAGCTGCAAATTGCAACGCCTACGCGACACATCGTCGCACAACGCAACACCTACGCAGCAGAACGCAACACTACACGACACAAAGCCTACGCAGCAGAACGCAACACCACACGACGCAACGCCTTCGCAGCACAATACATCACGAAACGATACAATACTTTACGTGACTTACGCTTTATTGATCCAAGTGCTCCCCACTAGTATGGTTATATTATACATCGATACTTTCTGATTGTCAATAACATTTCGCCATGTTTCACACTTTGTTTACAATTACAACAGCAATGCGATATTGTATCTGTATTTTAATCCCAGACCATGCATCACTCATCATAAATATTTTTCAGAAATAACTTCAAATCAAATCGGGGATTTTGATGTTTTTCCTTCAAATACAAACCAAACCTTCCGTTTGGTAAGTTTTGAAATGTACTTGTTGTATGCGTGCATTTCCCCGATATCACCGTGAAACATTTTCCCGTTCACATAGCTGACGGAATTTAAGATCAGATGGACATGGAAGCGCGATGCACCTCGTTCTTTTTCGTGTACCGCCCAGATCACCTGATATTTATCCATATAATAGCGTGCGAATTTATTAGCGAATTCGCACGCTTTTTCTTTTGTTTCAGCGCATTCGTCCAGTGAGATCATCATATGAATCAGCGGATTGCCGCTCTCCTTGCCGTAGCACACTTTAATGAATCTCATCTGTGCATCCGCAAGATCAGGATGATATGGGTTTACACCGTATCCGCCGACTCCGCGCAGATCGTCCTTAAAAACATAATCGCAAAGATTATGAATATACGATAAATCCGCATAAGTGTTTCGTATCACTTTGACATAAACCATATTGCCGCCTCCTCCTTCTGAATCTCATCGAGTAATTCAGGCTGATGCTTGCGCGCAAGTTCCCTTGCGATGTTCAGAATATTTTGCGTATGCACCGCAATCACCGGATCAAAGCCGGAATTTGCATTTATTGCTGAAAATACCATAAATGATCCCATGGTCATATGATACATATCTGCTTTCCTCTGGATTTCTTCACGCTGCTTCTCTGATAATCGGACTGATGTCACAATGCTTCGCATTTCTTCTTGACTCCTCATCTTTTTACCTCCAAATTTTTGCCTATGCATATCATAGTTAATATAATAGCAGGCGCTCACTTCGTTCGCTCATTAACACATAGTGTTACATTTTTGCTGATTCTCCGATTTTTTCCATTTTCTGCGTTTCATCTTCATCCATTCCGGCGGATTCCTTCCATTTTTCATAAAAAACACACTCCTTTGCTCGATTTTATCCATTTTCTTGGATTATATATATGTAGTACATCCGGTCGTCAGCAATATACCGGCGTTTTTTGTTTTTTCATATATATATTATTCCTTTGAGCAGAAGCGCTGCGCATGTTTCTGCTTCAAAAACGAACGAAAGGAGGCCTTTTTATATGTTCAAATCCCCGCGTTACCTGACCCGCGGTGTCAGCGCAAGTATTCCGCCGCCCCTGCAAATCTTCATCTGGAACTGCATTGAGCTGCTCCCGGAAGAATGCGACTATCTGCAGATGTTCGAGCTCAAACCGTTCGGCGGAATGCAGCAGATCGAGCATACTGCCGAAGAACCGGAATACAAAAAAATCTATCTGATCCCGTCAGATAACCCGATTACAGCGAAAATCTATGTGATTGACAGCGATTCTTATTGTACGATGCTGCTTGCCAGCGAATACTGATGCCCCGCCAATCGGCGGGGCAAACTGTTTACGGAGGTTTTTAAATGGAAGATGCAAGAAGATACTGTTCGCTCTGTCATGCTGAACTGAGCGAGGACGAAAACTATGAGGTTGAGGGTCAGCAGCTCTGCGAAAGCTGCTACGCCGAACATACCACAACCTGCGATCACTGCGGCGAAACGATCTGGGCGACTGATTCAATCTGTGATGACCGCACGACGCTTTGCCCTTGCTGCTTCGACGATCACTACCGTCGCTGTGAGGAATGTGGGCGCATTCTGCACGATGATGATGTACTTTGGTATCACGACTGCCCGTACTGTTCTCCGTGCTATGAACGTCTGGATACTGAGATCGAGGAGTACGGCTACAAGCCGGAACCCATATTCTACGGCGAAGGCTCTCGCTTTTTCGGAGTTGAGCTGGAAGTTGATTTCGGCGGCAAGGATGAAGACAATGCACGCCGCATCAAAGCGCAGGCAAATACCCGCTGTGAGAACATTTACATCAAGTCTGACGGCAGTCTCGATGACGGCTTTGAAATTGTGACCCACCCGATGAGTCTGGATTATCACTTGAATGACATGTACTGGGCAGATGTGCTGCACGAAGCGGTGCGGCTCGGCTATAAGTCTCACATGACCAATACATGCGGACTTCATGTGCACGTCAACCGGGATGCTTTCGGAGAAACCCGTGAGGAGCAGGAGAAAGTGATCGAGCGAATTCTGTTCTTTACGGAGCTGCATTGGAACGAACTATTCACTTTTTCAAGGCGCAGCCCGTACAGCATGAACAGGTGGGCGGCGCGGTACGGCATCGAGAAAACAGGAAAACAGATTCTCGACAAAGCGAAAAAGGGCAATGTCGGCAGATATGCTGCGATCAACCTTTGCCCGTACCAGACGATTGAATTCCGGCTGTTCCGGGGAACACTCAAACTGAATACACTAATAGCCACATTGCAGCTTGTCAATAGAATCTGCGACGTGGCTCTTTCTATGTCTGAGGCAGAAATTGAGCAGCAGTCATGGCGCGATTTCGCTATGACGATCACGGAGCCGGAGCTCATTCAATATCTCAAAGAGCGCCAGCTTTACATCAACGAAGAAGTCGAAACGGAGGGTGAGGTATGAAAAACATTATTGATCCGCATAAGGCAAAGCTTGTAAGCGGAAATGCCAAAGTCGGCGGCATTTGGTTTGCAATCCAAGTTATTGGTTATTTGATTCGAATGATTTTGAGAGTAACAGACGATGACAAATCTCCATGGGAAAGGAGGGACTGATAATGTGCGCTTTATTCGGATTACTGGATTACGGCAAGCGTGTGCCGTGGAAGGTTCTGCAAAAAATGGTGCAGGCATTGGCGAATGCGTCGGAAGTGCGAGGAAATCATGCTGCGGGTATCGCATATAACAAAGCTGATACCTTGACTATCTACAAACGCCCGAAGCCGGCACAGAAGCTTCATTTTAGGATACCGCAGGGGACATCTGCGGTTTTGGGGCACACACGGTTGACGACGCAAGGCGATCAAAAGTTCAACCAAAACAATCATCCGTTCCGAGGTCATGCCGGAGCGGACTTTGCTCTCGCTCACAATGGCGTGCTGTATAACGATGATCAGCTTCGCAGGCAGCTGAATCTCCCCGATACACAGATTGAAACTGATTCATATATCGCCGTTCAGCTGATCGAATCGCAGAAGAATTTGACCTTCGATTCCTTGCGGTATATGGCGGAAACTGTCCGCGGGTATTTTACATTCACGCTCCTGGACAGGGCGGACAATCTCTATTTTGTTAAAGGCGAGAGTCCGCTGTACCTGATACACTTTCCGTTTCTCGGTCTGTATGCGTATTCGTCTACGAAAGAGATCATGAGCGCAGCCTTCAAGCAGCTATCGGTGAAGTTCCCGCCGTATGAGGTTATCGCGGTAAACGAGGGTGAGCTGCTCCGCATTGCGCCGGATGGCAGAATCACCCGTGACCGCTACACTGTTCACGAGGATTATCCGCTGTATAGTAGTCACTGGTATGGACTCGGTAGCTGTTTATTTGACTGGACAAAGCAAGTGCCAACAACTTGCTCTGAAGACTCGGATTACCTAATTCTGATTGAGCTCAGCGGATATTATGGGGTTGATCCGGAGGACATCCGCTACATGAGGGAGATGGGGTATTCGTATGATGAGATAGAGGATATGCTCGTTAATCCGGAGTGCTACGGGGCTGAGTTTGCTTTGGCGGAATTATAATGCAGAACGCCCTGTCGGTCATGATGATCGGCAGGGCGTATGTGTGTCGAAAAGTATAGGTTGTGGGACACCCGAAAAACGGCGAAAATAGTGTGCCAAAAAGTCCCGGTTAGATTTCTGGGATGGCTCGAAAGTAACCACCACTTTTCGGAACAGATTGGAGGAAATATGGAAAACAGAGTATACGGGTACGCCCGCGTGTCCAGCCGCGAGCAGAATACTGACAGACAGATCGAGGCTCTGACGAAGTTCGGTGTTCCGGAGCAGAATATTATCATCGACAAGGCATCCGGAAAGGATACGGAACGTGAGGGATACCAGTATCTGAAACGGCAAATCCTTCGCCGCGGTGATACCCTTGTCATCAAGGAACTTGATCGCCTGAGCCGCAGCAAGACGGATATCAAACGCGAACTTGAATCCTTTAAGGAAATGGGCGTCCGCGTCAAGATCCTCGACCTGCCGACAACCTTAACAGACTTCCCGCCGGAGCAGCTATGGGTGCAGGAAATGGTCACCGCGATTTTGATCGAGGTGCTCGGAAGTATCGCGGAAAATGAACGCATGAAAATCCGCGCCCGCCAGCGTGAGGGTATCGAGGCTGCGAAGCGGAGAAATGTCCGTTTCGGGCGACCGCCTGCACCCTTGCCTGAAAACTGGCGCGAGATTATGGCTGCTGTGAAGCGCGGCGAAATACGACCGGTCGATGCAATGCGAGAGATGGGCATATCGCATTCTCGTTTCTACCGCCTTTATAATAGTGGCAATTATATAAACAGATAATCTTCAGATAGTTGCCTTAGTTTTTCTATAGCGGCATCAGTATTACTTCCCGCCGTGTGAGTGATCTTATTATCTGGGGGGAGTATGACTTCGTTAGCAAACTCAATTTGGGTAAGTTCTTTGATTTCTATAATATGAGCGTATGTCTTGTAAAGATGAAACCATTTTTTCAATATTTCATTGAAGCTGGTTTCAACCTCTTCACGTTGTTTTTTAAACATTGTCATTCGCGAAGTAATCTTTTCTTGATCATCTTCATCGCTTGCTTCATATAATAAACCCATAGAATGATTTAGGCTTTCAGTCTCAGATTGGAAGACTTTGCAAGCATTAATAATCTCATTGATTTCAACCCATATTTTTGACCTGATATCCGGAAGTATTTCTGAGAGTGTCATTTTCTTTTTATACGTTGTTTCAAAGCCATCATCTTTTTCGTCGTCATAAGAAGCAGTAACCAGGTCATCAGTTTTTCTTGAAATGGGCTTTTTCCGTCTGTGATCTGGTTTACTTGCTTCTTCAGTGAGAATCTTCACGAAGGATTCACTAATATCATCAAAAAGCGTTTCCGCTGTTGTGCCTGAAATGTATTCCTGAAAATTTATCAAAAGCTGTTCCTTACTGTAGTGGAGGGTATAATTATCGAGAAACTGATGAAATTTAATCACATCCAATTGTTGGCTGTTTACAATCGGGGCTGCAATGGGATGCAAAGATCTGCGATTCGTATTTCTATAGTATGCCTGAAAAGAAGACTTATCGCGTTGATGCTTTTTATCCTCTATTCCGTCTATATATTTAACGATAGCTTCGTTTGAGGATATGGAACACAGGAGCAACCTGCAAAAAAACTCCTTTCCAAGAGACCGCTTGGTTTCCTCATCCTTCAAGAATCGGTAACCGTTCCCAAATGCAGCGATAAACTCACCAAAATCCATAGCGCCCTCCATATTCTAGACATTTATATTTGACTGCTTGTGTTCAATTGAGAATCGCCCTCGGGTGTGGTATGATAAAGTCATGCACTTCCCGGCCGGAATGTTTGCAGAAAATGTGATGGAGCGATCTTCGATGCGGTGTTAGTATGAAAAGAATATTTACAGACACGAAAAACATGGCGTTTTTCCATTCTGAGATTCGATTTTTGTTTTCTCACCGCATTCATGCTTCATCTCAAAAATTTTTCTGGAGGATTGAAAATGTTCAACCAATCATCATGCGGGGCGCAGACAACGGAACAATTCGTTTTTGGCGACCCCAACAACCCTGCCGTTCAAACAGCGGCTGAACTTATAAGACTTCAGCGGGAACTTGGGATGTCCCTCACTATTCACGATGAAAACCTTATGACGGTTTCAGCTCATTTCAAGAGCATGACTGACCTGCTCAACAGCCCTGAATTCATTGCCCACCTGACGCAGGATTTTTATCTGAGCGATGCTTCGGATTCACAGTGGTTTATGATGCGGCTGAGAAGGGGCAGATTTTCAGCCATTACGCTTCTACTGATAATGAAAATACATTGGATGAAAATAATTAATAAACATGCCTCTGGGTTTGACTACCTGGTCGTCAGTTATTCTCCGGGGGCAAAAGAAGCCGGGGTTTTTGTGGCGGTTATTCCGCAGACGGGGTTTTCACCATCAAAAATTCCCAAGTATTTTTCCGGGATAATCGGCGAGAACGCAAATGATCTAAAGGAGATCGGCAAGATCATCTGTTTCATCCTTTCAAAACACATTTTGAATCCTGCACAGGATTCATTGGTGTTTGTTGGAAATCATCAAGGATTCACAAGAGTTTGGAACGAAAAGAAAGTTTCGGGCGTGATACAATTTTCCCCCCCTCGACTCTTGCCTTCAGCTTTAGTGTCATCTCTTGCACCAGCGTTGCAAAGCAGACAGTATCCTACTTGCAGTAGTGCGGAGAATGAAGACATTACACCAATTCTTGCGACGCTGTTCTCCGGAAGCAAGCGGCTTCTGATCGCCTTGCTCTTTAGAATTGCAAGTTGGTTTCAATTCTTGTTTGTAAAGCGGGATGTTTACGCTGACAGTGTTCTGATTCTGAAACCAACACCGGCAATTCCGAGTTCATTGCTGGTGGCACTCATGAAGAACACATGGTATGATTCTCTTGAAGCACCGCCGGTCGGACCCAATATCAAACCCTTGCGGTTTGAGTTGGAAACGATCAATGACGGCGTGGTTGTTGTAATTGACCCGTTTGCGGCGGATCAGGTTAAAAAAGCGGAGAAAGGCTACGATCTTCTGATTCAGGATGTTTGCGGGGCTGCGGGGAGCAGCTCCGAAGTCCATCACATCATCGCACTAATCTCCGGGTATGCAGAGCTGTATCTTCCGCCTGATAAATGCTGCGTGCTGAATCTGGACGACACTGAGAAAGCATACTCTCCGTCAGATTTCAAAACTGCGTTGAAGCGGCTGGATGCGAACATTATATACCGGATTGAGCGGGGCTGCAATGACGGCGATCTTGAAAAAGTGTTCAATGGTCATGTCGATGAGGTCCAAACTCATATCCCGGATGCCATCCCTGTTTCCAAACGGAACACCTATGTCATGCTTGTTACATCACTGAGGATGTACCGCGAGTTTTACAGCCCGCTGTTCGCTCCTGACTTTGAGCAGGAGATAGAGGCATGGCTGATATCACAGGAGCAGGATCGACAGTCGCTGAATGATGTGATTTGTTCGGAATTTGGGCGTATCTTGAATAAGAAAATTGAGGATGGATACTTCAGGCTGGTTCTCAAAGAGGAAATCACTCCGTTTGACAGCGGAACAAATACCATCATTGTGGACAGACAAAAGAGGCGGCTCAATATTGATACTGATGACAGTTTTGCAATTGCAAAGAACGAGATGCAGTCCGTCAGCGATATGGACATTCTCACCTCCGCGCTTTATGAATTAGAATATCTCCCGCAAACACCGAAAGCTGAAAAGAGCGTCCGTGTTACCGTATGCAACTCTGACGGCGGGCATCACAAACAGTACTTTCATTCTATAGGGTTCGACCTGATATCGTGCGAGAACATTCAGCGTTTCGATTCGCTTGACAAGCAGATGTTCCTGTTTCGGCGTGATGAGATGCCAACAGAAAACTTCCTGCCGCTGGTAAAAATCGTAGACGGGCGATATGCAGGCAAGATGCTTATCTACGAAAACGAAGAAAACAACCACTTTTTCGGTACAGGTAAGAGTGGAACAGGAAAATCGTGGACCATTGCACAGATCCTCTGCATGCTCCGGATGCTGGGGCAAAATGTGGTCGTGTTGGATGTAAGCAAAACCTACACTAAAGAAAAATTGTATCGGATGCTGCCGCAGGATGTCGTCGATAAACTTTTCTGTTTTATTGCAGTCGGAGCCGGACAGGACCATATCCCGATCGATCTCGGGGCATTGGAAGGCTGCGACAACCTGTGGGACAAGAAGGGCGTGATCTACCGCACGTTAGCAGCTGCGATCGGCAAGACCGATACGGACAAATCCGTTGACAGTCTAAAGAAGAAGGCTCTACAGCACTTTCTTTCCGACTACCTCCGCGACAAAAATAATACTGTTGATTTCGTGGATATGCTTACAAAAATGGAACAAGACGGTCGTGTAGACGCCGAGATCATCGACACGCTTGCGGATATCCTCGGCGAAATCGACGAGATCGGATACGATAGAATCAGTTGGGGCGACCTGTTCAAGCACGAAAAAAAGATTATTGTATTGGATCTTGGAAATGAAGTCGGTGATAGCTCCCATGTGCTGCTTGATATTCTGGCGGCATCACTGTTCAGCTGGCAAATGCTGCACGACAGCGAATTTCTGACGATAGCTATCGACGAGCTTAAGGACCAAAACTTTGCGCCAAATTCCATTTTGCGCAGCATCATAACCGATGGAAGGCGGTTTCACACAGCGCTCATTGGCGCGACGCAGGACTACTTCGATCAGCGGCATCCCCAGCTTGACGCGATGCGTCAGGCGAACATAAAGAGCTTCTGCCGCCCCGGAAAATCTGAGGATAAAATTGCGCAGGAGCTCGGCTTTGATAACGCAATGGATGCGGGCTTCAATAAATTCAAATCCGGCGATGTGATTCTTGAGCTCGATGCCTTCAACAAGGAAACCGGTGCGAATGAACCGACTGTGCTTCGGGGTAAGGTCGTTGACTTTGTTGATACCCTGCTCTATGACCGTTTTCTTCGTGAATACAGTGATGACGATTCGCAGAAGAACAATACTGACACTGACGTTTCACATGAGGAATGATGCTGCTGGGAGCGCCCTTCGGGGCGCTGCCATCCCATATGTTTATTACTCATCAACTGCATTTTCATCGAATACAACCGGTCTATTTGACCATACTTACTAAAGAAAAAGGAGGGACGAACAATGCAGAGGGCTGACTCACAGGAGCTTACCATGAAGAAGCTAACCCTTACCGCATGGGCGCGGATTCTCTACCACAAGGGCATGATTGATGCGGCGCGGCTCAACCGCATGATTGCGCTGATTGATAATCTGAAGGAAGCGAAGCCAAAGGATTCTGCGGCAGACAGCGCATGACCTTATAATTTATGATACCACACTCCGCGTCGATTGTCAAGGAAAACTGCTTGCCCCTTGCGATTTGCGGCGGAGTGTGGTATAATGGTATCAACCAATCATGTTGACTGAGCAAAGGAGGACAGTGCTATGCAGGAAAAACTGAAACTGCCGATCGGTATGGAAGACTTCCAGAAGCTGCGTACCGGCGA